>CAWJOP010000009.1:0-11806 GCA_963844535.1 uncultured Gammaproteobacteria bacterium | reverse complement strand
AGGCGCATGACTAAGCTCCCCAGATGAGTTTATCTAGTACCGTTTCTATTTAGTTTTGACAGGTAGCGCCATACAAAACGAATTATTTATGAACATCCGAGCCGCGCGCGTTAGCAAGCGGAACCCTGTTTAAAGTTCCGCTCCCTGACGGTCACGGCTCGGACCAACCTGTCAAAATTAAATTGAAACGGTACTAGTTCTTTGGAACTGACCTGTTTACTGAGATTTATCTAGGTCAGCTTTAATTGTCTCAACTTCTTCACGTGTTAACTCCGTATCTTCAACAACTATATCTATCGATACACCACGTCTAAGCAGCTTTTTAGCCATCGTTCTCTTTTCTTCAATTCTACCCCTCCCTCAGTCTTGCCCTCAATTCTACCCTCAATTCTACCCTCAGTCTTGCCCTCAATTCTCCCCTTAGCCTCACCCTCAGCCAGACCTTCAGTATATTTATCAATCATGATGGTTTTTTCTCGTCGCACATTATCCCAATAGGATTCATAGTAGCCTAATTCACCAGGTGTATAAGCTGATTCTTCTGCAAGCTCTATGGCTTCGGCTATTTCAGGGACGTCAAGTAGCTCTTTTGAGACGGTTTTTGTCTTTTCATTAATTTCACGCAAAAACCGTAACCATAATAATCTTAATTTTTTTTCATCAGGTGAATGAACAGGAAATTTAGGTAATTCTATAAAAATTAATTGCAAATGCTCAATGACATCACTGTCCAAATTCCCTTTTTTAACTAATTGATAATGGTGATACCAGTCAGTGCTTGTTTTTTCATAAATTTCAGCCACAATACCTAAACCATAAACCGGTTGTAGAAATCGGTATTCTTCTCCTTTCTCTAGTTGTTTGACAAAAGCCTGACTGGTACCGAATAATAACCGTTGCTTAAAACTGTCCGTCCAGTTCATCTGCATTTCAACAATAAAGACTCGTCCTTTGGCATCCGTACACTTCGCATCAGCAATCGTTCGTTTAAATTCAGGAATATGAGGAACTTGTTCGCTGGGTAAATACGACAATTCTACAATAGGACTATTCGATGCCAAGGGAAATACTGCGTTTAAAAAACTAATTAATATGTTTGGATGGTCACCAAATATTTTTTTAAAGACTACATCTGCTTTTGGATCAAGATATCGTGACATAATTTTCATCTCTTCTTAGTGGTATTTAATATTGACTGCCAATACATTCACTGCTAATTTATTTTTATAATTACGCTTATGCTGCTACTGGCAATTCAAATTTATCTTATCAATACTAACACAAAAGGAAACGAAGCACTCTCCCTACTTCCCAGCAACCTGCATTTTCCCAATTAAAACCGAACCACAGCGCGTGGGAATATTCGGATTAATATCGTTACCCACAGCAAGAATCGAATGTAGCTGACCGATTTTTAATGGATTTCCCTTACAATAAGTTTTATTCCTTTTGACAAGAAGGATTATATTTAGTTTTCAGCGAGTTACAATTAAATCACAATTTTTATACAGTACGGAGGTAAAAAAATCAAAAGAATGCTATAATATTAGTCAATATGATGTAATAGTAAGAATTATTTATGCAATCAAAAAAAGAGAAACGCAATTTAGAGCAACTCAAATTATTCGCAGCTATTTTCCTAGATGGTGAACTAGGCGGCGGGCCATTAGAGGGCCTTAATCTTGCGATGGTTTCTGATAATATAAATTCTTTTTTAAACAATATAAAACACGATATAAATTATCAGGATAGATATCATTTGTCTTTTGAGTCCATTGAGACAATGCAATTTCATTTGGAGCAGATTAGTACTATTCAGCAGTTCCAGCTATCTCATGATACCCATGACAGTGCCCAACGCATTTTCGATACGTTTGAAAAAGAAGATGATATTTTTTTCCCGGGGGGTGGACTGCTACTCCTGCGGGGCATGCCATGATCTATCGGTTATTTCATGATCTGAACGGGGATATTATTTTTCTTGCCTATAACACAGGCGCTGGCGCTCGGTATCACAAAAAAATAGCACCGACTCATCTATCAACAATAGAGTCGGAGGATTATAAAGAAAAATTTAATCCGGTTTATGCTATTCGCTTTAAGAATGATGAACAAAGAAAACAACACGGTGGCTTACAAGCGTGGATTAAGAAATTAGTTGAGCCTGTAGTATTGCCAATGCATGATCCTACTTATCTGGATAATAATGCCGAAGGCATTTATGAGAAAATTTTTGCAGCCAGCGCTTATCTTGGTGGAGAAGTAACTGATCCAACACCCTACTTTGCACATGTTACCTCAGGGCAACGCAGTGGCACTTGTGCACAACAAGCAGCACAAAAAATGTTACGTGGTTTTTTTGCAACAGACACCGATTATGATCGTTTTATCTTAGATTATCGTTTACATGTGCTGCAAGATTTCTTGACTACTCAAAAAATACCGAAAACATATAAAAAAGAATTTCATGCAGCTTGTGCCAATACAGCGAGGATGATCTCGACCGGCAAAGAGTTAGAACAGCAATTAGAGCTAGAGGATAAAAGGACATTCATTGAGCAATTAACTGCAATCAAACATGAAGCTGATGCATTTTTTAATGCACCTCTTCAAGAAGCACCTGTTGAAAAAAAAGAAATAATCGATGCTGAAATTCATGTGACTCCTCTTGACTGGATGCCTGGTGATACGCCCAAGCAGGATCAAGCGCGAAAAACAATTCCTACAAGTCCCCTATTACTTTTTGACAAAACAGGATCGTTGATTGATGCATTAAACCATTTAGATGAAGAAAGTAAAAAGTCAGATAAAAGAAATTTTGTTGATAATATAGAGCAATTATGTTTCACGTTTTGTGACCAATTCAAGGATTTTAGAGCCAATCCCTTCGAACAAGGTCACACACTAGAAGATTGGGCACAAGCCCTTCTCTTACTACATAAGTACAGTATTGAATATTTCGATTTCTACTTTAAAAATAAATCAACTAATTACTTTAACCTCTGGTTTGGCAAAAATGAAGATGACAATAAAGCAGTAAAAAGGAGGGGGGCTCGGCGTTGTGCTTCCCCACGCAATCAAGCCATTGCGTTAGGATTAATGTGTTTAACGCATTATGCAACCATGATATATCATGCACGTGTTCTTGGACATTCAGAGTGGAATGAAGAACTGAAGCAGATTGACCACTATGTTGCGTATATGCCTGGTTGGTTATTATTTCATACAATGTCACGAAATTTTTTCTTAAGTAGCACTGATCCACACATTTCTCACCTATTTTCTTGTTTAAGAATTTATTATAGCGCACAAGAAAATGCGCCTATTGAATTTCATAAAGTACTAGGAATGCGACTTTTGGATCATTACAAGGAAATCATGAACTCATCTTATTGTAAAGAAGAAAAAACCTCATTAGAGAACTTCTTTAGAGATCATTTAGAATTAATTCGCTCAGATTATGGATTAACCACAAAAACCGAACAAGGGATCATAAAAAATGAAATTGAAGCCTTATTTGTTGCTGGAATAAAATCAAAAAACATTGAACCACCAAGCAGACAACGTCTGGAAGCACTGATAAAAACACAGCATCAGATTGATTTATGCATTTATTTTTGTACTAAAAGTTTACTTTATAGCAGTGATACTTCACCTGGTATTACATCTTTCGATGTTATCCCTCAACGTAATTATAACAATGATTTTTACATTATAAATTGCATGACCGGCAATAGCTGTCAAGGCAATTTATATAGTATCCCAGAGAGACCTGAATTTTGGGGATATGGGATGGAAGTTGCTAGAGAATTAGAAAGAATTGCAGGTGGCAAGGGAAACCAACAGCACATAGCATCGAATGTCATCAAACCACTCATGAGCGACGTTCGTAAGCCCCATTTAAATTCTAATCAGATACGATTGCTTAAGCAAAGCACGGCACTTGATAAAGAATTAATGGACTTAAGAACTGCCTTGCCCTTGCAGGCGGTACAAACCCTAGATTACTTCACCCGCCATATGGATTTATTAGAGGACAGAGATTATCAATTTTATATGCTTTTTTCCCTCTTTCAACCAGGTATTCTTGATTTAGCCTTAGAGCATCAAGCAGAAATTGTAACAGCCTTGCGGCTCTTTTGCCAAAAGGGCGTAACACTTGGAGATATGGCACAAAGTGCCAAGCATTTAACCCATCGAGGCTTATTTTTATTAAAAATAAGCTCTTGGGTTTATGGTTATATCGCCTCTTGCACCACAGCATCGGTGGACATACAAAATACGGCTAGAAAAGATTATAAAAAATTAGAGCAAGACATAGACTATTGGCTAGAGCATGATAAACGACAATCAATGCAAACAGAATTACAGCGTCTTGCATTTTATAACATCATGAAACTGTATTCTCCCGATGACTTATCTTTACCAGAAAATAGCGATCATCTTCATCATGCATTGTATGCGCGATTTTATATACAACAACACAGTCAAGATAGAATACCCGGTACGATTACTCAAGCAGAAGATGAAAGCTTTGAACCTTTATTCTTAACGATGCAAAGAATTGATTCGAGAGCAGTTATAGAAACGTTACCCGCGGTGCTTGATCAATTATTACCTGATCAAGCACCGTTTCATCAACCAGCACATGATGAATCAGCTGATATGGCGTATTATTGCTTGAATCAACATAAACAGCTCATTTGTATCAATTTAATGGATGGTGATATTTCCCTTGAAAATCAAGAATTCGTTGCTATTCCTACTTTAATCACTAGAGATCATAGGGCCTATGAACACATCATTGGTGTGGACGCTACGCCTTTAGCACGAAAAATAAATGAACAAGAATATCAGTTTTATTGGCAAGGTGAAGAATACTACCTCACTCCTCATGGGCTTTTCAAAAGAATAGACGAGCAGTGGTACCAATATCGTACCGATGATTTTTTACCCGAATACTTAAGAGATCCAAAAAACTATGCTTGGGTTAATCAACCAGGGGATCATGTGCTCATCATGCAACCTCATCAACCTAGAGAGAAACTAATTTACCATTGGCAGAATGAGACTTTGTATTCTCATGTACCCGAAGGACAAGTGTGTTTCAATGGTGACGCTAGAAAAGAAATTCTCTCTTGCTTTGCTACATTTGAAGACAGCAACTTAATTGAAATCATTTTATTAGATCCACCAGAAGAACAGCAATACCAGTTTTATTTGCCACGCTATCAACTCTATGGCCATTTTAATGAGCAAACAGGGGTCACATTAAATTATGAAAATAAAACATATTACCTAAGTCCTCATCCATCGCCGTTGGCAACAGGCATGATGATCGCTGAATCAAGAGAGAGCAAACCATGGCACTGTTTACTGCTAGTCCCGATACAGCCCTTTTACACACAAAAAACCATCTCTGGCAGCCATTATCAATTAATTCATGACATCGATCGTACGACAATGAGCAATAAAACGCTTGAGGAGCAATCATATGCTACCTTGCATTTTGATAGCATGGGTAAATTGTCTACGAAAGCGTCCGCTTCAACAGAACAGTTATACCTTGTCTATTTATATTGTGCACGCTATGAATATGACAAAGCATATGCTTTACTCAAAAAATACAGCTTTCAAGGGACACCTAATGAGTTGACTTATCTGCACTGGTTATGTAAGAAATTACCCACTATTTTGGACAATCAAAAAGACAGTGTAGAACCCATTGTCACTACAAAATTACTGGCAATACAATTAACCGCATTGGCCATGTTTTCTCGCATACAAGAACAACCGGATCGCAAAGCTACATCCACTGAAGATTTAGGTAAATTTTTAAAGGAATTACCTGATTACATCATCAAAACGTACACACAATATCATCGTTTAAGCAATAATATGAGCGATGAAGCGCGTATTCCAAAGCATGAAATAGAACGTCTTGCCAACTATGTATGGTTAAGTTTGGAAAAAACAAAACGTACCGCTAAAAAAGAACTGCTTCGTTTACAGCAAGAAATAGATACCATTAATCCCAAAGAAAAAACTAAAATTGTGGCATTACAAAAGAAGATTAAAGAACAAATCAAGATTGTTGCAAAATGTAAAGAACAACAAACGGAAGGTTATCTCGCCTATGTCTATGCAAAAACAGAAAACGTTCGCTCAAAAAAAGAAAAAAAAGTACCCTTTGTAATGCCGTTAACGAGTCTGTATGGCCCAACACTCATTATCCCTTATTGGCCAACACCAGAACGAGCAACCTACCAACCGCGAAATCATGCTTATGAGATGTTAAACGAATCTGGCTTCACAACAATGGAACCAGGTAAATTCTATGTGGAATGTGAATTTGATGATTCAATTACTTATACCTATGTTAATCCGTTAGGAGAAAAAAAGGAAGGAACAATATGGGGTATAAACAGCAACGGCATTGTTCTTGAAAAAGATAAGCCTCTATCCTTACACGCAATAAACACTCTAAGAAAGCGAATACTGCACCATGCCGCAGAGCAAGGTAACACTCCAAGTAATGTAGGAACATTGGCGGATTTACAAGTACTTGCACAGGAACCGTCTGCAGACGATGCGTGTCAGCGTGCGTGCGACCTATTATCTTTAGATATGACGGATGATTTATTCTTCATGCATCTTAAACATTATTTCAGTCTAATCAATGACGACCATACCAATAATGATCCATCCCGAGCAAAGCTTAAGGATTTTTGTCAACGTACTATCATGGCTTGTGCGGATTTAAATGAGCGCCTCAAGGGCCCAGAAGAAATGATGAAGACACCTGATAATCGTAGCGACCGACTGCAAATAGCCATTGTGCTATTACGTGGGCTAGAAAACCCCGTATTATTTAGAAAATCTTATGCAGATACCTTTGAACAATACTCAAGGAACAAAGAAGATCTGGAAAAATATTCTATCTGGAAAATTATTTCTAACAATAAGAAAGGCTTTTATTCTAAATTTTCTACCGACATGCACCCTATTCCACTCACCATCCCTATCACTGAGAAAAATACAATATGGCTTAAGAAAATTTCTGAACAAAAATCACCTAAGCAAGGTGTTCATGATAAGGACGAGCCAGAGCCATTAAGAATGATCAAGCTCCCATCAACACTCGTAGACATTGCGCAAGAGCTGCAAGTTCGTTCCCAAAAACTAATGGCCGATAAAAGTGAACTAATCGAGCAATACAAAAAACTTTCTCCAATAGAACAACGCACCAAGTACGATGAGACTGATATCGAGCTAGATGACATGGAAGCACAGTATCGTCAAACGATAAAATCACAAATTGAAGAATGGATTGACATAAAAGAGAGTAAAGACGACGTGAAACATACGTTAGTTCGAATGACTGTAGAGATTGCCGATAACCACATGGCATTAAAACACTACGCGACTTCATTACCTAACGATTTACAAGCCTTGTTATCACTAAAAACAAAAGAACTGGGTGCGAAGATTTTGCCATTACAGATTGATTCTCTGTTAAAAAAATACGCGTTAGGCATGGAGGAATCCTTTTTAGACATGCGCCAAATTCCTGAAGAATCACATCCTCTTGTGCGCCGCGCGTTAAAACAATTATTACACAACGTATTTTTATACAGACAATACAACCGCATTTTTGAGACCTTACAACAACTCAGCAGCAAAAAAAATACGGACTACAAACAAGATGAACTCCGATTGCAACTTGCGAAGCAAATCCTAGAATTGAATCCATTAAAAGGAAATGCGGCATTAGATTTGTTTCAATATCAAACTAAAAAGACCGTACGCCCAGATCAATGGGCGCTCATCGAAAATTTGACGCAACAATGGGATAGTGCCAGCAGCAATCGTGTGGGACAGCTCATTATGGGTGGTGGAAAATCAAAAGTCATTTTGCCAATCCTTGCATTTCTCAAAGCAGATGGCTACCACTTATCGATAATTGAAGCACCGGCTTCATTACTGCAAACCACTTATCACGATTTACGCCAAACAGCCAAAAACGTCTTTGATCAAGACCTGGAATTATTTTCATTCGATCGCAAAAGCCCAGCTGATCCGGTCAGTTTAATGGGTTATTTAGCGAAATTCCAAGATATTATCGAACAAAAAAAATGCTTGATTATGGCACCCAGCAGCCTGCAATCATTGCACCTAAAATGGCGAGAGTTGCTCTATCAAGCACAATTTGATCCTGATAATCCGGAGCTTCAGGAACAAATTGATTTATTAAGTGAGATCCTGACACTCTTTAAAGAACGCGCTGACGTTGTTGTCGATGAAATTCATAAAGTACTCGATATTAATCTTGAATTAAATTATTCCATTGGCCAAAAAACCTCACTTGATCCAATTCTTATCAAGACAACTCTTGATTTATTCGATTTCCTAGAAACAGTTGACATTCAAGTTGATGAAGAAAGTCCTTTGGCAAAACTCAATGGTAAACTCTTTTTAGATATTTTAAATAATCCAGAGGTATTAAACCATCCGCCAGAATTAATCACCGAACTCATGGCATACTACGCCGAGCGTTATAGGGCAACACACTCATTCTTGGAGCATCCAGAACAAGCAAAGATTCAAGCCTTGCTGAATGCTCAATGGGAAGTTTTTCTTCCTTTAACATTAAAACAAAAATTACGCGAACAGTACGGGCCATCTCCAGCAGAGGACATCACCATTGCTATTCCATACGCGGCGAACAATGTGCCGACAAAGAATTTATTCGCTAATTTTCTTGAATCAATAAATTACACAATTCAGATGAGCTCTAACGAAGGCATTCGTTTTGATGTCTTTAAAACCGTACTGAAATCCTGGAAGAAATCCGATCAAGAATACCTCATGTCCACTAACGAAGGAGCCTCTGAGGCTGAGAATCGTTATCAAACGTGTCTGCAGGCAATGATGGATAATGCTGATTTGCCTCTGAACTTACAAGGTATTGATGTTGCCAATGAGGAGCAATTACAAACCCTCTATCCTTACTTTCAAAAAAACAAGGCTTTTATACGCTATGCCTTGGAAGAAGACATACTGCCGTCGATTAAATTATACCGTCAAAAACTAACCAGCAATGCCATTAATCATGCGAACCAAGTGAAACGCATTCAAGGTTTAAGTGGTACCCCAGAGAATTACCCAACCTTTGACAATCGGATCACGTTTGATGTGACCACCAGTTTTGGTACAAAAAATTATCTTAAAACGCTATTAAAGAGCAAAGACACGCCCTTGCTCCCACAAGGAGAAGAAAAATTAGCCGCATTATCGGCACTTATTGATGTGGGTGCTCACCGGCGTGGGCAAAGCAATCTGGAGGTTGCTCAAAAGATTGCAGCGCAATTAGAGGGGACTCGCATCCGTTATGTTTTATTCTTTCAAGACGATCAACTGTGTGCTTGGGAAATAGGCGGTTTAGCGACGCAAGATATAATAGTGTTACCCTCGACCGAACCGGACAAAATAGAACAACGGTTACAAGTAAAACCCGACCAATGCTTTTCTTATTACGATCAAAGTCATGCAACGGGCATTGATCTCCCTCAATCACCCACAGCATGCGCTGCGGTTAGCGTGGATGTTACGACAACCTTGAGCAGTTTCCTGCAAGCCGTTGCCCGCATGCGCTTGTTATCCGCTGGACAAACAATCAACATTTTTTTATCTCCTGCCTTAAAAGATAAATTGGGCAAACACCCAACGCTAGATAACTTGTATCAATGCTTAGAAAATACCGAAAAAAATAAGCTGGCCAATGATGTATTTAAAGCGGCTTGTAAAAAATTGTATAACGTGGTGCAAATGGATTTAGACCAACGTTTAAGACAGCTCAAGGCTCAAGATTCTATTCCCTTATTTAAAAAGTTTCAGCCCTTGCTCGTGGATAGAAACCCAGATGATATTATTGAATTATACGGTAAAGAGATTACAGAGCAAAAAACAAGCGTTATTTTAAATCAAATCAGCGAGGCAGTTCTTAAGCAATGGCAAGAAGCCACATTAAGTAGTGAAATCAATCATGAGATGCAGGAACAATGCGATGCAATTATTCAAGACACATTGGCTTATTGCAATGAAACACAACAAACAACCTTAGAATTAGGCACGGAAGTCAATATTGAACAACAACAAGAAGTACAGGTAGAACTAAAAACAGAAGTAAAAACAGAAGTTATTGATGAAACTTTAAAGCCCAATGTGATTAACACCAATTGGGCACAGCACTGTTCTTTACAAGAGAATGGCACATTAACTGGCGACGGGCATGATAGAAATGAATTACCTGTATTATGGCGTAATCATTCGGATAATCTAAAAAAATACCCAACCATTGAGTGGTCAAACGATTTGTTGGTTTCTACACAATTTTACATGACGCATGACAGGCAAGCTTTTGGGCTTCTTGCAAAAGATTGCTCTTTGAAATCTAGCCTCGCAACTTTATTCTGGAAAAAAGATGAGACGGTACATGCCTTGTTAATTTGCCAAGAAGAAGCAGAAGTATTAGCTCGGCGGCTCGCAAGCGGCGAAGATTTTAACAATCCATCGTGTCCTATTTGGTTAGAAACAATGAATGGTTTGGCATTAGCCGGCACCAGACCTGACACTATTGAAAAAAATTCAACTTATGTGGCTTTGAAAGAACAAATATACACCTTAGACGGTGAAGCACCCTTATTAGCTGCTAAAAAAGAGTTGACATGGTTTTCTGCAAGTCATCTTCCTCTGTTACAAGAGCAAATGCTTCAGCAAGGTAAAACCAGCTATTCTACTACGTTCAAACAACTTGAAAAAAAGTTGGGATTGAATAATCAAGATGAATTGATGGCGCAACAACGGGCTCAAGAAGAAGAGGCACGACTACGGGATCAAGAAAAAAAGGCACTACGGGATCAAAAAAGGCACTACGAGATCAAGAAAAAAAGGCACTACGGGATCAAAAAAAAGGCACTACGAGATCAAGAAAAAAAGGCACTACGGGATCAAAAAATAGCTAATGAGGGATTAGTACACCGCTTCGAAGAAAGAAGTAACGTAGTAAAAAATTTATTAGTACCGAAACTGGACGATTATTGGACACAAATACAACATAGCTTCAAAATAAACACAACTAAAAAACAAATTATCAATAATCTTAAGGAAAAACTCGAAACATACGCAAAATCTGGAGATAGCGAGCCAGTGTTGAATTTTATTAATGAATCTAAATCGCACTTTTCTGGTATTCACATATCAGCTCCTCTCAATAAAATTACCGCTGAACTTCTTGATTTAGATGAAAAAATTCCTAATAATTATAATAAAAAAGTGCCAATTCAAGATGATAAAAAGCTTCATAATAAGGCAAAAAGTAGACTAAAGAGCACAAACACAGTCGGAATATGTTGCAGCAATTAACCAGCTGTATGGGCTTATCGATGATATGGCAGAAACTTGGCCTGACAAAACCACCATCAATTTAACCAATAAATTACGTCATAATGTTGACCTTTTTGTTACGAAACCTAGGACAACAGAATTACCCGATAAAGAAGTTACATAAAATTTCATCAACATTTTACAGCAAGATTGCACAGTGAAAATCCTATCCTGAGCAAACATAGCAAAGCCTGGAAAGCAATCCTTGCCAATTTGCTATTGGATTGGTAACACTGGGAATTGCACTGGGGATTAAATTGATTCATTCTAAAATAAACGAAGGTCGATACACCCTGTTCTTTAGTCAAACAAAAAAACTACAGCAAACTTCATTAATGGAAAAGATAGTGAGCCCACCGAA
>CAWJOP010000008.1:0-291599 GCA_963844535.1 uncultured Gammaproteobacteria bacterium | reverse complement strand
GCGTATTCCAGTCCAAATCGCAGGGTATTTCTAAATTAATTCGCAGGGCAATTCCTATTTAATTCGCAGGGCAATTCCAATTCAAATCGCAGGGCGATTCCAAATTAATTCGCAGTGGTATTCCAGTTCTGATATTGCTGATTATTTTATTGGAGTAAAGCGACAACTTGGCGTGCGTTGTTGTGTGTGGTTTTTATCTACGCAAGCGCATTTTAAAAATATGCTGTGCTTTTAACTTAAGTAAAGAGAGGCACAGTTTTTATGTCGAGGAGTCCATTGTCCATGAGAAAGATACGAGAGATTTTACGTTTAAAAGATGGAACTCACAGCAATCAATTTATAGCAAAGAGTTTGGGCATTAGTAGTAGTACGGTAAGAGAATGTCTGCGCAGAGTGGGTGAGGCACAATTAAGTTGGCCCTTACCCGAAGGGTTAGATGATGAACAATTAGAAAGAAAGCTCTATCCACCGATTAAACGGCCCATGCCGGAAGATAAGGGTGAAATTGATTTTGCACAGGTTCATGCACAACTGAAAAAGAAACATGTCACACTGATGTTATTGTGGCAAGAATATAAGGAGCGTTATCCGCGCGGGATCAGTTACAGTATGTTCTGTGCGCTCTACCAACAATTTGAAAATAAATTGGATGTTTGGATGCGTCAAACCCATAAAGCAGGTGAAAAACTCTTTGTAGATTATGCAGGAGATACCATACCGGTTTTATTTAATCGACACACAGGCGAAGTGCAAAATGCACAAATTTTTATTGCGGTATTAGGTGCTTCCAATTATTTTTATGTAGAAGCCACTTGGACCCAAGGATTGCCAGATTGGATAGGCTCGCATGTGCGTACCTTTGAATTTTTAGGTGGTGTTCCTGAAATTGTGGTTCCAGATAATTTAAAAAGTGGGGTTCAAAAAGCGCATCGTTATGAGCCTGACTTAAATCCGACGTATCAAGAAATGGCAAGTCATTATGGGATTGCTATTTTACCCACTCGAGTAGCTTCCCCTAAAGATAAAGCCAAAGTTGAGCAAGCCGTTTTACATGTCGAACGTCAAATTTTAGCTAGATTCAGAAATCGTTCATTTTTAAGTTTGCAAGAACTCAATGAGGCATTACATCACTTACGTGATGAACTCAATAAGCGCCCATTCCAAAAATTGCCAGGTTCAAGAAAAAGCCAATTTGAATGTTTGGAACAATCTCTGCTGAAATCTCTTCCTGCCACACGTTACGTTTTTGCTCAATGGAAACAAGCGAAAGCAGGTATCGATTATCATATCGAATTGGAAGAACATTATTACAGTGTACCCTATACCTTTGCACAAAAAACTTTGGATGTGCGTTTTACCCAGCCATTGGTTGAAGTGTTTTATAAGCGAAAACGGATTGCTGCTCATACCCGTAGTTATACCAAGTACCAACATACTACACTCAATGAACACATGCCCAAATCGCATCAGCGCTATGCCGAGTGGACGCCTGAACGTATTCAACAATGGGCAAGTAAAACTGGTGCATCGACGGCTTCTCTTGTCGAACAAATCATTTTAAAAAGAGCACATCCTCAACAAGGCTTTCGTGCTTGTTTAGGACTCCTGCGTTTAGGCAAACAGTATGGACAAGAACGACTTGAAGCTGCTTGCAAAAGAGCTTTAGCCATCGGGGCGTTTTCCTATAAAAGTGTCGAAGCCATCTTAAAAAATCGTCTTGAACAACAACCGCTACCCACTCATTCACAAAGTACCCATGTCACACAAAAAAATCATGAATATGTCAGAGGTCAGCAGTACTTTGAATAACTATTTACCGGAGAAATTTATGTTAATACATCCTGTCATGCAAAACCTTAAAACCCTTCGCTTAAGCGGTATGGCCAAAGCGTTGCATGAACAATTACAGCAATCTAATATCCACAGTTTAAGCTTTGAAGAACGTCTGGGATTTATGGTCGACCGAGAGTTACTTGAACGTCAAAATCGGCAACTACAAAACAGACTGCGAAAATCACAATTAAAACAGCAAGCTTGTCTTGAAGATATTGACTATAAAGCTCAAAGAGGCTTAGACCCATCGCTTCTGAACTCATTGGCGAGTTGTCAGTGGCTCCGTGCACACCATAATCTATTAATTGTTGGCCCAACGGGTACAGGCAAAACCTTCTTGGCTTGTGCACTTGCGCATAAAGCTTGTTTGGAAGGCTTCTCTTCTTATTATGCTAGAATCTCCAGGCTTTTACCTGAATTAGCTATCGCTAAAGGCGATGGACGATATACGAAAAAAATGCTTGAGTTAGCTAAAATGGATGTGCTCATTTTAGATGACTTTGCATTAACTCCCTTTACCGATGAACAGCGGCGTGATTTATTAGAATTATTAGATGACCGCCATGAAAAGCGTTCTTGTATCATTACCAGCCAACTACCTGTGAAATTTTGGCATGAAGCTATCGGTGATGGTACGTTAGCGGATGCCATTCTAGACAGATTGGTTCATACCGCTTATCGTGTTGAACTTAAGGGCGAATCTATGAGAAAAAAACAGGCTACTTTAATAAAAGGAGGTGAAGCTTAATCAAGTTACCAATAAAATTATAGCGTCGCTTCGCTCCGATTTAATGATCTATATTATGAAGTGGAAAAACTATCTGAAAATTTTAAACCAGAACCACTCTGCAAATTAAATCAGAATACCACTGCGAATTAATTTGGAATTACCCTGCGATTTGTATTGGAATCAACCTGCGAATTTATTTGGAATCGCCCTGCGAATTTATTGGAATACGCAAACAGGGATAATTTTGTAAACTGACGCTATACCCACCTCACGCCAGAATATAAAAATTATAGCCATTTTTTTGCAAAATAGGCAACCCTATTTTTAATTTTTTTCAAAAAATATTTTTTGTGGACTAAAAATTGATTAATTTCCCTTTAAAAACGAGGATTTTTACTAAAAAACTTTTTTTAATCTTTTTTCTGCCGATACGGTTCTTTCCAAGTCCGAATAAATTTTAACGGCTTTGTTTTTAATTTATTTCAAAACTTAAACGAAGGTATCATGGGTAAAAATAGTTGCTGGCAAGCGGTCGGTTTTTTTCGACCGCGCGCCACCCATATCCTGTTTCTGATTCTGTTCCTTATCCTTATCCTGTTCCTGATTCTGGTTTCGAAACGGTTGTTTAACTGTTAGGTAACCCTTGCGTAACGGTTTGTCAACGGTTGATGAAACAAAGAAAAACACTTAAAAATAGGCATTTTTATTCACTAACCCAGATAACTAGTTGAGTGATTAGTTTGAGATTGATGACGTGACTGATGTTGTTTACGAATAGCCTAGCTATTTTTGCTTTAAAAAACTTAAAATGAGGGGTCATAAAATTGTTTGGCAACCGTTACCTAACCCTTTCGCAACGGTTTCTACCATCATAAAAATAAGCGAATTTGCTACAAGGTAACTTATAGGTTACTATTATGAATATAATTATTAGAGAATACATAGCGGCAACACATCACTCACCATTTGCCGACTGGTTCAATGATCTGGATGTTATAGCAGCTGCAAAAGTGACCACAGCGCTTTATCGGTTGGAGCAAGGCAATCACTCAAATGTTAAAAGTGTCGGTGAGGGTGTATGGGAATACAAAATTGATTTTGGGCCTGGGTATCGAGTTTATTTTGGCAAAGATGGCCATGAACTGATTATTTTGTTAGGTGGTGGCAGTAAAAAACAACAAAATAAAGATATTGCTCAAGCAAAGCAACGATGGAATGACTATAAGAAACGTAAGCATACCTATGGAGGTTAATATGACTTTAACAAAAAATTTTAAAGAAACGATTATGGCGCGCGCGAAAAAAGATAAGAAATTTTGTGAAGCTATGTTAGCTGAAGCAATTACTGAGTTATTAACGGGTGATGTAGATGCAGGCAAAGCGATACTACGTGATTATATTAATGCGACCGTTTCTTTCGAAGTATTATCCAAGCAACTGGAAAAGAACCCAAAAAGTCTGATGCGAATGTTAAGCCCTAGTGGTAATCCGACCAGTAATTCTTTATTTTCTATATTCCATGTGATTCAAAAGCTTAAAAAAGTCCATTTTAAAGTCGTGGTACACTAAATACGAAAAAGTAACCAGTTAAAAATACTTTATTTCAAAATACTGGGGTTGTGATCATCAATAGGTTTTAATATTTTGCATAATCGTTTTCATTCGAGAAGTACTTGAAAGCCGCCCTGCTAACCACCATCGCCCCATACTCAAATAGGCCTTAAATTGCGTATGACTTAAGCCAGTTCTTCGAGCTTTATGAGGAATACCATCTTTATCCCAATAATTTACGCGAATGACCTCAGCCATTTTAGGATGTTGCGCTGCCATTTCACACAGCAATGCTTCAATTTTTTCGGCGTCTGGATGCTCTGGCATGGGGATGAGTCCTTGATACGATCTTTCTACGTGGCCTTCGATCATGAGGCGATATTCGAGGGAACAAGGCGGATAACCAATCCCTAAACGCCAGCCGCTTAGCGCCCAGTTAGCCCATTCACGTAGCCTATCATCGATATAATCTAAAATAGCGGCTTTTGCATCTGGTGACACTTGCTTGGCATTCATTGAAGATATTTTCATGGGTTACCTTTTGTTGAGTAGAGATCGTTGTTGTTGCAATCTTTCAATACGTTCCTTTAGACCTCGTATTCTTTCTAAGAATCGTTGATCGTCTTCGTACGTGCGGGGTAGTGTTGGTTCAATCAGCGTTTTTTCGCCAATATACCTATCAATCAGCGAACGCATGTTGGCGCGTAGTGATTGAATAGTGGCATCAATTAAACAACGTTTTTGTTCTTCAGTTTCCCGCTTCTCAATTTTGTTCATGGTTTTTCTCTATTTGATGTGGAAAAGATGTGGGAGAATTTTCTTCGTCAGCTTCTTCGCTGCTTTGTTTAACTGGTGTGGTTTTATTGGATAGTTGTTGAGATAAATACGCTTGATTAAGTGGCGTTACACAAGCAGCAGATAATTGGTGTGGTTTGCAACCTTCTAAATAAGTCACTAATGCGGCTTGTGGATTTCCAAATAGGATCGGTTCTACAATAGCTTTCTGATGGATTTGATTTTGATGTTCAAACATACCAATTAAATGGCTGCTGTATTGGTAAGGACGATGCAACAAATAACCGCGGTAACGTTTTTGAAATTCAATGGCAACAAAGGTGAGTTCTTTTTCTGTTTTTTGGCATAAAGCGATCCAACCATTCATGTCTCGAATGACGGCATGAATCAGAAAATCATCAAAGACAATACTATGATAACTACCCACTTGACGAATCGCCTCTTTAACCTTTGTCCAAGCGGTTAAGGATTGTGTCTGGCTGTCGCCTTGCAGAATGCGCAGAATATCGCTGGGCTGTGGCATAAATCGGCCATTTTCGGTATTTTTAAAATGCGCTAAAAAAGCGGCTTGAATTTCAGCCAGTGAATATTCTTTTAAACAGTGCCAATAAATCTCTAAAAAGCTGTGACTAAATACACGGTTATATTGATCGGCGGTGGTTAACAGTAATTGTGCAAATTCAGTTTTATCCTTGGGTGTCATGGGTTGACCTCCGTTGCAGTGATATCAATTTCACGAACTTTTTGGGTACGTGATGGGTTTAGCCATTCATTTGCAATGATTGAGTTGCGCTCATGAACAGAATTTAAGGTTTTGGGTGGAAACTTTTTGGCTTCACTCGGTGAAGCTTGGTTTTGCTCTTTAGCGAGCCAAGCAACTACATGGCGCAAAATGCCATTTTTGGTTTTACGTCGGGTAGGGTTCGCCTGATTCCAGGCACGAATATTGCGCAAGGTTTGCAATACATCGACCGCAGGGTAGAGCAATTGCCATTCATCAATTTGTTTTTGCACAATGGGAAATTCGTGCTGATCGTTTAAGGTAAGGGTGATGATGGGTGGATCAACTTCGCTAGAGATAAGAGCAGGATCAATGAAGTTAGTTGATTTATCTGATGATTCATCAGGAGTAAAAACTTTGTGTTTTATAGTAGATGAACTTATTTTTTTACTGGAAGTTAAGTGCGTGAGCTGTTCTTTAAAATTTAATTCCAAGTACTTATCATGGGCTAATAAGATGCGCATTAGATCAGCAAAAAAATCTATTTTCTTCGGAACTTGCTCAAATAAGCGGCGAATACTTTTACCCTGGTTAGGATTTTCAATCGGATTCCAAACTAAAAACTGTGGGATCAGTATCCAATGATAGGAAGTGTCATATTGAGCAAAATCAATTTGAAAAAGCTCTTCTAATCGTTGGACTACGCTATCCACACACCAGTTTAAATCTTCGCTGATATAACCTGTCGGTAATCGAAAACAGCCGAGCATGTTGGTATGAGGGCCCGTCAGCAAATAGAGTGCTAATAATTTCGCTTCGTTAGACAGTGATTGAATCGCAAAATGGGTCCAGAAACAGGTATGTACTGAGCCATATTCTCTCATTGCACGCACTCCTCTAATGGAACAAGGTTAAAATGCTGTAATGATTTGCCCCGCTTAATACAGTGCAGTAGGGGTTTGATGGCTTTTTTTTGCCAGGCAACCACCTGTTTTTGTTGTGCATGTGATAAATTGAGCAGGGTTAACGCGCCAGAAACCGATACATGCTGAATATCCACTGCTTCAATCAGTGCCTTACTGCCATTCAGATAGATTTTTTTTGACTGCGCATAGGTTTCTCGATTGCCAAAACCCAGATGATTAGCTATTAACGTCTTAGTAAGCCCTTTAAAAATGGGCATATCCATGCCTGCTGCAACTTCGACAAAATTTTGTCGAAGTTCCAAGTCCGATCGCTGTCCTTGACGATTTCCAATAAACTTTTCAATGACTAAAGCAATGGCAAGCCGCTCGCTCCACCGAAAATTTTTACAAAGCTCTGTGACGGCATAATGACCTTCTATAATTCCACTTAGAGATAATCGCCAACTGGCAATGGTTTTTTTGCTGAGCATTTGGTAGGCGTAAAAGCGTTGTTTGCCAAAAATCAAACGGTTTTCCGTATCAAGGCAAATAGCGCGCTGTAATCCATGTGATTGAATATCAAGAGACAGCGTACAAATCTCATCAATATTTACAGATAGGGAAGGATCAACAAAGATGCGTGAAAGTGAGACTTGTGTAATCAGTTGCGGCAAATTGTTTGATGTAAGAGTATTAGTAGATAACCAGCCTTTATTAAAGTTAAAGTGTGCAAGATGAGGAGAAACTTCTTGCCAGGTCACTTGACCTTTCGTCACACGTTGAATTTCAAGCGCATATTCTAAAGGTACCAGAATGCTACTGTTGATCCAGGACTTCACTACTTCTGTGGTTGTACCAATGGCGTTGGCTAGTCTCACTCTTGAGCCTATAATCCCTACCGCCTTTAGTAAAGCTTCCGACATGCTTTCACACCCTGTATCAACGCGCTGTGCGTCTCGATAAATTGAAGATGTGAAAAGCTTAAGTAAAAAGAACGGTAATTATTTTCCTATTTTTAAGCACTGATAACGTGTTTGAGCGGAAAAATTTTGCTTAAGAACAAAGCAAAAAAGTAGTTTTTTGGATAGATAGGCAAAACCAAAAAATTACTGTGGCAAACTAAAATGATTCTAGTGCCAAAATCTTAATAAGGACAAAAGA
The DNA here is from genome assembly GCA_963844535.1 of uncultured Gammaproteobacteria bacterium. Taxonomy (GTDB): domain Bacteria; phylum Pseudomonadota; class Gammaproteobacteria; order CAWJOP01; family CAWJOP01; genus CAWJOP01. The sequence goes on along the minus strand of CAWJOP010000008.1, from coordinate 283,903 downwards.
TTGAACATATAAATAGTTTACTAGGAGGGAGTATTTTTTATCGATGCGAACGTAAGGAAGCAATCAGCTTAAAAACTCTCACCAAATAACTGAGTCTGCATCCTTACTTTTTCCAGCCACATCACTTAATTTCCACAATCTTCAAAACATTGCTTATTTTTTTATTGTTCTTTTTCAGCTTTGATCTGTTCGTAAATTTCTTCGCGATGAACAGGAATATCTTTGGGTGCTTCAATACCAATACGAATTCGAGATGAATTTATAGATAAAACGGTTACTTCAATGTTCTCACCAATATAAAATTTCTGATTAATACGACGGCTAAAGACAAGCATTTGCTTTCTCCTTAAAGAGTACATTTTAGAGCGTAAACAATAAATATATGATTTTTAAATCCATATTATGGAGATAATAATACATATTTCCATAATATATGAATATTTTATTCATATATTATGGAAAGTCTAGTCCTAGACAATGCTTTTTAAAGAAGATAGATTTGTCCATTATGACAGCTACCACCTTAACCCTTAACGAAGTGCTAAATCGTTTGCTTTTCCAAAAGCAAATTCGAGTCGCTGAGCTTGCGCGTAAAACAGGGGTTTCACAGCCTACTTTACAGCGCATGGTCATAGGCAACATTGAAAATCCCCACTTAACTTCATTAAAGCCGATTGCCGATTATTTTAATGTCACGCTGAATCAGCTTAAAGGCATTGATCCTATAGCATGGCTTTATCCCGCTACACCTGAAGAAGCAGGATGGACTAAAGTTCCTCTCTTATCAGCCGCAGAAGCAGTAAAATATAAAAAACACTTAACCAGTAAATCACATGCAAAATCGCATGAAATGGTATTAACAGATGCCAAGGTGAGCAAAAATACTTACGCATTTAAGTTACAGGATGCCTCAATGGAACCACTTTTTCCAAAAGACACTTTACTGATTATTGATTCGGATAGAGAGCCTAAAGACCGAAGTTATATTATGGTCGCTTTAAGAAATTACCCTCATGCTATTTTTCGGCAATTAATTATCGACGGCCCACATCAATATGTTAAACCGCTAAGTCCTGATTTTGATCAATATAAAATGGGTATTTTGTCTAAAAACGATAAGATCGTTGGTGTACTCTTGCAAGCTCGTCGAAACTACTATGAAGATTAAAATTTAACCATAAACAGATTTCCTCTTATGCCAATCAGATCATTTTTATTAACTGAATATTTCACTTTTCTATTAAAGAGATATGATGTATTCCGAAAAAAACAGGAAGATCAAGAAATCTTTCGCATCATTAGCATAAGGGATAACTTATGGGATGAGTGTCTTTTCAAAATACAGGTAGTGGGAAAAGCGACGGTATTTGATTGCGCTCCGCAAGAAATTGCGGGAAATGATAACTTTTTAGAGAGTTTTTCTAAAAAAGATATCAGGACAATCGTTTATTTTGCTACACAAGAGATCAAAAAACCAAGATATAGGCTACTGACACAAGATGTTCAAGAAAACCTAAAAAAGATAGTATTTAAACTGAGTCAATATGGTTCCCCTCAATTTATCGAAAAAACGGCGGAGCAAATATCTTTAGATAAAGCCTTATTAAGGCAATTATCACAAGAGGATGCGCATGTGGTAGGTTACACTGTAGCCACAGAACAAATCATAAGGGAAAAATCAGAAATGGAAGCATTGAAAAAGAAGGTTTAACTTAGACGCTGTATTTGTATTGCTAGTTAAAAAATTTAGTAAGATTTGAGAAAAATATGTTAAATGAAGGGGAAGTAAATCAAATTGTATTTAATGTATCACAGTCTAAGTGTTTAATTTTTCTTTCAATGCTGTACATAAGTATCATGCTTTGTAATACGGCATTTACCAATAAGTGGATCAGTCTAGGCAGTAATTTTGTATTTGGCGGCGCTTTTATTTCCCCATTTTTATTCATATTAGGCGATATTATTGCAGAAATTTTTGGTTATAAAATAGCAAGAAGTATTATTTGGTTTGCTTTTATTTGTCAGACGTTATTTGCAATTTTATGTGAAATAGTCATTGCGACGCCATCACCGTCAAATTGGCATGAAAAGCACGCTTATACTTATGTATTTGGCTCAATATTTCGTATTGATATCAGCGGATTTGTGGCATTTTTTACTTCAAACCTCATGAATATTTTAATCATTACCCGATGGAAAATAATCGTACGGGGGCGTTTATTTTGGTTGCGAAGTTTAGGGTCTTCGACCATTGCGGAGGCTTGTTATTCTACCATTGCTATTTTAATGATTGGGTTTGGCAATTTGCCAGTTTACACCATGTTGAGAATTATATTCATTACGTATTTGATCAAAGTGATCTATTCTGTGGTTTTAGCTTATCCAGGGAATATGCTGGTCAACTATCTAAAGCAAGCGTTTAAAATTGATATATACGATTCCGTTAACCACTTTAACCCTTTTAAACAGTTTACAAATAAGCAAGTCAATTTGAATTTATAACCTATAAAAATTTGAAGTGAGGTAAGCAATAACCATGTTTGAAGGCATTGATCTTGGTAGTGATACGGCGACAAAACCTTCTCTCGGTATGCGAGAAGCCATGATGAAGGCAATCGTGGGAGATGAGCAAAAAGGAGAAGATCCGACAACGCGTCAATTAGAGGAAATAGTCGCGAATCTGCTTGGGTTTGATGCCGCATTATTGCTTCCATCTGCCACTATGGCAAACGAAATTGCCATTTGCAGTTTATGTCAACCAGGAGATGAGTTATTAGCCGCACAGAATGCGCATATTCTTCTGGCTGAAACAGGGGGTCCCGCAATTCATGCACGTGTTATGTGTAAACCTATTCCTACTGAATCTGGCATATTTTCTTCGGATGATATTAAGCGTTGTTATCACGGGTCTAAAAAAGTGAATCATCCTTCATCCAAACTCATCAGCCTTGAAAATACCACAAACCTGGGTGGTGGTATGGCGTGGTCTAAAGCTGAACTCAATGCAGTAGTAAATTGTGCGAAAGAATTACGGTTAAAAACGCATATGGATGGGGCACGAATCTTTAACGCGGCTATTAAAACAGGCTTATCTCCTAAAGCCATCGCAAGTAATATCGATATGGTCACCGTGTGTTTAACCAAAGGATTAGGCTGTCCAGTCGGGGCATTACTCGTCTTTAATCGCGAACATGATCAAAAAGTACGCTGGCTTAAACAACTGATGGGCGGTGCAATGCGACAAAGTGGAATATTAGCTGCTGCGGGCATTTACGCATTGGAGCATCACGTGGATCGCTTAGCGGAAGATCATCGAAATTCCGCTCTCTTAGCCGATGAACTCAGTAAAAATAATGCGCACATAAAAGTGCTCAATAACCCACCGGCAACCAATATGGTCTACTTTGAATGGAGACCCCAGCGGCTAACTTCTCATCAATTTCATGATCAATGTTTGCAAAAAGGATTAAGGTTTTCTCAGATGGGGGAAAATACATTTAGAGCGGTCACACACTTAAACATCACACGTAAGCATATTCAAACTGCAACTACAACTGTTAAAGAGATAAGTTTGAAAAACGACTAGTTTTATTTAAGCTTCTGTTTAGCATGGGGATTAGGGATTTTAGTGAGTGTAATGCGTGTGGTGTCAAAGCGTGTGGTTGACATCTAAAAGGGGATAGGAGAGGATTAGGTTGCCGATTTTGCCATAATTGGAAATCGGTAATTTGAGAGGATGAGGCGCGAACCAGTTAGATTACAAGTCCTTCATCCTTTTAAATTTAGCGCGCCGGTGGAGTGCTACAACACTCCGCGGCGCTGGCCAATTCAACCTGGATCAGAGGTTTACTATGGTTAACGCCAGTCTAACCGGCGCGCACCCCTTGCGCAACGGTAAGGGTGATGACGTCTCACATCTTGCCGAGCTTTTTCATATCTTATTTCAGCATTACACATTCTATTCGAGTCCAATGGCGGCAAATTTTATTCAAACATTGAGAATCCTGGTTGGTTTAGGTTTTACTGTCTGTCTTGCTGATAAAGCTTCAATAACAGGGTATCAAGCGTATCTTCATCGTTTTTTACATTACAACGAAGGTGACTTTAGAAATCATCCAGACGCTTTGCTTTTTTTAGCGCAATCTATAGCTAATATGGTGCTATTGGCAATACAGAGCTTGAGTAGGTTACCGCATTCCTGCTATGGCAAGCTATTCATACAAACCATTAGAGAAATAATGCAAAATGTCGTGCTCAATTCAGTAGGAAAAGGTAAAGAAGCTAAACAAGTGTTGGAGCAATTGCAAAATAAACTTGTGTTATTTAAAAAGTTTACTAATGATCCACTTATCATCGACCATGCTAGCTTCTTTTTATAAATAGAGATGATTTTTAAGAAAAATGCTAAAAATTAAAGTGTATGAGTGCCAAATGGTTTTTATTATCTTTTGCCACTTTCATCACTTTTGTAAAACTCATTTTTTTAATAAAGTTGCGTTACCTTAGTTTATGGAAAGGAAATGACATTATGCAACTCAAAAACAAAGACATTATTTCGGCGCAATTTCTGTCGATAGAAGAAATTAAAAACATTTTTGATTTGGCCGTTCAAATGAAAAGAGATCGTTATCATGAAAAGTGGTCTAAGCTATTATATCAAAAAACCTTTTTAATGTTTTTCTTCAATCCCTCAGTGCGTACGCGAATTTCGTTTGAGACAGCTACCTTAGAGCTAGGCGGCCACGCTATTTATTTAGTACCATCGATGGGGCGTTTTAAAGATGAAGACACCATCGGGGAAAGCATTGAAGACGCTGCACAAGTGATGTCTGGATACGTTGCTGGTATTGGTATCCGTGTAGAAGATAAAGGCAATTATTACGGTGCAGGTCACGAGTTACTATTAGAGTACGCCAAATGGGCGACAGTACCCGTTATTAATATGGCAGACGATCGATTCCATCCGTGCCAAGGATTATCGGACTTATTAGGTTGGGCGGAATGGTTTGGCAATGGCCGAGGCTATCCTGTTTTCGAAAACTTGAAGGGTAAAAATTTGTTAATCACTTGGGCAAGAGGTTCTTTGCATCGCTCTCGTACTAGCCCACAAGAAAGCATGTTGCTGGCTAGCCGCTTAGGGATGAATATCACCCTAGCAAGGCCACCAGGTTATGATTTAGACCCACAGGTGTATGAGTGGACAAGGCAAAATTGTAGAGAGTCTGGTGCAAAATTTACTATCATTAGTAATCCGGATGAAGGCTATGAGGGCGCACATGTGATTTATAGCCGTAATTGGATTTCTGAGGAAGCTTACCAAGAAAATGGGCTACAAAAAGAAGCTGAAATAGCCAAATCACTCAACTATCCTGATTGGGTAGCAACTATGGAGCGTATGAGTCGAACCCATGAAGCCATTTTTACCCATCCCATGCCGGTAGATAGAGGCAGTGAGGTAGAAGATACCATTGCCAGTGGCTCACACTCCGTGATTTACCAAGTGGCCGAAAATCGTTTACATATTCAAAAAGCCATTATGGCATTGACTATGGGATCAGTAGAAAAATGAAAACGATTGGCTTATTAGGCGGTATGAGTTATGTCTCAACGCTTGAGTACTACAAAATCATTCATCAAGAATATACTAAATTGTTTGGCCAACATCACAGCCCACATTTGATTTTGGTGAGTGTAGATTTTCATAAAATAGCAACGGCCATGCACAACGACCGATGGGAAGTTATTGAAGTGACTTTAACAGAAGCAGCACACACGTTAAAAAAAGCAGGTGCGGATTTTGGAGTGATTTGTTGTAACTCTGCGCATAAAGTTTTTTTACAAGTACAACGAAATGTGCCAGAACTACCTATACTTCATATTCTTGATGTTATTGGTAATCAACTACACAAAAAGGGCATTCAACAAGTTGGTATTGTTGGCACGCAATTTGTGATGGCAGATTCATTTTATAAAACCTATTTGCATGACCAGTTTAATATCACCAGTATTTCTCCTAATTTAACTGATCAGGCGATCATTCAAAAAATTATCTATCAAGAATTATGTCTAGGCTTAATCAAAGAAACAGCCAGAGAAAAAATGAACGCTATTATTGAACAACTTAGAATGAACGGGGCAGAGGCGGTTATATTAGGGTGCACAGAGTTATTGCTCATTGTTTCACCTGAAGATTATCGCATTCCCATTATCGATAGCACCACATTACATGCACATTATATCGTAGAATATGCCAATTTATAGGATAAATTTAATTTAAAAATAAGATTAAATAAAAATAATGACAATGGAGTTTTGAAGATGGAACATGAGTTACCTACTTTTTTATTAGACCAACTCGAGCAGTTAATTATTTTATTAACGCAAGATTTGACCGTTAGCTGGTTGAATAAATCTGCCTTAACCTATTTTGGAAGTGACACAACCGTTCTTCATACGAGTCTCTATGAACTACTGAACCGATGCGATCCTAAACATTCAACATTTCCCGATTTGGCTCAATTAAAAAAGGTTCCTGAAGCGTTACTTAAATATCAAACAGAAGCGTTTCATACGTTTAAAGAGGGTCACTATGTAAGCTGGCATTTTTTCATTAAACAGCCAAAGGAGGAATTATCTTACGCATTTTTTCTGATTGGTAAAGATATAACACACGACAAAAAATTAGAAGAAGACTATCAAGAAATGGAGAATCGACTAGATTCAGTAATTGAATCGATGCCAGGTAATTATTGGTGGAAAGACCTAAATGGAATTTATCGTGGTTATAACCATGTGTTACTCAAGATGCTCGGCTTGGGGAGTAAAGCTGATGTCGTTGGCAAAAATGATTATGAGTTACCGTGGAAAGATCAAGCCGCTAATTTGTATGCCAATGATGATATTGTGCTTAAAACGGGTAAACCTCGTATTACAGAAGAAAAAGTATTATCTCAAACAGGCCAGTTAATGACATTTATCGTAACCAAAGTACCGTTACGAAATGCAAAAGGTGAAGTGATTGGCACGATCGGTAGTTCAGTAGATATTACGGCACAAAAAAACCTAGAAAATGATTTGCGCTTGGCTAAAGAAGCGGCGGAAGCCGCCAACGAGGCTAAAACAGAATTCCTATCTAATATGCGACATGATTTGCGTACACCATTTACGGGCATATTAGGTTTAGCTGATCTTATGGCAAAAGAAGAAACTGATCCAGAAAAGAAAGAAAATCTGTCTTATATTGCTGAATCAGGACAGGCGTTACTTAATCATCTTAATGAGATTCTTGAATTTGTCCAGGTAGAAAGTGGTCAGCTACCTATTTTGGAAAAACCATTTGATATTTATGAGTTATTAGATCGTACCTTAAATATATTGCTTCCTTCGACGAAAAATAAACATCTCAATTTCACTTTCAACATCAGCAAAGATTTGCCTCAATTTCTATTAGGCGATGCAGTAAGAACGCAACGTGTTTTAATCAATTTGATTTCAAATGCAATTAAATTTACTGAGAAAGGAGAGGTTAAAGTAGACATTCTGGTAGCCGATAAGTTAGATACAAAAATTGTACTCAATTTCGTGATTGAGGATACTGGCATGGGTATTCCAGAAGATAAGCAAGATATCATTTTCGAACGATTTAATCGGTTAACCTCTTCTTACAGCGGTGTTTATCCAGGCAAAGGACTAGGGCTTAAAATGGTGCGGCAATTTTTGGAGGAAATAGGCGGCCAAGTTTACTTAACCAGTGAATTAAGCAAGGGCACAGTGTTTAAAGTGTTAATTCCTTATCAATTACCTTTGCTGCCACAAGTGGCAGAGGAAAATAAGTCAGGACAACAAAAGCAATCAGAATTTATCAAAAAAACCCCTGTTTCTGTTATTGGTAAAGATTTAATTATGAAGAGCAAGCTAAATCCAAAGAATAAAAAGCCTTTGAATAAGCGGCGTGGTATTAAAAGCAACAAAATTTTGCTAGTAGAAGACCATCAAATCGCAGCGAGAATTGCCAGAACTATTTTATCTGAATTAGGTTGTGAGGTCGATATCGCTGAAACGGGCAAAATCGCACTCGAGCTAATTGAAAAAAACCATTACGATTTAATTTTTATGGATATTGGATTGCCGGATATAGATGGTTGTGCTGTGACGAAACAGATTCGTTTACATAGCTTAAAGCAGATTGCAAAAATTCCGATTGTGGCATTGACAGCACATGCAGAAAGTGATGAGAAACAACGTTGCCTCGATGTAGGAATGAGTATGGTGATTACTAAACCTCTGACTAAGAAATGGGCAGAATCTGTTTTGGATAATTTTATTCCTCAACGCGAAAAACAGAAGCGGCAGATTAAACAGGTTGAGCAAACAGCTCAAACAGGCGCAAATGCCAAGTTAGCAGAAAAAATTGTTGATATTGAATATGCCAAAGCGCTTCTGGGCGGAAATGAAGCTGTCATACAGGAAATGTTAACGATGTTAGTCGATAGCTTGCCAGAAGAGGTAAAAGCATTAGAAGCGGCCTATAAGCAAAAAAACTGGGAGGAATTGAGAGGTCTGGCACACAAGTTAAAAGGTGGTGCGAGTTATTGTGGTACGTTGCGCCTGAAGTCAGTTTGTACTGAACTGGATAGCTATATTAAATCAGGAGCAACAGCAAGAATCCCAGAACTTTACCAACATCTACTAGATGAAATAGAGAATTTACAACAATTTATCATTCGCCGGATAGTCGATGAGTAAAAGTTCATTTTAATTATTCAGCAGGCTTCGCAAGCCTTTATATCTTTATATATTAAGAAATTTTAATGGAAATAGTGATTCTCTAAGTTATAAAACGATTTAAGACTTGGCCAGAGTAACATTCTTGTTTCTTTGGCAGGAATTGGAAATTAAATGCAAAAGGAAAATGTATGGACACTAAGCATTATTCAGATATGCCGCTGAAATTAATACAGGAAGAAAAGGAGGAAGAAAAACATCCCACTTTATTTTTAGATTTAATCGAAGAATATCAATTTCATTTTGAAAAAAAAGTTTCTGCGCTAGGAGCTAAAGAAAAATCTTTTTTAATAAGCCTATTAAAAATCGCTGATAATTCAAAATATAATTTTTTACAACAATGCCAAAGCGTCCTAGATAAGCTTTTTCAAATACAAAATTTCTATTTGTCACAGGAAAAAAGCTTACAAAATTTTCGCATCATAGGAAGAACTTGTCGTCTAGAGGTCGATGTATTTATTACTTATCTGTTGATAGGCGGTGCTAATCAAACTGATTACGAGTCTTTAATTAAATTTTTTTATGACGCAAAACGTCGATATAATTTCGCAGAATCTAATACTGAGCAAGCTTTAATTATTTTTGTATTAGCAATTAAAGCACATAAATTGAAAACTATTGAAGAAAGCTCATCTTATAGTAGTTTCCTTGAAATTCAACTTATCCCTAAAGAAATATTAAACTTTATAGATAACAAAGTTCTTATTAATCGATTAACTAAACTTCATGAAAAATATAATTTAGTAGCTAGTCAGTGGGATGAAATGCTTTTTCTTAGTCTATTAAAACCAGATATAGAAAAAGCATCTAAAGAAAAAGACTTTCTTCCAGGATTACTGGGTCCTTTTTACGCTCTTAATCACGATAGCTATAAACCAATTGCCAAGGAAGCAAATGATTGGCTACTGATCTTATTGCGTTTCAAAATTGATATGGGGTTTTCAAATAAATTCATTAAACCGCTTACTCAACTAATATTAGAGCAGCAAATGAAGCATATGCCCACAGTAAATCTTTCTATTGATCCTGAAAAGCAGGATCGCTTACCTAATTTTATTTGCACTTATTTGCGTACACTTTATGACATGATTCAGAGATTTAATTATTTAGATTGCAACGAAAAATTATTTAACGTTGCTATAGGAAAATTAGGGGTTTTTTATTACGGAGAATTTAGGCCTTTTCTCATTCTACAAGCGAGAGATGCTAAAGTTTATCTTAATCAACAAGACGAAGACGACAGATTTTTAGAAGAGAATAATGTCATCGATGCATTTATAGAGCATCTGCATCAATATGATTTGGGAAAAACCATATCGCCAGAAAACTATACTTGGCCTCGTTATAAACGATATACCCAAATTCTTTACGATATTAAGAATAATGAAAAATATCAGCTTTCTTCTCAAAGTATAGAATTTAGGCGCATTCGCATTGCCCTCAATACGATTTTAGCTAAGATTTCTACTGCCAGTGAAGCGATTGCGTTCATAGTATTCTTAACCGAACTACCTGCACAAAAAAAAGAGGATAAAGAATTATTGATTAAAGTGCGAAAAAATTTATCTAATAAGTTAGTAGATTCCTCTATCTATGGGGATTTAAAGCATTTAATTACCCCTAAAGATTGTAAGTCAATAGAGATTAATTTATCGGGTATAGGGCTTAATGATGAAGATATAATTAACTTAGTCAAACTATTAGAAGCAAGTGATATAATTGAAAAGCTTAATTTATCGGATAATAAAATTAGCGAGGAAGGCGCGCAAGCTTTAGCAAACTTTTTAAGTTGCAATCAAAATAAACATTTAACAGAGCTTAATTTAAGCGGGAATTGTACATTAGGTGGTGGTGGGTTTTTCCCTACTTCTTACTCAGGCGTGCAATTGATAGCGCAAGGCTTAACAAAAAATTATTTCTTAAAGACTTTAAATCTTGCCAATACTAGATTAAATAAAAATGATATCCAACATCTGAAAAAGCTACTGTCAACTTCACGTCAACCACTTAAACAACTCCATATTTGGGAACGTTCAGAAGAAGCCATGGCATTGATTTGCCAAATGGTCAATGAGCTTGCCTTAAAGAATCAATTAGGAATCGAGGAAAACCAAATATGGGTAGAAATCAAGCCGCTGCCCATTCAGAGTAGTAAACCAAAACTGCTGGTGAATTCTGAGCCAGCTAAAAAGCAGTTATTTCCTTTTGGTGAGGATGCAAAAGCACCACAACACCACTTAAATGAAATTCAACTTGTTACCCAAATATTTTCTCATTTAGATTACAAAACTTTATTTTTTACTGTTCCCTGTGTGAATCGTGATTGGTATTTATTAAGAGAATGGCTAAAAACCTCATTAAAAAATCATCGCTTGCCACTCTGTTTACGTTTTGAGCAAAGAGAAATGAAGTTGGGCGAAGTAAAATTTATTCTGTTTCTTTTACAACATGGAAGGCTGGATGATGCTATAGAAAGACATCGTACGGCACGGTTAGATGATACCTCTTTAAAATTTCTACAAAAGGCTTTCGTTTACTATATTGCTTATTTCCACGATTGACATGGCAATGAAAATCCACAAAAAACGACGGGTAATTATTTCAAGCTACTCAAGTTAACCAATAATAACCGCTATAATCATTTCTACCAAACTTTGGTTTGGGCAGGTATAGGACAGAGTATCAAGGATAGATATCAGATTCATCAGGATAAGCATCAGCCCAATCCACGGCTTAATTTATCTCGGTGCGGTTTAAATAATCGAAATTTTACCCAAGGCATACGGTTATTACCCGAAATGAGCCATATCCATCTACTGGATTTATCAGAAAATCGTTTTGATACCCTTAACATCAATGTATTCAGCAGGAATTTAAAACTCTTACCCAACCTTAAGGAATTAAAGCTAAAAAATTGCCAATTACCTAAAGAGGCTATGACCTTTATTGTGGCAAGTGTTAAAAATCATCCTACCTTATATCATATTAACCTAGCATCTAATTATTTTGCTAAAGGAAGTATTGATCCTTTAATCGCTTATCTGAATGATATCCAAGCCATTCGGCAAAAACCTATTCAACACTGGGATTTATCAAAAAATTCATTGAGTAAGGTAGATGGAGTGAAATTAGTACACGCTTTAGAGCCACTATATGTTGCTTTAGCGCCTCTGTATGCTTTAGAACCGTATAATTTAGGTATCTTACTTCCTGGGCGGGAGATAATTTGTGGTGTTATCGAAGGAGATCAATATGGCTTTCATTTAGCTGCAGGTGAAAAGCAATCATTACTTTATACTGTAGTTAATTTTAACAATAATATTCAAGAATGTCGAAGCATTACTCGCCAAGAATTAAAGGCACAATTAACTTCAGAAGAATGTGATGTGTTGCATCAGGCATTATCCAATAATGATTTGGAACAATTAAAGCTCATTTTTCCTAAAATTCTTAAGACGCTGGTAAAGCAAAAAGGGTTTATAGAGAATGTGAGTTTGAATTTTATTCTCAAAGATAATCAAATACCAGAAGCAATCATTGGTCGCATACGTTTTTTGAACAAAAAGCTGGATCCATCTATTTTTAAAGAAGAAGAGTATGCACTAAAAGTAAAAATTCAAGATCGCCTGCTGTTGTGGCAATTAGTTTGTCATCATTGGCATGCTTATGCAGAAACATTGGGTAATAGTAGTGCCTATTATGAGAATGTCATTGAAGCATTAAGGAAAAAGTATGAAGAGATTAGTAAATACTTTATTGATATTCTCAAGCTTGAGCGGCTTAACAATAAGGCTTATTTACATGATTTTTATGACCGATTTTATCGGTGTTTATTAAACAAAGTAGTCAAACGTTTAGAAATAGTGGGTTCTGGCACAAGTAATTCACTCAGGCCTGCTTCCCCCGAACACATGGTGGGATCGCTCGCGGGCACTGCTGTAGCGGCAATGCCTGTACCTGGAGCAAGCGCTGTAGGAGGCATTATTAAGTTTACCGCAGATATAGCAGAAAGCACGCGCCAATTTAATAGTGCTAAAGAACTCGCTGAGTTATTGCCAGAAGAGTGGAAATTAATCATGCAGCAGTTAGCCCTACAGGTTACTTTAAGTTATCAAATTATATTAGAAAAACTATATATCTACCAACCCCCCAGCGCACGGACATTAGATATTGTACTAGCTAGTTTTTGGGAAGCAATTGAACATGTTGATCAACAAAAATTTGCTACAGAAGGTGCTGAATTGATGATCTCAGTACGGAAACAAATGCAGCTCAAAGCGGATGGCTGGTTAAATAAGCCATCATCAAAACTGTCACGACAATTAATAGATTTTATGGCAGCTAAACTCGTGAACGCTATTTTGTGTGGTCAGTTATCGCTTTCACCCTCAAAAGATCGTTACATTTTGTTGGTGCGCGATTTAATGCATTTAATAGTAAACAAAACAGATACGTTTTTTGACAAGTTGCCCCAATGGTTGCAAGAACAATTAGAAAAGGAAAAGATACTTTTTGAACAAACTGAAAAAGAATGGCTGGCAAGTGGGGTATGTGCTCATTCAGCTATGGTTGATGAGGAGGGAAATTATTATGCAATACCTGAATATACCGAAGTAGAACTCTACGGCTACCGCTATGGAAGTAAAGCCGAAGCTGAACGTCTTGATCTTAAACGGGTTTTGCTTGATTTTAACTCCCAACAAACAATAGTTAGGTTTCCTGGCATTAAAGAGCGCTTTATTACTTTTTTACGTGAACTGTTTCCATTGCTTCTTCTTGAGGATGCCAATCGAATGTTCGAACTATTTATTACCCCAGGTGCTTGGTTGGATAATTCCAGAATCCCTGAAGCTTTGCGCGTCAAGTTAAATAAATTGTTTGAAATTGTACTCGCTAAACATCAGCCTCAAGCTAGCGATATTAATCATATACTAAAACCGATGAACGCAGAGTCTTCTGACTCTGAAAACAAGCTGGCAGAACAAATCATTTCAAATTTTGTATGTTATTCCTCTCCAATTTCTCAACATCGCCCTGGTTTCAACCTTGGTTCCCCAAGAAACGGTTTGCCGCAAGAAACTGATGCAGAAAAAATATCAGGAGCAAAAAATCCAACATGTCATTATAATTTACTAACTCAACGATTATAGTCCTTTGAGAAAATCTGGTTCCAATAAAATTCAAATAAACAGCGGAAAAGATTATTATGGACAGCAAGCAGGTAACTAAGCTGAGCGAAAATGAAGCCGATTTGTTACCTAAATCATATAAACACCAATTGACGACTCACCTTTGGAGAGTACAACTTCCAGATGAGTTGTTATTTGCTATTTTTGAGCTGCTAAGTGATGAAACACTACGCCATCAAATTACTCGGGTTAATAAAAAATGGTATGAAATCGCTTTAAACGTTTATAACTCTGAACATAGAAGATTAGCCTTTTACCAAATGGCATTTGCAAAGAGTACACTTTGGCAGCACTTAACAACGATTGCCGAAGATGGCTCATTGGTAGATTACTATAGTTCGTTTTTTCCCCAAGATATTCTTCCATTGCATGGATTACGTCCAGATAGACTTCCATATTTTCTGGATGATATGCCTAATAACGATTTTTTTAAGATTACTAATTTTTTGAGTAAGGTTTTTAATTTTGGAAAATATAAACGTTTTAAAAATACTATTTTTAGAGAGCTACGAGAAGCGCAAGCGCTGGTAACTTCGGGGATTGAAAGTCCAAGTACATTTGGTTCTCAAATCACGTATTTTTTTACTGATTTTTTAGTTTCTCAAGATCAGAAGGATTTTTCAGTTGCAGAATTTGTTCGTGCCGAAGCCAAATGGCTTAAAGAAATATTAGGCACACAAACCGTATCAAAAGCACTAGGTCATGAAAGCGCATTTGATATTGAGGTTAAGCTTAGTATTGCACGTCGCTATCGACGTTTAGAAGCTCTATTTTATTTCCCACTTTTCCTTTCCAAATGGGAACACTGGATGATCTCTCGGGGAAAGTATGTAGCAGATGATGAATCCGAGTCCTGTTATTTTAGCGCATCACGATTTAATTTTTGGTTTACAACAGCTGATTTGATAGGGTTGGTGAGCGCTCAATATGATAAAGATATCTCAAAAATAATTAAATGGCTTCCGTCTGAAAGCCCTAGAAGAGCATTATTTCTTGAAAATTCTAAAAATATCTTAGAGCAAATCATGGTGAAAGTAATGAAGGCGCAAATCGATATTCGCCTACATTTATTTCATCGTCAAAAAATAATAAAGTCACAAGAATCATCAGCTTTAGACCTAGAGGTCTACCAGACACAGATGCTTTCGAATGCTGGCATACCGGAGTGTGATATATCCATAGAACAAGCATTAGGGAAAAAAGCGTCTTTAACACCCTCTGAGCGACAAATTATTGGGTTATCCACAGCAAGCGCGGAAAAATTACTCTATACCTTGAATCTTTTTAATCCACAGTATCTTGATTCAAAAATTGCTGAAAATTTGTTGCTTTTAAATGCTCACAAGAATTTATTAGGAAAATTGAATCAACGCCAGCTTTTAATTTTGTTAGAGCAATCAAAGCAAAGTAAGTATCAAAAGCAAATTAATCAACGAGTGGTTTTATCAGCTATGGAAATATGCCAAGCATGGCCTTTTTCTTTTGGTGAGCGGTCGATTTATGAGTGGAGTGATGAACAAATTGTAGAATTATTGGCTTTAGAAATTTTATCTGAGAGAAATAGAAAGAATTCCTTTGCTGTTCCTTTTCTTGTATTCAAATATCTGTTGGTGATTGGTCGTGTGAATCTATCGCTTATAGAAAATTTGAAAAAGGCATTAGTTAGCTATTTAACTGGGTCTAATCAAATAATTTATCTAAGTTATGGCAAAGAACTATTAATTCGATATGTATTAAAAATTCAACAAAAAGGGTTAGATGTTAAAGGTGGCAGATGTTTAATTAAAGACGCTAGTCTTGCGTTTGCTCTTATGTCTTTGCTACTCGAAGAACCAACCTCTGAATTTATAGGAGAAATTTCTTTAAAAGATACACTTCTCATTTTCCCAGAAATCACCCAAAACTTCACCGCAGCACAACTCATTAACTTACGCGCCATCGCTAACCAATCTCCTTACTGGCAAAAACAAGATTTATCATTGTTTGAACAATTGATAGTAATAAGGTTGAGCAATAAAACCACAGATAATACCCGTTTTTTAGAAGACGTTATCGCCTATCTACCAGTTGGGCTATTATCTAATGAAGCAATTGAAAGGTTATGTCAAAAAGACATTTGGCGTGAGCTTGTTCAGCACAAGATGATTTCAAAAATTTTTAGTTCATTAATTCATGCCAGTTTTTTTGTTTCACTCAAGAATTTTCACCTGATTGAATTAGCCAGTGCTATATTTAAGTCATTACCGCTATTGCTTAATGATTTGTCTGCACCCAAACGTTTAGCTTTTATAGCTCAATTACATACAGCATTATGCCAAATGGAATTTTGTGAAGGTGTGTTTAAAGCTTTAATAACTCACCAGCAAAATGATGCGCCATTATCTTTGCCGGATTCTACCTACATTGGTTTAATTGCCTACCAATCTCCCGAACAAACTTTAGTTTGGTTGAAACAATTTTTGTCTCATCCTGAAGCAATCAAACTGATACCCTCACTGCTAAAACAATTAGTTAACTTAGCAAAAGAACAACAACAATGGCATTTTATCGAGAGTGCTTTAACGATTAGCGCTGATGATGTTGTATTGGCATATTTGAGAAAAGAAACTCAAAGATGCTTTGAGCTCACTGAATGCTTTATTAAAGAGATATGTGTCGCCCATCCCAAAAAAAGAGGCGTATTAAATACTCATCCGCTATTTAAATCCGCTGAGTTAGTTAAACTCTATACTTTTGAACAATTACGCGCGCTGTGTATTGCAATTCCCGAAACAGAACGAGGCAATGTTGATAGCTGGTTTCCTGGTCTTTATCAAGAAATCTTTATTTGTAGAATTATTGAATTATCTGAAACTGAATTACAAATTCTCAAATCGATCTTCTTAAAAGCACCAAATCAATTTCTATTTTTTTCCTGTGAAGCGATTCGTGTAGTCGATCAGGAATATGAGCGAAGAGAACAATTAAAAATCGACAAAGTATCAATTGAACAACAACAAAATGGAGTAATCAACATGTCCAAATGGTATCGGCCCAGTCGAATCAAATTGCCATTTACGGTCAGATTTGTTTTAGCCACATTAGCTGGTTTTTTGTTCTGCTTTGGGCTTTCTGCCTTAATGCCTTGGTTAGCAATCCCCGCTGTGGTGTTCAGTATCGCAGCACTTTGTGGGGGAACTTGCCATCGCGATGCCATATCTACTAAATCGATATGAACGTTACTTTACCCAATTATTTAATCAGTGGGATAAAGTCCCTTCTGCTGCCCAGCAAGCTTTTGGTCAAACCTATGCGGCAGATTTACCCTCAGTGGTACGTTTTTTTATCGGGGTTTTTGGTGGGTTTGCATTAGGCTTTGCCATAGGCACAGTCATCTTTCCTGGACTAGGCTCAGCACTAGGTGCTGCTCTGGGTATTTTAATCATGACACCTATTTCTTTAGCTTATCCAGCGTTATATATTTTTTCCTACCATAGCTTAGATTATTTAAGTAATACACCCATTTATCTACGAATGTTTATTGGAAACTTAACCGGCGCTTTGATTGGTGCATTGATTGGCAGCATCATTCCAGGAGTTGGAACACTGATTGGTGCACTGATGGGCACAATCATTGGCGGGGGTGTAGGATGCTTAACTGGCCTATGGCGATCGCAACCAAAAAATTCACAAGAATCTGATGATAGCAATTGGAATGAACTGATTGAACGAAAAAAAGCTAGCACTCATGAAACAAATCAATCGCAAAGCGATTATTATCCTGGCCTGTTAGCTGAATTGTCAGGTGTCGACTGTGTAAACAATGAGGTAATAAGTCCCGTACAGAAAACACAAACGTTATCTCTAACGAAGTCAATTCATAATAATCTATGACTATCTTTAAAGAATGGATAGAAATTAGGCCACTGCCTGTTCTGATTAGCAAAACTGCTGCTAAATTTTGGGTCAGCTAAACAGCAATTATTTCCTTATGCCGAATTAAGATTATAATAGCTGCCTTTTGCTTTTGAGTACTCATAAAGGAATGCATGTGGTTAAAATTTTGTTAGTGGACGATCATCAGGTTGTCCGTGGTAGTTTACGTAGGTTATTGTCAGAAGTTAAGCATTTTGAAATAGTTGGAGAAGCAAATAATGGAGAGGAAACTTGGAATTTAGTTGCAGATAACCGCTTGGATATAGATGTGGTGCTTATGGATATTCAAATGCCAGGAATAGGAGGATTTGAAGCAACACATCGGATTTTGCGCAAATACCCTGAGCTTAAAATCATGCTGTTAACAGCATTTACTAATGAGTTATATCCCTATCATCTGCTTCGTATAGGAGCAAAAGGCTACTTGACTAAAGATTGTGAGCTAAATGAACTCATTAAAGCTATTGATAAAGTATATTCAGGCAAAGTTTATTTCTCTTCTCAAATTATTAAACAGTTATCGCTTAAAGAAAAATCATCGCCTTTTTATTCGTTATCAGCCATAGAAATACAAATCGTTTTACTGCTCGTAGAAAATGAGAGTATATTTGAGATAGCGGAGAAATTATATTTAAGCCCAAAAACCATCAGCACATACCGATATAAAATATTAAGAAAAGTAGGTGCTAAAAATAATGTTGAATTAGTACAACTAGCTGCTAAAGAAGGGTTACTAGATGTACCCAATCTTTAAATTGAGTTATCTTTAGTTTTTCAGTAAAGAGTAGGAAAAGGGTAACAAAACATAACAAATTAATATCAATATTTTATTCAGAATTTATACGTGAAAAAGTGAAAGCGAAATAGTATGGTGTGCGGACAATCAATATTCTGGCTTTTTTATGGTATTAGACTCACTTTCTACTGAAATCATACGTGGTTATTTTTCAAATGCTTTCTACGCTCGAGGGCATCACTATTATCGCCAAGGGCGAGTCTCTGGACTTACTTTTAGCTCATTATTAGATGGAACATTTACCTTAACTTCAACGGTACGAGGCAGCCGGGTTTATAAGACAGAAATTGAAGTCTCGGCAAAAAGCAAATTTGTTCGTATTGTTGGCAAGTGTACTTGCCCGATAGGAAGCAATTGTAAACATGTGGTTGCCACGTTACTCGCGGCAGTGAATCAATCTGTTGTAGACAAACACACCATACCACTTTCTCAACCAACTTATGACGCTAGCGTTACTCGTTGGCTAGAGAAATTGACTGATTGTTTACATCCGAAAGCAAATGATAGAGATAGTATTGATGAAACTTATCAGTTGTTTTATGTCTTTTCTTCATTGACATCCTATTCCGCTGATTTAGGTATCAAGCTGTTTTTAGCACGAACACTCCAGGCGGGTAATTTAGGCGCACCCAAAGCTTTTAGTCCAACGGCAGCGGCACAACAAAAGCATTTACATCCAATGGATAAAGTGTTGCTGGCGAAGCTAGAAGCTATCCGTAAATTAGCTAATGGAGCGATCTATTCAAATGGCTATTCGTTGACGGGCAAGTTAGGTGAAGAGATGTTGCCTGAGCTGTTGTTAACAGGCCGCTGCCATTGGCAAACACTCAAAAACCCCCCATTGAAATTAGCCAGTTCTCAGCCAGCACAATTTCAGTGGGAAATGAATGAGGAGGGATTTCAAACATTACGTTGCTACGTAGGAGACAAGCCGTTGCCAGTCTTTTTTATTGAAAAGAGTTGGTATATCGATGGATCAGAGATGGGTTTAGTGGAAATGGGAATAGACGCTAAGGTGAGCCGATTGCTTTTATCTGCGCCTAAAATTTCGCCTGAAGCCATTGAGTCGGTTAGTGATTATTTATTAAAACACCAAAAAGTGCTTCCACTTATTTCACCCAAACGCTTGAGTCAAGTGGAGATAACTTCCATCACACCTATTCCATGTTTGCGTTTATTCAATGCCATTATCCGTGCTCAAGGAACCTATAAAAATCACTGGCAACCAGTAGAAACCCAAACAGCAGTTGCCACATTGCACTTTGATTATCAAGGTAAGCGAATAGCCTGGAATGATGAAAGACAAATGATTCAAATAGTTCAATCCGATCAAGTGATTCAGATGCAGCGGAACAACCCAGCAGAATCTGCGGCATTTGATAAACTCATAGGACACAATTTCACTTTAATGAGTGTAATACCTGAACTAGAACGATTGAATCAAAAATTAGCATCCTATTTTTTGTTCGATGAAGCAGATAGTGATCCATTACATTTTAGTGTAGATATTGTTCCTCAATTACGTCAGCAAGGTTGGCGGATAGAAATTGCAGAAGATTATCTCTATCGAGTTATAGAAGAACCCATCGATGAATGGTATTCCTCAATTGATGAAGAAACCTCGCGAGATTGGTTTGGGTTTGAATTAGGGATTAGTGTCAAGGGCAAACAGATCAACTTATTGCCGATATTACAGAATTTACTCCCTCGTTTAAAAGCAGATGATCGTACGCTGAGTGATGGCTCAAAACCAGTTTTTGCCAAACTGCCTGATGGAAGCCATGTCTCATTGCCAAGAGCGCGCATCCAGAGTATCTTAAATATCCTGATCGAATTATACGACCAGGAAAGCTTAACTGAAGATCAACAACTACGTCTGTCTAAACTCCATGCACAGCGATTAATTGAGCTAGAAAAAGCCTGTGGCGCTGCAAAGCTGCATTGGTTTGGTGGAGAGAAATTAAGAAAGTTAGCCAAGCAGTTAGTACAGTTCAAAGGAATAAAGCTAGCTGAAGTTCCCAATATCTTTAAAGGTAAGTTGCGTCCCTACCAGTTGGAAGGCCTTAGTTGGTTGCAATTTTTACGGGAATACGAATTTGGTGGAATCTTAGCCGATGATATGGGCTTAGGTAAAACCGTACAAGCCTTATCACATATTGCACTAGAAAAGAGTAGCGGCCGCATGAATCATCCGGTATTAGTGGTTGCACCAACCAGCTTAATGTTTAATTGGGAAAAGGAAGCAGAGCGGTTTTGCCCGTCATTACGTGTATTGATATTGCAGGGTGCACAACGCAAGCAATACTTTCACTGCATCAGTGAAACTGATCTGATTGTGACTACCTATCCCCTGTTGATACGTGATAAAGAACAATGGTTAAAACAGCATTTTTATTTATTGATATTAGATGAAGCCCAATCGATTAAAAATGCTGCTAGCTTATCGGCGCAGATTGCCTTGCAAATTAAAGCGGATCATAAATTATGTTTAACCGGCACTCCTATGGAAAATCATCTGGGAGAATTATGGTCATTGCTTCATTTTATGATGCCAGGACTACTCGGCGAAGCGTCAAAATTTAAGTGCCATTTCAGAACACCTATTGAAAAACATGGAGACGAAGCACGTCGCCATCATTTAAATCAACGCATTGCTCCGTTTATATTGCGACGTACTAAAGATAAAGTTGTTAAAGAGTTGCCACCTAAAGTGGAAATATTGCGCCATGTTGAGTTAGAAGGAGCACAGCGTGATTTGTATGAGACTATTCGAGTATCCATGCAGAAAAAAGTGAGTCGGGAAATTGCTAAACTGGGGTTGGCCCGTAGCCATATTATTATTCTGGATGCCTTGCTCAAGTTACGCCAAGTATGTTGTGATCCACGTTTGCTCAAAACAACGACTGCAAAAACTCAAAGGGTAAAATCAGCTAAGCTGGAATATGTGATGAGCTTAATTTTAGAGCTTTTAGAAGAAGGTCGACGGATTTTATTATTTTCACAGTTTACCAGCATGTTGGCATTAATCGAATCTGAACTTAAAGCCCAGAAAATAGATTATGTAAAACTAACCGGCAAAACCCAAGACCGCCAAGCGCCAATCCAGGCATTTCAAACGCAGAAAGTCCCTTTATTCTTAATTAGCCTCAAAGCTGGTGGTACGGGTCTTAACTTAACTGCGGCCGACACAGTCATTCATTATGACCCGTGGTGGAACCCCGCAGTTGAACATCAAGCCACTGACCGAGCTCATCGAATCGGTCAGAATAAAACGGTATTTGTCTATAAAATTGTCGCAAAAGGCACAGTAGAAGAAAAAATGCTAGAGATGCAACAAGAAAAACACGCATTGATGGAAGGCTTATTTTCTGACAAAACAGCCAGTAAGTTGAAGTTGACTGAGCAAGACTTACAAGGATTATTTGATCCAGTAGAATAGCTAAGCGCCTTAAAAAATTTTGCTTGACTTCGTGTTGCATGCGGGAATTTTGCGGGGATCGTATCCACTCTCATCGCCTCAAATCCGCAAATGTAATGGGCGTCTGAGGCTAAAATTTGTTGTAAATAAAGGGATTTTCGTATAAAGTCTACATCTGAAAATCCTTGTGTCCCTGGTTCGATTCCAGGTCTGGCCACCATCAAAAAACCTAAGAAAATCAAGCAGTTACAATACTTTTTTTATAAAACCTTCGCCTAGTTTAAAACAGCGTTACGTGATTTTTACGTGACTGACTCACCCTATTGCTCTTAACAACGTTAGCGTTACCTTTCGTTGATTATCGCACACCTTATTAGCGGCTTCCCATAAATTCAAAAGCTCAGCTGGTGAATAATGGGTCGTAATTCGCGCTGACTTATGCCCGAGTAAATCTTGCCTATCCTCGAACGACACACCTCTCGCCCTTAACCTTCTGCCAAAAGTATGTTTTAGATCATGCACTCTTACACTAAGTCCGCTTTTTTCTCTTGCATTTAACCAAGCTTTATTTAGCATACGACTTAAACGATGGCCTTTATAAGAAAAAACAAATTCAGAATGTTTACCCCGTTGCCTGTCTACTACTTCACGAGCCACACGATTTAAAATAACCAATCTGTCTTCACTATTTTTTGTATGCTTACCTGGAATCACAAACACAGATTTAATTTCAGGTATGGTAACGCTAATTTCCCATTGCCATTTGAGCTTACACACTTCTTGATCGCGACAACCGGTATTCACCGCGAACAGCGCCATCTGCTTTAAATATGCGGGTAATTCAGCAAATAACCGATCTTGCTCCTCCCAATCCAAAGGATAAGGTTTTCGCGTATCCGTCTCAGCCAATAGTTTAATTTTAGGTGCTGCTAATAACCATGTAAGCCCGTGTTCGTCCATCCATTCACTGGCTGCAAGATTCAAAATGTGACGTGTAATTTGTAATCCGTGATTAATCGTACGAATTTTCACGCCTTCTTTTTGTCTTGCTGCAATATAGGCTTGAAGCGAACCCATATGCACAGACTCAAGTATTAAACTCCCAATGTAACCATCAAGAATTTTTAGTCTACTCACATCATCACGTAAACTTCGTTTATGTTGATGCTCAAGCAAAAATTTAGTGGCCGCTTCTCTAAATAATCGCTTGGGTCTCACCCCATATACTTTCGCTTGCCGAATAGTTTCTAATCGTTTTGCTAAGTATTTTTCTGCTTCTTTAAGTTGACTAGTGCCAGTGCTTTCGCAAATTCTGACTCCGTCGATTTTTTTATCGATATGCCAGACATTGCCTTGTTTAACAAGACCTGGCGTTCGTTTTGTTCCCATACGCTCTCCTATTGCGCTGGGTGTCCATTACGGGATTTATAATGATTCACCCAAGTATCTAAATCAAGCAAACTTGCCGAAACACACTCATCAACCAGATTAAGTTGCGATAGCAACTTATAAGTGCACACTTTGCAGTTTAGATTTTGAGTGGATGGGGGGAATAGGGTAAAAAGGCACTTATTGAAGAATTGAAGAAAGTGATAGAGTGTGGTTAATGGTTTTTGATCGAGAATAAACGAAATTAATTTTGAAATCGATGGTAAGTCCACCGTGCAGCTTGGAGATAGTTTGGGTTGTTGGAAATTTTATCAGATAAATACAAGACTATAATTTTAATGAAAAAAGTGCGGTTAATATGGAAATTATCACCTCTTCTACTTTTCCATCTGAATCTATTAACTATAATAAGTTTAGAAAAATGGTTAGCGGATTTGATTACATTAGTTCTCTAATGAAACTACAAGATTTTTCAGCTTTAATGAACAATAAGACTGATGTAAAGATTCCTGTAGAGATCACGCCTCCTGGATCCCCTTTTAAGATAACAGATGAAATTTTAATAGCTAGACATGCTGTTTCTTTTATTGCAAAGACAGTGATTTTGAACTGTAAAAGGTCATCTAATAAGCTTGATGATGCTACTTTATCACAGCTAGCTCATCATTATGAAAGCTTAGAATCTGATCTTTCTACTATTAATCCCAAAGCTAAAGATAGCTGGTTGTTGGCGCTGCGGATCATCAATTTACAACATTTTTACTTGCGCATACCTATTACAATAATAGCGCGATACTATTTTATATTTTCTAGTCTCTTAGAAAATAACACAGAGTTAGCAAAGATATTAAATGAATCAATCAAATTAGACCTAATGGATGTTTTCAAAATAGGATTCTGTATTTATGCCTCCTTAACACAAAATAAATTTTTTGACAGAAAAAATCTTACAGATAATTCTATTTCTTGCCTAAAATCATTATTAACTTCTGAAAAAATAGATAAATTCTTGGATTTGTTTTCGGCTAATCAAGAAGAATTTAAAAGTAAATTTAAAGAGTTTAAAGTGGATGATTTTTTATTAAAAAAATATGAATTTAATCCGCTTAAAAGATTTCCTATACTAAAGACGAATTCAAAAATTGAGAAAGAAAAATATATTATTCCTTCGATACCTGATTTCATATATTCTTTTTCTGAAGGGTTGTACTATGCGCTCATAGATAGGTTAAATAACAGTCAAAAAAATAACTTATTTATGGGAATAGGGGGGATTTTTGAAGAATATGTTGGTTCTCTGCTTAAATATTATAATGCAGAATTGTTGCCAAATTCAAAATTGTTTAAAGAAATTGAGTACACAATCGGAAAAAATAGAATAAAAAGTGCAGATTGGTTGCTTGTATCTGATAAATATATATTTCAAATAGAATGTAAAAAAAGGAAACTTGATAATTATTCAAAAGCGGGAATGAATGGCGAAAATAGTGGCATAAAAACGCTTATTGAAAGCATAGCAGAAGAATTAGATAAATTGGAAAATAAAAAAGAGCATATTAAAAATAATGTTTTAAACGGTATTGAATTTAAAGATCAAAAAATTATTAGCATTCTCGTATATCTCGATGAGATGTTTGCAATTAATCAGTACGCAAGGAAAGCAATATTGGAATATATGAAAGCATCAATTACTGATTTTCACATACTAGGTTGCCTTGATTTTGAAGTAGCTTGTCAAGAATGCAGAGATAAGAATAAAGACTTATACCAAGCCATTTTAAATTTAGATGATAATAAAATTTATAAAGTCGATTTTTTGAGTGAAACCTTTTCAAATTTTAAAAACTCTTTAGAGAAAACATAAATTGCTCAATCGTCTTAAAGAATTACCCATCCTTTCCCCACCTCGCCGCGTCTTTTTGGGATGTGGCTCCGTGGACAAAACGCGGGTAATTCTTTATTATCGCCAACAACATACTACCCAATAAAAATACAGAAAATACAATGCTAACAATCTTCCAAAATATAACGGAACTCCAATGAAACAGGACATAGCCCATCTTCCTGAACGCAAACAGCAAGAGCTAAAAACCATTGCACAAATTATTTGCGAAATTGCCAAGCCAGAAATGGTGATTTTATTTGGCAGCTATGCGCGTGGTGATTGGGTTGAGGATAAATACGATAAAGAGCATTATCGCTATCAAAGTGATTTTGACATTTTAGTGTTAGTGCAAACTCGCAGTGAAATTACCCAAGGGAAATTAGAGCGAGCGATTGAGGAAAAACTTGACCAAGAGTCAAGCCTTAAAACACCAATTTCAATTATTCTCCACGATATTGAATTTGTGAATCGTCGACTTAGCAAGGCGCAGTACTTCTTTTCAGATATTAAAAAAGAGGGTATCTATCTTTTCAATTCAGAGAATTTTCAATTAAACGAGTCCAAAGAGTTATCGAATGCAGCACGTCAAAAGCTAGCGCAAGAGGACTTTGATTATTGGTTTAATAAAGCAAAAAATATTTTAGAAGGATTTCAGTTTTATTTTACTCATCATTATTACAATGAAGCTGCTTTTGAGCTTCATCAAGTCACTGAGCGCTTATACACTGCGATTTTATTAGTGTTTACTCGTTATAAGCCAAAATCACATGATCTACTTGTTCTACGGAAATTTGCTAATACAATTGACGCTGAATTGGCAATGGTTTTCCCCCTAGATAACGCTGAAAATAAACGCTTATTCAAACTACTCAGAAACGCCTATGTTGATGCGCGCTATAAACCTGGTTATGTCATCACGGAAGGAGAACTGAGTAAATTAGTCAAGCAGATAAATCACTTAAAAAGTTTATGCGAAAAACTTTGCGGAGAAAAAATCGCTAGTTTTACTGCTTAAATGTAAGAATCCACTATAATGAGGTACTTTATGGAATATGACGAAAATAAAGTAGATGATATGGTATTGGCATTAATGAACTTAGTTTTTCACTCAGATAGATTTGAAACGAGAGCCTGGAAGAGTTTTGATTGGGATAGTTTAAATCGATTATATGAAAAAGGTTTTATTAGTAATCCTGTCGGAAAAGCCAAAAGCGTAGTGATGACTCCGGAAGGTATTGAGCAATCTGAAAAGCTTTTTAAGAAATATTTTTCATTACCTTAGACATTAGGAAAACTTAAATGGAATTGATGATAAGTGCAGTTATTGGCGGACTTGTTGGAGCATGTGTGACTTTGTATTGGAATTTTAAGAGAGAAAATCGAAAAATAAAGTGCACATTAAAAGCGCTAAATGAAGAAACCAATGAGCTATTTAAAATAGTCTCTGATATCCGAAATGGTATAAAAAACACTAACGAAGCTAAAAACCATAATTATTTTTTAAAAAGTAGCTCAAATTATTTTTCAACTTACGAGGTTAACTCAAATATTATTGGCGCTATTAATGATGAATTATATAGAAATAGCATAATTAGGCATTATCTCTTATCTAAGAGATTTTTTGACGCATTACTTACTAATACTTTTTACCTAGAAAAATTTTTAGAAAATGAGGCAAGCTATGAAAATAGCAAAAATACTTACTTTAAAGAAAAGGCTAATATATTTGATGATATAATGCGCGATGAAACAAAACATCTCAAAAGCCTTGTTTCTGAAATTGAAGAAAATCTTTCTTCATACAACGAAAATCATAAGAAATTTATCGAAGATTTTGATAAAAATAAGATTTTAATTTTTTTAAAAACACTGTGCCCCAAAAAATAAGTTTAAATAAAACAACATATTGCATATCTTACTTACTAAAATCTCTGTGTAATTTCTGTTTTGTTTAATGGACAAATTGAGGGATTTGGATTAATACGATGGCCAAAGAAGTAAAAACGACGCCGTGTAGGGAAACCCGTACCTGCTAGTATCGGTGCAGTCACGGCGTGGTGTTAATATAGCATAGAGTTATAAAGGATAAAGACTGAAATAAAAAATGGCTAAAATTCTATTATGGTGAAATGCATATTCTTCTGAATATCTATGCAAGAGGTCGACATATCAAGGTTAAAATATTCAATATTTCAACTAACTTCTCTTGCCCTTCTTTTTGAACTGTTGCAAAATTTGCAACAGTTGTGTTATCCAATTGCTTACAAAGGATCAAGTACTCTTATTGCAATAAAAATCTTACGTGACTTTTGAAGAGAGGAGTTTTAATTTGATTCATTAAAAACCTTTTTGAATATTATTGTCATAAAAAATGCGATGTTAATCCTGAGCGTTATTAGGTAATTGATTTAAAGCAGCACGCTCACGTTCTAATTCAATGCGAAGCTCCTCTTCAGTAGGTAAATAGTGCAAGTATTTAGCAGCAAATAATTGCTTGCTTTCGGTTAATACAGAATATTTAGCAACCGCTTCGCTTTTTTGACTGCATAAAATCAAACCAATGGTAGGATTATCGTCTGCGCCTTTACGATGTTGATCATAAATTCTTACATAGGTGTCCATTTGCCCCACATCTTGATGGGTAAGCTTGCCTATTTTTAGGTCTACCAAGAGAAAGCATTTTAATTTGAAATTGTAAAAAACCAGATCGATATAAAAATCCTGATCGTCAGTAGCAATCCTTTGTTGGCGTTCAACAAAAGCAAACCCTTTGCCCAACTCCAATAAAAAATGCTGTAAATTGCTTATCAGGGCTTGCTCTAAATCCGTTTCAACGATGGGCTGGTAGGGAAGGTTTAGAAAATCTAAAATGTAAGGGTCGCGCAAATAATCTTTTGCATCTGTTTGTAAAGATTGAGTATGTTCGCTGGCTTCTTTAATGACAGGGAGTTTATCTTTGCTGCTTAAGAGGCGCTCATAGTATAGTTTGTCGATTTGGCGATCTAATGCTCTTACGCTCCAGACTTGCTCAATGGTTTCCTTCATGTACCATTCGCGGGCGGCCTGGTTTTCAACCCGTAATAGTACGCGATAATGAGACCAACTCAATTTGGTACACACTGTGTTCCAAATTGGGTATGTTAAGTAAAAAGCTCGCATATTCCTAAGATTACGCTCATCAAATCCCTTGCCAAATTCGTTGGCTAGTTGGATGGATAACGCTTTAATTTGTTGTTGACCATAGCTAGCACGTTTTTGGCCATGTTGTTCATCTTCCACAATCAATCGCCCAACCTCCCAGTAGGTTTTAACCATCGTATGATTAATAGTTTGCTGTAATTGGGTTCTTGTTTGATTTAACACAACACGAATGGCGGTTAGCAATTCTGGTGATACTAGTGAGCTCATTTTAAATACTCTTTTTCTTTTAGTTGGATTGTAATAATTTCGGCGGATTAGCCAAGCAGTGCGTGGCTAATTCAAATGGCTATCAATAATCCACCTTAATGAAGATAAATTCAACTAGTAAACGCGCATATTAGAGCTTAAACAATGATAAAAATTGTTAATTATTACACCACGCGATAGGCTTTATCATTTGCGGCAGTTGTTGCAAAAAATGCAACAACTGAATCCTAGATTGATTCTTATTGCAATAAAAAGCTTACGTGATTTTTACGTGTTTTAATACTGCACTACTGTGCAGTATTAGGCATTTTGTAATGAACACCGAGCGTTAAAAATGTTGATAAATAAAGGGATTTATAAAAGTTGTTGGAGCCTGAAAATCCTTGTGTCCCTGGTTCGATTCCAGGTCTGGCCACCATCAAAAAACGGTCTGTACCGAAGACATAGATAACAGTTTTGAACCGAAGGGATTATCCAAAGGATCAAATCTACACGTTTGTTCATCAAAGTATCCTAAATCATAATTCATAAAAGTCATAAGCCAAATAGCGTCATCAACTTCTTTGATTCCTACATTTTGTCCAGAGAATACGGTATTAAAATGAATTTTTTTCCCTTCAAACAAATTCTACCGCATTCGGTAATCATAACGATTTTTTCATGGAAAGGATATTCTATATCAGTAATACCTTGATATTGCCGAGTTGAAGACATATAAAATTCTGCAGGACATTTCATGTTTAATGCTTGATGAGGTCGTTCATAATTATACTCTTGTATAAAGTCATCGAATTTTACTTGTTGTTGTAAGAAATTAAATGCAGGTAGTTTGGTGGTTTCTTTTTTAATGCTTAAAATAGCGCTTTCAACATAGCCTTGCGTGGTTTAACAACGTGACCTGATTCATTGTTTGCCGGAAAAACAAAATCTCCCTTGCTGGCAGCTCTTTTTTATAAAATCCTACCCTGAGCATGTGAGAATTTTTATATAAAGTATGATATAACTGGAGCCTACGTTCTTTAAGTAGGTCTTCAATCATGCAGCAAAAATCCCTTTTAACCATTTCTGATCTGGCGAATGCATGCGTTCGTTCAATGAAAAAGGCCTTGGGTCTCTGGATAGTTACCCACAACCAAGTACGAGACAAGGAGATAATAGAGCGCCTAGAAAAATTTTTAGAAATTAAGCCAGATAATGAAGCCATTCGCAATCAGTTTAAAAATATTTCAAAAGCATTTTTAGATGATGAATTAAACAAATTGGCCCAAACGTTTGTTTCTTATGTGACTAATATTCGAAGTAGTTTTCATAATGAGGTCTATAATTATAAAAAATCTAGCGTTTTATTTTTTCTAAAGTTATCTCCCGATATTATTAATCATCATTTGCTTTTTAAATATTTTAGTCCATCAAATCTTCTGGCATTAAAGTTGGTCTGCAAAAATTTTTATTATTTGGTTCAAAATTATAAGGAGTGGAGTGGAGAATTTTTAAAAAAATCCTCTTCTTCTGCTCAGGAGTTAACCAAACCAACTCAACCAGTACAAAGAGAAATTTATTTTAGTTCAGAAAATAAAAAAAATGGAATGATAGAAAAAAGTAGTTATTCAATGCTTTATATTCCTTCTTTGCGTGCTTTATTGCATCAGGCCATCTTTTTAGACAAAAGTGATCGAAAAATTTTACGGATATATGATTTTGATACACAACAAGAAATGACCATATTAAAACATTCTGCTTCTGTATTAAAAGTTGTAAGCAGCGTCACTGGAAATCACCTCATTGTTTTTGATGAAAACCAGTATATTTATATTTGGAGTATGCCAGAGGGAGATTTAATAGAAACATATAATTATTCTAAAGATTCTGATACGGACACATTAGTGGAAGAATTTTTTCGCAAATATTCAATTAGGGAGTCTCGCATTACTAACTGTACTTTAAGCTCTACTGAAAGGCCCGCAAAGCGTGGGGAAATACAATTAACGGTAAGAGAATATATTGTTAATGGAACTTCTGATAAAGTTTTAACATTTGTATTCGACGAAAGGATATCTAGATGTAGTAATTTTTTAACCCGTGATGATTCTTATGTATTCATACTTCATCAAGTAACTTTTACTAATAATTCAAAAGCATATTACTTACATCAATTCAATATCCAAAGTTATAAAGGTGAAGTAAGGACTCTGAATGTTCCCCACTTTCTTAATTATGGTCACTTTAATCTTTCGAGGGCATTTTTGGTAACGCCAGGTAATCGTTACGTGATTTTTAGCGAATTCGCGACGACTGCTGCCCAAACTATTGTGGTACTTTATGATTTAAAAGAAGACAAGACTGTTTGGTATGAATTTTTTAGCCAGTCTTACCTTCTTTCTCGCTTATTTTTCCTTTCAAGCAGCCGCATTGCCTATATTACTTCACCGAACAAAGTAGAAAATGGTTTTTTAAAAGAAGCTACAATTAATGTGCTAGACTTTTCTAGTGTATTAGGGGTTAAGAAGGTAGGGTCTCCGTTTATAAAGTGGTGTGAAGAGGCCAAATTAACTGAAAATGAAGCCGAGAATAAAAGCGCGTCAAATGTATCTAATACTTCCACAATGACGACAACTATGACTACTACGGCTACAATAGCAAATGTTGCAGTGACACCCATTGTGTTTCATCGTCCTACACTTTCATCATCAGATCAAACAGTGATTGCACAATCAACTAATATAAGCGAGTCAAACGATAACTCTAGGATTGAACACCGTTCCTAGTCGTGCAGTGAGTAAGCTATACTAAAAAACGAATGGGCAATATATTAATATATATTGAGAGAAGACACTCGTCGTTTTGAAACCTGGGAACAAAATATAGCAGGTAAAATTGGTTTAGGTATAGCAAGGTCTGTACTGGAGAGATAGGTTACAGATTATACCGAAGACATGGGTAACCCTTTTGAACCGAAGAGGTTATCCAAAGGGTCAAAACGACATGTCTGCTCATCAAAGTATCCTAAATCATAATTCATAAAAGTCACAAGCCAAACGGCATCATTAACTTCTTTTTATTTTGACTGTATCCTATATAAAAACATAATTAACCCCCTTTTTAAGGGGGTTAATATAGATTACAATTAATTGAGTTCATCACAAAAAAAACCATTTCGGATGGACAAATAGAACAACTGAAAACTCACACCGGCTTGATGAAAGTGTCAACACCTGAAACCACGATGATGGACTTATGTATATTTATGCGTCGTAGTGGAGGGCTTAGTCATGTGGCTACTGTGCTTGACGAGTTAGCAGAATCTGTAAATTCCATTGCCTTAAAAAAATTGCTAAAAAAACTAAGGAATTTACCTGGATGCAGAGACTAGGGTATTTATTGGAATATTTAGGTCACAATGAATTAGCAGCAGTTATTTATCAGCATATAAAAAATAAAAAAACAAATATCGTTCCATTAGTACCCCATTCTTCAATAACTCGCACACAACGTAATACAAAATGGCGAGTTGCTATTAATGCAATTGTAGAGAGTGACATAGATGATACCGATTAACATTATTAAACAATGGCGGCAGCAAGCTCCTTGGATTTATCAGTCACAAATAGAGCAAGATTTGATATTAATTTGATTTATGGTTAGGGATAACAAAATTAAATATAGATTGTAAGAAGGTCATTGACGTATTCAAGCAATTTAATAAGGCGAATAAGATGGCTATTAGCCGATCCGAATTTGAAAAAAATCTTATTCCAAAAATGAAGGCGCATGAATTTATTGATGATGTAAAAGCTTTATTGTCTGATGGTATTGATTGGCAACCAAAATATGCTTATTTATCTGTTATGGAAAATTTGGTTTCGCAATTGCCTGGGCAACCATGGAAAGAGCTTGAAATTCATCATCAGTTACTTTAAAGGCCGAGAAAAATGCGAACAGGAAGATGTCAGTGTGGAGAGATTTGTTACAAAAGCATAGGAGAACCTTTTGCCTTGTACATTTGCCACTGCCAGGAATGCCAAAAACAATCTGCCTCGGCTTTTGGCATATCGCTTGAAGTTTCACGCAGTGGCTTTAAAGTAATACAAGGCACGCCGAAATATTGGAGTCGTATTACAGAGAGTGGAGGACGGATTAGATGCGCCTTTTGTCCGGCGTGTGGCTCACGACTTTGGCATGAATCAGATCCAATATCAGAAACAATTTCAATTAAGGGAGGATCTCTCAATGAATCCATCGATGTTTCCAACGCAATCCATATCTGGGTAACACGAAAACTTCCAGGAATCATCATACCAAAGGGTGCCAAACAGTTCCCTGAAGAACCTACTTCATAGAAGTATTATAACGGAATCATAAGTTAATTCTTTTTGCTTAAAAATATTCTTTATATGCCTAGAAATTATCTTAATCTTACGTTTAAGTGCGTTAAATAATACGCTGTGAACAAGCGCTTTAAAAAGGCAAATATCATGCAATGTTTTTTTTCCAATAATACTCGAGCATGCATTAATTTTTTTGCTGAGGATTTCCCTACCTTTATTGAATACACTAAATTTTTACGTTCGTCTTTTGTTAGCTTTGCGATATACTTTTTCATCGGTGCTATCCATTTTTCGTTTATCAGAGCAAGAAAGGGTAACACTTTTTTAATTTAATAGCGGAGCTGAATCAATGAATCACTGTGCTAGCAAGCTATACGAAAATGTAAATTCATTTAACAATAAAAAATGAGGATATAGAAATGGCTGAATCTAAAGAACTGAAAATAATGAGTAAATTTGAATTGTGGAAAGCAATATCTGATACCAAGATTAGTTTTTTAAGAGATGATTCTTCTAATCAATTAAAATTCACAGGCCAATCCGTTAAAAAACAATTAGAAGATGCGATCCAAAATTATAAGGGAGGAAATCTTTTTATCGATCTTTTTCCTGCAGAAGAACTTAAACATATAAATCATGCTGACGTAACTGTAAAATACAATCTTTTAGTTCTTGAGCTTGAAAAAATCATTCCAAAAGAAACATTAAAATTCAGCCAGCATGAAGAAAAAAATGATGGTAATATTACGAGGTACAAACTAGAACTTGATGAAGAATCCACAAAGGTTTTTATTGAGCGTATGGGTCTAGAATCTGTTATTAAGGGGCCGCAAAATTGGTGAAATGAAGCCGAAGTTGATTGATAGAATATTATAAAAAAATCAGAATTACCTATTCTTTACCCACCTTGCTGCATCTTTTTTGAGATAAAGCTTCCATGGACAAAGCATGGGTAATTCTCTATTATCGCCAACAACATGCTAACTAATAAAAATACAGAAAATACAATACTGGAAATCTTCCAAAATATAACGGAACACCCATGAAACAGAGCATCACCCATCTTCCTGAACGCAAACAGCAAGAACTAAAATTGTTACACAAATTAAACGGGTAACCTTACTTTCTTCAAATATTTTGTCAGATTAAGTCGGAACTAATACATATAAGGAGATATTTTTTGTTGCGCTCTCACACATTCAGAATCTATATCTTGACCCTCTTTCTTTCACTGAATTTAGTCTCCATGTTGACTATCACTCTCTTTATTCATTTTGTTAATTACAAATCAATTGTCGAAATCTCAAAAGCATCAACGCTGCGTACTGCGGCTCTTGTTCATGAGAAATTCAGAACCATTGCACTTACCTCTGAACACTTAGTCCAAACGACAGCAGGTTTTATCTCCGAATTGGGAACTATCTCTCCAAAAAACAAAATGGCGAGCGATTTTTTGCTCAATATTATTAAATACAATGAGAATTTTTCTCTTCTTTTTGTGGGAACAGAGAATGGGGAATTTTTTGGAGTTTATAGTAGAGCTGATACGGCGGTAAGAAAAATTAATGCGATTAACACTGGGGTTTCTTTATATCCGGGGACTGCTTTTGACTTGCACTATATTGATCCTCGTTACTCCCCTCCCGCTGATCAATGGATTTTTTTCAATGAAGATCTTAAACCAATAGGAAAGGCGAATCTTACTCTCCCTGGTTACGATACTCGTTTGCGTCCCTGGTATCAGGAGGCCAAGCAAACGCGAAGCCCTCATTGGACCATAATCTATAAGTATTGGCCGGGGCCTACTATCAGCATTCCTATGTTCAATGCCAAGGGGAAATTCGTAGGGGTTGCCGGCGCTACTTTGTCTTTTTTTCTTTTGGAAAATTTTTTAAACCAGCAAAAGATTGGCCAGACCGGAAAAATTTTCATTCTTGATAATCAAGGTAAAGTAGTTATTCCACAAACTCCTAAGGATTCCCCTGTTTTAGAATCTCTTATTGCATCTGCTTATCAATCCTATTTGTATGATCCTACACAATCACATTTTATCTTTGAGAAAAATGGAGTTAAGTACCTCACTTATATCGAAGAGTTCCCCGTATTTACCGAAAGAAAATGGAAACTTGCCATTGTTGTTCCTCTTAAAGATTTTTTTGGCCATTTGATCAGCATGCAAGAACAGCTTCTCTGGCTTTGCGGCGCGATCCTACTTCTCTCCGCCATAATTACTTTCTATTTTGCTAAACGGATTTCAACTCCTATTGTCACTCTGTCGCAAGAAATTCTTAAAATCGGTAGGCTTGAGCTTGATAGCAAGATTAGCATTCGCACCTCTATCCGCGAAATATTTATGATCGATCAGGCAATTCTAACTTTAAGGCGGGCGATACGTTCTTTTGCAAGCTATGTTCCTAAAGAGATTGTGGAACTTCTGCTCCAAAAAAATGAAGAGATCACACTTGGAGGGGAAAAAAGTGAGATCACAATTATTTTTTCTGATATCGCCAATTTCACAACCATCATGGAGGAGTATCCCATTGATTTTATTCTCCCTCTTCTAAAAGAGTACTTTGAGACGATGACCCCTCCCATTCTACAATCTCATGGGACGATCGATAAATTCATCGGTGATGGGATCATGGCATTTTGGGGCGCGCCAATATTTTTTCCTGATCATGCTCAAAAAGCATGTACAGCGGCTTTACAATGCAAGGCAGCGTTAAGCCAAGTAAATAAAAAAAGACGTGAAGATGGGAAACCAGAGTTTCTCACCCGTTTTGGTATCAATACAGGGAACGTGATTGTGGGTAATTTTGGCACTGAAGATAGGATGAACTATACGGTGATAGGCGATGCGGTCAATATTAGTGCACGTCTTCAGGAGATCGATAAAATCTATCATACAAATATCATTATCACTCAGGATGTTTATACAGGGCTCGATGCTTCGTTTGTTACCCGCCCCATCGATGTGATCACCGTAAAAGGAAAAAAAGAGAAAATCAAAATCTACGAATTATGTGGCAAGATCGATGGGGATAGTGATATCCAACCTACTGCCGATGAGATGAAACTTTATGCTATTTTTACAGAAGCTTATAATACTTTCGAGCAAGGGGATTTCAAAAAAGCGCAAGAGATCTTTCTTTCTATTCAAGAACAATTTCCTGATGACTACCCAACCCAACTCTATCTACAGCGTTTTCAGAAGTAGTTACGGTGTTTGGCCGCCAGTTAAATAGGGATTATAAAAACTGTTGCTGTCTGAAAATCCTTTTATGTTTATTATAGATTATGGGAAATTTTATTAGAAAGTTTAATCACTATTTGGATTTTTAAGCTTTAATATAATTTTATCCATACCTTCTTTTTTAATATCTAAATTAGGGTCTTTAAAAATTTTTAGTATTCCTAAGGTTTTAACGTCATTTTCATATCCGCCTAAAGGAGGATCTGAAGTCCTATGTTTAATTTCATCAAGTGCTTTTATAGCTTCTTCTTCGGTATACAAACTTGCAATTCCGGATTTAATTAATGCATAAACACCAGAAGACTGTCCTGAATTGCTAAGCTTAAGGTAAGCGTCAACTACCTTATTAATTCTGTC
Organism: uncultured Gammaproteobacteria bacterium; assembly: GCA_963844535.1. Classification (GTDB taxonomy): domain Bacteria; phylum Pseudomonadota; class Gammaproteobacteria; order CAWJOP01; family CAWJOP01; genus CAWJOP01. The sequence continues at coordinate 247,184 of CAWJOP010000008.1, read as the reverse complement.
TGTACTTTGGTTTTTATTATGTAGATTTAGCGAAAAATCTTTATTTGCATAATAAAAATATATACTTGTAATTAAGGAAACTAAAGCAATTAAGATTGCTAAAATTGACAATATTAAGCTCCACATAAATTTTATCCTTAAACGGTTGCCTATTAGTTTAAATTATAGTCTATATGTTTGCGTAGTCATTGATATTCATTCAGCTTATCGGATCGATTATGTAAAAACTTATAATTATTTATATTGGCATGCCTACAAGCCAATGACGGAGAGATTTCAATACTATTTACAAGATATTTCTCGAACAGTAGGTAGTAAAATTAATGGCGTCTTTCTTGAGACATAGGTAGCGTCACTTTTGATTTACACCATTGTTAGTTGGGGTTCTGAATTAATTGCTGATGGGCATATTCATGTAAATTTTTTGCACGATACTGGAATTTTTTTCCAGTATCGTGCAAACTTATTGGATAAATATGATGAAATCTCGGGAAAATGAAGATCGAATTTCCGAAATTATGAATGACCCGGAAAGAGTAATACTAATCATTCAATCAGCTATTAATGATGCTTTGTTAAAACATAAACTGGCTGGTAATCCAGTATGTGAGTTAAGAAATGGTAAGATTGTATGGATGAAACCACAAGATATAGTAATTGATAATTAGAATAAAATGATTCAAACAAATTTTCTACCTAAAAAATATAGCATTTTTATAATTGTATGTTGCTTACTTTCCCCTGCTGCTTTTTCAAGTAATAGTATAAAAGGCAGTATAGAGTATTGTTTCACCCCTGGCGGAAATTGTACTGAAAAAATTGTAGATGCTATCCACCATGCGCAAAAAACACTTTGGATTCAAGCCTATCAATTTACCTCATTGCCAATTTCTGAGGCGGTAATTGCGGCAAAACGCCGTGGTGTTGATGTGCGCATAATCCTCGATAAAACACAATATACTCAAAAACCTAATGCTTCAGCAGTTCTGTTCAAGCATCAGGGGATTCCGGTGTGGATTGATAATAAAGTGAGTATTGCCCACAACAAAATCATAATTGTAGATAACCAGAAAGTTATTTCAGGCAGCTTTAACTTTAGCAAAGCAGCACAAACACGAAATGCAGAAAATGTATTAATCATACAAAGCACCGAATTAGCCAAAGTGTATGTTGCCAACTGGAGAAATCGTCAAGCAGCTTCCTTGGTATTAGAAGATTATATGACTTTAAAAAATATCAAACATAAACATTCTGAAACAGCAACATGGCTAAATAAAGCTATTGATATGCTTGATGTAAAATCAAAATGAATTTTACTTTGTTTAACTGTAGATGCCGCAAACAAGTCGTGGCAGCGGCACGTAGGCAGCGGAGTTGTTCAATGCTAAAAATAGCATCAGCTGTATAACATGAGTTACGTAAATCCTACTACATTCAACGATACATTATTGCGTAAAGACGTTTTTATTATGTAAGGTTATTTACGCGTGATACAAGGAAGCAAACGCATTAACTAATGTATTTGCGAGAAATTTCCCTATGTATCAACTAAAAAAATTCTTGTTGCAGCTAATAAGCTACCTTACCTTACTCTTAATCAGCATGAGTGCTCATGCGCAGCAAAAAAACCAAAATGCTTTTGAGATTAATTCCATTACTTATTATCCTCAATGGTATTTAGGCGGATACGCCTTTAAAAATGGCCCGCACTTAGCAGGCGAAAATACGTTGCTATCGCCTCTTTTTGCAACCTCTGATCAATTACTTTTTTCAAGTATACGATTACTCGATAAATCTGGCACGCCATGGGAAGGTAGCTTAGCGTTAGGGTATCGGCGTTTAAATCCTAATCATACCAATTTAATAGGTTTATATGGGGGAATTGATCATTTAAAAACTACTACGGGTGATTCTTTTAATCAGATCAATGTTGGAATAGAAGCTTGGCAACAGGACTGGTTTTTAGGAGCTAACATGTATTGTCCTTATGGTTGTCATCAATATTCTGCGCCTGATTTAAAAACTTTTTCCTTCCGCGAAAATGGTGGTTACCGTAATATTGGTTTTACTGAAACTACTGAAAGCGCCTTACCAGGAGCAGACGCTGAAATAGGGCGCACATTAATAGGTGGTTTAACTGTTTATGGGGGCGGTTATTATTTTCATGAGGCAAATACAAAAACATTAGCAGGGCCCAAAGCCAGAGCTGAATACGTGTTTTATGCCGAACCTAATCATAAAATCTTAGGATTATTTGACCGCGTAGCTGTAGAAGGATTAGTGACAAACGATGCAGTTAGGGGCATAAATTATTATGGCGGCTTAACAATAGGAATGAGTTGGGGTAATGGCAACGCTAATTTAAATCTACAAGGTGTTGAACGACATATGGTTGATCGCATTCGCCGTGACGTGGATGTAATCACGCAAAGCAATGCACAAAACGTTAATTTACCGGCGAATATTCGTGACGTTGATACGCTCGGTAATTTTAATCAAGCGCTTGCTGATGATAAAGCGGATGTCATTGCTGTACATGGGCAAATTAAAGGCGTTGGTGATGCAATGATTAATCGCAACCTTTATCTAACTGGCAATACTTATCAATTTGTTCGAGATAAAAAAATTATTAATATTACAGTTACTCAAGGCGGTGAATTAATCGGTAAACCTATCAACAACCCTGGAGATCATGGGTTATTAAAAATTAAAGGAGAAAACTCTAACATCACCATTCGTGATTTAAACCTTTCAGTTGATAAAACTGCACCACTAGCAATTTTTCATCGGTCTGAGGATGGCAGTATGGGTACGCTCAATCTTGAACGCATACTTACCAATGGTAATCTGAAAATTGAAGTAAGTGGTAAAAACAATACCGCTACCATTGATCATATTACCGATAGTATTTTTAATATTAATTCAGGCAGCGCGTTATCTTTTAGCGCTAACAATGGTGGGCAACTTAAGGTAGGTGAAATTTCAGACAATATGATCGAAACACAAAGCGCTCACAGCTCAGGTATGTTTTTTAGTGCTTCCCATGGAAGTATGACAGTTAAAAATATTAGTATGAATTCTGTTTCTACAAACGATAAGAAATCTCCAGGGTTGGACTTCTTGGTAACTGGCGGAACAATGGGTGTAGAAAATATTAAAGAAAATAGCATCGACACCAGTTCGATTGGCATGCATTTCGACGCCAATTTATCTGGAAATTTGAGTGTTGCTAAAATTTCGGGTAATGAAATTAAAATCACTGGTAGTGATTCAATCGATGAACTTACCCGTATCGCCACAGGCATTGATTTTGTGAGTGAATCAGACTCCACTATCAACATCGGCAATATTATTAATAATGTTATAAACATCGATATGAATAATGTAAATAATAATCTCAGTGTGGGTATTGATATTATTTCTGATGGTGGCAACATCGTTGGGAAAAAAATAAATAGCAATCAAATCGTTTTAGAAAACTCCAGCGAGAACTCAAGGGGGCTTTTCCTAGGGCAGCGGAATGCTAATCATCCAAGTTTTATTAAATTAGATTCCATTGTATTTAACCAAGTAACATTAACTGGTGGTAACGGCGATGGATTTGGTTTGTTCGCCGCATCACCTGCTGATGGCATTAGTGTTAATTTATTTTCTGAAAATAGCATTAGGCGGGATGATTTTTGAAGATTGCACTTATTTATAATATTTGCATGGATTAATTATATTTTATGTGCAATTAGTTCCTTTTATAGGAATTAATTGCACATAAAATATAATTTTTTGAATTTACACCGCTTGAGGCAGGAACAATTGGCATTGGTTTCTGCACACGACCAGGCGGTAGGTGCGTCGAGGTCGTTTCTATCTATGACCGATAAAATGTCCTATTTTTTTGCCCGGTTTTTTAGTATTCATTGGCTTGTTTTATCAGGGTTTTTTGAAAAATTAAGAAATATTTTTGAGAAAAAATGTCCGGTTTTTTGTCCGGTTAATCAGCAAGCAAAAGACCATTTCATCAGATTGTTTTTAACGCTCATTAAATTCGATTCCAGGTTCGGCCACAGCTAAACCACTTTTTCTTAGTCTTTTACTGCCATAATGCGGGTAGTTAAAGAAATATCCGGAGTTATTTTTATCCTCTCTATATATCTTTTATCATGCTTTCTAATTCCTCATAGATGTCTTTGCTATAAGGTTGTTTTCGTTTGTATTCAATATAAGGTTTAAAAACTTGGTAATGAAAATTAAGCGATTCTCCCAACAAAGCTTCTAATTTTTTAGTGCTTATCCCTTTTTTATTATGAAAAAAACTAATTGTCTCCATAAAATCTAAAAGATTTAGTAGATACATAAAATTTTCATTTTCTTTTATATCTTTTGACATTTTTAGTATTTTTCCCCCAACTTCCTTTCTAATAGCATCTTCCATTGTGTTAGCTTCTTGAACAGGAATACATTCTGAAGATAAGTCCTGATTGTTACGGGCTTTTAAATAAAGTCCATAAATAATAGTTCTTGCTTTCAATATCTGTTTACTAGTCCATCTTTCGTCAATGCGCAACAAAAATTCAGATTCATTGTTATCACGAAGTTTGGTAATTTGTGTGTATGCTACAAATGCTACTGCTACAGTAGCGATGGCAGTTAAATAATATAAAAGCGCATCTATTTCATTATTAGACCATCCGGAAGCATATTTTCGATCATAATCTTGAAACTCAGGATGTAATCCAGGAAATGATTTAAGTATAAATTTATCAAAGAAAAAAACTAAGAGTCCTATTAAAGCTAGTACAAGAAATATTATAAAAAAAGCTTTTACCCAGTTATCCCAAAGGCCTTTGCATTTTTGAGCAAACTTTTTCATTAAAACCTCCTTGTTTGATTTTAAATATTAGATAAGCTTTTATGATATTTTTTCAGTATTTAATTCACTTATTATTACACAGATATAGTAGTTGCCTATAAAATGTCCTAAAATTCCCACTAATTTTATTATCTAACTTAGATTATAAGGCTTTTATAATATGCAATTATTTTTTATTGATGAATCAGGCACAATTCCGCCAAAAAATAAAAACAATAATGAGGCGGATTTTTTTACATTAGGGGGCATTATAATTCCAGAAGACCATTGGCATGAAATTGATAAAGAACTGGCTATTTTAAAGGCGAACCATAAAGTAATGGGAGAAATAAAGTGGCGGTACTTTTCACCGCAAAAATCAGGGGCAGCACCGCATTCACTTTCCCATCTGAATGCTGAACAAAAGGAAGAGTTACGCCTGGCTATTTACCAACTTTTAACCAAGTTTAAATCCATTCGCCTAATTTGCACAGTTATTGATATTCATTCGGCTTATCAGCTTGATTATATAAAAACTTATAATGATTTATATTGTTATGCCTACAAGCTAATGACAGAGCGGTTTCAATACTATTTACAAGATATTTCCCGAACAGTAGGTAGTAAAATTAATGGCATCATTATTTGTGATCATCGGCAACCTCAAGATGATTCTCAACTTAGGCATTTACATCAAAAACTTTTGACCGGTTCTGAAAAACATTTCTCAGTTTATCGTAATTTGATTGAAGGTGTTTTTATTGCACCTTCACATTTAAGTGTAGGAATTCAACTGGCGGATATGGTAGCAGGGGCAGTGTATCGTTATTTTGTAAGAAAAGATGCCAGATATTTTAACTTGATCAAAGGATCATTTAGAAAAGGCGAGAATGGAAAAATTGAGGGATTTGGATTAATACGATGGCCAAAGAAGTAAAAACGACGCCGTGTCGGGAAACCCGTACCTGCTAGTATCGGCGCAGTCACGGCGTACTATTAATGTAGCATAATTTTATAAAGACTAAAAGGGGAAATGGCTATTTTTCTTCTTACTATTTCTAACATATATTTCTTGATAAAAACTCGTTTGTTTAATTTGACTGATAGCAAATTTAATAAAATCAATGGTTTCATTTCGCAAAGACATTTCTTTACCATATCTCCAATTCTCAGCAGTTTCGATTAAATTAATCCATGGTAAACCAAATTGATTTTTTGCCCATTGGGCCGATTTTTTCTTTGTACCAATAGCAGTGCACATAACCGTATATAAAATACGGCATAAATTTATCACAAGATAGGATTGATAATGGCTGTTATCCAACCAATTGAAATCTGTTATTTTTGGTTCCCATTCCTGAAATAAATCGCGAATACAAGCCTTTTGTACTTCAATGATATCAATGGGTTTAATCAATTCTTTAAAACCAGGGCCAATAAGTGGGAAAGCGTACTCATATAATAAATAGTTATTGATGATCCATTCATTGCCGTATGGAGCTTCGTCATAAAAAACTCCTTCGCCATAATATGGCCTAGGCTCTTTGGGGGGTAAGATATTTTTCAGCATCTCCATGGGCGTGTAAGAGCATTCCAACCGATTACTCCATTTTTTATCGTGTGTTCTTATTTGCTCATGTAGCTGCTTTATCAGTTCAAGATCATGATGATTGAGTGGGTTATTGATAATCGTGACTAAATCAATATCACTACTATCTGGGTTAAAATCACCATAAGCCAAGGAACCAAATAGATATACGCCAATCAGATTTTTGCCTAAGATAGTTTTAATGCTCTCTGATATGAATGACAATGTTTCATTAATATCCTGGTAAGGTGTTATGCTTTTTTTACTTGAATAATGGGTCATAAATTTCTAGTTCATTCTAGTTGATTTTTCCCCATAGTGTAGCAGCTGAGGGTGTAATGAGTATATGTACGAAGACTTGTGCTTTTAGCTAATTTTAACAGGAGAGAAACATGTTTTCAGCGCATTGTAATATTGATAAGACCGATCGTATTAATCGGGCGGTAATTGGAGTAGTGCTCTGTATTGCTGCATTGATCGGGATGGGAAAGATTTTTTTTACAATACTTGGGTTGGTGCTAGTCATTGAGGGCATAATTGGCTGGTGTTATATTCCTGGTTTGATCAATAAAATTAAACGTCATTGATCTATTTTAAGCATAAGCGACAATCAAAGAAATTAGCTAGTAGTTAATAACAAGACCTATGCGAGAACAATCATGCCGAATTCACGCAATAAATTTACTGTTTCAAACAATGGAAGTCCTACAACTCCGGAGTAACTACCTGTTAAATAAGTAATAAAAGCTGCTGCTCTCCCTTGAATAGCGTAGGCACCTGCTTTATCACAAGGTTCCCCGGTATCCCAATAGGTTTCTATTTCAGATTCTGTCAAAGTAGCAAAGGTCACTTCGCTTTCGACATAACATTGCCTAACTTGTGTTGCATATACTATTGCAACTGCGGTAATCACTTGATGTACACGGCCAGACAATGTAGTTAGCATTGCAATACCTTCTTTTTTATTATTTGGTTTTCCCAGTATTTTATCGTCACACACGACAATAGTGTCAGCGCCAATCACAGGTAAAGTAAAAATTCGCGCTGAATTACACCATCCTGATTGCGCCTTGCTGATTGCCATTCGGTTCGCATATGCCAATGGTGATTCAGATGGGAGTTTTGTTTCTACTATTTTTGAAGGAATAACGGTCGCTTTAATACCAATCTGTGCTAATAATTGTAAGCGTCGTGGTGACTCTGAAGCTAGATAAACTGTTTCTTTATTTGACATTACGTTCCTTATTTAGGAAAACAGTAATTGTGCTATAGATTATGGCACAATTTTCAATGAGATTTGCGGCGTTGTTAAAAGTTCTTGTGAGCGGTATTATACTATTAGTGTTGCCAGAGAAGGCAACCAAAGGAAGAATTTCGATTCTATCCGAGGAGTTTTTTTATGCAAAGCAAGATAAAACAAAAACTTTTTTCTGTTAAATTTATTGTGATCTTAATATGTTCTTTTATTGCAGGATTAGGTACTGTTCCCTATGGATTTCGTTTCGCTAGTTTTTTGGAAAATAAGAGTCACTTTTTATTTTTAGTCGTTGGATCACTTTTTGCTGCAATGGCGCTATTTGCTAATATGGCGTTGGGTTCTTATTCATTATTAAATGCAAACCCAAAACAAACATTAATTAATCGTTATTATTTGGGTATAGGTAGCATTATCAGTGCAATACCTTATGGATTTATTGGTTATTTTGGTTTTAAAGAATATTTGCCTTTTTTTGTTAATTTAACAATTAGCTTAATGATTGTTATTGTAAATACCGGAATTGCTTATAGTGCTATTTATAATTTTTTAGCAGATATACTTAAAAAATCTCTCAAAAAAATCTCGTATGATATTAAAATAGTTCGCCAATTAGGAGTTTTTATAGGATTTTTGGTAAGCATTACTATTTATGTGGCAACGAGCCATGGGATGACTAACTTATTAGTCAGTATTACTCAAAAGCCCCGCTTAGCATTTTATCTAGGATGTATTGTGGCAGTTTTAAGTTGGCTCCCCTTTGCAGCTTTATATGCTAATTTTACTAGCATAGTTAGCGAAAAAGTATATATCTTTATTACAAAGAATCTATTGAAAATTACTAAGCTTAATAAAATAAATATAACACTTATTATTATAGCAATTGGTTCGGGCGCATCTTTTGCACAAATCGCAATAGATTTTTTTCAGCCTACTGCAAATATTCCACTGTTTTTTAAAGATAAATTAGCGCAGCTTTTCATTTATGAATTTATTATCCCTTGTGCATTTTTTTCTTCTGCAGCAGTTAACTATATTGCATTACAAAGAGTCATGCTTCAATTTAAAATTTAGAGATTAAAAAATGCTAAATATTGGCATTATAGGGATAGGTCGTGCTGGAGAAATTCATGCTAATGCGCTTAAAGCTATTTCTAATGCACAATTGTGGAGCGTCTGCGGAAGAACACTAGATAGCACTGAAGCATTTTCTAAAAAATATCAGGCAAATGCAAAAGTCTACATTGATCTTCATGAAATGCTTGATGATCCTGATTTACATGCAGTTATTATTGCTACCCCAGATAACTTACATGCAGAGCAGATTATATTGTCTGCCATTGCCAGCAAGACAATCTTAGTAGAAAAACCAGTGTGTACTTCAATAGAGTCTGGAGAAAGATTATTAGCTACTTTAGCTAAATATCCTGTGCATTTGACAGTCAGGGTTTAGTTTTGTTGCACAAAAAGCAAAAAATAATGATGCAAAATAACTGGCAGAAATTATAGCTAGTTTTTATCATTAGGATGTATCTATTTATTTATATGCCTAAATTTATCAAGTTATCATTTTTTGTTTTATCTACAACCACATTGCTATGACATCAATATCTAATACCGAACAGCTTTATTCAAAGTTTATTAAAACTCCAGATGAAATTATAAAAATGAGAGAGGCAGGTCGCCTTACTGCAAAGGTTATAGAGGCATTAGATGTTTTTGTTAAGCCAGGAATTACCACTGCACAGATTGATGAGTTTTGCGAACACTATATTGTTGATGTTCTTAAAGCAATACCCGGAAGTAAAGGACAATACGGATATCCTTATACGGTTAATACCTCGGTGAATCAAGTTGTTTGTCATGGTGTTCCTTCGCCTAAGCGAGTGTTAGTTAAAGGTGATATTGTCAATGTGGATGTCACTGTTATTAAAGATGGCTATTACGGTGATAGCAGTAAAACTTTTTGTATTAGCCTTGTTGCATCGCATGCGCAGCGTTTAGTTGATGTAACTCAAGAGTGTCTTTATAAGGGTATTATGCAAGTAAAGCCTGATGCTACTCTGGGCGATATTGGGCATGCTATTCAAGTTCATGCTGAAAAAAATGGATACTCTGTTGTGCGTGAATACTGTGGCCATGGCATTGGCAAAAAAATGCATGAAGAACCACAGGTTCTTCATTACGGTAAGCCTGGAGAAGGGTTAAAACTTAAAGCTGGAATGACATTTACTATTGAACCGATGATCAATCAGGGTAAAGCTGAAATTAAATCTATCAAAAAAGATAATTGGGTTGTTGTTACTACTGCGGACCGTCGTTTATCAGCACAATGGGAACATACAATTTTAGTTACAGAAGCTGGATTTGAAGTGTTAACTTTGCGTGAGGAAGAAAAAGCTATTTTTTAAAAATAATACTTGGGAAAGAGGTTGAGGTTATGCTTAATTTTTTCGCTAAAGGTGTAATCATTGGTTTTGCTATTGCAGCGCCTGTCGGCCCTATCGGTGTACTTTGTATTCAACGATCTTTACATAATGGTTTTAAAGTGGGGCTTATGACAGGAATAGGTGCTGCATTAGCGGATGGGGTTTATGGTTTTATTGCAGGATTTGGCTTAACTACCCTGTCTTTTTTTCTCATGACTTATCAGTTTTGGATCCGGTTATTCGGTGGTGGATTTTTAATTTACCTTGGGATTAAGCTTTTATTAACGCAGCCCAAGAAAAAACAAATTAATCAACCCGATAAATCGCCTTGGCATGCTTGTGTCACGACTTTTTTTCTTACGTTAACTAATCCCGCTACGATTTTATCATTCATTGCCATATTTGCTGGCTTAGGATTGGGGACAACACAAACCAACTATTTGGCGGCCACTTTTTTAGTGTTAGGTATTACATTTGGCTCAGCATGTTGGTGGCTTATGTTAAGTAGTGGTGTTGCTTTTATCTTGCATCGAAAATTAGGTCTTAAGTTTTTACGAGAAATTAATCTATTTTCTGGTGTTGTTCTTTTAGGGTTTGGGGTATTTGCTTTATTTACTCAGCATTTAGCATAATCAATTTGATTAAAGTAACACTAATTAAAAAAGTGGCTAGTAATATGCAAAATCATAACACGCCTGTTTTTCATTGGGGTAGCCAGTTTGCGCATAAATTTGATTTAACGTCATTTAAAACCGTGTTAGACCTTGGTTGTCGACAAGGAAATATCACTGCATATCTTGCAAAGAATTATCCGCAACAACGTTTTACTGCAATTGATAATCTCGATGGTGAAATTGAGCGAGCTAAAAGCCATCAATTGCCAAATGTTACATTTGCTACGCAAGATGCATTATATTTGGATTGTACTGCACAGTTTGATGCAGTGGTGAGTTTTAGTTGTTTGCATTGGATAAACGATAAAACTAAAGCATTACAAGCCATTTATCGTGCGCTAAAACCAGGCGGTAAAGCTTTCCTACAATTTTTTGCTTCCCATGGTAGACTTAAAAATGATCGATTCCTTTATCAAACAGCCAGTACATCAAAATGGAAATCATACTTTAACCACTTTACACCAGCATATTCTGCAAATACCTTAAGTCAAATAAGTGCTTTGCTACACAATGTTGGTTTTATGGTTCATCGTCTAGAGATTGATCGTTATCAAACATTGTTTGAACATGCTGACGCATTGCATGGGTGGTTTAGCACTTGGGCATCACACCCCAAGCAAATCCCATTAGCAAAACAAGGGAATTTTTTAGCAGATACCGTTGCCGCTTATTTAGCTGCGCATCATTATTCAAAACAAATGATATTTCCGTATTACGAATATCTATTAGAAATTAGTTGCGAAAAACCATTAATAGCCCATGATGAAAAATCTTATCATTATGCACATACAGTTTTCACGCCACATGAGATACGGGTGTTAAAACAATTTTTACAAGGTAAAACTGCCAAAGAAATTGGTTGTGTATTATCAATTTCCGCAAAAACCAGTGAGTTTCATCTTGCCAATATTAAAACAAAACTCAATTGCCATAAGCGTTCAGAGCTTTATCAAGCTGCAATAAAGTATGGATTTATCGATTGGTTGTTTGATGAAAAAATTTAGTTGTATATTGTCGTACTAGTAATTTTCCTAGCACTTAATCTGCTAATTTAAGATCTATAGTATTTCCTTATTATTCAAGGAAATTTATTGAACGTGTGCAATTGGAATTCAAGCCAATTTTTCATCATCTTATTGCTGACTTGGCTACTTGCTCTGCCAATTCTATCAACTGATATTTATTTACCTTCACTCAGTGAGATTGGAAATTTTTTTCATGTAAGCACGACACAGGTGCAACTGACTTTAACAGGATATTTTTTTACTTTTGGCATTATTCAACTTATCTATGGATCTTTATCAGATTGTTTTGGGCGAAAACCGGTTTGTTTGCTAAATCTTTTTATTTATATTCTAGCGACACTGCTTTGTGCATTTTCTACCAGTATAAAAATGCTTATTGTTGCAAGGTGTTTACAGGCATTGGGCGCGGGAAGCGCCATATTGACGTTTGCCATACTTAGAGATTTGTATACAGGCAAAGAATTGGCTAAATACATTGCTTATATGAGTGCTGTTGTTGCCTTATCTCCTATTATCGCTCCAATCATAGGCGGCTATATTCAAGCACAGTTATCTTGGCGATGGGATTTTATTCTATTAGTTTTGTTTGGGCTAATCTTGTGGTTATGGTGTTATTGGTATCTACCGGAAACCAATCAGTATCGAGGGAGCTCAACAAATTTTTTTAAACGATTATGGTTAGATTATCGATGTTTATTGGGAGATCCAAATTATATCGGATATGCTTTAAGTGCTGCGTTGGCCTTTGGTGCGTTGTTTGCTTATGTGAGTGGTGCTCCTTATATATTGCTTAATTTAATGAGTTATTCGCCAGAATTATTCGGCTGGATATTTGCAACAGCAGCGATTGGTTATGTGTTAGGGGCTTTTGTTAATGGTAAATTAGTATGTTTTGTTGGTATAAATTTCATGTATCTTATTGGCAGCATCAGTCTGATAAGTGGTGCAATCATAATGGTAGTGATGTCATATCTATATCCACTTGATGCGTTGGCAATAGTCATGCCGCAAATAATCTGTGAATTTGGTATTGCGATAGTTATTTCAGCCGGTGCGACTAAAGCATTGCAACCGATTCCGCATTATGCTGGTGCTGGAGCAGCATTATTTAATTTTTTACGATTTTTGTTTGCCACATTGAGCAGCTGTTTAGTTATTGCATTTCATTCTGCTACTTCTTTGTTGTTAGCATTTGTCATACTAGGATTTGCTTTGTTTTCACTATTGAGTAGATACATAGCGCATGATAAGTTAGTTAATAATTTCTGATTATTATGAAAACTGCTATAAAAACCTAGGAGTTTTCCTAGTGATTAATGTAGAAAAAAATGACAGAATCGATTTTTTATATAAAGGAGATATATCTATGAATACAACCAAAAAGATTTTCCTAGTTTTTGCCATATTTTTTGTGAGTCACTGTGCTTTTGCTGCTGCAGAGCAAACAGTTACTTATAAAAATCAACGCGGTTCGGTGCTAACACTAATTTGGCATGCGGAAACCAAAGAAACAGGGACATTAAGTGGTACATTTACCACGGCCGTTGGTAATTGCAAGGCTGATGTGAATGTGCCAATGCCTATCAGTGGTTTTTTTAATGGGAATGCCATTGCAATAACAGTTAATTTTCCACACTGCAAGCAAGTAGTTGCGATGACTGGTCATTTGAGCGCAAATCGTGATGAGCTTGCAACACTTTGGTTAGATGCGATGCAGGCAAAAGATCCCGCGCATAAAAACTGGGATGCGAATATAACTGGTGCTGATTATTATCAACGAGTGGAATAGAATTTTTGTAACTGATTGCCTCTTACACCGCCGATGGCCCCGTACTCACCGCCTACGTGCCGCGGCACGTAGGCAAGAAGAGAATCTTTCTCAACTTGAGATTGCCAAAAATGCTTAACACATTTTCCCTCCGTTCGGCGCTTTAGGATCAACTGAAACTAGGCAAATAGCGCCATTTTCGTCTTCAAATCCGAGTAGCAAAAATTCGGAAAGAAATCCTGCAATATTTTTAGCTTCTAGATTGATACAGCCAGCTACTTGTTTTCCTAATAAAAAATCAGGAGTGTAATGTGCTGTCACTTGTGCGGAGGTTTGTTTAATCCCAATAGCTTCGCCAAAATCAACCCATATTTTAAAGCTAGGTTTTTTTGCTCTTGGAAAAGGTTCCGCCTTAATTATAGTGCCTAATCGTATATCTACTTTTGCAAAGTCATCGTAAGAGATAGTCATAATAGTTTTCTTAATTTATGAAAAGGTATAAGTAACAATTGAAGCTATCACTAGCCCCATTCCTGCTAATTGAATCATATTAATTGCTTCTCCTAATGTTACCCAAGCAATAATGACTGTTGCTATAGGCATCAAAGCAGTGGAAAGTGAAGCAGTGACACCTTCTGTTTTGTGAGAACCTGCATACCAAAAAACATAAAATAACCCAGAAGCAATACTTACCAACCCTAAAATTGTCCATTGTAGCAGCGAAAAATGAGCTATTTGCCAGTTTGAATATAAAACTAAAGTAGGTAGCAATAAAATCGCATTGATACCATTCATTAATCCAGCGACTAGAAAAATGGGTAATTTATTAGGGTGTAATTTACTTAAGATATAGTAGGCCGCTTCTGGCATTAACGATAGAAAAATAATTAAATTGCCTAAAATGGAGTGTTTTATCTGTGCATGGCAAAACTCGTTGGTACTAACGACTAATAAACCAAGAGTAGCTAATGCAATTGCAAAGCATTTTTTAGTGGAAAGTTTTTTTTTCAAAATTGCAAAAGAGAAAACGGCAATAAGAGCCGGCAAGGCGCTCATGATAATGCCAGCTACATTAGCATCTGTATAATTTAAACCTAATAGCATTAAAAAATTAAATAGCACACCGGCACATAAAGCTTCGGCAAAAATGAATTGCCAATCTTTTTTATTTAACTTTTCCAGATCGACGCGAATGGAGCTGGTATGACCATTACACAGATAGTGTAAAAGGAATAAAACCAATGTTGCTAAACTAAATCGTACGGTTAATAAAACCATAGCAGGCATGAATGCAATCAAATACTTTGAGCCCACTACACTAATACCAACCATGATTTGTGCTAAAAAGAGAAAAAGATAAGCCAACATAACAAATTTTCCAAATAAGACTGTAAAAGCTCAGCCTCTCCCGTGAGGCCGTCATTGCGAGCGCAGGATGCGCGCGGCAATCCAGTAAAAATGCTTAAATTTCTTTGCTGGATTGCTTCGGCTTGCAAAAAACTCAAGCCTCGCAATGACGGCCTCACGGGAGAGACTAAGCTTTTACATGAGACTAAAGCCATCGATAAATACTACACTTTTTTCAGCAGAAATAAACAAATAATCGCTTTCATCGCTTGCATAGTGCGCAATGACTTTATCAATTTCACCTGAGTCAATATCAGCTTTAAGTTGTTTTAGCCCCTGGGTCAATTCAGCTGAGTTAGCAAATAGTTGAAATGATGAAATTCCTGCGCGTACTTTTTCATCAAGATATATTTCAGGACGGTATTTACCAGAATGCAAAAACCAATCTTGTAGTTGATTGGAGATAAAGAAAGGATATTTTTCAATTGAGCTAAATCCAGCTTGTTCTAATGTTGCTTTTAATTTGTCAAAACTTGTCATAATGGCAGCAGAACCTTGCATCATTTTAGGAAAATAATGCCAAAGCCAATAATGCTGCATTTGTTCAGGAGTGGCAGTAAAAATTACCAGTCGTCCCTGCTTAATAATGCGATAAGCTTGGTGAAATAGTTTAGAATTATCGCCAATATGATGAGTAGCTAAAATAGATACTGCACCATTGAATGAATTATCTTGAAAAGCTAATTGCTTTGCATCACCTTGATGGAACAAAACATTAGGGTATTTAGTTTTCGCTTTTGTTAACATTTCAAGAGAAAGATCAACCCCTTCAATGGTTAATCCCATTGCAGCTAAAGCACCCGTATAATTGCCAGAACCGCAACCAAGATCTAAATATTTTCCTTTTTCTATTGGGCCAAGTAATTCCAGCAATTTTTTAACAATCTCTGGGTCAGCTTGACGCGTGTTATCATAACTTTTGCCAATAGTGTCGTAGATAGGTTTTGCCATAGTGATGTTCGATTAGTGCAAATGACTTTTATATAATGGGCAGAATAATAATTAGTTTTATCCACTATTTACTGTAAAAACGCAAGAGCAAAAGGATTTTATAACGATATGACTGCAAAACCACAAATTGTTGATGAACAACAGATTAAAAATGTAGCAAGCTGTTTTTCTGTAAAAAAATAAAAATATACATCCCCTCTCCCAGCCCCAAAGCATAAAAAAATCTTCGGGTTTTATTCTGGGAGAGGGCCAGGGTGAGGGGAAACCACAAAATGGTACAACCAATAAATCATGCGAAGGTACTAAGAAAAAAAGCAACTGAAGCAGAAACTCAATTGTGGTACTTTTTAAGAAATAGAAGATTAAAGGGCTATAAATTTAAGCGACAAGAAATGATAAGCCCTTACATTGTTGATTTTATTTGCCATTATAAAAAATTAATTGTTGAACTCGACGGTGGTCAACATGCGTTTTCACAGGGATATGATAAAAAACGTACAGCATTTTTAGAAAAGCAAGGATATAAAGTGGTTCGTTTTTGGAATAATGAAATGTTCAATCATGTGGACGAAATATTAGATACCGTTTTAACCGAACTAGAGAAGAGATAGCAAAGTTTATTTGATCTCCCTCACCCTGGCCCTCTCCCAGGATAAAACCCGAAGATTTTTTTATGCTTTGGGGCTGGGAGAGGGGATGTATATTTTTATTTTTTTACAGAAAAACAGCTTGCCTATTTACAGCTCTCCAGGACACTAGTGCGCCTTCGCGGGAATGACACCTATCCACATTTTTCAAGCGACCCATTAGCCGAAGCGCGCTTATTCATTAGTAATACCCAAAGTTTTTAGCTACTTACTCCCCAACCCCGCTTCGGCGCGTATGATTTCGTAAATGCCGCTCCAGTCTTTGTTGTACATTTGCTGTGCTAAGGCAGAAACAAAGCGGGCGCGCACTATATTGCCTATTTCAGGCGAGAGCCCAACTTTGTAAAATGCTTCTTGAAAAATTTTTACGTCTTTGTTGCCGCCTATCATATCAAAGTTAACTTCATCAAAGTTTCGTTCATGGATTTTGTCGACATAGCGTTTAAATGCTGGATGTCCATATATTTTATGTAGTGCAGTTTGTACGACTTCAGTAGCAAGGCCACTTTTTTCAGCGAAAACATATAATTCGCTGATGAGTTCAATCGTGGTGATTAAGCTGTAATTCATGCAAATTTTCATGACATTAGGCGCAAAAATTTGTTCTCCTAATGCAATCACTTCTTGTGAAATGGCTTCTAATAGTGGCATGACCTTTGTGAGTTGTGCATCACTACCAGCGCAAAAAGTGGTAAGTTTTCCTTGTTTTGCCACAGCAGGAACACCTAACACAGTCGCAGAAATATAGTGACTATTATGTAATTTGTGTTTTTCCGCCAAGTTTTTGGCAGTGTCCGGCAAGATGGTTGCTAATCCAATATGAATTGCATTGGGCCGCATATTTTGCACAAGTTCATTGGTGACATCTAACACAGCTTGATCATCTAGTAATACCGTCATGACGATCTCTGCATCTTTTACTGCCTGGTTGATAGAATCACTGGCGATGGCGCCAAGCGCTAATAATGGTTCCATCTTTGTTTGGGTTCTATTGTAGATTCTTACTTCGTGGCCAACAGAAAGTAAGCGTTCAGCTACGGCAGTTCCCATTTTTCCAAGACCAATTAAAGTAGTTTTCATTTTCAATTCTCCCCAAAATTATTATTCGCCAAAGGTAAATGTATACAACTCTAATCCAGGCTTTGATGAAGTGATTTGCAAAACTCCTTCCTGTGCTTGTGGCAGTGTAATTGCTTCATACAGCCGGTGTGCAGTAACTGTAATGTAACTATTAACTACGTCTTTGCCTTTTTCACTGGTAACTTTTTTGTCATTTAATAATAACTCTATAGATGTTGGTGTTGTGCTACCCATCACCATAAATACTTTACGTGCACGAAAATGAATTTTTAAAACAGCATTATCTTGAGCAGCGATAATTCTGTCTGGCCTGATAATCCAGTTACCATATAATGCAAAATTGTGGAGAGGTAGTGTTTTTGGTAGAGTATAAAAAGTTTTTTGATCATGGATGACATCTTCTGGACTGGCAAAACTATTAGCTCTTTCGTAACCTAAATAAGTTTCTGGAGTTTCTGTAAACGAAAATGGTTCTTCTGCGGCTTGATTGGATGATAGAGGAGCTTTTATCCCAAGTAAAAAGCGAATATTGTTTTCAGTGGTAGCATATTCCCCCTCGCCGAAATGTGTGTATACCACATTCCCCTCACGATTGATCAAATAATGTGCTGGCCAAAATGCGTTGTTGAAGTTTTGCCAGGTTACGAATTGATTATCGAGCGCAACAGGATATTTAATACCAAATTTTTCTACTGCATTCTTTACATTATTCAAATTTTTTTCAAAATCAAACTCTGGAGTATGCACGCCAATGATCACCAAACCGGCTGAATGATATTTGTTATACCAATCCTTTAGATAAGGAAGCGTACGAATACAATTGATGCAAGAATAAGTCCAAAAATCAATTAACACCACTTTGCCACGCAAATCTTTTAATTGTAATGGTGCTGAATTAAGCCAAGCAGTAATGCCAGAAATTTCAGGTTCTGGATAAGAAGTTAGTAAGCTATTTTGTAAATGATTTAAGGTGGGTTGATTGCTAGATTGCTGATTGATTGGCGCTGCAAATAAATTAGGTAATTTTTGCTCGGAAGTTATCATGAAAATAACCGCTAAAATGATGATGCTGCCCAAAATTTTTCGCCATAATAATGAGTGGCTTTTGAAAAAATTAAATTTAGTTATGATGCTTCTGCCAAAAAATGCAATGATTAACATAGGAACAGCTGCACCAAAAGCAAAAGCAAGCAAAGTTAGAAAACTCATAATATTGGTTTTTTGCACCACAGTTTGCACAATAACTGCAGCTAAAATTGGTCCTGCACAAGGAGTCCAAATGATTGCTACTAGCCCACCGAATAGCGTACCGCTAATAAAACCACCTTGTGGATTGTTAACGAAAGATAAGGTTAATCCAGTATTAGCAAATTTTTGGGTGAATTGACTAAATTTTTCTGTGAGCTTGTTGGATAAAATCACGATAGCAAGTAATAGCAGAATAGCGTAAGAAAAGTAGCGAATAAAATTTAAGTCGATACCAGAATACTGCACGAGTTTGCGCGAGAAAAAAGTAAATAGCGCAAAAGTAATCACAAAACCTACAATGATCCCTAGAGGCCTTTTTTTACTGCCGACCAAAGAGCCGGCTAAAACAATCGGCAAAATAGGCAAAATACAGGGCGAAATGATCAGTGCAAATCCTTCGAGAAAAGCTAAGCTAATATTGATAATGTCCATTTAAATGAGCTCCCAAGTTATTTTATACATAGTATATACATAATTGTTGCTGCAGCTAAGAAGTTGCTTCTCGTAAATACCAGGGTGTCGTAATTACTATGGTCCTTTGATCATGCTCTAAAAAAAGTAATGTGCGCAATCCTGCCGCATGAATATTATGTAATAAATATTCATACCAATGTGCTTCGACCAGTTCAGGAATAACTACAGCAATAAGGCGATCAGGGATATCTTTTTTAACTTTTTTTACGAACTGCAAAATAGGCTGAAAAACACGTCGATAAGGAGATTTAATAATCTCAAGTTGAGGAATGGCAAAATGTGCCGCCTTAGCTGGCGCTTCAACTTTTTCTGCCCAAAGTTTTTTCAGTGGTTGTTCATCATCTTGTTCGGTGCTGACGTATACAGCAATTACATTATCTGAAAGGAGTAACCCAAATCGAATGGCTTTCTCCGCCACACAGTCCCAACCTTGAATCGGAACAATTACTACAGGTGGTTTTAATTTTGAGACTTGTAACTCAAGAGGCGTGTCAATTTTACGAGTAATTTTTTGATAATGTTTTCTAATTTGTGTTAACGCTAAAGCAAGAGACAGTGCAACCACAATGACAATCCAAGCGCCTTCAATAAATTTCGCAATGCTGATAATAATAAGAGCGATGGCAGTCATTACAGCGCCGAGGGCATTAAAAAATAATTTTATTTTTGCTTTTGCTTCATTTTTTCTACGCAACCAATGTACAACCATACCTGATTGCGAGAAAAAAAATGCACTAAATGCGCCTATGGCAAATAACGGAATCAAATTACTCGTAATTCCTTTAAATATAACTAGAAGTACAGCAGAAAAAATTGCTAATATGACAATTCCATGGGAGAAAACAAGGCGTCGGCCTTTTTCTGCAAAAAAATGCGGGAGAAAGTTATCTTCTGCTAATAAACGACATACTCTTGGAAAATCAGCAAAGCTGGTTTGTGCTGAATAGGTAAGTACAATAAAGATGCTAATAATAGAGAAGTAATAAAACACTCCTTTTCCCATAATAGCAGTAATGAGTTGTGACAATATGGTTTGGTATGCCGGTCTATTTTCATCCATTGCAATAATATGATAAGTGGGGCAAAGATACCCAAGACATAATAAAAATAAACCCAGTATTCCGACGATTATTGTTAGTGTCCACTGTGCATTTTTAACTGTTGGTTTGCGAAATAGTGGTACGGCATTGCTAACTGCTTCGACGCCAGTCATGGCGGTAAGGCCATTAGCAAATGCACCTAATAATAGCCAAATACTCATTGTTGCAGTTACTGGCGGAGCAAGAGGAGGTGTGACAATAGGATATGGGTGACCTCCACTTTGCCAAGAATGAATTAATCCTATTATCATCGAAATACCCAAACATGCGATGAATGCTAGTGTAGGAATAATGAAAACAAATCCTGATTCACGAATACCTCGTAAATTAAGTATGGTTAACATCAAAAGAACAAAGAGACAAAGTGTGAGTGTGTAGGGTTGCAGTAGGGGAATAGCTGATACTATTGCGCCAATTCCAGCTGAAATTCCTACGGCAACATTTAATAAATAATCAAGTAACAAGGCAATTGCTGCCCATAATCCAATGCGTTTTCCCAGATTATCTCCTGCAACAATGTAAGCACCACCACCATTTGGATAAGCAGCAGTGGTTTGTTGATAGGAAAGATAAAGAGTAATAAGCGTAGCAACGATTGCGAGCATAATAACAAAAAAATAATGCAGCCCAATCGCACCAAGTGGCAATAAAATCATCAGCGCAGCTTCTGGACCGTAAGCTGTTGAAGCAAGAGCATCCAGCCCTAATGCTGGTACTCCCGTCATAATTGAGAGTTCTTGTTTTTTATATGCGTTAGAAGTAAGAGGTCGTCCTAAAATCTTATTAAGAAGTGACATAATCATTCCGTTGAAGAGACGTTTTATCCTACGAGAAAAGTGTGCGCGATTATAAATGATAACCGCGCACGACTCTATTTTTTACATGATATATCGGAAGCCTACGTTAATTGCCCATGGAATATTGTAATCTGGGCCGTTAACCGCTTTGTAATCAGCATGGAACTGTACGTGGTTGCATCCATAAGCAAACCCTGCACCTACTTCAGTTCGTGCCCCGTCTAAGTTAGGACGAAAGTGCATTCCGGCAACATCAACATTAGTACCATGGCTATTTTGTGTAGCTTCTCCGAATTTTACGTAAGGTTCAAAGAATTTTCCACATTGGTTAAATGTACGACCGACCATTAACATGCCTCTAGCTTGAGTTATTTCCGTGTTGCCAACACTTACTGGGAAAATATCATCAGCTATATAGTTTGCTCCATTAAAGTGTGTATAGGTAATTTGCGCTTGTGGTTCAACAAAGAAGCCATTTTTTGCACAGAAGCGTTTACCTGCCTGAGCAGACGCGCCTACACTCCACTGGTTATAGGTTGTGTCATCTAGATTGCTGCCGGATGTAGTCAATGTATTGAATTTATTGTAAAAACGTTGTGCTTTAACAACGCCATCTACATACCAACCACATTGATTCAACCAAGTACCGTAAACACCCGCATAAGGTGCATTGGTATCTATACTGCCTGATGATGATGAGAAGATAGGACTACTTCTTCCGTATCCTAAGAACGCACCAGCAAACACTTGATTGCCACAGGCTGTGGTAAAGCCTTTGTCTATACCCACGTCAGCACCGTATAAGTAAACATGGAACGGATCGCCAGCAACATCGCTATTAACGTTGATACGCTCATCGTAATTACGGACCCATACATTATTTTTGATTTGTCCATAGCGTGCACAACCATCACAGCATCGGCAGATTCCTTGACGTAACTCACCCATACGTTTGTACACATCATCAAACTGGGTCGCCCAAATCGATGGAGTCAACGCGGTTGCAACGATGTTCTTACCCGTAGGCGTTAAGCCACTATTCACAAGATACCAGTTGTCTTCAGTACCCGGTACGCCTAAGCCTTCTTGTAAGGTATATACCAAAATACCTGCATCAACTTGTCCACCTTGTAACGCAAATTGAGCCACACCGTCCGTAGTAGAAATAAGTTCTAAGGACTGACCTGGAGTCGTTGGATTGTTACCTTGGTTGGTGACTTGAACTAGGTAACTGCCTGCGCTGGTTCCTCCGACGCTCATATGATCACCCACTAATGCACCTAAATTGGTTAAGAATGCAAAAGTGCCGTTACCAGAACCTAAATTCCCAGTCACCGTGAGTTGATTTCCAGCCGTAGTACCTGCTAAGGAGACTAACCCGTTATTCGTTAACCCAGCAATCGTTTGTGGGAAACCAGCAAGATTAAGCTCAGTATTAGCATCAACCACATGATTGGAAAATGGGCTAAGGGTATTAGCAGCCCCTGCCTGTATGATGCCTTCATCAATCGTCGTAGTACCTGAGTAGGTATTCGTACCACTTAATGTCAGCGTACCCGCGCCGGTTTTTGTAAGACCTCCATTACCCGTAAATCCACTATCCGCAACCCCAATATTAAAGCCATTGCTATCGATAATCACACCATCTGGACTATTGGTGACCAAATTACCGCTGCTAAACCCAGTGATGAAGTTAGCATTGCTGGAAAGTGCGATTAATGTGCCATTATTAAAGTTAGCCACACTTCCGCTATTGCCTGCAATCAACTGATTGGTACTCAAAGTACCTGGAGAGCCAGGGCCACCACCGAGATTAAGGGTTCCAGCTGGGTCACCTAAAGTGACGGTATTCGCAGTGACTGCAGCACCGTTATTAATATTTAAGGTGGCATTACTTAGGGTCGCTAATTGGATATTGCCATTCACGGTGCCTAAGGTACCGCCGCTGATGGTTAACGTACCTTCGGCAACCGTCGTATCACCTTGATAATTATTGGTGAGGTCGTTGAAGGTCACAACACCGGTGCCCGTTTTAGTAAAGCTACCTTGACCACTAAATCCAAACATATCTGAAGGGTTTTCAGTGATGTTATTGCCCTGGTCATCAATGGTGAGTCCACCGCTTTCGATGTTTAAGTTACTGGAAGCAAATCCGCCTACGATCAGGTTCGATGCAGAAGTAGTTCCAGCTTGTAAGGTTCCGCCGTTAAAGTTAATAACCGCAGTGCCCATACCCGCTTGAATTTGATTAACAAACAACTGGCCCATAAGAGTTAATGCACCAGAAGAAGTAGCAGTACTTGCTATGTTAAGGTTGTTAGTAATGTTGAGCGTACCACCTGCATCGATATTTAATATATTTGAAGTAGTGTTGACACCCAAATTGACGGTTGATGCTAAAGAATTATCCCCAGCGAATACTATAGCAGTTCCACCGTTATCAATCTCTGCAGTATCTGCGCTGGTAGGTGGCCCCGGGGGAGTCATAGGAAGCCAATTAGATTCTGTTTCCCAATCACCTGAAACTACATTCCATTGATAAGTGGTGGCAAATGCAGCTTGAGAAAATAAGCCTAAAAAAGATAAGGCTATTAAAAAAAGCGAACAATTGTTTTTTAAATAATTAAAATTATGAAGCATTGTTATTTTCTCTTATGGTTATAAAAAAAAGGGCCTGTTTACATTTGATTTACCTGCTGCGAAAAGCATAGGATTTGCTAGAATTTTGCCGAATCTTCGTCAAATACGACTTAGTATTCTCCTCAGATTTGGCAAACTTCTAGCTTACATCCCTGCTTTTCTCGCTATGGCAAATCAAATGTAAACAGGCCCTAGGAAAAAAGCGAACAAGGTATCACATTTTTTTGAAGAGTCAAAAAAATATTTAGATAGGAAAAATTTTTAATTGCTTGAAATAGAAATGTAAAAGCTTAGTTTCTACTTCGTAAGACCGTCATTGCGAGCGCGAAGCGCGTGGCAATCCAGTAAAAATATTTATAATTTCTGGATTGCTTCGCACCCTACAGGTGCTCGCAATGACGGCCTCACGGGAAGGGGACTGAGCAAGTGTAATAATACTTTAAATAAACTAATTAAGTGCGGGTTAAAATTAGTAAAAAATATACTTCAATATCATCTTTTATTGAGTCGGTTTTTGCCCACTCTCCTCTACCTACACCAAAAGCAGTTCGCTTTAAGTGTGTTGATCCCTCGATCCGAGCATTGGTTTTTGCATAATTGTTTAGTGTACAGGTTAAGGTTATGGGCAAAGTTTTATCACGGATGGTCAAGTTGCCATCAACTTGATACGCGGTATCGTTTATTTTCTTAATATGTGAAGTAGTAAACACTGATTGAGGAAATTGTTTAGTGTCAAACCAATCTGAAGTTTTCAGGGTATCTTCAATCACTTTGTAAGATGTGGTAATTGAATTCATGTCGACGATAATGTGCGCATAGCCTGACGAAGGTTGATTAGGATCAAATTTAATTTCTCCACTGAAAAGTTTAAAACTTCCTGTTACTGGGGCATTGTTTTGAATAGCTTTAAAAGTAAGATTGCTTTTATTAGCAACGATGTGCCATGCGGCTACTTCAGCATGCGTGTTACTCGCTAAGATCATTACTAATCCAGCTAATAAAATTTTACTGATAGGTTTAATCATGGCCAAAGCATCCTTTTTAGAATAGTGTCTTTGTCGATAAAATGGTGTTTCAATGCAGCCGCAACATGACCACAGATTGCTAAAATTAAAGCATAGGCTAACCATTCATGAATCTCGGTAAATAATTGTTGTAAATGCTCATTGGGACGAATGAAATCTGGTAGCAAGAAAAGACCAAAAAATGACACCGGCAGTCCTGCTGCTTGAGAAATTGCCCAACCAGTGAGGGGTAACAAAAACATAAATATATAAAAAGCAATGTGCATACTTCGTGCAGCTAGCCTTTCTAAATAGATAAGAGAATCGAGAGAGGGAGTGATATTTTCGATACGCCAAATTAACCGAACGACAACTAACATGAGCACTAAAATACCAAATTCTTTATGTAGTCCATAAAGCTCTAGTTTTTGTACACTGATGCTAATTCGTTCCATATAAAGCCCTTCTGCTAAAAGCCCGATAATTAACAACGCCATTAGCCAATGGATGATAATTGAGATAATGCCAAAGCCATCTTTAGTATTCTTAAGCTGCATTAATATACCTCTTACATTGTTTTGTAGGCTTCTGCTTCAATGTTAATTTTTACTTCATCACTTACTCCAGGTAGTAGTGTGGTTATGCCAAAATCAGAACGTTTCAGAGTTGTTGTGGCACTAAAACCAACGGAATCTTTATTAGTAATTGGGTTTGCTGCTGCTTTGTTGAAGGTGACATTTAATGTAACTGGTTTAGAAATACCGTGAAGTGTTAAGGTACCATGTACTTTCGCCGTAGTTTTACTGGTTACATCTACGCTATTGCTAACAAATGAGGCGGTTGGAAATTGTGTAACATCAAAGAATAATTTTTCTTTTAAGTGTTTATCTAATTCTGCAACACCGGTAGCAAGATTATTAAGATCGATGGTAGCTTTTACCTGGCTATTTTGGGGGTTGTCTTTATCTAAAACTAAGTTGCCTGCCGCCATCCATTTACCTGAAGGATTAGAGAATCCAAAATGGTTAATGTGCCATAAAACATAAGTGTGGTTCGGGTCAAGCGTGTAGTTTATTGGCGCGGCGTTAATTACGATTGAGAAAGGGAACAATGAAGCAAACAAAAAAAATACACGAAAGAGATTCTTCATGAGGCGATATCCTTAAAAGTAAAAATCCACAATAATTTTTTGTAAAACAGCTTGTTTTAAATAGGCTTCAATATTAAATGTCATATCTGATTTTAATGCAAGTGTATGTGATTGTTTGAAAGCCAATCCTTTGCTAAAAGCAGACAATAAAGCAAATTCACCTTCGGTTAATTTTTCAAATGTAATGTCTGATGATCGCCGGATAATTAGTATTTTTTCCCTCTGTGGCGTTGGATTGCCACACGCATCATTTGCCACGGGGCGCAAGTGCTCCTCGCAATGATGTGCTTGCAATGACGGCGAAAACGGCGACGTTTTTTGCTGCTGATAATATTGCCAAATCGATAAAATAGGGTATTTGCAGGAAAGTAAGCGGCAAGCAGGATTTAGGTTAAATTTTATCTGTGAATATTTTTCGGCTGAGACTGTTTTTAGCTTATTTAGTTCGAAGTATTCAACTTCTTCTTCGTGAAATACTTCATGGTAAGCCCATTCTAAATTAGCTATTTCTTTTAAATAGGGAAAAGATTTTGTTGCTAAGGAATTAGCCAGAAACTTTCCAAAGTGCATGCCAAAAGAGCTGATGTCGCCGAAGTTCGATGGATAACGAACGATGTAATGATGTGCAATAGCTAAGAAAGATGGTTCTGCCAGTATTTGATGAATAGTAGGATAAATGCTTTTTAGTGCCGCAGTTAAAGTGAAGAAAACATTATTTTGGTAAATTTGTATCCTTTGTTTAGAGGTAAGACCATTTTGCTCGATATGCGAACTTAATGAAATTTTTTTATCGCCCAATATGGCATGTCTAAAAGCAAGTTGTAATTTACGTAAGGATATAGTCATGTTTGGCGAGATTATTGTTTAATAAAATACCATTAGCTTTTTCGGCTTCGGCTAAAAGCGTGGATAATTTGGGGATATTCTTATCCCATTCAATAAGCGTAGGTTTTGGCCCAAATTTACTGATAACTTGCGTATACAATTTCCACACATTTGCATCAATCGCTTGATCATGAGTATCAATCAACATGAAACCATTTGCAAAATGATTTGTGGTAAATCCAGCCAGATGAATTTCATCTATAGTGTGTGTTGGAATATGCTGTAAATAAAGTGCAACGTTCCCAATGATGATTAACACTATTAATGTAAAGATTAGTGAGATCTAATAATATCCCGCAGCCAGTTTGCGCAACAATTTTGTTGATAAATTCATATTCTGGCATGGTGTTATCAGTAAATTGCAAATAACTCGAAATATTTTCAATTAAAATTTTACGATTCAAAAAATCTTGAATTTGATTGATTTTATCAATACATAAATTTAAAGCTTCTTCAGTATAAGGTAATGGTAATAAATCATGCAGATAGCGTCCGTCAATTGACGACCAGCATAAATGCTCAGAAATAAAAATAGGATTGAATTGATCTATCAGTTTTTTCAGTTGTTTAAGATGAAGCAAATTGAGTGGATCAGTAGAATCCTAGTGATAGTCCTACCCCATGAAAGCTGAGCGGGTAGTGTTGGTGGATTTGAGTTAGATAATTGAGCGGTTTTCCGCCTTTGCCAAAATAATTTTCACTATGTACTTCAAGCCAAGTAATTTTAGGCTGATTGCTTATGATTTCATGATAGTGTGTGGCGCGAAGACCAATACCAGTGGCATTATTTTTTATTTTTATCATCATTTTGTACTACTGGCGGTTGCAAACTTCCACCAACGATTTTATGACAAGTTCCTTTAGGTAAAAAAATAAAAGCGTCAGACTGTTTATCTTTAATGGCAGAGCCCGCACAGCTTTGACTGGAGGTTTGGCAATCATTCATTCCTGCTTTGACAATGCCATAACATTTTTCCATTTCTGGTGAAGTTACAGCGTTGTGCGCATTGGCTTGATTTACTGAAGTTAAAGCAAGAACGCCAGCAATAGCTGATTGAAGTATTTGATTTTTTTTGAGCATAAAAGTTCCTTTTTTAATTGCGAGCAGTATATCACTACCAATTGATGTAGAATAAAAATTTATTGTAACTATTCACACCCTGCGACGTGCCGCTGCCACGACTTGTTCGCGGGATCCATGGATCCTGCTCCATAGATCCCGCGGACAAGCCGCGGGAACGTAGGGTTTGAGATAAATTGTCAACAGGCCCTAAGATCCTTGAGCGCTAAATGTTAACTGCTTTTAAACCTGCCTGGTGGCTGAAAAACAGGCATCTACAAACTCTTTTTCCGGTTATCTTTCCAAGGAAAATAAAAATCTCTTTATTACGAGAAAAGTTTATTTTATCCGATGGTGATTTTCTTTTGCTTGATTGGAGTAAAAATAGGTTTGAAAATAAGCCTATTTTAGTGTTTTTACATGGGTTAGGTGGTTCATCTGCTTCGGCTTATATAAAAGGCATGATGCAAAAATCAATTGAATATGGTTTTAGAAGTGTTTGTATGCAGTTTAGAGGTTGTGGTGACGATCAAGATAAAACACGGTTAAAAAAGGGTTACCATGCGGGAGAAACTCAAGATTTAACTGAATTTCTCACAAGTCTATGGGCAAATATCAACGCGGATACTGCTGTTTGTATTATTGGTTATTCATTGGGTGGCAATGTGTTATTAAAATGGTTGGCTGAGAATCCCAATCACCTGCGCATTAATGCTGCAGTTGCTGTTTCGGTGCCGTTTGATTTGAAGCAAGCAGCAAATCAATTGAATACAGGATTTTCACGACTATATCAGTGGTGGTTATTAAAGTCTTTAAAAAAAGCGGTATTAAAAAAATTTCAGTCCAGTGAAAGACTTTTTAAACATAAAAAAGAACTCAATAGGGTAACTACTTTTTGGGAGTTTGATGACAAAATAACCGCACCAATGCATGGTTTTTTGGATGTGCATGATTATTACGCAAGATCGAGCAGTCAACAGTATTTAAATAGAATTAAAACGCGCACTTTAATTATTCAAGCGGCCGATGATCCTTTTTTCCCCAAGCATGCCTTGCCTAATCCACTCGAGCTTCCTGTCGAGGTTAAACTAGAAATTTTATCGTATGGAGGGCATGTGGGTTTCATTGAAGGGCGTGTACCATTTTCCCCGCAATTTTATTTGGAAAGAAGAATTATTGGTTATCTGCTTGATGTGTTGGAATAATAGTACGGCCTCACGGGCAGGGAACTGAGCCTGTACGAATAACATTTATCCATAAAAAAATGCCGCGGAGATTTTATCTCCGCGGCATTTTTTTACCGAACCTACTAGATTAAGTGGCGTTGTTGGCGCTACCGCCGGTGTTGGTCAGACTTGGAGTCACAATCGTACTTGTGTTCGTATTCGTACTCGTAACCGAAGTGACTGGCGTCGCTGCTGGATAAGTTGTTGGGAAAAACTCTGGGTTAATTACCACAGTGTTAGGATCCTGGCTTTTATCACGTATCGTAATCAACTTGTCATCAATGTTTAGACCAAACAACTTGAGGTAGGCATCGCGACCTTCTTCGGTCCCAAACTTGAAAGCTGGCATTAACGCCTTACCACTTCCCGCAGATACAAGACCTACTCCAGTTTTGTCTACCAAATCAATACTATTGCCTGTGAGGGTGAGAAAAACAGTATTGCCTTTTCTGTCGACGCTACAAACTTTACTCTCCTTTAGCTGATTGAATTGCTTCAATACAGCAGAGATATCTTCTGGTTTAAATGTAACTTTGATATGCCCTGTATCTTTTTGAGTAGGAGCTTTGTATTCCATATTCGTAGGCTTAATGACATACGATGGTAACGGTTGCTTAGGCTTAGGAAGAAGCGAGGAAAATGTAAACTTCTTTTCTGGCTCTTTAGTAGCGGTTTCGGTTGATGTTGCTGCTGAAGATGACGGTTTCTTCTCCGCCTCTTTCGCTGCTTTTTGTTGTGCAAAAAACTCCGGAGTCACCATGACAATGCTCGCGTCCTGACTATCAGTTTTAACGAGGCTGCTATCAATTGCCATACCAAACAGACTCATAAAGGCGTCACGACCTTTTTCGGTCTCAAATTTGAACATTGGTGTTACCGTTGGCGCGTCTTTAGAAGTTTTTGCTCTCTCAACCAAAACACCTGCCCCAGCTTTTTTTCCACTCTCAATAAGAGTGTTCGGGATAGTGAGAGAAAAAGTATTCGTACCTTTTTTGCTAAGGTCACAAATCCTCTGCTCTGGTAGCTGCTTGAATTGCTTCAATACAGCAGAGACATCTTCTGGCTTAAATGTAACCTCGATATGCCCTGCCGCTTTGAGAGTAGGAGCTTTAAACTCCACGTGTGGAGGTGTAATAGGTTTAGCAGGAGCAGTAGTCTCCAGCGTGTCTAGAACAACAGTGGTGGACCCAGAAAGAACAGAAGTGGACAGAGGCGCGGTGCTAATATTAGTAGATGACGCACCAAGATTAAATGTTAGACCTTCTGAATAAATTGGTTTTGCATAATGTTCGAAAAATTTTTCAGTAAGCGTGTAGGTGTTATTAGATTTAGAGATATCAAGTAAGTCACCCTTAAACGCCGAGCCAAATATCCCCTCAAAGAATTTTTGGGCAACTTCGGGCTTTTCAAACTTGAAACATGGCGCTGATTTTTGTGTTTTTTTATCTTCTACTAAAAACGTTCCCATCTTTAAGCCACGCTCTTTCTCTACCTTCTTAAAGTCATCAGCGCTACGGTTTTTAACGTAAAGAACTATAGTAGTTCCTTGGTTGGTTACCTCAATCTTGCAAGGCGCGGGTAGTTGGTTTCTTTCTATTTGGTTAACCAAAGGTGTGGCAGCTTTAGCGCTATTAAAGTGAATCTTTATCTGTCCAACTTCTTCACCTTTCTTAGGAACTTGGTATTCTACATATTTAGGAGTGGTATCGGTATCCTCTGGATCGTAAGAAAGGGTAAGACTTTGCTGTAGAGAATAGAAGTCATTAGTATCCTGAGTATCCTGATCAAAGTCATAACGAGTATTAGAGAAGTTAGTTCTGCTGCTATAAAATTGGTTGGAAGTGTCAACGTATTGCGTGTCATAAGTATCGTTATTAGAGCGGGTTGCGTAGCTTGGGCCGCCAAAACCAGGTTGAAATTGGCCTTGATTGCGTGAGCCGCCAAAACCAGGTTGTCCAGGTTGTTGATATTGCTGTTGTTCCGAATTCTGATTTTTTGGACGCTTCTTCTCTTTTTTCGGTTCTTGTTGATCATCAACAAACAGATCAACATCACTATTCGCAAATATATTACCCGTAGGTGTTTTTTGCTGTGGATTGGTGGAGAGGGATTGCAGTGTTGTTTGTTGTGTTTGTGAAGGTGTTAGAGTAAGTAAATCATCAACGCTGTCAGTGGGGAGAGAGTTCAGAGTATCAAGCGCAATGTTAGTGTCGTCTTTTCGTGGCGACAGCTGCGGCGACCTTGTTGCCGTTGGGGGTGTTTGTTGAGGACGTGTTGTATTTGAGCTAACAGTTACATTTGTATTTGTTGTTGTTGGTTGTTGTGGCTGTACCTGTGGTTGTAGTGCCCCAGTCACTGAAGGATCAGTTCCTGGAGGAGTTACATTTTGGATTGGATTTGGTTGATTTTGTTGTTCTGTACTCATTATTGAGTGCTCCTGGTTGTTGCTGGATTGACGATTCTAACATAAAAAAATTGATTAGAAAACCAAATTTTGTGATTTTGTTTAAGGTCTGTTGACAATTGGCCCAAAACCTTCGACGTGCCGCGATTTGTTCGCGGTATTATCCGGCGGGATCCATGGATCCCGCGGACAAGCCGCGGGACGTGGGGCTTGATATGAATTGTCAATACGCCTCGTCAATTTTTTGTATTGGGATCATTTCGATGTCCGATGAGTAAGGTTTAATCACACTGTATTAGAAACCAAAATGCTCGGTATTTCATCCCCTCTCCCAGCCCCAAAGTATAAAAAAATCTTCAAACTTTGTTCTGGGAGAGGGCCAGGGTGAGGGAAAATGTAATGACTTAATAAAATGTCATAACGAAATGAATA
The DNA here is from genome assembly GCA_963844535.1 of uncultured Gammaproteobacteria bacterium. GTDB lineage: Bacteria > Pseudomonadota > Gammaproteobacteria > CAWJOP01 > CAWJOP01 > CAWJOP01. The sequence goes on along the minus strand of CAWJOP010000008.1, from coordinate 215,094 downwards.
GACAGGCTCACTTTTATTCATCTGCTTTTCTTATTGTTGGTTGTATTATTTTGTGGTTTTCCCTCACCCTGACCCTCTCCCAGGATAAAATCCGGCGATTTTATAAACATTTCGGGCTGGGAGAGGGGACGTATATTTTTGTTTCTTTACAGAAAAACGGCCTACTTACTTATTGACAGCTTCCCCGGACACTAGTGCGCCTACGCGGGGATGACAAATATGGGAAGCATCGAGCAATTAATAAGTAACATATCATACAATCTTTCGAAAGCAGTTTAATAAATGGTACAATTCTTGGTCTTATATCTGACATCGAGATAAATGCTAAATGGATAACACCGAGAATTTAGTGACAATTCGCAATTTATCCTTTTCCCGAGAAGAACGTGTCATTTTTTCCAATATTAATATGGATATCAAACGCGGAAAAATTACTGCGGTGATGGGGCCGAGCGGAATTGGTAAAACTACTTTATTGCATCTAATTGGTGGATTATTGTGTCCTGAGCAGGGTTCAATTGAAATTGACGGGCAGAATGTTCACAGATTATCGCGCAAGAAACTTTATCGCTTACGTTATCGTATGGGGATGCTGTTTCAGAATGGGGCATTGTTTACTAATTTAACTGCATTTGAAAATGTAGCCTTTCCGCTGCGCGAACATACCTCATTATCGGAAGATAAAATTGGCGAAATTGTATTGCAAAAACTTGAAGCGGTTGGCCTTAAAGAAGCGAGTAATTTAGCAGCAAATCAGCTTTCTGGCGGGATGGTAAGACGAGTTGCACTAGCAAGAGCCATTGCATTGAACCCCATGTTGATTATGTATGATGAACCTTTTGTTGGGCTTGATCCAATTGCATTGGGCGTTATTGTTAAGTTAATTCGTGAAATCAATGATGATGCGGGGATGACGACTATTCTAGTTTCACATGATGTGAATGAAACTTTTCGTATTGCTGATTATGTTTACTTGATTGATGGCGGAAAAATTATTGGTCAAGGAACCCCGAAACAATTGTTAGAATATGCCGATGAGCGAGTGCAAAGATTTATTCATGGTGTTGTAGATGGTAAATTGCCGGCTCATTGTTTTAGTAAAATATCTTCACCAGAGGATTCTGCGGAGTTGGCTTCATGTAAAGTTGGTGAATGACGTTGGTGAATTTGGCGTTGAGTTTCTGCGCGGACTAGGCCGGGCGGGCCTATTGTTATTTCATGCATTAGTTCGCAAACCCAATGTTCGCAAAAATTTTCCTTTGCTGATTGAGCAGCTTTATGCTGTTGGTTTTTTATCATTATTAATCATCATTGCTTCAGCCTTATTTATTGGGATGGTAGTGGGGTTGCAAGGGTTTAATACGCTAAATAAATTTGGCGCGACAGCACAATTAGGGCAATTAGTTGCCTTAAGTGTGGTAAGAGAATTGGGGCCAGTGGTGACTGCATTATTGTTTGCAGGACGAGCAGGGTCAGCATTAACTGCTGAAATTGGCCTAATGAAAACCACCGAACAATTGGTCAGTATGGAAATGATGGGTGTGGATCCGCTCTGGCGAGTTATTTCACCGCGTTTTTGGGCTGGATTTATTGCTATGCCATTGTTAGCGGTGATTTTTAGTGTAATCGCTATTTTCGGCGGTTATTTAGTAGGTGTAGTGTGGTTAGGAGTTGATGCAGGAACATTCTGGAATAATATGCAGGTTGCAATTGATTTTCGCACAGATATTTTGAACGGTATTATCAAGAGTATTATTTTTGGTTTTGTGATAACTTGGATTGCAGTATTCCAAGGCTATGATACTGTGCCAACCGCCCCAGGAATCAGTCAAGCAACGACGCGAACAGTGGTTTATGCATCGCTTGCTGTGTTGGGGTTAGATTTTGTATTAACAGCATTGATGTTAGTGCTTATTTAAAGACTCGCTAGGCTGCGAGATTCAACAAGCGCTTACGCTGACAAAGAAAAAGGCGATACTATGTTACAGGCTAAAAGATTAGAAACAGCGGTAGGATTTTTTTTATTATTTAGTATTGGTGCGTTAATCATTTTGGCATTAAAAGTGAGTAGTCTAAGCGTCTATTCGGGAACAAAAGGCTATTGGGTAACGGCGGTGTTTAATAATGTGGGTGATCTGAAAGTCCGTGCACCAGTGACTATTGCTGGAGTTCGAGTAGGTGAAGTTAATGGCGTTCACATGGATCCAAAAACGTTTAAGGCCATCGTGGCATTACATATTGAGAAAGTTCAAACACAGTTACCGGTAGATAGTTCTGCACATATTTATACCCAGGGGCTTTTAGGGTCGAATTATATTAGCCTTACTCCTGGTTTTGATGATCAGCATTTCTTGCAAAATGGCTCTCGAATTACTAATACACATTCGGCGCTTATTTTAGAGGATTTAATTGGGCAGTTGTTGTTTAGTTTAAAGAGTTCGGATAAAAATAAGTCACAGTGAATTACATGATCGATGCTGGATGCCGCGGACAATACCGCGAATAAATCACGGCAGCGGCACGTAGGCCTTTAATAGGATTAAAACTAACTAAGGATCAAATTATGCGCGTTAAATTTTTATCATTTTTATCATTTTTACTTATTGGCCAGATGGCTTTTGCTACGCCTTCTCCCATGAAGATTATGGAGCAGGTGACAAACCAAACATTAGATGCGTTACAGAAAAATCAAGCAAGTTTGCACAGCAATCCAAAAGTTGTTTACGGAATTATTTATCGAATCCTACTGCCCCATGTTGATATGCAAGAAATGTCTAGAGTTGTAGTTGGGCGAGAAGCATGGATGAGCGCATCTCCAAATGATAAACAACGATTCGTTGAGCAATTTAAATTGTTATTAGTAAGAACTTATTCTTCGGCATTAGCAGCGTATAAAAATGAAGCGGTAAAATTTATGCCACTTCGAGGATATGATGGCGGTAATCGTGTACAAGTAGATAGCATGATTTTACAGCAGGGTGGTCCTTCTATTCCGGTGAGTTATCGGTTGGTATTTAAAGGAGGGCAATGGAAGCTTTATGACTTAATTGTTGATGGCGTTAGCTTAGTAGAAAATTATCGCGCTCAATTTGCTGATGCTATTGGGCAAAATGGATTAGGGAGCGTGATTAATCAACTCGCGCAGAAAAATGCAGGACATACAGAATAATAGACCTCTTGCATAACCAAGTATTTTGTTTTTATGCAAGGCGCAGCTTGCTCGAGCAGCGCAGTTTATATGAGATAAATGAGCAGCGGAGAGCAAGCTGCAACGTAGTAGAAAAACAAAAGACGCAGATTATGCAAGAGGTCTAATGGATAAGTTGATTATAACTGGCGGTGTTCCGTTAAATGGTGATATTCGTATTTCTGGCTCTAAAAATGCAGCCTTGCCTATTTTAGCGGCAACTATTTTGGTAGACGAACCAGTAACATTAAGTAATATTCCTCACCTTCAGGATGTGACTACTATATTAAATTTGTTAGGAGATATGGGTGCTCAATTTACCGTAGATGAAAAATTGAGTATCACTGTAGATAGTAGCACTGTCGATACATTTTCAGCGCCTTATGATCTTGTTCGCACCATGCGAGCTTCAGTTTTAGTGTTAGGCCCCTTGTTAAGCCGTTATGGACAAGCCTATGTTTCGTTGCCAGGGGGATGTGCAATTGGCTCTAGGCCAGTTGATTTGCATATTCGGGGGATGCAGGCAATGGGCGCTGAAATTTCAATTGAAAATGGTTATATCAAAGCAAGCGTCAAGGGAGCTCTTAAGGGAACGACTTTAGTATTAGATACGGTAACAGTGACTGGCACAGAAAATTTAATCATGGCAGCGGTATTAGCGGAAGGAACTACAATCATTAAAAACGCTGCTCGTGAACCGGAAGTTCAAGATTTAAGTAATTTTTTAAATCATTTGGGCGCAAAAATTAGTGGTATTGGTACTGATACATTAACTATTGAGGGTGTTAAGCATTTGTCTGGTGGGCAATATCGGATTTTACCAGACCGTATTGAAGCAGGTACTTATTTAGCAGCCGCTGCTATGACAGGTGGGCGAATTAAAATTAAAGAAATTCAACCTGCTATTATGGAATCTGTGTTGATGAAATTTAAAGAAACTGGTGCAGTTATTGTGACTAACTCAGATTCGATCGAAATTGATATGCGAGGCAAACGGCCTAAAGCAATCAATATTCGCACTGCGCCTTACCCAGCTTTTCCAACTGATATGCAGGCACAATTTTTAGCCATGAATCTGATTGCTGAAGGAACAAGTATGGTGACGGAAACGATCTTTGAAAATCGTTTCATGCATGTGCATGAAATGCAGCGTATGGGAGCAAATATTAAGTTGGAAGGCAATACTGCAATTTGTCATGGAGTTGAGTACTTAACTGGCGCACCTGTAATGGCCACAGATTTAAGAGCATCGGCTAGCTTAGTTCTTGCTGGTCTTGCTGCGCGCGGCACAACAGAAATCAATCGTATTTATCATGTTGATCGCGGTTATGAATGTATTGAAGAGAAGTTTATGCAGTTAGGCGCAAAGATTCAGCGAGTGAGTGGTTGATTGAATGAAAATTTAGCTTAAGGAGATATTTTATGAAAAAATCTTTTTTGATTGCTGTTGCGTTGTTTGTATTTACTGCGTGCGCTCAAGGTGCTGAAAAAGATGTTTTAGCTATTAATGGAACGGTTGAAGGTAAGGGCGTTTCATTAACCCCGCAAACTATTATTCAAGGTAGAGTTACGCTTACAGAAGGCGAATATGGTGGTGGAAAAGTAAATGGCAGCTTGTCTTTGACTAAAGTAAAAGTACTGAATGACTTGATAGTTAGAGGGGGGCTTGCTGCAAAAAATAGTATTTTTTCAAAGAAAGTTACTATTGAAGGAGGGCTAGAAAGTGTGAAGTCAACATTTTTAGATGACCTCAGTATTAAATCCAATAAAGTCGAACTTAATGACACGATAGTTAATAATCTTATGATTCAGAAGGCAACTACGCTTTATTTAAACGGAAATTGTGTTATTAAGGGATCTATTGAGTTTCAAGATTCTAAAGGAGTAGTTTATATCGGGAATGGTTCTAAAATTAATGGAAAAATTATTAATGGGGCTAGTGAAAAACAGTGAGGATTATTTGACGCTCTCGCAAAAATTTGGATCTCTTATTGCTAAAAAATGTGGGTTTTTCAGTGATTCTTTAGTGTTATAAGACAAGCGATTGCCAGTTAAATCAACTACTTTTCCCCCAGCTTGTTCAATAATGCATTGGCCAGCAGCAATATCCCATTCACTTGTGTCGCCAAATCTTGGATAGATATCTGCTGTTCCTTCAGCGACTAAACAAAATTTAAGTGCACTGCTACATTCGATAAGTTCATAAGCCTCAAATTGAGCTAGGAACTCAGTTAAGCGAGCTAAATTGCGGGCTCTGCGACTAACCACTACACGAATAGGTTCAGTTTTTTTCCTGGGTTGAGATGAAATTTTTTCTTGCGTGCCATCCGGGTAAATTTTGTATGAGCCAAATTCTCTGGCAGCAAAATAAACCAGATTTTTAAGCGGAACCTGAATAATACCAAAAATGGGGTAATTGTTTTCAATCAACGCGATACTAACCACAAATTCGCCCTTTTTGTGGACAAATTCATAAGTGCCATCTAGTGGATCTACCGACCAATACTGTTGCCAATGTTGCCTTTCTGCAAATGAAGGAATAGCAATCTCTTCGGAAATCACGGGAATTTCTGGGGTTAATCGGTTTAATCCTGCCACGATAAGATGGTGTGCTTTAATGTCTGCCTCGGTAACAAAAGAGGCATCGGCTTTTTTTTCTGTAATCAGATTTTGTTGATAATAGATTTTAGCGATTTCATCGCCGGCCTGTTTGGCAATTTGGATAATAGATTCTAGATATTGTTTCAATTTATGGCTCTTACATAGAAGGATGTGTTATTCTTTGCGTCTTTTGGGATACACCTAGCCTTAGGCTAAAGGTTATCGTAGAGGCGCATTATGACGCAAAGAACTTCCCTTTATCAAACACATATAGATTTAGCTGCCAAAATGGTTGATTTTGGTGGTTGGGATATGCCGCTCCATTATGGTTCGCAGCTAGATGAGCATCGTAGCGTTCGTGAAAACGCAGGCATTTTTGATGTTTCACATATGACGATTGTCGATGTCAGCGGCGATAAAGCGAGTGACTATCTTCGTTACTTGTTAGCCAATGATGTTGCTAAGTTAGATAAACCAGGTAAAGCGCTTTATAGCTGCATGCTCAATGAGCAAGGCGGCATTATTGATGATTTGATTGTTTATTTGTTAAAACCTAATTTTTATCGTGTGATTGTCAATGCGGCAACGCGCGATAAGGATTTAGCATGGATGAATGAACAAGCTAAGTCTTTTAATCTGCAGTTAGCTGAACGACCTGATTTGGCAATGATTGCAGCGCAGGGGCCAGAGGCTTTCAGTAAATTACTTGTTGTTTTAGGTGATGTTAATGCTAAGGAGCTTGAAGCGTTACGGCCTTTTTATGCAATTCAAGTTGGAGAGTTATTTATTGCACGTACCGGTTACACTGGCGAAGATGGGTTTGAAATAATTTTGCCTGTAAAGAATGCGGTTTCGTTTTGGCAACAATTAATTAAAGCAGGATTTGCGCCTTGCGGATTAGGTGCGCGAGATACTTTACGCTTAGAAGCTGGATTAAATCTTTATGGTTCAGATATGGATGAAACGACCACACCTTATGAATCCAATTTAGCTTGGACAGTAGTATTAAATGGTGATCGCGATTTTATGGGCCGCAAAGCACTAGAAACACAAAAACAAAATGGTGTGCCACGAGCATTAGTTGGGCTTGTGTTGCATGAGCGCGGCGGAATTTTGCGTGGTCATCAAAAAGTACAAGTAAAAGAACAAGGTGAAGGTGAAATAACGAGCGGTACTTTTTCGCCAACTTTAAATAAATCAATTGCATTGGCAAGAATCTCTGTAACAAATAAGCACTTCCCCACAGCAATTGGATTTTCGGCTAGGCGTGAAAGCGGTGAGCCACCGGAGTTTACTTGCGTAAATGAGGATGGCGAGACGCTTTCACAACAACGCCGAAAATCCAATTGCTGTGGGGAAGTAGAGATTCGCGGTAAATTATATCCAGTCGAAATAATCAAACCCCCTTTCGTTAAACGTGGCCAGAGGAAATCTCATCTATGAATAACATTCCAACTGAACTGAAATATACGCGTACTCATGAGTGGGTGCGGCAAGAAGCGGATGGCACTTATACCATTGGTATTACGGATCATGCGCAGCATTTGTTAGGCGATATTGTTTATGTCGAATTGCCAGAAATTCATCGTGCTACAGAAGCAGGTGTAGAGATCAGTGTGGTTGAATCAGTTAAAGCTGCTGCCGATGTTTATAGTCCGTTGTCAGGCGAAGTGGTAGCGATTAATGAAAAGCTAAATGATGAACCACAATTGATCAACAGCAGTCCTTATGGAGAAGGTTGGTTATTTAAGCTTAAAGTCAGTGACTCAAGCTTAAACGATTTGCTGGATGCAAAAATTTATGAGGAACATATTGGGTCAAGCTAAGTTTTGAGGTAAATTTTCATGCCATTTATTCCACATACAGCAAATGATGTTCAACAAATGTTAGCAGAAATTGATAGCCCTTCAATTGAAAGCTTATTTGATGAAATTCCTAAAAATCTACGTAAAGAATTATCCACTAAAATTCCGGAAGGCTTGTCTGAATTAGCAGTAGTTAAACTGATGCGTGAATATGCCGAACAGGACGTTTCATCATTATGTTTTATTGGTGCAGGCGCATATGAACATTATATTCCAGCAGCAGTTTGGGATATTGTCGGCCGAGGCGAATATATGACTGCATATACGCCTTATCAGGCAGAAGCAAGTCAAGGAACTTTGCAGCTTTTGTATGAATATCAAACCATGATGGCAAGTTTAACCGGCATGGATGTTTCTAATGCCTCGATGTATGATGGTGCATCTGCTTTGGCAGAAGCGGTTTTCATGGCAGTTCGTGCTAATCGTCAAACGAAATCTCGACGTATATTAGTGCCAAAAACGTTACATCCTTACTATCGTGAAGTGATTTCCACTATTGTTACGCCGCAGCAAATTGAATTGGTTGATTTGCCTTATTCTTTTACAGAAGGGAATACACCGCTTGAATCATTAAATGCATTAGGCGATACAGATATTGCTGCATTGATTATTCCGCAGCCTAATTTTTTTGGAATTTTAGAAGAAGTGGATCAATTAACAGATTGGGCACATCGCAAAGGTGCTTTAGTGATTGCAGTGGTTAACCCGCTTGCTTTGGCGTTATTTAAAGAGCCGGGTAAATGGGGAGAAACCGGTGCAGATATTGTTTGCGGTGAAGCGCAGCCTTTAGGTGTGCCATTAGCTTCAGGTGGGCCATATGTAGGTTTTATGTGTTGTAAAGAAGCCTATGTCAGACAAATGCCGGGGCGTATTGTGGGCAAAACAGTAGATTTAGATGGCAAACCAGGATTTGCTTTAACCTTGCAAGCGCGTGAACAACATATTCGACGTGCTAAAGCGACTTCTAATATTTGTACTAATCAAGGGTTGTTAGTTACTGCAGTTACGATTTACCTGAGTTTAATGGGCGCAGAAGGATTACGGCAAGTTGCAATAAATTGCCATGAAAATACCCGAAAACTGTTCAATAAGATTACGAAAATTCCGGGAATTTTACCGGTATTTAATCGCCTTTATTTTCATGAGATTTTAGTTCGTACGGAGAAAAAAGCGGCTGATATATTATTAGCATTATCTCGTCTTGGTATCGAAGGAGGTTATGCAACTTCAGTGCATTATCCAGAATTGGGTGAATGTTTATTGATTTGTGCGACTGAGACAAAGAGTGAAAGGGATTTAGAGGTATTTTGTGAGGCGGTTAAGCGCTGTTATATCAGCGAAAACTCATGCGCATCAGTTTAAAAAGAACTGTCATTTTATATTTATTAAGAAGACAACTATGACCATCCTCGATTTAGAAAATAAAACCATTTTTGAATATTCACAACAAGGCCGAAATGCTGGTGCACAGTTGCTTGGAACCTTGGGTGATAGCAGTGATTTACCGGCGGCGTTGTTAAGACGTACGAAACCTCTTTTGCCTGAAACTTCTGAATTACAAGTTGTAAGGCACTACACGAGATTGTCACAGAAGAATTTTTCGATTGATACTCATTTTTATCCGCTGGGATCTTGCACCATGAAATACAATCCTCGCGGGGTGCATCGGATTGCTTCAATGCCAGGTTTTTTACAATGACATCCATTAGCCCTAGAAATTCACAGTCAAGGATTTTTAGCTTGCGTTTATGATTTGCAAGAAATTTTAATTGAAGTCACTGGTATGGCGGGAGTTTCGTTAACACCAATGGCTGGAGCGCAAGGTGAGTTTGCTGGAGTTGCAATGATTCGCGCTTATCATTTAGCGCGTGGTGATCATGAGCGTGATGAAATTTTAGTGCCAGATGCAGCGCATGGGACTAATCCAGCATCAGCAGTGATGTGTGGTTTTAAAGTTCGCGAAATTCCGACGAAAGCTGATGGTGATATGGATTTTGAAGAACTTAAAAAAGCAGTTGGCCCTAAAACTGCGGGGATTATGTTAACTAATCCATCGACATTAGGCGTATTTGAAAGGCATATTGAAGAAATTGCGCAATTAGTGCATCAAGCGGGTGGGCTCTTATACTACGATGGCGCAAATCTTAATGCCATTTTAGGCAAAGTAAGACCAGGTGATATGGGTTTTGATGTTATGCATATTAATTTACATAAAACTTTTGCTACACCGCATGGTGGTGGTGGTCCAGGGTCGGGCCAGTGGCGGTTAGTGAACGTGTAGTGCCTTTTTTACCCGCACCGATTGTAGGCAAAAAAGGTGATAGTTATGTTGGTTGATAAAGATAGATCGTCCACAAACGATTGGACGATTATCTACTTTTATGGGGAATGCCGGAATTATTTTACGTGCTTATATTTATGCACGTTTGTTAGGACGAGAAGGCCTTAAACGAGTTGCAGAATTTGCAACATTAAATGCAAATTATTTAATGGCTCGACTCAAAAAAGCAGGATTTACCCTCGCTTTTCCTGCAAGACGTGCAAGCCATGAATTTATTATTACCTTAAGTAAAGAAGCAAAACAATTTGGTGTGACGGCTATGGATGTTGCCAAACGTTTACTTGATTATGGATTTCATGCACCGACGATGTATTTCCCTTTGTTAGTTCCAGAATGCTTATTAATTGAGCCAACTGAAACGGAATCGAAGCAAACGTTGGATGGATTTGCTTGTGCAATGATTGCAATTTTAAAAGAGGCTACTACTAATCCAGACCAATTGAAAAAAGCGCCTTATCATCAACCTGTTCGTCGTCTCGATGATGTTAAAGCAGCCAGAGAACTTAATTTGGTGTGGCGAGATTCTAAACAGGATCTAAAAGGAGAGGAGACAAAACAATGATAACCAAAAATCAGGTAGCTTTTCAGCTTAAAGGCAGCATTTTTACTTTGACAGTATTGCAGCTTTTATCGGATGACCTTAATAGTCTTGCCAAGCAATTAAATACATTGATTCAGAAAAATCCAGGATTTTTTCAGCATATTCCTCTCATGGTTGATTTGCAAAAAGTACATACCATTGAGCAGTTGGATTTTGTAAAGTTAAATGAAATCTTAAGAAAGGAAGGTTTTATTCCAGTGGCTATTTGTGGTGGCAGTGAATCACAACAGAAAAAAGCCGTATTAGCCAATTGGGCGATTTTAAATCGCTCTACCAAAATAAAAGATGAACATGGCAGTGAAGTAAAATCACTTGATCCTCCAGTTGAGAATTTTGCGGTGGTGATTACTCAACCAGTGCGTTCAGGCCAACAAATTTATGCGCAGAATAAAGATCTTATTGTGTTAGCGTCAGTGAGCCCAGGTGCTGAGTTAATTGCTGATGGACATATTCATATTTATGGACCACTAAGAGGCAGGGCATTAGCTGGAGTAAAAGGTAATAAACAGGCAAGAATTTTTTGTCAAACGCTAGAAGCAGAATTAGTTTCAATTGCAGGACATTATTGGGTTAATGAGGAAGCAAAAAAAACCGCATTGACTAAGGGTACACAAATTTATCTTGAAGATGAGCATTTGCATATTGTGGCTTTGTAGATCGTTATATGATTGATAACTCACAAAAAAAATTATTACTACTCTCTGGCTTAGGCGGGATATTAGAGTTTTATGACTTTATTATCTACGCCTTATTAGCCAGCTACATTGCTAAAGAATTTTTTCCAGAAAGCAGTAATATCACCGCATTACTTAGCACATTTGCAACATTTTCCATTGGCTACTTGGTAAGACCTTTAGGTGGGGTTTTATTTGGACATTTCGGCGATAAATTTGGCAGAAAAAAAACTTTTACCTTATCAATTTTCATGATGGCAGCAGCCACTTTCTGCATCGGGCTAGTTCCGCCTTATGCAAGTATTGGTATTTTAGCCCCGATTCTTTTAACTATTTTACGCATATTTCAAGGGTTATCTGTTGGCGGAGAAATACCTGGAGCAATTGCATATGTAAGTGAATCGATACCGCAAAGAAGAGGGTTTGCTTGCGGGGTTATTTTTTTCTCTTTACAGCTTGGTATTACATTGGGTTCGCTGATGCATGCAATTCTAGTTAGCTTTTTTTCTGAACAAGTACTGTTAGCTTGGGGTTGGCGGATACCATTTTTTATCGGTGGAATATTTGGATTTTTTAGTTATAAGTTAAGGAGACAATTAAAAGAATCTGCGTTATTTAAAGCGATAGAAAATAAAACCGAATCTTTTCCGCTTATGGTCGTTTTAAAAAGTAAATTGGCCAATGCATTAGGGGGTATGTTGGTCGTAGGGCTAGGCGCTTCTTGTATTACGCTATTGTTTTTATTTGCCCCGGCATATTTAAGCAATGTGTTGCATATAGAAGCACATCAATATGTGTGGTTTAGTACGCTAGCAATATTTGCATCAGGATTGCTAAATATTATTTTTGGCATAGTTGCTGATAGAGTTAGCCATAAATGGTTGCTAATAATTTTAAGTATATTAACGATCTTGCTTGCCTATCCTATTTTCTTCATATATACGCAGTATTTTAATTATGTGTTACTGGCACTATTGTTTAGTGCGTTACTCGTTGGTTTTGCTTTTGGCGTTATTCCTAGTTTTTTAGCGGAATTATTTCCTACCCGAATTCGTTACAGTGGTGTAGCCGTCAGTTACAATCTTGGTTTTGCTTTATTTGGCGGGTTAACTCCGTTAATTGCTATGGCGTTAATTTATGAAACTCAGTTGGTGATTGCGCCCTGCTTTTATTTGATTTTTACTGCTTTATTGGCGCTTTTTGCTATTTTGTGTATAAAACCATCGGCAAAACATGCTTCGGATGTGATACAATAATCGTTAATACGCATCGATTTTATCTTTTTGTTTCTTGCTCCATCCGCTATAATTTTCTCGATATTTATTCACTTTGCATTTTTATCACAGTATAAGATTATATCATGATATTACACCTGGCAGGCGATGTTGCTTTATCGGATTTTCGACTTGAAAAATATTTATCGATATTAAAAGCTAGTTTTCCTTCGATTATCAGCATACAAGCTTTTTATGAGTATTTTGTTGAGAGCACTGAACCATTATCAGTAGATACTTTAGCGCGGCTTACACATTTGCTGAATCAAAAATTACTATCACCCAGGCAATTTATTCATCCTGCAGAACTATGTTTAGTAGTGCCACGCATAGGTACTGTTTCGCCGTGGTCAACTAAAGCTACTGATATTGCGCATTTATGTGGCTTTTCCACCGTTAAGCGATTAGAACGCGGAATTAGTTTTTATTTAGAAATATCTCATGATTCATTGAGTCGTTCTGAGCTGTTTAAAGCCAGTGAAATTTTACATGACCGTATGTTAGAAACGGTTTTTTATTCGTTTGAAAATGCATATCAATTGTTTACCACCAAAGAGCCAGCCCCACTCACTGAGATTGATGTATTGCGAAAAGGAGAAAGCGCATTGCAAGCAGCAAATGAATCGTTAGGGCTTGCACTGAATGAAGCTGAAATAAAATATTTCTTAACGGTTTATCAGGGGCTGGATAGAAATCCAACCGATGTTGAATTGATGATGTTCGCACAAGCAAATTCAGAGCATTGTCGGCATAAAATTTTTAATGCACGTTGGACAATTGATGGTGTTTTAGCGCCACATTCTTTGTTTTCGATGATTCGTAACACCTATCAAAAAAATCCTGACGGAGTTTTATCGGCTTATCAAGATAATGCCGCTATTTTAGCGGGTTCTTATGGCGAACGTTTTTTTTATGATCCAAAACAGTTAATTTATCGTAGCCAAGAAGAACCTATTCATATCTTGATCAAAGTGGAAACGCATAATCATCCTACTGCAATTGCGCCGTTTCCAGGTGCTGCGACGGGTTCAGGCGGGGAGATTCGTGATGAAGGCGCGACAGGTCGTGGAGCAAAACCAAAAGCAGGGTTGGTAGGTTTTTCTGTTTCGCATTTGCGGATTCCAGGATTTATTCAACCTTGGGAAACACCATTAAAAAAGCCAGCGCATATTGCTGCTAGTCTTGAAATTATGTTAACAGGGCCAATTGGTAGCGCTTCATTTAATAATGAATTTGGCAGGCCAAATATCTGTGGTTATTTTCGTACCTTTGAATATCAAAACCCAAACTGTGCAGAAGTAATTCGCGGCTATCATAAACCGATTATGCTAGCGGGTGGAATTGGCAATATTCGTGCAATGCATACCCATAAAAATCAAATTGCTGAAGGTGATTATATTATTGTATTAGGAGGACCTGCTTTATTGATTGGATTAGGGGGTGGCGCGGCTTCTTCGCTAGATGCTAATAACATGCGAGTTGATTTGGATTTTGCTTCGGTTCAGCGCGCCAATCCAGAAATGCAAAGGCGTTGTCAGGAAGTGATTGATCAATGTTGTGCTCTAGGTGAAGAAAATCCAATCGTAGCGATACATGATGTAGGTGCTGGTGGGCTATCTAATGCGATTCCTGAATTAGTTCATGAAAGTGAACGTGGTGCTCATATTCAACTGCGCGCTATTCCCAGTGACGATCCGCACTTGTCGCCATTAGAAATTTGGTGTAATGAAGCGCAAGAGCGATATGTATTAGCTGTAAATCCTAAACACTTAACTCTATTTGAAACCATTGCACAAAGAGAGCGTTGTCCATTTGCAGTAGTTGGTGCGGCAACTTTAGAGCAAAAATTATTAATAGAAGATAGTTACTTTCAAAACAAACCGATTGATCTACCCATGTCGGCTTTATTTGGTAAACCGCCTAAGCTAGAAATTCAAGCAGCTTCTACCGCTTATTCCTATGCGCCAGATCTTAAAACACATGAAGAGTTGACTAAATTCTCAATTGAAAAGCTTAATGAAATAGCTAGTCGTGTACTTAAATTTCCCGCAGTAGCTAGTAAAAGTTTTTTAATTACGATTGGTGATAGAACTGTTGGCGGATTAATTGCGCGCGATCCAATGGTAGGCCCATGGCAAGTGCCGGTGGCAGATGCGGGCGTTACTGCGAGTGGTTTTACTGGCTATAGTGGAGAGGCAATGGCAATTGGTGAAAGAACACCATTAGGCATCATGAATGCCGCCGCTGCGGCACGGATGGCAGTGGGAGAAGCAATTACCAATATTGCTTGTGCGAATATTCATCAACTTGCTGATGTTAAGTTATCAGCAAACTGGATGGCAGCGGCAAAAGTTTCCGGCGAAGAAATTGCACTATTTGAAGCGGTAAAAACAGTTGGATTGGAGATTTGTCCTGACTTAAAAATTAGCATTCCAGTTGGAAAAGATTCTTTATCAATGCAAATGCAGTGGAATGAAGGTGATGTTTTGCAAAAGGTAATTGCTCCGGTTTCACCAGTTATTTCAGCTTTTGCTAAAGTTGTCGATATTCGCAAAACGCTAACACCTTTATTATCGCGCGAAGAGAATACCGAACTTTGGTTGATTGATTTAGGTCAAGGAAAAAACCGGTTAGGTGGTTCAGTGTTAATGCAAGTTTATGGTTATCTGGGCGAGGAATGTCCTGATGTAGATAATCCACTTCGGCTTCAAAATTTCTTTTCGGTGATTCAATTACTTAATCAGCAAAATTTAATTCTAGCTTATCATGATCGTTCTGATGGCGGTTTGTGGGCGACATTGTGTGAGATGGCATTTGCTTCGCATATAGGGATTAAAATTAATATTCCTGTAACACAAAATCCGATTAAATTTTTATTTAATGAAGAATTAGGTGCAGTGCTACAAATTCGTGCAGAGAATAAAACAAAAGTTCTGGCAATGATCCAAGAATATAATTTGGAAAATAAATTTATTCCTATTGCAACGTCTACTGCAAAAGATGACATGGTTGTCATCCAGGAAGATAAAATTTTACTGCAGCAATCACGGGTTGAGTTGCAAAAAACTTGGTCGGAAACTAGTTTTCGCATGCAAGCATTACGAGATAATCCTGCTTGTGCTGAAGAGGAATTTCAAACACTTTCAGATGTTGATGATAAAGGGCTATATGCGTCGCTAAAATTTGATCCAACTGAAGATATATCTAAACCTTATATCAATTTAGCGAGGCCACAATTAGCCATTTTGCGTGAACAAGGTGTTAATGGCCAAGTGGAAATGGCAGCTGCTTTTACGCGTGCAGGATTTGATTGTTTTGATGTACATATGAGTGATCTGCAAAATGGACGGGTAACGCTGGATAAGTTTTTAGGTTTCGTTGCAGTCGGTGGATTTTCTTATGGTGATGTCTTGGGTGCTGGTCGTGGTTGGGCGAATACTATTTTGCACGATGCTAAATTATTTGACGCGTTTTCAGCTTTTTTTAATCGTGAGCATACATTTGCTTTAGGAGTTTGTAATGGCTGTCAAATGATGGCACAGCTTAAATCTTTAATTCCTGGAGCAGATCATTGGCCACAATTTGTGCGTAATCGTTCCGAACAATTTGAAGCACGTTTTTCCATGGTTGAAATTACGCCTTCTCCTGCAGTGTTGTTTGTTGACATGGTGGGATCGCAATTACCAGTTGCGATTGCACATGGTGAAGGGCGGGCAGAATGGTTAACGGCAGCAGAATTTTCTGCGGCAAAGGCTGCTCATACTATTGCGCTTCGTTATATTGATCATTATGGCAATCAAACTGAAAAATATCCTGCTAATCCGAATGGTAGCCCATTAGGAACTGCGGGAGTGACTAATCAAGATGGTCGTTTTACCATTCTTATGCCTCATCCTGAACGTGTTTTTCGTACCGTGCAGTGGAGTTGGCATCCAGATAGTTGGGGTGAAGATAGCCCTTGGATGAGGATGTTTCGTAATTTACGGGTGTTTGTGGATTGAGTTGATTTTGCCAATATACCTATTCCCGAGAGGTATAGACCTTTTCATAAGCAGGGCCGCCACCAGCAGGATTAGTGTAGATTTTAAGTTCCTGGATTCTTCTACTATGTTTATTAAAGTATGTAGCTTCTATAAAAATGTAGGGCGAAAATTGTTCTTCTATAGGATAATAAGCTATTTCCCAAAGTCCAAGAGTTGCAAAACAAAGTAGCCCATGCGTTACCTGCCTTGCATAATAGGCAGATCCTTGGCGTACTTGAGGTAATTCATATTGTTCGGTATATCCTGAACCATCTTGGCAAAAGAATCCTCTTACCGGTACGAAACCATGCGATAAAATACATTGCTTTGTTCTGCATTGCAGAACGCTTTGGCATAGCGCATCTTTGTTATGGACGGAGGTATTAGCAGTAGTGGGACCAGCTAAAATTAATAGGAATGTAATAAAAACAATATACTTCTTTTTGTGCTGCAACATCAGATATCTCAAATTAAATAACTTAGAATTTCAAAGTTTCGTATTATAACATATTATTTATAATTAGAGTGAAAATAGCCTTTGCCGATGAAGATGCTGTATCATTTACAAAAATAAGGAAATTATCCCATGTCTTTCGAATCAGAAACAGAAACTTCTTATGTAGATGAATTTACTAAATCATTGAATGAAATTGCACAAAAAAATCAAAAAATTTTTCAGAAGATGCTGACTCATCAACAAGAAAATTTAGAAGTTAATACGCAACATTTTCCGCATATTTTAGGAGAATTCGCGAAAAAGATCGTGGAAAATCCTCAAAAAATCATGGCGGCGCAACTTGCCTATTACCAAGAGTATTTAAAAATCTGTCAAAGCTTAAATACTAATTTAGCAGATAATGTTTCAAGCAAAGAAAAACAAGATGCTCAAAGCCAAGATAAGCGTTTTCAAGACCCAGAGTGGCAAAATAATATACTGTTTGATTTTATTAGACAAAGCTATTTATTGACTGCTAAACATACTGAGTCGTTAGTAAAAGAAGTTGTTAGTGAAACCGATCCAAAAGTAGCAATAAAAATTAATTTTTATACTCGTCAGTTGTTAGATGCTTTTTCACCAGCTAATTTTATTAACACTAACCCAGAGGTATTGCGTACTATTTTGCAGACTGGTGGCAAAAATTTATTGGCGGGGTTTAAACAGTTTTTAAGTGACTTTGAGCAAAGTAATGGTTGGTTAAATATTAAGATGACTGATCTCAATTATTTTGAGATTGGGGAAAATGTGGCAATTACACCGGGCAAAGTCATTTATCAAAATGAGGTGATGCAATTAATTCAATATGAACCTACAACCGTTAAAGTTCATCAAAACCCAATACTAATTATACCGCCTTGGATCAAGAAGTATTATATTTTAGATTTGCAGCAAGAAAATTCGATGGTGAAATGGTTAGTAGATCAAGGCCATACAGTGTTTATGATTTCTTGGGTTAACCCCACAGATCAAACAGCCAATAAAAATTTTGCTGATTATATATTTAATGGGCCGTTGGCGGCACTGGATGTTATTGAGAAAGCAGCCGGGCAGCAGCCAGTTAATTTTATTGGTTATTGCATTGGTGGCACGTTACTTGCTGCTGCTTTAGCTTATAGTGCGGGGAAAAATGATCCGCGAATTAATAGTGTTACTTTCCTAACAACATTATTGGATTTTTCCGAGCCAGGTGATTTGGGGGTGTTTATTGATAAGTACCAGGTGGATGCCATGGAAAAACATATGCAAAAAAACGGTTATTTAGATGGAGCAGTCATGGCAGCAGTATTTAATTCATTACGTCCTAATGAACTCATTTGGAATTATTTTGTTAGCAATTATTTGAAGGGTAAAAAGCCATTGCCATTTGATTTACTGCACTGGAATTCGGATCACACTAATCTTCCCGAAAAATTACATGCTTATTGTTTGCGTGAAATGTATTTGCATAATCATTTGGTTAAGAGAAATGCACTAACAATAGCTGGAGTACCGTTAGATTTGAAAAAAATTACTACACCTAGTTTTTTTCTAGCAACGAAAGAAGATCATATTGTTCCTTGGATTGGCAGCTACAAAGGAATACGATGTTTATCAGGAGTGAGAACATTTGTGTTAACTGGCTCTGGGCATGTTGCTGGTGTTATTAATCCGCCATGTAAAAATAAATATGGTTATTGGGTTAATCCGAAAAAACCAAAAAAACCAGAGGATTGGTTAAAAGAAGCCAATTATTATCAAGGTTCTTGGTGGAATTATTGGGCAAAATGGATCAAAAAATATACCGGAAATTTAGTGCCTGCTCGCACACTTAAAGCTAGCCCAATAAAACCCATCGAAGATGCGCCTGGTTCTTATGTAAAGGTGAAGTTGATAGATATTCGGGAAAACCAACTGCAACCGCAACATGTTGAGTAAATTTTAATTACACTCTAAAAGTGATTGCGTGACTATTGTTTCTGCTTGTTCAGGACATGGCTTTAAACATTCTTTTGCTGTTGGATATTTATTGTCAAGACAACTACTTGGGTATGAATGCTCTCTAAATTTATTTCAAGAGTTTGGTAATAAGCTTGGGAATCAATATTCGGCAAGGGCGAAGCTATAATAAATTTTTGCAAAATAGCAATATTAATGCCATAATTCTACTAAAAACGGCAAATCTGATGCCATTTTGTGAGAATTACCGCTACTGTGGTGTTGTTTATGGAACGCATTCTAAATAGATACTTTAAAGATCCGAAGCAAAGTTATTTTCTTTTTGGACCAAGAGGAACAGGTAAGTCAACAATAATTCATCTTCGCCATCCAGATGCCCTCTTAATTGATCTTCTCCAGCCTGAGGTAGTGCGAAGTTATATGGCCTATCCTGAGCGTTTGAGAGAAGTTATTCTAGCTACAAAGCCAGCGATTGTCGTAATAGATGAAGTACAAAAAGTTCCTAACTTACTATCAGTCGTCCACTCACTCATTGAACAAAAACTAGATATTCAGTTTATTTTAACCGGTTCTAGTGCGAGAAAATTAAAGAGAACCAGCGCCGATCTGCTCGGAGGTCGTGCACTAAAAAAAGAGCTACATCCTTTTATGGCAGCAGAGTTAGGCTCGAAATTTTCACTAGAGAAGGCTTTGCACTGTGGTTTGTTGCCTTTGTTATTAGATGCAAGAAATCCTCAAGAAGTTTTGCATGCCTATGTTAACCTTTATCTACGAGAAGAAATTCAAGCAGAAGGTCTTGTAAGAAATATTGAAAATTTTTCTCGATTTTTAGAAGTCATTACTTTTTCCCATAGTTCGCAGTTAAGCACCACAAATGTTTCTCGTGAATGCGAAGTTAAAAGAAAGACTGTTGAAAACTATATTGAAATTCTCGAGGATCTTTTGTTGGCATTCCAATTAAACGTTTTTTCAAGGCGGGCCCAGAGAGAGCTTGTTTCCCATCCTAAATTTTATTTATTTGATGCAGGAATATATTTTGCGTTAAGACCAAAAGGGCCTTTGGATCGCCCTGAAGAAATCGAAGGCGCAGCGCTAGAAGGATTGGTGGCTCAACATTTAAGAGCGTGGAATGACTACAGTCAAATCAAACATCACCTTTCATATTGGCGAACACGTACCGGATTAGAAGTAGATTTTATTGTCTATGGAGAAAAAGGCTTTTGGGCTATTGAAGTAAAAAATACGAAAAGAATCCTGCCTCAAGATACTAAATCTCTCGAAATATTCTTAAAAGATTATCCCATGGCTAAAGCTATCTTACTTTATCGCGGCAATGAAATGATTCAGAAAGGAAATGTGACTTGCATACCCTGTTCAAAATTTTTATTAGAACTTAAACCCAACAAACCATTAATTTAACCTCCTTTAAAACCCCATCGAAGATGCGCCTGGTTCTTATGTGAAGGTGCAGTTACTTGCAAATGATACTCGTCATTTAAATTGAGAGCCTGGGGACGGACTTGGCGTTTGCGATGGGCCAGGGTCAGGTGCTTGAACATTAGTGTTTTTATGATCAGCAGCAGGAACAGCTTGAAGCTCTCCTACTTTAACCTTATCCAAATGCTGTCCTAGAGTTTTTGGCTCTTCGATATGAAGGGTTCTAGCCACCTCACGCATTGCTTGTTTGACTTTTGGATCTTCACTCACCTCAGCTAGATTTCTGCCCGCGATGGTTTTTTTTAGATCCGGGAATTCGTTGATGCTTTTTTGGGTAAATTGGCCGCCTTCATCTAAGTAACATAAAGTCCAGTTATTTTTCAATCCTAAAAATCCCTTTTCCCGCACTAACATATAATTAGATTGATTGTTATTAGGAGCGCCCTGCTTTGTTAGTAGTGCGCTAGAAATATCTTGAAAATTATCATAATTACTTTGCCAACCCCCTAAGCGGGCAAATTGAATGGGGGTTGGCCCTTTAGCTAAGTTAGCTAAAGCATCAAATTCCTGATTTACTTGCTGCTGAATGATGGTTCGAAATTCTTGCTTCAGAGCTTTATTCTGCTGAACCTTTTGAAAAATTTGATCACTAATACTAATATTAGTATCCGGAAGAGGGTTGTTTCTTACCTCTTGTTCGATTTTATTTAGCGCATCACAAATTTTGCCAAACCGCCAGTAATTAACATTGTTTAGAGAGACGTTTTGTGTGGATCCCCACTCATCCTTATACTGAAGCACCCATATTTTTTGGTCCTTCACGCTGGTTTTTTGATGAATTAATTGCCATTCATTTTTTTCTAGTTTAGAAGTATTTTTGGCTGTTTCTTTTGTGCAAATATTATTAAATTTAATTTTAGGTGGGTGATTGGGAAGTTTTGGTAGTTGATCAAAATCAATTGTGCCACTAAGTAGTTTAGTTGCTTGCTCAGGTGGTAATGCTCGATAAGCGGGGCTTTTGCGGTGTGTTCCATCGACCAGTCCGACTAAAATTGCTAGATGTTCTTTGGGTTCGGTGATACCTGAAGTACACTCGGTTAATTCTTTTTTGTAATGATCTAAACTCTCCTTGTATATTTGCTCAGCCGATTTCATCTTACCGTCAGAACTGTTCTGCGAAATAGTTCTCTGCCATAAAGCAAGCAAGCCTGAATTTATTTCAGGCGCAGTTTCAAAGGCTTTATTACCTAGTTTAAATAGATAGGATTCTTCAAGTCTTTTTTTAATACTACTTTTTTCATCTTCGTTAAGCCCAGTAGTGTCGTTGATAATTCCATCAGTTATTTGCTTAACAAAATTGATGTCTTCTGCAAACTGATCTCTTATCTTACATAAATATTCAATGTTTGTTTGAGTGCAGAGCGCTGTAGTATCTGGCAGGTTTTTAAACGCGTCTTCTACATCTGTTAAGTTTTCAAATTCTCCATCAAACTTATCAAAAGTCCTGCCATCTTTTTTGTTTTGATGATCTTGGGCGGTACGATTTTTGAGATAATTAATTAGCGGCAGAATTTTTTCAAGGCGTTGGGCTAGCGCAGTCGTAGGCAGGGTGCTTTCGATTTCAATGGAAACTGTCTGAAGCGGTTGCGTAGGTAATTGTGTAGATTCAGCTCGAGATGTGCCTTGGTTTGCTATCTTAGGCAGGATATGACAGGAATCGATTTTTTTTTGTTGCGTGTCAAATATAATGGTAATTTCGTACTTGTTTTTCACTTGTTTGGCTTTCACTGTTTTTCCTCCCTTCTACTTTTAAGTATAGCCAATATTTTATTTTTTTCTTTGCGTAATAATTTTTGAAATGAAATGCATGAGTTATAGCATATGGAAGGTTATACAAATTTTGACCTGCTGGTAAATTACCATTCTTTTTTTAATAGTAATTTTAATAAGGTAAGGTTACGAGAACCTATAGCAGCTTCAATTTCTTTTTCTAGCTCATATAATTTTTGCATTGCTTCTTGTTTCATTTTTTCGCCAGCTTGAGTAAAAACAATCCGTTTGTCACGAGCATTTCCGGTAATAAGTTCTAGTTTTAGTAATTTTCTATCGACAAGACCAGAAACAATTTTGTGCACTGCTTGACGGGAAACGCCTAATCTACGGGAGATTTCGGCGATAGTTAATTCTTCTCCACGTAAAACTGCTAAAATTCGCGCCTCAGAGTTAGTTAGACTTTTATAAGTGGAACCCATACGTTTTTTTTGTAATCGATTTTCCAGTAACCAAACTTTTTCTTGTAGAAGAGATTTTATGTTGGTTATCAGAAAATTGTCGCTATCGGTCTCTATTTTTTTAGGCATAAAACCTCCTGGTCCAATTTAATGTCAACTATGGTTGACTTTTTGGTCTGCCCCAGCTATATTGTCATTGTAGATTGACAAAACAACTTTTAAAGGGGGCTATTATGAAATTTAATCTAGAAAACAAGGTTGCTATTATAACAGGATCAAGTAAAGGTATAGGAAAAGCTATTGCAAAATCATTTGCACTAGAAAAATGTCATGTGATATTAGCTGCTCGTGGTAAAGATGCACTACTTGAAACGGCAAATGAAATACAAATTGCTGGTGGAAGGGTATTGCCAGTTGTTACAGATATAACTAAATCAAACGATATTGAAAACTTAGTTAATACAGCAGTAGCTAAGTTTGGCACTATTGACATCTTGGTGAATAATGCTGGTGGGGTACATGATTTTTTAGCTTTTGAAGACTTATCAGAAAAGGATTGGTTTGATATGTTTGAATTAAACTTTTTTTCCACAGTAAAAGTTACTCGTGCAGTGCTACCTCATATGCAGAAAAAACAAACAGGCAGAATAATTAATATTTCTTCAGAATCAGGAACACAACCTGATGCATTAATTCCACATTATAATGCGGCGAAAGCAGCAATTAATAGCTTTACTAAAAGTTTATCAAAAGCGTATGGAAAAGATGGGATTCTTGTCAACGCTGTATCACCTGCATTTATTATGACGCCGCAAATTGAAGGAATATTAGCTGAAAAAGCAAAAGCAAAAAATATTAGTATGCAAACATTAGTAAATAGTTTTCTTAAAGATTATCGACCTAATATTTTACAGCAACGTGCAGGACGTCCAGAAGAGGTTGCTGCAGCAGTTTTATTTCTTGCATCTGAGCAAGCATCTTTTATCACCGGCACAAACTTACGTGTCGATGGTGGTTCTGTAAGCACAATATGAGGAGCTATTTTATGAATTATGTAACCCTTATTCATCCATTTGAAGTCAATATTAATCAAGAGCAAGAGTTTTTAAATGCTTGGAATATAGTTGATAAATATATGACTGAACAAAAAGGATTTATTAAAACAAAACTATATCGTTCTTTAAGCGACCCTAATGCAGCCAGCGTTAGTTTTACCAACGTAGCAGTTTGGCAAAGCTCAGAGTTGTTCATGGAAGCAATTAGTCAGGAAAGGTTTAAACTAATTTCAAGGGAGGTATTAACTTTTTCGTCTGGACCGAAGCTTTATCAAGTTTTTTACCAAGCAAAAGCTGAAAAATATTAAAAATATACTCACGAACGATATATTATTTTTGAAAAACATAAGTGCCAGGAGCGTCGCAAAGTACTGGGTATCCCTTGTCTGAATTGCCTACAGGTGGAGCGAATATTTTTTTGTCGGAGTGTGCTACTAGCCACTTTTGCCACGCTATCCACCATGAACCATCAAATTGCGGCGCTTTTTCTTGCCAGGTTTCACTTGTAATATGTCTATCACCTTTTTGTCTAGTCAAAATTTGGTAAGTACGATTGGAATGACCGGGTTCACTAACAATCCCTGCGTTATGTCCGCCGCTGGTTAACACAAAGGTAACCTCGGTGTCAGTAAATAAATGCAGTTTATACACTGATTTCCAAGGTGATACGTGGTCAGTGAGTGTGCTGACAGCAAAAATAGGTGTGTTGATATCAATCAAAGCGATTCTTTTTCGCCACATTTTAAATCGACCTTGAGAGAGCTCGTTATTTAAAAATAATTCGTTTAGATATTCAGAATGCATACGGTAAGGTAAGCGCGTGGTGTCATGATCCCAGGCCATTAGATCATTCATTGGTCTTCGAGTACCTAGTAGATAATCGTGAATAAGCCTGGACCAAATTAAATCATTTGAGTGTAGCATGCTAAATGCGCTAGCCATTTGTGCGCCATCAAGATAACCTTTTTCCCACATAATATCTTCAAGATAGGTAATCTGACTTTGATCGATAAATAGAGACAATTCACCAGCATCTTTAAAATCAATTTGTGCAGCAAATAACGTAATACTTTTTAAGCGGTCATCTGATTTATTTGCCATTGCTGCTGCTGTCATCATTAATAGAGTTCCACCGATACAGTAGCCAACGGCATGAATTTTTTTCTGTGGTATAATGTGGTTAATCGCTTCGATAGCGCTCATAATCCCAAGATTTACATAGTCTTCTAAACTCAAATCACGATCTTCGCTCGTAGGATTTTTCCAGGAAATCATAAATACTGTGTGTCCATGATTGACCAAGTATTTAACTAGTGAATTATTGGGCGACAAATCAAGAATGTAATATTTCATGATCCACGCCGGAGTAATCAGAATTGGTTCCGCATAGACTTTAGCGGTTGTTGGCGTATATTGGATAAGTTCAATTAAACGATTGCGATAAACTACTTTGCCATTGGTAATAGCCACATGCTCGCCAACTTTAAATTGTTCCGTACCAGCAAGTGGCAGTTCACAAAGTGATCTGGAACAATCTTCTAAAAAATTATTAAAGCCATTAACAAAATTTGTTCCTTGAGTTTCTATGGCTTTGCTAAGTATTTCTGGGTTAGTCCAAAGAAAATTCGTTGGTGAAATGAGGTCGAGCATTTGACGAATGGTAAAATTAACTACTTGCCGATGATGTTTAGAAACGCCACGAACAGTTGAAGTTGCTTCCTCCCACCATTGTTCATGAGCTAAAAAAGCTTGTGCATAAAAATTAAAAGGAAAATTATTCCATAATTCACTATCAAATCTTTTATCGTTAGGGCGAGTTTCTATACAAAGATTGCAGTTAACTTGGTGAGCATATTGATGGCTAACAATCATTAATTTTAAAACTTTTCGCCAGGCTTTGTTGGCTAAATCAAATTGTTTAGCAGGGGCAATACTTAAATGAGCTAACCAATCAAACATAGCAATGCCAAACGAAGCAGGAGATAGCCAGTTGGTAAATCTTCCCGACCAAGCATGTAGCATAATATCAACTGATTGCCCTTCATAGCTCATTTTTGCTGGGGTTGGCATGAAAGCTTTTTCTAGGTTGGCATGAGTGCGGACACGTTTAATTTTGGTTGAGGCCATACTTAAAATCCCTTAAATCGCGGAAAGATAGGCTAAAATTAAGCATAGTCTTTAAAAGGTTGTTTAGCAAATCTATACTGAAAGCTAACGTTATCGCCTCTCCCCTTGTGGGATAGGCCGACGCGCATAGCGCGGCGGGTGAGGGGTGAAAAATTTGATAGCTATTGATATGAATGCTAGCATTTCAAAAAAACAAAAGGAGGGAACCTATGCAGCAACGTATAGCTTTAGTAACTGGTGGTACTGGCGCAATTGGCACGGCAATTTGCCAAATGCTTTTCAAGCAAGGAGTAAAGATAATTGCCTCTTATAATCGGAGTGGTAATCATGACGCCGCTAAACTCTGGCAAAAAACACAAAAAGATGCTGGCTACGACATTGCAATTAGCTATGTTGATGTAACTGATTTTGATTCTTGTGGCAGACTGGTGATTGATGCAGAAAAACAATGCGGCCCGATTGATATTTTAGTCAATAATGCAGGAATAACCAGTGATGCACAGTGCTATAAAATGGATTTGTCCGCTTGGCAGAAAGTCATTAATACTAATTTAAATAGTGTTTTTTATATGACACGTAATGTTATTAACGGAATGATTGATCGTCGTTATGGCCGTATTATTAATATTTCATCAATTAATGGTCAGAAAGGTCAATTTGGCCAGGTAAATTATTCAGCATCCAAAGCTGGTATGCATGGGTTTACCAAATCGCTTGCTTTGGAAGTTGCCCGTAAAGGCATTACCGTAAATACGGTTTCACCAGGTTATATTGCAACAGATATGGTGATGGCAGTAGCTGAATCAATTCGTGAACAAATTATTGCACAAATTCCAGTGGGTCGTTTTGGTCAGCCTGAAGAAATTGCTCGAGTAGTAGCATTTTTAGCCGCAGAAGAAAGTAGTTTTATTACTGGTACTAATGTCGCAGTGAATGGTGGTCATTACATGACGTAAGTTAAGTGAGAAAAAATGAGTACAATCCGTATTATTAAGAAATATGCGAATCGGCGTTTGTATGATACGGTATCGAGTAGCTATATTACTTTAGAAGATCTAAAAAAACTGGTGTTAGATCGAGTTGAATTTCGTGTGATTGATGCAAAGACTGAGGCGGATATTACCAAAAGTACTCTACTGCAGATTATTAGTGCACATGAAGAAACGGCGATGCCAATTTTTACTATAGAAGTACTGCAACATTTGATTCGCTCTTATGGTGATAATGTACAGAATTTGCTGGGACAATACCTTGAACAAGCAATGGGATTTTTTATTCAGCAACAAGAAGTTTATAAAATGCGACAACAAGAATACAGCACTCATTCATTTAATTGGATGAATGAATTGATGGAATTTCAACGAAAATTTTGGAATTCATTTAGTAAGTCATCTACAACCGATAATGCTACTCCGCATCGACCTAAAAAAAATAAATCGACAACTTATCGAGAAAAAAAATAGTAAATATTATGGTGATTATTCCCACAAAAACTTTTGTTGCTAGCTTCGATGTACATGCACAATATACCTTTACCCAAATGTGTAAGGATGAATTGCCGGTAGAAGGTGGAACAGAGATAGTAGATGAATTAAATGCACAAGCCCGTCTTGCAAAAGTACGCATCGGTTCTAAAGAAGCACATAATCCAAAAGCCATCTGGGTTGCAGATGAGAAGCATCCACAGCTTTCACCCATAGAAGGGGAAAATGTTGATGTTCGTTGGAATGCTCATGCGATGCCAGGCACCAAAGGGTTTCAATTAATTGAAGGCCTGCCAAAAGTTACTGACTATGATTATTTTGTTTGGCAAGGTATTGAGCTAGATATGCATCCTTATGGTGCTTGTTATCATGATATAGCCGGAAAATTAAGTACGGGGGTAATTGAGTTTTTAAAATGCAAAAATATTAGGACAGTTTTAGTAGGTGGATTAGCAACAGATTACTGCGTTAAAACTACGGCGTTACAATTGCTGCAGGCAGAGTTTAATGTTGTCGTCAATTTGGGAGCTTGTCGAGGTATTCATGCAAAAACGATCACAGATGCAATAGATGAAATGCGCGCATTAGGAGCCCAATTTGTTAACAGTGCTAGTCAACTTTGCTCAGAAGCATCATGACTCATATTATAAATTCCCTCATTGATACCGACTTCTATAAATTCACCATGATGCAAGTTGTACTACATCAATTTCCAGGTGCTATGGCTGAATATGGATTTAAGTGTCGAACGCCAGACATTGATCTAACTCCATATATCGATGAAATTCAAGCAGAAGTTGCTGCGCTTTGTAAGCTTCGTTTTCAACCAGATGAGCTTAAATATTTAGCTGAAGTTCCTTTTTTTAAACAAGATTTCATCGATTTTTTACGGATTTTTGAACTTAATCTTGATTTTGTGCATGTAACTGCTCAGCAAGGCCAATTCGATATTTCGATTAAAGGTCCTTGGCTGCACACCATTTTATTTGAAGTGCCAGTTTTGGCGATTGTTAGTGAAGTTTATTATCGCAATCAATATCCAAAGCCAAACTATCAAGAAGGATATACTCGGTTAAAAAATAAAATCGCCTTGATTAACTCGCAAATAGATAAAAAGGAATTTAAATTTTCTGATTTTGGCACACGTCGGCGCTTTTCGCGCGACTGGCATGAACAAATTATTAAGACATTTGTTACAGAGTTACAGGATAACTTAATTGGCACAAGCAACGTTTACTTTGCCAAATTATTTAATTTAAAACCTATTGGCACTATGGCGCATGAATATTTACAAGCTTGCCAATCGTTAGGCCCTCGCCTTATTTACAGTCAACAGTTTGCTCTGGAAAGGTGGGCGCGAGAATATCGGGGTGAATTAGGTATTGCTTTATCAGATGTTTACGGGATTGATGCCTTTTTAAGGGATTTTGATCTGTATTTTTGTAAGTTATTTGATGGCGCTAGGCACGATTCAGGCGATCCTTTTGAGTGGGGCGAAAAATTGATTAACCATTATCAAAAAATTGGCATTGACCCGAAAACTAAACGATTAGTTTTTAGTGATCAACTGAGTATCCAGTCCGCGATCGATTTATTTCATCACTTTAAAGATCGGATAAAAGTAACCTTTGGTATTGGTACATCACTAACCAACGATTTGGGTTATACCCCTATTCAGATTGTTATTAAGATGATTGAGTGTAATGGGCAGCCGGTTGCTAAAGTCAGTGATTCACCTGGGAAAACCATGTGCAAAGATGCTTCTTATTTGGCTTATTTAAAGCAGGTATTTCAAATTAAGGATTAGCGTAACAGCTCAGTCCCCTACGCCTACGTGCCGCGCTTTATGCGCGGGATCCAGGCAAATCTGTATATTTTTCTGGATCCCGCGGACAAGCCGCGGGATGTAGGTTAGGGGGTGAGCTATTACGGATTAGCTAGCGTAGCTCTTTGAACAGCTTTGCACTAAACGAGAAGTGATTGATTCTTTAGCGTCCGGAGATCACTGAGAGAATTACCCATACTGGGCGGAGTTGTTGCACCACGATGCTTATTGTGGTTTTGCTGCTCATGAATTTTAGATAACACGTTCCGTGGTGGTTTTACTCCATTGGGGTGAGCAGTATAACCATTCGTACCGTATGTAGTAGTATTTAAGCCATTGGAGCCTTTTTCATGATTGTTCTTATATTGATATTGGGGTGATGATGCCCATTTGTTTACCTTCTCTGAAATATTGTTCATAAATGGAGCAGGTTGTTTGATTACTTTATCTATTAATTGCTCTACCTTCTCAAGATGCTCAAATTCATTTTTTCTTTTTTCTAATTTTGAATCGATATGATTTGCTTTTTGTACTGCCTTTGCATGTTGGATTGAAAAATAGAATTCACGCGCTAATCGGAAAAACAATAAACCAACTGCTATAGACAATATCGCTATACCGAGTGGACTAGCGGCAGCAGCACCAAACACCACAAGTGAACCGGTAGCTAATACAGGGACAAGTGCTGCAAATCCCATGGTACATATAGCTCGTGAAACCAACGCAACGCTACTCACGCTGGTAAGCAAATAAACACCCTTGCGAAGTCCTTTAACAAACCTTCTGAGTGTCCATGAACGCTCTTTGACGGGTTTATTTAATAATTGATTTAATGCATCAAAATGATTAGGAAATCGCTCTTTATGTGTGTTCAGTATATTTTTGAGCCTTTCTCTTAATTCATTTGTTTGTTTCGTCTTATGTAGTAAATCAATTTTTCTATTTTGATAATCTTCGACCTCTTTGTTTTTATCCTTTTCATCGCTAGCTATTTGCTTTTTAAAGGCATCATTCTGCTCTTGGTGTTTACTCCAAGTGCGATAACCTGATGAGGTAGCAACCAGAAGAGCTAGTAAAGCCACTAAAGCAGTACAAACGATAACAGGTACTGAAAAAGGAGTGCTGACAGCTAATAGCGTTATATTGAAAACGTTACCCAAAAGATCCAAGCCAACAAAACCTATCATTGCAACTACTGTCATATAGCCACTTAAGAAATCGAGCGCTGCGGCAACCCATTGGTGAACTTTTGCCCAGAAAAAGTGTGAACTTTGTTGCTTAACCATAAGGCCATGCGCTGCTTGTATTTCTGATTTTGTAATATCAGCGCTGCGTTTAGGTTTGTCCAGCAGTTGAATGGGTACATTCAGCGCAGATGCAATTTTTTCTAACAGCTCTTCCTGCTTTAAACATGCAGCTAAATATTCAATTTCTTTTAATGTATGTTTTCTTGCCGCTGCCCATGCTTTACGCGAACTTTTATCTAACACACTCTGGTTTTCTGCTTCAGGAGCTGCGTCATTCTCTATATCTGAATCTACTTCTAAATCTACCTCTACCTTAGGAGCTTTATCTATTTTCTTTTGGTTAACCTCCTCCTTTTTAGCTTCTTCAGCTTCCTGAAGCATTTCTGCGCGTTTTTCGGTTGCTCGTTTATCGAGCCAATCAGTAATACCTCTTACTATTAATAGAGTTCCAATAAAAACCCCAATTCCGACGAAAACTGCGCCAACAACAGGTAGCCCACAAATAGCGCCAATAGAGAACCCAGCAATTAAAGCTACTAGCAACCATCCCCAACGAAATTTAGTGTTATTACGAGCGCGTTCAGCCAGCATTTCTTTAAGTACTTCTGATCTTAATGATTGAATTTCATTTGCTGAAAGCTCGGAATTTAATAAAAGTGGGCTATCTTCATTAAGTTCTTCAAGCTTTTTACTTTTAGCTTTTTCCACTCTTTTTTCTAATTCTTCTTTTTCTTCTACGCTTAGATCGATATTTAAAGAATTTTTGTAAGCGGTATATTCTTTATAAGATAAATAAATAATCGGGCAGATCAATGCAAACAAAGTGAGTTCTGTAGGTACGGATGTGAAAACACTGTATTCAGGTAGTCCCCAGATGGTGAAAAAGAATACGAACCAGTAGCCCCATGCATAGTAAAATGCAGTATAAAATACTCCATTGTCAGAAAAGTTTTTTACAAAATTCGACAAACCATTTTTTATTTTTTGCCAGATATAGGGGGTGTGACCTCCATTTGAGGTGATTAGACTCTCTATTTGATCGCTAGATAAATGGATATCTATTAGGTTTTCTGGATTAATTTTTGCTAAGTCAGCTAAAAGCTTATTAAAGTTATTGATTTTGGCTTCTTCAATTTTTTGATTATCTGTAACATATATAAAGGTGCGTGACGATTCAATTAATATATAACTATTTCTGTATAAATTTAGATCTTCTGCAGTTAAAAGATCGACCTCGTTTGGTCGTCTGCGATAAAAATTACGTCCTTGGCCGGGATTTCTTTTAGCCGCAGCGACTTTGGGTATACTTGAAGATGATGGTGGCAGAAGTGGTTGTTGCTCCGGATTCGAATTATCCCCATTATTGGAATTATTTTGAATATTAGATTCTGGTTCTGCTAGAACGGCGAGATGATCAGGAATTTCAGCTCGCGTGCCCACGGTTCGTGTCGGCGCTATTCCCCAGATAGCATTGAGTTCATCGCTCCAATTGTTACACCGGTCTAATTTGCTAGTTAGCTTTGTTAATGCATCGTCCAGCGGCGCAACCTCGTCCGCTTTTTCTGATGATTTTTGTTTATGCGCATCTATTTCTTGGCGAAATACTTTAGTATCTTCCTGGTACCCTTTGAGACGCTTAGCAATTTTTTGCAGGAGTTTTCTTTTACGAGGAGATAAATTTTCTCGTATGGCTGCATCTTCCTCGGGGTCAGATGCTATTGTAATTGTTTCTAATGGAATCAATTGATCGTCGTGACGATTATTAGATAATGATTGGGTTGGCGAAGTTTTTTTATCTAAGGACTGCTTAATTCTATCGAGTTTTTGCTCTTCTTTTTCCCAATAAGCATCCCAAGCGTCGCGATTAAGATAAGAATACCAAACGTTAACTGCTAAATTAATTCCGGCCAATATGAGCGCTAGAGGAATAAAAATAACGATATCAGCCCCTAGTGGAATATCTGGGCTAACTCTTTGTGAGAGGGGTAAATCAGTAAATCGACCAACGTTTTTATTCATTGACATATAATCGTTGTCAATGACATTCCAAAAGCTGTCAATAAACTCGTCAGCGAACGTACCAGCTTTGGTAATAAGCGAATTTAAGGTTTCAGAAAAAACATTGAAAACCATAATGCACCGCACTTTCTTAAATATAGGCGCTTTCGGCTCGTCCATTTAGCCTGGACCGAACTACTTCCTTTGATCTCATTTTACCAAAAAGGTTTAGTATTTGTCTAGAACTATAATGATAAGTGCATAGGGAGGCAACCTGCGCTCGCTTACCCCCGGCACCCGAATCCACAACTACCGCTGCTTCCTTCCGGACCTCACGGGGTTTATTGTGTATCGTCGCAGGGAAACCAACGCAGATCACCATTTAGCTTCTATTCTAAAACTAGCCCTTTTTTTTATCAATTGATATTAGGTTAATTGTAAAAATAAGCGTTTGATTTGGGCCAATCGGACCACTAGGTAATCCACGTTCGCCATAAGCTAAATTGGGGGGAACATAAATTTCCCAAGTTGAGCCAGTTTTCATTAACCGCAATGCTTCTGACCAACCTGGAATGACTTCGGCAACAGGGAATTGAGCAGGTTTACCGCGACGATAAGAACTATCAAATTCTTGGCCATTAATAAGACGACCAGAGTAATTTACCGTAACGTTATCCTTATCTGTTGGTTGCGTTCCAGTGCCTTGAGTAATGATTTTATACTGTAGTCCACTAGGAAGGGTAACCACGCCAGACTTGGTTTTATTTGTTTGTAAGAAAGTATCACCTACGTGTTTGTTTTGCTCTGCTTGCATTTTAAAATCAGCCTCACGTTTGTTAATAATTTGCTTTTGCAGGTTAGCCAAAATATTACCGGTTTCTTGTTGTGAAAGGAGGGTTTGGCCATTAGCGAGCGCGTCTTTAAGACCGCGTGCTAGCATATCCGGGTTTACTTCGATATTTTGTGCTTTCAAGTTTGTGCCCATATCAACGCCAATTGCATAACTAATTTTGTCTTTATCATTTTTGAGTAGTGCATCGGTGGTGGTGGGTGCTGGCGCGGCAGTAACTGGGGCTGCCGCAACTGGAGCTACCGCAGCAATTGGTGCGACCGCTTTTTGCGTAGGAGCAGCTACTTGAGTCGTATTTGGGGAGTTGTTGGGTGGTGTGGCTGCAAAGCTAGCGCTAGAGATCAACCCAATACAAAGTGGAAAAATTAAGTGTTGTTTCATAGTAACGTCCTCGTTATTGAAATTTTGTAAACAGGCCCTAAACTCTTAGGTAGAAGAAATATACTCCCACGCGGTTTCATCAGCTAATAAAGCGCGAATTAATTGGTTATTTAATGCATGCCCAGATTTATAGCCAGTATAAGCACCGACAATATTACAGCCTAAAAGATAAATATCGCCAATAGCATCTAGTAACTTATGTCTAACTACTTCGTCTGCATATCGCAATCCGTTTTCATTAATTACTTTTTCTTCATCAAAGACTAGTGCATTGTCTAAGCTGCCGCCAAGCGCGAGGTTATTAGCTCTTAAGTGTTCAATGTCTTTTAGGAAACCGAATGTTCGTGCACGGCTAATTTCTTTAATGTAAGAAGTTCTAGAAACATTGATTGAAAGGAACTGGGCGTTTTTTTGAATTACTGGATGAGAAAAATCAACAGTGAGGGAAAATTTAGATCCTGAAAATGGCTCAAACTGAGCTTTTTTATCACCTTCGTGAATAACTATTGGTTTTTTAATCAGAATAAATCGTTTTGTTGCATTCTGTTCTTGAATACCCGCTGATTCAATCAGAAAAACAAATATGCTCGCGCTACCATCCATGATCGGAATTTCTTCACCATCTACATCAACAAAAGCATTATCAATACTTAAGCCTGAAAAAGCAGACATTAAATGTTCAACGGTAGAAATTCGCACACCATCTTCTATTAAAGTAGTTGCAAGTGTAGTATCCCCTACTACACTTGCGCGTGCGCATATGGATTTATGTGGGTTAAGATCAACTCGGCAAAAAACAATACCAGTATCGGGCGGCGCTGGTCTTAATGTTAGCGAAATTTTTTTACCAGTATGAAGCCCAGTGCCAATTGCTTTGATTGGACGCTTGAGTGTTCGTTGTTTTGCCCTTGTAATCGTAGCCATTATAGATTAATTCACTTCTTCTTGACGGCGTAGAAAAGCAGGAATATCCAAATAATCAGTATTTAATTGTTGCGCGGTAGTATCTGTACCTGAACGTTGTTTAGACGCTTTACGATGTACAGTTGGGCGTTCAAGTTCTTTATAGTCGATAGCACCATCTGCTTTTGGTATGATTTCAGTGCTGTGTAAGCTACTAGTAGCACCTTCTGGATTTTGTGCGCGATCAAGACCAGTAACAACGATGGTGACGCGTAAGCTGTCGGAGTCGCTCATTTCAGGTTCAATTACTGTGCCAACGACTACAGTAGCATTTTCAGAAGTTAATTCTTTGATAACGTTACCGACTTCTTCAAATTCGCCAATAGACATGTTTAGCCCAGCAGTAATATTGACAAGTACCCCTCGTGCTCCTGATAAAGTCGCGCCTGGCATCATTTCATCAAGATCAAGTAATGGGCTGGAGATAGCAGCTTGTGCAGCCATTTGTGCGCGGTTTTCGCCAGATGCAATACCAGTCCCCATCATTGCCATACCTGTTTCAGACATCACAGTACGAACGTCTGCAAAGTCAACATTGATGAGGCCAGGGCGGGTAATTAATTCGGCAATGCCTTGTACAGCGCCATGTAATACATTGTTTGCAGCTTTAAAGGTATTCAGCAAACTCATGTTTTTACCTAATACAGTTAATAGCTTATTGTTTGGAATAATGATGAGAGAGTCAGCACATGCTGCAAGTTCTTTAATTCCTTGTTCCGCTATATCCATCCGTTTTTTCCCTTCGAAATGAAAAGGACGCGTGACGACAGCAACGGTTAATATACCCATTTCTTTAGCAATTTGTGCAATAACAGGGGCTGCACCAGTACCGGTTCCTCCGCCCATGCCGGCAGTGATGAAAACCATATCGGTATTTGCCAGAAGCTCTCTAATTTGCTCAGCATCAGCAAGCGCGGCTTGACGCCCTATTTCTGGGTTAGCACCAGCGCCTAATCCTTTGGTGATTTCTGCACCTAATTGGATGGTACGATTAGCATGTAAGCCGCGTAATGCTTGCGCATCAGTATTTGCACAAATAAATTCAACACCATCAATGTTTTTTGATAGCAACATGTGTTCAACTGCATTGCCGCCACCGCCGCCGACACCAATGACTTTGAGTACAGCATTATGGTGGTGATTTATAGGGGTTTCTTCAAATAAAGATACGTTGTTATTCTTCATCATGGGAAAAATCCTCGTTGGTGGTGCGCTTTGGTAATAGAGTTTATATGTGCTATAACTCAATATAATGTATGGATTGAGATTATAACAGTACAGATTTTTAAGGCATTTTAACTGAATTTACACAAAAAAACAGGTTATTACTGTAATTTTTAGCACTGAGCGAAAAAATTCAGCAAACCTGTTCCCGAGAGGTATACAATCATCGCTGTGGCTCCCTTCGTCTAGCGGCCTAGGACGTCGCCCTCTCACGGCGATAACAGGGGTTCGAGTCCCCTAGGGAGCGCCAATTTATCAACCATGATGTGAGCAAAATTTTCCTTGCCACAGAGGTGTTAACTAACATCGCAATATTGCCAGTTAATGTTTCCAAAAAAATGACTCCTTAAATTTTTTCTAATGCCAGCAGAATATAGGCAAAATCCACTTAGAATTGAATAGCCCTAATTGCAAACTATTATAAACTCACTCACAATAGCAATCGCTAATTGTTTTTGGAGAAACTTAACATGAATAGAATAATTAAATCATGCGTTAGTGGAGCTATAGTATTAGGCTTAGTAGGATGCTCTAACGTTTCAAACCAGGATGTGGGCACTGTTGGTGGCGCGGTACTTGGCGGCCTGGTTGGTAGCCAATTTGGTGGTGGGGTTGGTAGAGCTGCTGCAATTGGTGGCGGTATGGTGTTGGGTGCAATGATAGGCGGTAAAATTGGCCAATCAATGGATGAAGTCGATCGCATGAAAATGAGTCGAGCATTAGAGACTAGCGAAACCAATCAAACAACTCGTTGGGTTAATCCAGATAATGGCAATCGTTACGCGATCACGCCAAAGCGAACCTATAATCGTCATGGTCAACCATGTCGCGAATATAGCACTACAGCAATTATTGGTGGTAAAAAGCAGGAAATTTACGGAACTGCTTGTCGTACAGCAGATGGTAGTTGGCGGGTGATTAATTAAGTTGTTTTTCTCCCTCCATCGTTTCTACCCCTCTCCCACAAATGGGAGAGGGAATACTGAAAACTAATTTTTAAATCTCGATCAATTCTGCTTCTTTTGCCGCTAACATTTTATCTACTTCGGCAATAGATTTATCGGTAAGTTTTTGAATGGTTTCCTGTGTTCGTCGTTCTTCATCTTCAGTAATTTCTTTCTTTTTCAAAAGCTCTTTGAGTTCATTATTTGCATCACGGCGAATGTTTCGAATAGCAATGCGGGATTCTTCGCTTTCATTACGTACAATCCGAATCATTTCCTTGCGACGTTCTTCGGTTAGAGCAGGGAGGGGGACACGAATGGTGTTTCCTGATGTGGCTGGGTTTAAGCCTAAATCTGCAATCAAAATAGCTTTTTCTATAGCAGAGGTGAGATTTTTTTCCCACGGTGCAACTGACAGAGTACGCGAATCGCTTACAGTAATGTTTGCTACTTGGCTTAGTGGTACTTCATTGCCGTAATAGGGAACTCTTATTTGATCTAGCAGACTAGGATGTGCACGCCCAGTTCGCATTTTAGTGAGATTTGATTGAAATGCTTCAATGGCTTTTTGCATTTTGGTTTCAGCATTTTTTTTAATAGGTTCAAGCATGTTTTTTGTCCTTAACAATTAAGGTGCCTTCATCAAGACCCAAAATCACAGCTTTGAGTGCGTTTGGCTTATTCATGTTAAATACGCGTAGAGGCATGTTTTGATCTCGACACAAACATATTGCAGTAAGATCCATCACGCCAAGACCTTTTTCGATTACCTCGTCATAGGTTAAACAACTATATCGTTCAAGGTTTGCATGCTTCATTGGATCTGCTGAGTAAACTCCGTCAACTTTGGTTGCTTTTAATACGATATCTGCATCAATTTCAATGCCTCTTAAACTTGCAGCAGAATCGGTAGTAAAAAGTGGATTGCCAGTACCCGCAGAAAAAATAACTGCTCGACCTTGTTGTAAATGATGAATAGCTTTACGTCGATCATAATGATCAACTAATCCACTAAGTGGAATAGCAGACATAATTCTTGCTGGCGTGTTAATCCGCTCAAGTGCATCGCGTAAGGCTAAAGAGTTCATAATAGTTGCTAACATTCCCATATGATCGCCAGTAATACGGCCAATGCCCGCTTCGTACAAGGCAGTGCCACGAAAAAGATTACCGCCACCAATGACAATTCCTACTTGAACGTTTAATTGAATAATTTCAGTAATTTCGAGTGCAATGCGATCTAATACTTTTGGATCAATGCCAAATTGGTTTTGACCCATCAAAGCTTCGCCACTTAGTTTTAGTAATATTCGGCGATAGATTGGTTTATGTGTCATAAGATGGCCTTAATTTTGATTTGCTTTAACTTGCTTCATCACTTCTTCTGCAAAACTTTCACTAGATTTTTCAATTCCTTCACCTACTTCGAAGCGAATAAAACTTATCACTTTTGCGTTAGCTTTTTCTAATAGTTGTTTGATGGTAACAGAAGGATCTTTGACGAAAGTTTGCCCAGTAAGGCTTATTTCATTGCGGAATTTATCCATTCTACCTTCAATCATTTTTTCAATAATGTTGGCTGGCTTACCACTAGCTTTTGCTTGTTCTGAAAAAATTTCATGCTCTTTGGCAATGAGTGCTTCAGGTACGTCAATAGGATTAACAACAATTGGGTTGCTGGCTACAATTTGCATTGCTAAATCTTTGCCGAGTACATCATTTGCGTTTTGAGTGTGGACGACGGCGCCAATTCGCCCATTGTGAACATAATAGGAAATTTTTTCATTTGAATTTAATAAAGCAAGCCGACGAATCTGAATATTTTCACCGGTTTTAGCTACAAGACTTTTTCTTGCTTCCTCGACAGTTGCTTGTCCATCGTAGTTTAGGTCAAGTAATGCTTCAACTGTGTTCGCGGTATGATCAAGTGCAATCTCAGTAATTTTTTCAGCGAACTGATTAAAATTTTCATTGCCGGCAGTGAAATCAGTTTCACAGTTAATTTCGCAAATAGCCGCCGTGCGTCCATCCGATGTTGGTTTAATAATAATTAACCCTTCTGCGGCAGTTCTTCCGGCTTTTTTAGCAGCGACAGCCTGTCCTCTAATCCGCATTGCTTCAACTGCAGCTTCAATGTCGCCATTGGTTTCTAATAAAGCTTTTTTACATTCCATCATCCCTGCACCAGTGCGCTCGCGCAGTGTTTTTATTAGTTCTAGGCTTACATTATTTGACATGATTTTTCCTCAAATAGGGGTTTTAATTTTATAGGATGTTAAATAGGGCGTATTTACAATTGGGTTATCTGCTACAAAAAGGGTAGGATTAGCTACAATAAACCAATTGTAAACACGCCCTAATAGAAAGGGGCTTTGGGGGCCCCTTTCTCTATCTTTAATTACTCTGCTGATGGAGCTTCAGTTGGTGCTTCACCAAGTGTAGTAGATTCTTTCATTTCTATAACATTTGCAGTTGTAGTAGCAGACTCTTTCCCTTCAAGAATAGCATCGGCAATTCCTTGGCAATAAAGCGCAATAGAGCGCGCTGCATCATCATTGCCTGGAATAATATAATCAATTCCATCGGGAGAATGGTTAGTGTCTACTACGGCAATAATGGGTATGCTGAGTTTATTTGCTTCTAAAATAGCAATTTTTTCATAACCGACGTCGATAACAAATAATGCGTCAGGCAAACTTCCCATATCTTTAATTCCGCCTAATCCTCTTTCAAGTTTTTCGATTTGGCGGTTAATAGTGAGCATTTCTTTTTTAGTCAATAAAGAAAATGAAGGTGTTTCATGCATAGAAGCAAGCTCTTTGAGCCGCTTAATTGATTGACGTACGGTTTTATAGTTAGTCAACATGCCGCCTAACCAACGGTGATCAACATAGGGCATGTTACAACGCGAAGCTTGTTCTTTAATAATTGATCTTGCGGCTCTTTTAGTACCAACAAATAAAACTTTGCCGCCTTTACTGGCCAATTTGCTCACATAATTAATTGCATCTTGGTAGCATTGCTGGGTTTTTTCGAGATTGATAATATGAACTTTTTTATGGGAACCAAAAATAAAGTTTTTCATTTTTGGGTTCCAATAACGGGTTTGATGGCCAAAATGCACGCCCGCTTCGAGCATCGTTTTAATAGAAGGTTTCGTTGTCATAGTATTTTAGACTCCATAGGGTTTATTAGGATAACAATAGATCCCACCTCCACATATCCCTGCGTTCAACCATTAGATGGCACCCTAAACGCAGTGACGATACGTGTGTGAATTGTGCTATAGTTTTAACAACGTCTATATAACATAACTTTGTTGGTTTTCTCAACAGGATAAGCGCATAAATGTCCAAGATTACAATAAAAACGCCAGAAGAAATTGAAAAAATGCGTGTGGCTGGCCGGTTAGCGGCCCAAGTACTTGATATGATTGAGGAATATGTTAAGCCTGGAGTAACAACAGGTGAACTAAATGATATTTGTCATGACTATATTGTCAACGTACAGAAAGCTATTCCGGCGCCATTAAATTATCGTGGGTTTCCTAAGTCGATTTGTACCTCAGTTAACCATCAGGTTTGCCATGGTATTCCTGGGGATCGAAAGCTTAAAGATGGCGATATTATTAATATCGATGTTACTGTGATTAAAGATGAGTTTCATGGTGACACGAGTCGAATGTTTTTTGTTGGCGAGCCATCTATTCTGGCAAAGCGGTTAGTTGAGGTAACTAAAGAATGTATGGATATTGGTATTTCGATGGTGAAGCCAGGAATTCACTTAGGAGATATTGGCGCCGCTATTCAACACCATGCAGAATCAAATAATTTTTCAGTGGTGCGGGAATACTGTGGTCATGGAATTGGGCGAGTGTTCCATGAGGATCCACAAGTTCTTCATTATGGTAAACCTGGAACGAGAGAAGTACTAGTGGCTGGAATGACGTTTACCATTGAGCCAATG
The DNA here is from genome assembly GCA_963844535.1 of uncultured Gammaproteobacteria bacterium. Lineage (GTDB taxonomy): Bacteria > Pseudomonadota > Gammaproteobacteria > CAWJOP01 > CAWJOP01 > CAWJOP01. The sequence goes on along the minus strand of CAWJOP010000008.1, from coordinate 174,363 downwards.
ATTAATGCAGGTAAAAAAGAAGTGAAATTGTTGCCTGATGGATGGGTAGTGGTGACCAAAGATCATAGTCTTTCTGCTCAATTTGAGCATACTATTTTAGTAAAGCCAGATGGGCATGAGGTTTTAACGATTGCTGCATAAAATAAGTTATTGCGTAAGATGAGTTATTTAATATGTAATGAGTTATAATTGGTTGCCTATGATACACCTCATGTTTCAATTTACGGTTTTTTGCAAGTGGTATATATACTTTAACTTTTTTATTGGAGCCTAAAAATATGAATCCTACACCATTTACTGTGGCACAACGTTCTGAGTCGGCCTTAGTTACTAACAAGGTGTTGCGAAATACTTATTTATTGTTAGGAATGACACTGTTGTTTAGCGCAGCGACTGCAGGCTATGCCATGCTTACCAATGCTGCTCCATTAAACCCATGGTTAACTTTACTCGGTTACTTTGGTCTTCTTTTCTTAACCAATGCAGTACAAAACAGTCCTTGGGGTATTGCTGCGGTTTTTGCCTTAACTGGCTTTATGGGTTACACATTAGGACCCATTCTAAACTTTTATTTACATAATTTTCAGAATGGAAGTGAAATTATCACAATGAGTTTAGGGGCGACAGGATTAATCTTTTTTGCATTGTCTGCTTATGCGTTGACGACTCGAAAAGATTTTAGCTTTATGGCTGGTTTTTTGATGGTGGGAATGATTGTTGCGTTTTTAGGTAGTCTTGCCGCTCTGTTTTTTCATATACCAGTATTAATGTTGGCAGTTTCCGCTGCCTTTGTATTGCTTTCATCCGGCTTAATTCTGTTTCAGACCAGCCAGATTATTTTAGGCGGCGAACGCAATTATATTATGGCTACTATTACTATTTACGTTTCGCTTTATAACTTATTTATTAGTTTGTTAAATTTGTTTGGAGCGTTAAACGATCGTAGATAATGTCTGAAGGTTCGGTTGAATTTGCTATTTTAATTACTGCATCCCCGCTACAAAGCGGGGGTGAGACAGCGTTCCAATTTATTCAATCCGTTTTGAAAAAAGGCCATAAGATTCGGCAGATATTTTTTTATCAAGATGGCGTTTATCACGGCAGTCGCCTGATTCATACAGAAAACCCTATTTTAATTACGCGTTGGCAAATACTAGCTAAGGAATATGGATTGCCATTAGTGCTTTGTTCGGCTTCCGCTGTAAGGCGAGGCATTATGGGTCAGAATCAGGCGAACTATTTTGAGAAGGATACAGATAATTTAGCGGAAAATTTTTGCATTGCAAGCTTGAGTCAGTGGTTTGAGGCGGTTAGTTTAGCTGAGAGAGTTATGGTTTTCGGAGATGTATTGTGAAAACCAGCAACGGTAACCTTTTATTTATCGTTAAACATTTTAAAGGATTAGCACAAATACGCGAATCATTTGATATAGTATTGGCGGCAAGTAGTTTGGAATTTAACGTTAGTTTGCTTTTTATTGATGATGGAGTATTTCAGTTAGCTTGTCCTAAAGAAGGTGATTTGTCAGCGCTACTTACCGCTTTGCCATTTTATGATGTGCAAAAAATTTATGTTGCTAAAGAATCTCTCGAAGAACGGCGACTAAAGCCGCAAGATTTAATTCTTTCAGTGACTTGTCTTTTGCCAAATGAAATGACAAAGTTATTTCTTGATCATAATTTGGTGTTTTAGGGCCTGTTGGCATTTGATTATGTTACATATTATTCGTGATTCATTTTCTGAATCAGCAAGTTTAAAAAATTGTTTAGCAGTATACGCCCCACAAGACGTTTTGTTATTGATCGAAAATGGCGTTTTTTGCGCTTTATCAGCGACTGAGTCAGGTAATCAATTAGAGGATTTGGCGAATAAACAACAAGTTTTTGTTCTAACACCTCATGCGCTGGAGAGAGGCGTATTAGACCGATTAATTGATAAAATTCAATTGATTGATTTTTCGGGGTTTGTTGATTTGGTGGTTGAACAATATCCAGTTTTGCAGTGGTGATATTAAAAACACAAATCGTTATGCGGTTTCTGAATATGTCGAAAGAAAATTTTATTTTTGCAGTAGCAAAATATATACCAACATGTATGAAAAAACTTGAGCACCGATAATGGCGACAACGTCCCTTCTCCCACCCCGATAAGTTATTAAAAATCACTGTACTTTATTGTGGGAGAAGGACAGGATGAGGGTAACCCTGGAAAGTAAATTTTCATCCTACTCTAACTTTTAATAGAAGTGGTAGAAAGTAAAATAGCTTCTATCAAATCCATTCATTTCCCCTCATCCTGTCCTTCTCCCAGAACCAAGACCCGTGATTTATGGAGTATGGGGCTGGGAGAAGGGGACGTTTTAATGTTTATCGATGCGGCCACAATTTATCCGTCGATACTTCAGGGATAAACCACTCCTAGATTTTAGTGCAATAGATCAAACTATTTGCTTAGAGGGGTTTAACGCCTACATTCAGGCCATGCAGGAGATTATAGGCCTATGAAAAATATTTTTAGAGAAATATTAGAAACTTCTATTTAAGAATCTCTTTGGACTTTTTCGTTTCTTTTTTGTTTGATTTCAATATGACTCATTTTTCTAAAGTCAATTTTGACGCCTTCGACACCACATGAAGTTACCACTGATCGTGTTACTAGCTTTTCTCTCATAGCGGCATCTTTTAAGTAAGGATTGGTTTCAATTAATGGTTTTTTTCTCATAGTTTAGTTATAACACAATTTATTTAATTTATAGGGTCTTTCTTGCCTTTGTTGTGGAAAAATATTTGAATTAATCAGTTTCCTGAGACATCGCAGTAATATGAAAACCACCATCAACGTGAACGATCTCGCCAGTAATGCCATCGGCCATATCTGAACATAAAAATGCTGCAGTATTTCCGACTTGTTCAGGGGTGGTGTTTTGTCTCAATGGAGTGGTTTGTTCATGACGATTGAGCATTTTGCGAAAATCTTTAATCCCTGAAGCGGCAAGCGTACGAATAGGTCCTGCTGAAATGCCATTGATACGAATTCCTCGTGGGCCAAGGCTATAAGCGAGATAACGCACATTCGCTTCTAAACTCGCTTTTGCTAAGCCCATTACATTATAGTTTGGCACAACGCGCTCTGCGCCTAAATAGGTTAAGGCTACTATTGCGCCTTTTTGACCCTCCATCTTTGGGTAAGCAGCTTTTGTCAGCGCGGAAAGGCTGTAACTGCTGACTTCATGAGCAATTTTAAAGCCCTCTCGATTAATTGCTGCTAAATAATCGCCTTCAAGTTGATCGGCAGGTGCAAACGCAATTGAGTGAACTAAAATATCAAATTTATCCCAATGCTTTCCTAGTTCGTTAAATAGAGCGGATATTTCATGATCATTGGAGGCATCACAAGGTAAAACAATCTGAGATGAAAATTCGTGTGCAGCTTCTTCTACACGGCTTTTTAGCTTTTCTGTTTGATAAGTAAGGGCAAGCTCAGCGCCTTGTTGTTTCATTGCTTTAGCAATTCCATAGGCAATTGAACGGTTGCTTGCAATACCAACGATCAGTGCGCGTTTATTTTTTAGAATTCCCATGGATTTTCCCCTATCTGGTAAATTATTACGTTATAATAAGGTATCCGTATAATTTTTAACATAGAAATTACATGAAAATTTCCGACGCAGTATATAGTCAACTCTTAACAGTTAGAGATTGGGTTCGTTTTGGCACTAGTCTATTTAATCAGCACAAACTCCATTTTGGGCATGGTACGGATAATGCTTGGGATGAAGCAGTTTGTTTGGTGTTATATGCACTTCATCTTCCGCCAGACAGTCATGCAGAAGTGTTCAATGCACATCTAACTTTAGCTGAAAAACAAGACATTTTAAAACTATTTGAAATTCGGATAGAAGAACGGTTGCCTGCGCCTTATATGACACAAGAGGCATGGTTTTCAGGGATGAAGTTTCATATTAATAAAGATGCAATTATTCCTCGTTCTTCGATTGGTGAATTCATTGAAAAACAATTAGAAAATTGGGTGGTTCCTCATCAGGTTCAGCATGTTTTAGATTTATGTACGGGTAGTGGTTGTATCGCGGTAACAGCAGCAATGGCTTTTCCCAATGCGCAAATTGATGCGGTAGATATTTCTGCGCCTGCATTAGCGGTTGCTAAAAAAAATATTGCTGATTATGGGGTTGATCAGCAAATTCGCGTGATCCATTCAGACTTATTTAATGGCTTATATGGCGAATGTTATGATGTGATTTTCAGCAATCCACCTTATGTAAGTGCTGATGAAATGGCATTATTGCCAGAAGAATATCGACATGAACCAACACTAGCATTATTGGCAGAAAATCAAGGATTAGAGATTGTGATAAAAATTTTGCGGCAGGCAAAAGATTTTTTAACTCACGATGGAATACTTGTGGTTGAAGTAGGTAATAGTGAGGCAACTTTGCTGGAGAGATTTCCTGCCATACCTTTTACTTGGTTGGAGTTTGAAAGTAGCGAGGGCGGAGTATTTTTGTTAACAAGAGAGCAGTTAGAAAATGTTGAAGCATATGAAGAAAATGTATGATGTAGCGGTAGTTGGTGCCACGGGCGCGGTAGGTACTATGATGCTTGCCATTCTTGCTGAACGGAATTTTCCAGTCGGCAATATCTATCCTCTTGCTAGCGCTCGTTCACAAGGTAAAAAAGTGCTTTTCAAAGAACAGCAATTAATGGTGGAAGATGTAGCACAATTTGATTTTTCTAAAACAAAATTTGCATTGTTTTCAGCAGGAAGCGAAGTATCTGCCGTGTATGCAGTAAAAGCTGCCAAATCTGGCTGTATCGTTATCGATAACACCTCGCATTTTCGTTATGATCCAAATATTCCATTAGTAGTCGCAGAAGTTAATCCTGCGGCGCTAGATCGGTACATGCAATCAAATATTATTGCTAATCCGAATTGTTCAACCATGCAGATGTTGGTGGCATTAAAGCCGTTACATGATGCGGCACGTATTCGACGAATTAATATAGCGACTTATCAGTCCGTTTCGGGTACAGGTCAACGAGCTATTCAAGAATTATTGATGCAAACGGAACAGGTATTGGCTGGAAAGCCAGCTATGGCCGAAGTGTATCCATGTCAAATTGCATTTAATGTGTTGCCGCATATTGATAGTTTTCAGGATAATGGTTATACGCGTGAAGAAATGAAGATGGTTTGGGAAACGCAAAAAATTTTAGGGGATGATACGATTTTAGTAAATCCTACTGCGGTGCGAGTGCCAGTTCTTTACGGCCATGCTGAAGCAGTTCATATTGAGACTGAAATTAAATTGACTGCTAATGAAGCCAAAGAAATTTTGCAGAATGCGCCAGGGGTAAAAGTAATTGATGATCCGCTATTAAATGCTTATCCGACTCCAGCAACCCATGCGGCGGGTAAAGATCCAGTATTCATTGGACGCATTCGCGAAGATATTTCCCATCCTAAAGGACTTAATCTTTGGATCGTTGCCGATAACATTCGTAAAGGCGCTGCATTAAATGCAGTGCAAATTGCCGAAATTTTGGTTGAGCGCTATTTAGGGTAAATTATTGGTGGCTTCCGTAAAGCGCATGCGTTTCATCCTTGTGATAGGCCCAATATTGATCACCGTAAGACCAATGCCAATACTCTGTCGGATAATTTATTAATCCGACAAACGATAATACATGGCTCATGATTTGGCGGTTTTTTTGTGCGGTAGCGGAAATTTCTTGTGACGCAGTCAGCGAAATTGCACCATCAATGTCATCCATCCAATCTTTTGGATGAATGCCCATATCAACTGCTTCTCCTTCATGATTAATTAAATAGATATCAATGGCTCCGCCCGTTGAGTGAGGAGGAGTATTTTTTGATCCGTCTTGATGAATGATGGGAGAAACCAACTTGATAGTTTCAAGAAACAGTTGGTTTTTTGTCCAATCAGGATGCTGTTTTTGTACTTTTGCAAATCGACTGTCAAAAAGCATTTTTTGCAACTCAAGGCTTCTGTATCCTTCATACAAACAAAATTTTAATCCTTCCGGCAGTAATTGCTGTGCTTGTTTTAATTTTTCGTAAACACTTTTTCTGATTTTGGTGTAGTTTGTGTTATTAGGAATTTCTGGAGAAGGACCATAAATAATTTCGCTTTGATCTTTTAAATCAATCATAGGTTCTTGATTATCGATAATAGGAATAGCACTGACTTTTGGGTCAGCGATGAGGATGATTTGATCTTTTTGTGAAAATTTTAGCATAGAAATTCCTGTATATGTGTAGCTGTATCGCTTTCGCATTAGCCATCGTTCAACATCATCAATTATTTTTGCAAAATTAGACCATACTCCGAAAATGGCGTACAATTTCGGAGTATGGTCGGATAAATTTAATGTTACCTCGGTTATTAGAACTTCCCAATTTATTTTACCGAGTAAAAATTATGCAACCTCGTTGGCAACCCACTGCAGATCTTGATATTTTGCGTACTCGAGCTGCTATTATTGACAATATTCGTGCTTTCTTTAAACAAAGAAATGTGCTTGAAGTGGAAACGCCACTGCTTTCTCATGCAACGGTGACTGATCCGCATATTCATAGCTTTGCAACGTTTTTAGCCCATCCTGGTGGCCGTCAGGCTAGCAAATTGTATTTGCAGACGTCGCCTGAATTTGCGATGAAACGATTATTAGCTGCTGGAATAGGATCGATTTATCAGATTTGCAAAGCATTTCGCAACGAAGAGTCAGGTCGATTACATAATCCAGAATTTACCATGCTAGAGTGGTACCGGCCATTATTTGATCATCATCAGCTGATGGATGAGATGGATGAGTTTTTATCCTGCATTTTGCAGACATCGAAAGCAAAAAGATTAAGTTATCGGCAATTATTTTTAGATTATTTAAACATTGATCCACATCAGGCTACTGTGTTAGAGCTTAAACAGATTGGTGAAATGTTTGGGTTGGCAATTAGCGCACCTATATTTGATCGAGATACATGGTTACAATTATTAATGAGTCATTTAATTGAGCCTAAACTAACTGGCGAACAGCCGATTTTTGTGTATGATTTTCCTAAGTCGCAGGCTGCACTGGCAAGGATTAGAGACGAAGAACCACCTGTGGCAGAGCGATTTGAAGTATTTGTCAACGGTTTGGAAATTGCCAATGGCTATCATGAATTGATTGATGCGAATGAGCAGCGCAAGCGATTTCGGCAAGATTTGCAACAACGTACAAAATTACAATCTGAAGAAGTTGTTCAAGACGAGCGTTTGCTGTTAGCGTTAGCTAATGGATTTCCTAATTGTGCTGGAGTTGCAGTAGGTGTTGATCGGCTAATTATGTTAGCAGTTGAGAAGAATTATTTAGCTGAAGTGATTGCTTTTCCGGTTGAGTATGCTTGAAATGTATGTGGCCCTAGTGGAGAGAAAAATGTTTATTCAATTACGTAATGTTATTTTAGTCATTTTTTTACTAGCTTTATGTGGTTGTTCTTGTGGCCCAAAAGTTAAGCGCAGTAATTGCGAATGCCCTTTTGATCCTTGTGCTACCACTTGCCCTCCACCTAAAGATTGTGGGCCAACTGTAGAGCAAATTAATCAAATGGAAAAGAAGTGTGGTGGGTGGGGTAGTCATAGGTCAATTTTTGAGTTACGTAAAAAAGGTGTGCAAGTAATTGAGATTGGCGAAAATGCAATTATTCTATTACCAACAGATAAATTTTTTGAAGTGAACTGTGCCGCTATTCGTGAAGAGGCTTATCCCACATTAAATTGTTTAGTTTGTTTGTTAAACCATTATGGCTGTGTTCCGCTCTATATTTCTGGACACACTGATAATATAGCTTCAACCTGCTTTAATTGCGCACTTTCAGATGCAAGAGCGCAAAGTATTCAAGCCTACTTATGGGTACGTGGTATTCATTTTAGGAGAATGTGTGCAACAGGCTGTGCTAATTGTGTTCCCATTGCTAATCAGATAACGGTTCCTGGCAATGCAGCAAACCGCCGTATTGAAATTAGAATTCGTAAAACCTGTTATTGCGCGTAAAAAGTGAATATGTCTACTCCAAAAACATTTCAAGATTTAATTTTTTCACTCCAACAATATTGGGCGAACCAAGGCTGTGTGATTTTGCAACCACTTGATTTAGAGGTTGGCGCGGGAACTTTTCATCCGGCAACTTTTTTACGTTCCATTGGTCCAGAGCCTTGGTTTGCAGCTTATTTACAACCGTCGAGAAGGCCAACAGACGGGCGTTATGGGGAAAATCCTAATCGGGTGCAGCACTTTTATCAGTTTCAGGTGGTACTTAAGCCATCACCAATAAATATCCAAACACTTTATTTAAATTCATTACAATCGCTTGGAATTGATCCATTGGTGCATGATATTCGATTTGTTGAAGATAATTGGGAATCGCCTACGTTAGGTGCTTGGGGATTGGGCTGGGAAGTTTGGCAAGATGGTATGGAGATTAGTCAATTTACTTATTTTCAACAGGTTGGTGGTTTAATTTGTCATCCAATTACTGGCGAAATTACCTATGGGTTAGAACGACTTGCTATGTACTTGCAACAAGTTGAAAGCATGTACGATATTGTTTGGTGTCAAACACCTCAGGGTCCAGTGACATATGGTGATGTTTTTCACCAAAATGAAGTAGAGATGTCAACTTATAATTTTGAACAAGCAGATGTAACTTTTTTATTAGCACAATTTAATCATTATGAAGCGGAATGTCAGCGATTGCTCAATATAGGGCTTTCTTTGCCTGCTTATGAAATGGTACTCAAAGCGTCGCATATTTTTAATTTGTTAGATGCAAGACATGCTATTTCGGTAACAGAGAGGCAGCGTTATATTTTAAGAGTACGTGCAAAAGCAAAATCAATTGCAAATGCTTATTATAAAACGCGCGAACAACTTGGGTTTCCGTTGTTGAAATCATCTTGAATTGCAGAAAATTTATGAGTAAAAAAGACACTTTTTTAATTGAAATTGGTACAGAAGAGCTACCGCCGCGGATGCTTAAATCGTTATCTTCGGCATTGGCTAGTGGATTGGAACAGCAATTGGTTAAGGAACAGTTTAATTTTGGGCAAATTAACGCATTTGCTACTCCGCGTCGCCTTGCTGTTTTGATTAGTGAAGTTGCAGCGATTCAACCAGATAAAGTAATCGAAAGAAAAGGGCCAACGTTAAATGTTGCGGTTGATCAAAATAATTGTCCAACGCCGGCTGGCTTAGGTTTTGCGCGTTCTTGTGGTATTGAGTTTAGTGCACTTGAAATTCAAAAATCTGAAGAAAGTGCTTGGTTGGTACATCGATTCCAACAAAAAGGTCAGTCTTTTGTTGAGCTAGCTCCTGCTATGCTTAGCAATGTACTGAAACAGTTACCCATGGGTAAAACCATGCGTTGGAATGAATTAGAGATTGAATTTTTACGCCCCGTACATTGGGTTGTATTAATGTATGGTGATCAAGTAATTCCCGCTGAAATCTTAGGGTTGTCCACGAGTAGAAATACTTTTGGCCATAGATTTCATCATCCTGATGCTATTGTGCTTGAACATGCTGATCAATACGAATCACGTTTAGAAGAAATGGGTAAAGTAATTCCTGATTTTGCTAAAAGACAGGCGCTAATTGTGCAGCAAATTCAACAAATTGGTGCTGAGCAAAATGCGCACGTAATTTTTCCTGAATCATTAGTTGATGAGGTAACAGGATTGGTAGAATGGCCGGTTCCTATTATGGCTACTTATGCCGAAGATTTTTTGACGCTTCCTAAAGAAGTGCTCATTTGTGCGATTGAGCATCATCAAAAGTGTTTTCCAGTTGCAGATAAAAAAGGTGTGCTAAAACCTTGTTTTATCACAGTTAGCAATATTGAAAGTACTGATCCTGAACAAATTATTATTGGTAACGAACGAGTGATGCGCGCTAGATTGTCTGATGCAGCATTTTTTTTCTATACCGATAAAAAACATTCGTTGGAAAGCCGGTTAGAAACGCTTAAACATGTTACCTTTCAAGAAAAATTGGGTACGTTGTTTGACAAAGCTGTGCGTCTTTCTCGTTTGTCTTGTCTGATTGCTGATCATTGGCAATCTAAACAAGTATTTGATAGACAAGTAGTTGAACGAGCTGGGCTGTTAGCAAAAACTGATTTGGTAACAGATATGGTACATGAATTCCCAGAATTGCAAGGTGTTATGGGATATTACTATGCATTGCATGGTGGGGAGAACCTTGAAGTTTGTACCGCTATTTCTGAACATTATTTGCCAAAATTTTCTGGTGATAAAATTCCGAGTACTTTAATAGGCTGTGCTTTGGCAATTGCTGATCGAATGGATAATTTAGTTGGAATTTTTAGTTTAGGCCAAATTCCCTCGGGTGATAAAGATCCTTTTAGCCTTAAGCGAGCGGCGATGGGAATTATGCGTATTTTAATTGAACAGGAACTGCCATTTTTGCTAGATCACTTCATTGAGAAAGCCATTGAAGGTTATGGTGACTTGATCAAAGAAAAGCATTTTGCTGTGGAATTAAGAGATTTTATGATCGAGCGGCTTCGCGCGTGGTATAACGAAAAAGGTGTTTCAACAGAGGTTTTTAATGCAGTAGTTAAAATTCAACACAATGAGCCAATAGATATTCATCAACGCATTATAGCGGTTGAGCATTTTCGACACCTACCAGAAGCTGAAGCATTAATTGCGGCTAACAAGCGGGTTGCTAATATTTTAGCGCAGGCAGAATTTTATCTTTATTCTAAGACGCAGGAAGTTGATCCGGAATTGTTTGAAATGGAAGCTGAAAAGAATTTATATCATCAGCTCAGCCAAATGCAGCAAGCTGATGCTGAAATTCAACGCGATTATACTAGCCGTTTAACCGAACTTGCGCGGTTACGCGAATACGTGGATCATTTTTTTGATTCAGTCAGAGTTATGGTTCCTGAACCAGCCCAAAAAAATAACCGTTTGCAATTGTTAGCCAATCTGCGAGGGTTGTTTTTGCAAATTGCTGATGTTTCACTTTTATATTCCTCAGTGTGAGAAAAATAATTCAATTTCTTTATAGAAGCGTAATAAATCCTCAAATTTATGTGCAACAACATTTTTTAAATGTATTTTATCCAGAGCATTTAATATTTTGTTAATTATCGTTTGGCTTTTGTTGTATTCCTCTTTCTCAAGCCAGTATATGTTTGATAAATCTTCCGAAGGGCGTGGCCTTTGAGTTAAATCATCATTTATTACATCAATGTGTAATTCTTTTTTGATCCTTTCTACGGTAATGTTAGGGTGTATTTTTTCAAAATGGTTATACTCCGCCATGAGCCAAGACTCAATTTCCATAATGCATAAAACAAACAAGATGTTTTGAGCAGAGGTAGGAAGATTGCTAGATAATCCATCACGTAATTTCGCAATTTCATTGAATTTAACATGAGGATAGACATCTCGAATCCCGATTATTTTTTGATAGCCCTGAGTTAACAAATTATTATGTCGTTCAAGTATGTCTGATTTTACTCTGCTATCATTGCCGCAGTTAACTATTAATATAAAATATTCTGAATTTTTCGATTCTGATCTTGCTTTAATTTCTATAATCCTGTTGTTATTTTTACTTCCGCCGCTAGCTTTCTCAACAACAATAGAAATTTGTTTTTCTCCAGCAATATGTCTTATTATTTGTTCACTAAATATCTGCTCGGTTTGACCTTCAGTGAAAACTGCAATTTTTTTCATTTTTATTTTTCAGTCAAATAACCTGTAGAAAAAAAGTCAAAATTGTTAAGTCCGGTAAACCGAAAGCTTTCAAATTTATCTTTACTGTTTTTAAAATTAAAAACTTTGCAATGCGAGCCTTCCCGTTGCAATACTGTCCACATTTCTAATGGAACTTTATTCATAACAAACCGATCATTAGTTGCCATAATAAGTTGTGTATTTGGCGATTCTTTTATTTTCGAGATAAGTAATTCAATTAATGCGCAAGATCGCTCAAAATCCAGACCTTCGCCTATATCATCAATCAGAATACAACCAGGTTTCCCTGCCATAATTGAGTAGTTTAATTGAATCACTAATGAAATAACGCGAAACATGCCTTGTGAAATGTTTTGTTGTTCAATTGGGGCGGCAATATCTTTTTCTTTTACCCAAAGTACAAATATTTCGCTTGGCGAAGGCGAAGAAATAATTATGCCAGGGCTGATTGTGGGAGGGGCGAGTTTCAAGTCGGCAATGTCATAACCAACTTGCTTTAGATCTTCTTTGATTGCATTCTTGAATTGATCTCCAAGAGTATTTTCTCCCGCCTTATATATGCGAACTACTGATTCCTCAAGCTCTTTTACTTTAGAAAGAGTTTCTCCTTCTGTGACGACAGCAGCGGTGTCTCTCCCCATGGAAGTGCCAAAAGGATAGTGATATACAGATTTTGCCCACTCGGAAATAGGTTCAAAATAGGAGTGTTGAATAGAGTCTTGCCTGACAGCTATAGCAAGTTCAGACGTTGGAGCTTGAAAATCAATGTCTTTGTCCAGCTTTTCGGCAAATATTTTTCCAGCTCCAGCTTTGCCACGAGTTAGTCGTTTTTTGCCATCACATTCGAATTCCTCTTCTACTACCATTTTGTTTGATATACGAATCTTGTATCGATATGTTTGCTTTTCATGTTTAAAATGGGCTTCAAAATTTGCAGAAGCATAAGAGAGTTTTTGAACACCACTTAATAATTTTGCGAAATTGTTAATCAGGTTCAGCGCTCTAGTTTTTCCACTTGCATTTTTACCAACAACCAGATTTAGTGGCTCAAGGGTGAGATTATCTAGATTCCACTCTTTTGGTTCGCCCTCAAATTCTGAATATTTAATTGATTCCAATTGCATTTTATGTATCTCAATTTTAAAGTTGGCTGAAAATTATGGTTTTCATTGTAGCATTACTTAGGCAATTTAAGAATTACCTCAATAAAAGAATTGTAAACGTGAGCTAAGGATTAAATTGGTTTAAAAGTATCAGTTTTGTTATGATTTCACTGTTTTGTATAGAGTTTTCTTGTTGTTTTAGGGAAATATTTTTGTTGTTGTGAAAGCTGATGAAGGTTTAATTTTTCATGAAACTTATTATTCTCGATCGTGATGGTGTCATCAATTTTGATTCTGATGAATATATTAAAAATATAAATGAATGGCATCCCATTCCAGGCAGTCTTGAAGCAATTGCGAAATTAAGCCAGGCAGGGTTTAAGATTGCTGTTGCTACAAATCAGTCGGGTATTAATCGAGGTTTATTTGGTATACAGGAACTAGATGAAATGCATCAAATGCTGCACAATAGAGTTCGTGAATTAGGTGGATATATTGATGCAATCTTTTTTTGCCCTCATCAGCCTAAGGATCATTGTGATTGCAGAAAACCAAATACAGGACTTTTTAGATTAATTGCAAATTTCTTTCAGGTTAGTTTAAATGGAGTGCCCACCATCGGTGATTCATGGCGCGATATTGAGGCGGCATTGAGCATGAATTGTCGGCCTATTTTAGTGCGTACTGGTAAAGGAGAAGAGACTTTGCAATTGCATCAAGAAGATATAAAAAAAATTCCAGTTTATACCGATTTATCTGCGGCAGCCGCAGAGTTAATTAAAGATTCTATCCTATGATTTCTCATTTAAAGATGCACGCTATATTCAATCGATCTAAAGCTTTCGTTATTATAAAGTGTAAAGGATTGTGGTTGTTTTTTCGTGAGTTGTTTTCAAATCCAATGGTGATGGGCGCTGCTTTCCCGAGCTCAAAACGGCTAGCGTGTGCTATGGCAAGGCAAGTGCCACTTCAATCGTTAGGCACGGTGGTTGAGTTAGGCCCAGGTACTGGGGTTGTGACGCAAGCTTTACTAGAACATGGAGTAAACATAAAAAAATTGGTAGCGATTGAGCAATCTAATGCTTTCGTAAAACACTTAATGCGTAGGTTTTCACAGCTAAGAGTTATTGAGGGAGATGCTCAAAATTTAATTGGGTTATTGGCAGATTGTTCTGATATTAACGTTATTGTTTCAAGTTTACCACTGCGTTCGTTACCAGAGAATATGGTTAAAAATATTCTTGCAGCGATAGATAAAGCGTTACCAGAGAGCGGCTTATTTATTCAATTTACTTATTACTATGGCAAAACAGCTTTGCCTTTACCGCAAACTTTTCAACGTATTTATTCTGAATATGTTTTGTTAAACTTTCCGCCGGCAAGAGTGGATGTTTTTGTTAAACAAGTTAGTTAGATTGCTTTTTCAACAGGGGAGTGTTGTATTTATGAAGATATTTGTTCTACGGGGTTGGTTGGCGTTATGTATTTTATGTTCCAGTATTATTCCGGCTTATACACTAGCAGCTAGTGAAGATACTCAGCCAGTTACCGCTTATCAACGCCTAGAGAAAATGCTTCCTATTTACGAAAAAGCAGTACGAAAACCATGGCCTACACTTTCTGTTCAATATACCTTAAGCAAAGGCATGAGCGATCCTGCTGTTATTACTTTGCGTAAACGTTTGTGCAAGACCAAAGATCTGATTTGCCCGAGATCATCTAAGCATGATATGTTGTTTGATGAGCAGTTAGATGAGGCAGTTAAGCTATTTCAAGAACGGCATAATTTAAACCCGGACGGTGTTGTAGGCCCATCTACTCGAGCTGCCTTAAATATTTCTCCTAAAGCGCGGTTACAACAAATTCGCGTTAATCTTTCACGGTTAAAACATTTATCTGATCAGGCAGAATCAAGATACATTTGGGTTAACGTGCCTGATTGTCGGTTGCGCTTGGTAGATAATCACGAGGCGACAGCTATTTTTCCAGTTATTGTAGGTAAGCCTTCAAGAAAGACACCAGAAATCAATTCAAAAATTACTCGCATCACCATTAACCCTTATTGGTATGTGCCACCTACAATTTTGCGACAGGATATTATTCCTAAAGCATCTTCTCACCCTGATTATCTTATTCAACACCATATTCATGTATTTTTGGGTGGCCAATCTAAAGGTGAAGTGCCTCCTTATAAGATTAATTGGACTAATGTGAAAAGTAATCCGGCACGTTATGTTTTTCGCCAAGATCCTGGGCCACATAATGCCTTAGGGCAAATCAAATTTGAATTTTCTAATAAGCATGCTGTGTATCTTCACGATACACCAACTAAAGCGCTTTTTGAGCAAGAACAACGATTATTTAGCTCGGGTTGTATTCGACTTAAAGATCCATTGGTTTTTCTCTCGCATTTAGTTGAGTGGGATGAATCCTCTTTAAGAGGGCAAAAACGACGTCTAGATGATGCTGTTCAATCAGGAGTTACCACTACTTTTCAGCTAGGGCATCCAATACCTATTCATGTGACTTATATTACCGCCTGGGTGGATACCGACGGCAACTTACATTTTTGGGATGATGTTTATAAACACGATCAACAATTGACTATTCAAGAAGAAAATGAAGATGAAGATTTACCACCACCAGTATAGTTGGAGTTTTTTATGACAGTGTATAGTACCAATGAATTTAAAAGTGGCCTTAAAGTAATGCTTGATGGTGAGCCATGTAATATTATTGAAAATGAATTCGTAAAGCCTGGTAAAGGTCAAGCATTTAATCGCGTTAAGCTTAGGAATTTAAAAACAGGTCGTGTCATTGAGCGAACATTTAAATCTGGCGATACTTTGCCAGGGGCAGATGTGGTCGATGCAGAAATGCAGTATTTATATAATGATGGCACACATTGGCACTTTATGAATCCAACTACATTTGAACAACATGCAGTGGATGAAAAAGCAGTAACTGATGCTAAGCAATGGTTAAAAGAGCAGGATATTTGTATTATTACTCTTTGGAATGGTGCGCCACTTAGTGTTACTCCGCCAAATTTTGTGGTTCTTAAAATTATTGAAACAGATCCAGGGGTAAGAGGTGATACCTCGGGAGGCGGTAGTAAACCAGCCGTTCTTGAAACTGGTGCTACAGTTAGAATTCCACTATTTATTCAAAATGGCGAATTAATCAAAGTAGATACTCGAACCGGAACATATGTTTCGCGCGTAAAAGAATAGTAATGCAAAATTCTTCGCTGAAGCCACTCTTAAAACCACGTTACTTACTCAGTTGGACATTAGTAGGTTTGTTAAGATTATTTGCTTTTTTGCCCTATGGAGTATTGATGCATTTGGGTAAAGTATTAGGTTATCTTTTAAGTTTTTTTCCCTCAAGAATTAAAGACACTACACAAATTAATTTAGCACTTTGTTTTCCTGAGCTATCTTTAATCGAGCAAAAAAAATTACTGAAAAAAAATTTTATTTCAGTAGGTATTGGCGTAATGGAAACTGCATTAGCTTGGTTCGCACCCACAAAAAAACTGGCACATTTAGGGCATATTCAAGGATTGAAGTATGTCCATCAGGCAATTGCTGAAGGTAAGGGAGCCATTTTAGTAAGCCCTCATTTTACTACTTTGCAAATTGCTGGGCGTCTTTTATCACTTAAACAACCTTTTGCGGTGGTTTATCGTAGGCAAAAAAATCCGGTCATCAATTACGTGACTGAAAAAAACTTAAATAAGTATTATTGTCGAACTATTCCGCGTGGAGATCTGCGTAGCATGTTACGTTGTCTTGAAGAGAATATTCCTGTTTGGTATACGCCTGATGTTGATGCAGGATTAAGAAATAGTATTTTTGTGCCATTTTTTGGTATTCAAGCGGCAACAATTACCACAACCTCACGCTTAGCGAAACGAAGTGGCGCTAAAACTATTGGAGCGTTTTTTTATCGACGTGATGATTTTTCAGGTTATGATTTGGTTGGTGAGCCCATCTTTGAAAACTTTCCTAGCGAAGATCTGGATAAAGATACGGCATATATCAATCAAGTTCTTGAAAATGCTATTCGCAAACGGCCAGAACAATATATTTGGCAATATAAGCGATTTAAAACACGACCTTTAGGTGAAAGAAAGTTTTATAAATAACTAGGGCCTGTTTACCAAGCTGAATTTTTTCGGCTAATCCGGATACAGCCACGCCAAAACTTACTGGTGGCACAAAAAGAACGATCAGGAAACTTTGTATTTAAGGCGAGCAATTTTTCATCTACAACTGGTAGTTGCTGGCTTGAAAGAATTTCGCCATAGGGATCTGGTTCTACATGAAAATACTCAAAACCAACTTGACTAAGTTGTTTAATTTCATGGTTGTCAAACTGATTAAATGTCGTAGTTAGTATATCAATAATATGTTTGATATTTCGAATGTCAACTATAATCGTTGATGCAATATTAGAATGATAGGGTAGACCTTCGAGTAGAGTTGGGAAGGACAGTGAGTAATAAAGCGATGTATAGCTATCTATTTCTAAACTGTTAATGTGCAGTAGAGTAGGAAGATGTTTTTTCAAATCATAAATATTTGCAATTACTTGTTGTAATCCATCAATCGGAGCGACTAGATTATTTTGTTCGGCTAGTTTAAATCCTGGCCGTTGCCCCAAAGCAATCAGCAGAATATTCTTGGCCTGATCAATTAGATAGGGAGTAGGTTTTAGGTTACGAGCTACTATGGCATGCAAAAAGTATTCCCAAGAGTGGTTTAATCCTGTTTTGCTAATGGCAAACTGAGCTTGATTCCAAGCATGCATCACTAGATAATCCTTGAATTTTGCCCAACTCGGATCGACTTTAGATTTTAATAGCCAGTTTTTGGTAAAAAATAAAATCTCATTTCGCCAAGGTTGTGAAAAATTTTTATGCTGAGCGATTGCTTTAAAAAGTTGCCAATGATTTGCTAAGTAACGTGGTTGTAGTTGATATGAGATATCATAAGCCATTCGTAATTTTTTAAATTTAGTTTGATCATTTAATTTAGGTAGCATGAATAAAGTTTTAGCGCCAGCAGCAACGCTCCATGCAGCAATCGATTTTCGTGCGTGCCACATATCTAGACATTCAAATAAACCTAGTAGGCTACCGGGGTAAAATAAATTTAACGGAACCGTTCTTTGATGAGAACATATATACACTTCACTGGTATTATTAAGGATTAAAAATAAAGGGATAGCGCTGTAATTTAAGTGATCTTGCAAATGTTTTTTAAAGCTTGGGTCGGTAGCAGGTAGAAGTGATAGATCATCTATATCAGGTAAATAAGTTATCCCATTTTTAACGATAATATCGCCATAACGATACCATGCTTTCACCAGTGGATAATTTTTATCTGGACTGATTGAATCAATTATCTGTGCAAATGGTTGGTTAATTGCCCAAATTTGCTCACGAACCTCTTCCCAGTAAACTTGTTTAAACCCTAATTTTTGATATTCCATTTTCTTAAGTTCTAGTTTTAATTAACAACTAGTCAGTTAAAAAGTGTTAGCGCCACTTTAATAGGAGTAGTTGCAAAGCATTATCTGCATAAGATTACATTATTTTGAGGACATATTTTATGTGTTTCATTACCCTCTACCTTTAGAGGGCACTGAATTGAGTAGAAAAAGTATTAACTAACTATTTTGACATAATTAATACAGTAATCAATGTCAGAAAAATTAGATGTCGAAAAGGGTACGATTTTTTTTATTCCTATAACCTATCTAATTTACTTTTATGTTTGATAAGATGGAAAAGAACAGCAAAGGAGGTGCGCTATGAAATTAAGAAATATACTTAGCAGCATTTTTTCAATTTTTATCATCCTTGCTTTAGTTTTAGATGCCCAACAAGAAGCTTTTGCCCATGGTTACGCACTAAGTAATGAGTCAGTCATCAAAGCGGCAGATAGCACCCTAACCATACACGATGACTTTGAAGTCGAAAAAATTTATAAACAAATTTCGTCAAGAAAAAGAATAAAAAAATAACTGCACTTGTCAGTCTCCCCCGTGAGGCCGTCATTGCTCGCTCCGTTGCGCGTGGCAATCCAGTAAAAGTGCTTAAATTTCTTTGCTGGATGCTTCTGCTTGCAAAAAGCGCAAGCCTTGCAATGACGGCCTCACGGGGGAGACTGAGCTTTTACGAGAAATTTTGAACAATCTCTTAAAAATTTGCTTGGAACCAGCGTCTCATACGCTGCCACGTTGTATTGTTATTTAGACGAGGCACTTGATATTGCTGTTGCTTTTGACCATAGAGCAAGAGACCAACACTAGTTGAATAAATAGGATTGCCTGAGATTTCAGGTGCGCCGCGCACGTACTGTGGGCTACCGAGCCGCACGGGTGTTTTAAATATCGTCTCGGCAAGTGAGATAACCCCTTTCATTTTCGCTGCACCACCAGTTAAAACAATGCCTGCTGCAATACGGTTTTGAAAATTTGCTCGCCTAAGTTCGGCTTGAACCAGGGCAAATAATTCTTCATAGCGCGGACCTATAACTAATGCAAGATCTTTTTGTGTAATAGGAGAATCAGGGCGATCACCAATTCCTTTAACTTTAATAATTTGATCTTCTTTCAATAGCTCAACTAAACTACAACCATATTTTAATTTAAGCTCTTCTGCATGCTGACTTGGTGTATGGAGTGCGATAGCAATGTCATTAGTAACTTGATCTCCTGCAATTGGGATAACGGCTGTATGGCAGATGGCTCCTTCAGAAAATATTGCAATATCCGTAGTTCCTCCGCCGATATCAACTAAACAAACTCCCAATTCTTTTTCATCTTCTGTTAGCACAGCATGACTTGAAGCAAGTTGTTCTAAAATAATATCTGCTGTGTTAAGACCACAGCGTTCGACGCATTTAATAATGTTTTGTGCAGCGCTGACTGCACCAGTAACTAGGTGAACTTTTGCTTCAAGTCTTACACCTGCCATACCGATAGGATCCCAAATGCCTTCTTGGTGATCAATAATGAACTCTTGAGGAAGGATATGGAGAATTTTTTGGTCAGCTGGAATTGCAACGGCACGAGCAGCATCAATGACTCTATCAATATCTGCTTGCGTTACCTCGCGTTCTCGAATGGCAACAATGCCGTGAGAATTTAAGCTTTTAATATGACTACCAGCAATACCAGTATACACTGAATAAATTTGACAACCTGCAGAGAGTTCGGCTTCTTCGATAGCGCGCTGAATAGACTGGACTGCCGCATCGATATTGACGACAACACCTCGCTTTAATCCGCGCGAGGAATGGATCCCCATTCCAATAATCTCAATTTGATCATCAGTAGTCATGTGACCAATGAGTGCAACAATTTTGGAAGTACCGATATCAAGGCCCACCATTAAATTTTTATCGGATTTTTTAGACATCATTTGTTATATACCTCTATACCAGACTAATACAAGAGTACAATAGACTTCTTTCGAAACTCTACTAATTAAGTACTTACACCCGATTGTTGCGCATGCACTGCCATACCATTGGGGTAGCGAAGATCAATATAATCAATCATTCCCATATTTTGCGGAGTAATAATTTGATTATAAATTCCCACAAAACGTTTTAGGTGATCAAACCCATTTGATCGGCCAAGCACTAATTTTAAATGATTATTTAGTGTAAGTCGCCAAGATTGACGCTCAGAAAGCTCAAAATAAATAACATGTAATCCAAGGGGCTTTAAAATAGCTTCAATCGCTTGGTAATTTTGCCACATTGCTTTCAGTTGTCCAGCGGGACCGTTAAATTCTGGTAGATATTGTGGCATTGTTTGGGCTGGAACAGTAAAAATTTCTAGTTGTTTGTTTAAAAGCCTATTATTTGGCAGTTGCGCAATTGCCTCTTGTTCTTTTATGTGAATAGATAGCCCGTTTGGCCAGGTACGTAATATCATGACTTCGTGGACCCAGGGCAACTGACTAAGACGTTTTTTTAATTCAAAGATATTGACGGTAAAAAAGTTTTGCTTAGTGAAGGGTAAACTGATTTTTTTAACCATATTTGGATTGATACGTACTAGCGGTGCGGTGAATTCAAGTCGATGAATTCCAAATTTTTCTGTATTACCAATTTGGCGGCAAAACCACAAGATCGTAATGAAGGTTAAAATTATCAGTGAAGTATAAAAAAAACTGCTAAAGATAGTATAAAAAATTGAACGGGTGTTGCCAATTTCGGTAGCAAATGATCTTGAGTGCTTGTTTCGTTTGAATGATTGATACGATTTTTTTTGTGATTTACGTGACTGGTTGGCAGTAGGTGAATTTTGTTTTTTTGACGAGCGAAATAGTTTCATTAGGGCGTGTCCCGAAAGTATTTGATGAAGCGAAAAAAGTGGGGGTTGAGCAAAAATTTCGCTAAATTTGAGGAGAATAGTTTATCCTATTTGACAAAAATTTAGTGAAATTTTTGCCAGCCCTACACTTTTTGCAGCCATCAAATACTTTCGGGGCACGCCCTAATAGCCTACGATGTGTACTTCTCGAATTAAATCGATGCCAAATTTCTCTGCAACTGATGTTTTAACATGATTGATTAGTGTTTCAATATCTAGCGCAGTAGCATTTCCTTGATTAATAATAAAATTAGCATGTTTAGTAGAAACACTTGCTCCACCAATGGTAAAGCCTTTTAAATCGCAATGCTCAATTAAACGCGCGGCGTAATCATCGGGAGGATTGCGAAATACTGATCCACAATTTGGTTCGTTAATCGGTTGTGTAGCAAGGCGTCTATCGAGTAAAAGCCTAATTTTTTCGATAGAATGCTCTTTTTCGGTAGAAGGCAAGCGAAAATATCCAGCAACAAACCATTCTGGTAGAGGGGAAGTTACGCTGCGATAACTTACCTGATACTCTTTAGCAGATCGAATATAGTGTTGACCATTTCTGTCGATTGTTTCAACTTTTTCAATATATTGCCATGTTTCACCACCATGGCAGCCTGCATTCATAGCTAATGCGCCGCCAATAGTACCAGGGATACCAGCTAAAAATTCTACTCCACCTAAAGCATTTCTAGCACAAAACCGCGCCATTGTTGCACAAGCAACACCAGCCTCTGCTCTAACCAAATTATTTTCAACCGCAGTTAATTGATTTAAGCCCCCTTGAGTGACAATGACTGTTCCTGGAATTCCTTGATCACGAACGAGTAAATTGCTACCTAAACCGACAAAAAAAATTGGTTCTTCTTTTCCAGTGGTTTGAATAAAAGAGGTTAAATCATGTAAATCAATGGGCAGATAAAGTTTTTCTGCAATTCCACCTACGCGCCATGAGGTATAATCAGCAAGAGAGATATTTGGGTGCGGTATTCCACGCGTTAAAGATGTCATATACTTCTCTGAAATAGGTTTTCGGGATTTTTTCGCTTAGTTTACAAGAGATTTAAATTTTTTTAAATGGAAAAATTCGATGGAATACTCCCTGTATTTCGAGGATTTTTCCATTTAAAAAAATTCTAAAGCTTGACGTAAAATGAGATGAAAAAAACCGCAAACCTATTTCAGAGAAGTATAGTTAAGCCTGATAGGTAGCAATTAGCCTGGGAGCAACATGGCCAATATCTCCAGCGCCTTGTAACAATAATAAATCACCAGGTTGTACAATATTTTCTAGTGCTGTTGGCAAGCAAGCAGTGTTTTCTACAAAAATAGGGTCAATAAGTCCGCGTTGTTTGATCGCATGGCATAAAGCTTTTGAATTGATACCTTGAATAGGTGATTCACCTGCAGAATAAATTTCTAATAATAAAAGCATATCAACGTTGGATAATACATTGGTAAAATCTTCAAATAAATCCCGAGTCCGTGTATAGCGATGAGGTTGATAAGCCATGATGAGTCTTCGATTTGGCCAGGCTGTTTTGATCGCTTCTACCGTAGTAGCAATTTCACGCGGATGATGTCCGTAGTCATCGATCACTAAAATTTGTTTTTGTTGAATCGAAATTTCTCCAAAAATTTGTAGACGTCTTCCCACCCCAGAAAATTCGGCTAATGCTTTAGTAATAAAGCGATCTCCAACATCTAATTCAGTCGCAATCGCAATGCAAGCAAGTGCATTTAACGCATTGTGACGACCACCTAAATTTAATTCAATATTCAGAGAAGAAAGGTTACGTCTATACACGGTGAAGAAAGTTTTTAACCCTTCTTGGCGGTAATCTGTTGCATAGATATCAGCTGATTTATCAAATCCATAAGTTAAAATCGGGCGAGAAATATTGGGAAGACACTCTTTTATATTGGGGTCATCAAGGCATAGCACTGCTAAGCCGTAAAATGGTAAGTGGTGTAAAAATTCGATAAAAGTTTGTTTTAATTTTGAGAAATCGCCACCATAAGTTTCCATATGATCAGCATCAATATTGGTGACGACAGCCATAATGGGTTTTAAATATAAAAATGAAGCATCACTTTCATCTGCTTCAGCAACTAAAAACTGACCTGCGCCCAGATGAGCATTTGAGCCGGCGCGGTTAAGCAGGCCACCAATAATGAATGTAGGGTCAAGACCAGCTTCTGCAAGTACACTTGCAATTAGACTGGTTGTTGTAGTTTTGCCATGGGTGCCTGCTACAGCAATCCCATATCGAAAGCGCATCAATTCTGCAAGCATTTGTGCGCGTGGTACGATGGGGATTCTAGCATTTCGAGCAGCAACTAGTTCCGGATTGTTATCAGCTACAGCGGTGGAACGAACGATAACATTGGCGCCCTCGATATTTTCGGCTGTTTGCCCATGAGTAAAAATTTTTGCGCCTAACTGAGATAAATGACGTACCATGGCATTTTCTTGTAAGTCAGATCCTGAAATTTCGTAACCTTCATTGAGCAAAACTTCAGCAATGCCGCCCATACCTGCGCCACCAATGCCAACAAAATGGATGCGTTTGAATCGTTTCATCTTATGCGGATTTTTCTGGATTGTCATAAAAACTCCCTGCAATGTTCTACTACTTTTTGGGTTGCATCAAAGGCTCTAAGCGCGTAAGCGTTTGTTGCCATTTCAATAAGTTTAGTACGGTTTGCTGAAAAGTTTTTTAGCAAAGGAGCTAAATTTTCAGCAGTTAAATTAATTTGGGGCATTAGGATAGCAGCATCAGCTTTTGAAAGATATTCAGCATTTTTAGTTTGATGATCGTCCACTGCATGTGGAAACGGTACTAAAATGCTACCAATACCAACACTGCAAAGCTCAGCCAAGGTTATTGCCCCGGCACGACAAATCACTAAATCTGCCCATAAATAGGCTTTTGCCATGTCATCAATGAAACTTACTATATTGCCATCTATTTGATAGGTTTCGTACAGCGCTTGAGTTAATTTAAGGTGTGATTCACCTGTTTGGTGGTAAATCTCAGGCCTTTCATTAGCGGGCATTAGCGCTATTGCATTAGGTACAATCTGGTTTATTGCTTTTGCGCCAAGACTTCCACCTAGCACTAATAATTTTAGTCGACCCGATCGATTTTGCCAGCGTTTTTCTGGCAGTTCGAATTGGGTTAATTCTTTACGTACCGGATTGCCAGTGAAAATAGCTTGCGCTTCTTTGGGAAAGCTTCCGGGAAACGCTTCTAGTACACCAGATAACCGCAGAAATTTCGAGGTTGCCAGCAGTTTATTGGTTAGTCCAGGGATGGCATTTTGCTCATGAATGATTAAAGGTATATTTAAAAAACGTGTAGCAATGCCACCAGGTCCACAAATAAAGCCGCCCATGCCTAGCACCAAATCTGGTTTGATATGGGCAATAATTCGTTTTGATTGGATAAAAGCACGTAAGAGCTTAAAAGGGGCCTTGAACCATGAGAGCATTCCTTTTCCTCTTAATCCGCCTATATCTATTGGGAAAATAGGAATATTTTCTGTTGTTACCCATTTAACTTCCATACCTTGACGCGTACCAAGCCAAGCGACATGAATGCCGTTATCTTTAAGTGTTTTTGCAACGGCAAGGGCAGGAAATACATGCCCTCCAGTTCCTGCTGCCATAATTAATACACGTTTAGTCATAAAATAAAAACTTTAGGTATTCCTGATTGTAAACCAATTTAATTGTCTCAACACTTTATTAAATGCACATTGATATGCTGCGACGCCTGCTTGAGGTGTTTTGCATGATGCCGGCACAATGACCTCAATTCGGCGGGTTGCAATGATTTGTTGCGTTTTTGCCAGGATTAAAGCGGCATCTAATATAATATGAACGCGGCTTTTTTGCCCACAAAATTCTTGTTTAAATGTAATCAGCGAAGTTTCTAACCGATAATCTGTGTTTGCAACCGTGGGGAAACCTACTACCGCTTTGAAATGATGAGTGTTGCGGATTGATTGTATCATAAGTGGTAGCGTCATTTGGGGTAAGGGAGTAACCCAACGGTTTTCAGCAAACCAACAAATTTCATTAGGTGTTTGGCTATATACCATTTGTGTAGTGTTATAAGGTGCAGTTGCATGTGGCAGGCTAATAAATAAAGTTCGCGCAGTTTTTGGGATACTATTACAAGCAGCTGAGTTGGTAGTTAATTGATACCTATGTATTTCTGGTAGGCTTACTGGCGAAAAACAACCCTGGGCTAATAGAGCCAACGTGGCAATAATCGATAATTTTTGCAATATTTTTCTGAACATAACTTTTACTCTCCTGGCCCTTTCGCGGGTGGTGTACGGCCTTTAATTAATATACTTGGGTTTTGTATCATGTCATTGCTAAATTCATTTAGTTGGCCTGAAAAAATCGTTAAGTTTCCAAGTAATTGATTAAGTTGCGGCAGTGTTTCACCGGAGAAAGCTTTTAAGCAGATATTAAGCTGATCTGTAGCAGCTTCTCCTTTGTCTATTAAAATTTCTACATGATGCATGCTGTGGTCTAAGGTTTGCGTATTTTTTGCAAAGGCTGAAGTAATTTTGTCAAGGTTTTCAATTGTGTGTCGAAAAGATTTTTGGGTATTTTGATCAAACGTATGATCAAGCACATCCATTCCTTTGTTTAATCTTACAATTAATTCGCTAACTGCCATATCTAAGCGTTTAAAAAGTGATGGTGCGGTTTTAATGACAGGATAAAGCTCACCTGGATGTGCGAGTAAAGGACGGGAGTTAGGAGCGCCAGCGTTCAATTCAAGCGAGCTTACCCCAGTTAATCCTTGTTCTATCAGTGTTGCTGTGGTGGTTTCAGTAATAGGAGCAGTATTTTCAATTTTCATCAGCAGTCGTACGCGTTGAGGATTTTCTGGATCTAATGAAATGCTGGTGACATAACCAACTTTTACACCATTGTATTTTACTGCTGAATTCATTGCCAAACCTGAAACAGATTCGGTCATATAGGCCGCATAGGTGTTGTAAATTTTTCCTTTCCATTCTGTTGATAGCCAAACACCAATGAAAATCAAAGCGATAAGTAATCCTATAACGAATGCACCGACAAGGGTATAATTTACTTTGTTTTCCATTGAGTCTGCCTCTTTGCTGTTTGGCGACCACGTGGGCCATTAAAATATTGTTGAATGAGCGGTTGATTATTTTCTGATAATTCTGCCATCGTTCCCGAACCTAATACTCGGCCTTCTCCAAGAAAGGCAACTCGGTCACTGATATGCCACAAAGTATCTAAATCATGAGTGACCATAACCACCGTGAGATTAAGGCTATTTTTAAAGCTTAAAATTAATTCATCAAATTCGTGTGCTGCTTGTGGATCAAGACCAGCAGTTGGTTCATCTAAAAATAGCAAGGCTGGATCCATGACGCAAGCGCGAGAAATTGCTGCACGCTTTTGCATACCACCGCTTAATTCATAAGGATATTTCCAAGCAGCATCTTCTGACAATCCAGCCAATTTAATTTTTAGCATCGCAAGCTCGTTGATGATTTGCTCATCTAAATCAGTGTAGCGAGTCAATGGAAAAGCAGTGTTTTCCAGCGTGGTTAATGAGCTAAATAAAGCATCTTGCTGAAATACCACGCCCCAATTTTTACGAATTTCGTTAAGTTCTGCTTCGGTGGCGGTCAGGGTGTCAACACCGAGAATTTTTATAGAACCGGTAGTGGGTTTTTGTAATTGGAGAATTTGCCTTAGTAAAGTGGTTTTTCCACAGCCGCTACCGCCGACAATAGCAAGCGTTTCCCCTTTGAAAATAGTTAAGTCAAGATTGCGATGAATCCATGTTTCATTGACTTTAAATCCTAGGCTTTTAATTTCGATAATGGGGGTTTGCATGTTCGTTAATCAAAATAAGACGTGTAAATAAAGATAAAAGTTAGGCCTACTATAATGCCTGCTACAAAATACCATATCCTATGTTTGGGTTGAGGTATAGGTTGAATAGTTGCGACGGGTGTGGGTTTATTGTTTTGTAGTTGATATAAAATTTCATACATCATATCTGGTAGATCAGGCAATTTTTCCATCCAGCCGGGTAATTGGTTGCGTAATTTTTTAAAGGCAGTACGAGCGCTAGTTTGTTGTTTTAGCCATTTTTCAAGGCAGGGTTTTACTGTTTGCCAAAGATCAAGTTCTGGGTAGAGTTGTCTGCCTAATCCTTCGATGCTGAGCAGTGTTTTTTGCAATAACACTAATTGAGGTTGAAGGTTCATATGAAAATGTTGTGCGGTTTGAAATAAACGCAATAGAATTTGTGCGCAGGAAATATCTTTTAATGGTCGATCAAATAGTGGCTCGCAGACGGTACGAATCGCTGTTTCAAAATCTGCAATACAAGTATCAGCAGGGACCCATCCCGATTTTACATGCAACTTTGCAACGCTATAGTAATCTCGTTGAAAAAATGCCAGCAGATTTTCTGCTAAATACCGCCGGTCAAAAGTATTTAATGTTCCTACAATACCAAAATCAAGCAATAAATAGCGTGGATTTTCCGGATCGGTTGCGTCAACAAAAATATTTCCAGGATGCATGTCTGCATGAAAGAAACAATCATTAAATGCTTGGGTGAAAAAAATTTCGATCCCACGCTCAGCTAATTTTTTTAGATTAACTTTTTTTTGTTTCAGAGTTTTGATTTGTGCAATAGGGATACCATGAATTCGCTCAAGCGTCATAACTTCTGTGCGCGTGTAATCCCAATAGACTTGTGGAATGTATAAAATATTTGAATGTTTTGCATTACGTTTAAGTGTAGTAGCATTAGCAGCTTCTTGTTGTAGATCAAGTTCGCCCAATAAAATTTTTTCAAAATCCATCACCAGTGTTTTTGGTTTTAATCGTTTTGCATCATGCCAATAACGTTCGGCGAAATTGGCAAATGTGTGCATCAGTGCGAGGTCACGACGAATCAATTTTTTGACTTGAGGGCGTAAAATTTTTATTGCGACTTCCGTACCATCAAGCAAGCGGCCAGCATGTACTTGCGCAATTGAAGCGGAGGCTAAAGGTGTCTCGTCAAATTCTAAAAATAGTGTATGCAATGGTTTTTGAAAAATTTTTTCTAAAATAATCCGTGCTTGTGCGCCAGAAAATGGTGGAACACGATCCTGTAATTTTGCTAATTCCTCTGCAATATCATCGGGAATTAAATCGCGCCTGGTAGAAAGTGCTTGACCAAATTTAACGAAAATCGGGCCTAGTTCTTCAAATGCTGTTCGAACCCGTACGCCACGAGATCGTTTTTTATTAGCATGCCAATTCCATGGGTTAAACCAGCTAACAAACCGAATTGAAGAAAATATAGGAATTGACAACACCACGTCATCTAACCCATGTCGCATTAGGGTAAAATTAATTTGTGTTAGTCGCCAAAACTTTTTAATTGCGTTCATTTAGGGCGTGTCTCGAAAGTAGCCTTTCTATTTTAGCAGCTAATCGTTCTACATCATCACGCAGTGTATCAACTTCCTGAGAAAAAGCATTTACTTCTTCTGATAAGGGAAAACAACGAGCTTCTTCTTGTAAGTATTCAGTTAAGTTAAGTTTAAAATTTTCCCGCGTTTGTTGTTGCCATTGTTTTAATGCGCCAACCCCACGAAAAAATTGCCGTGCAATCACATCACCAGTAAAGCGCGATAGTTGTTCTTCCCAATCAATGTTTAAAGCGTGAAAAAATACTTTAATTGCTTGCGCAAGATGCAAGTCGCCAATTACCTTAACATCACGCAAGTGGAGTTGGAATGTATTTTGCTCGCTTTGAAATAGCCGCCATAGTGCCAACGTGGATCCGCGGACAATTAAGTCTGATTCTTGCTCTGATGGTTGAGTATCAATGGTTATGCCATCAGTTTGAAAAGAAATGTAAAACGTTGCGCCTAGATTAGTGATCTCAAGTAGGAGTTGTTTGTTTATTAAAGGACGAAGGTGCGTGTGTAATTGTGGATCAAGTTTAAGATAATAGTTGATGAGTTTTTCTAGTGCTTTAATTGGGGGAGTATTCATATAAGCTTATTGCCAAAGAATATGAAAAGGTAAAGCCCAAAGCTTATCACCGAAAGACACTACATCTCTACCGTTATAGAAAACAGCACCGCCGATGAAATCTTTTTTGCTCAGAGCTGCAAGTACGCGCAATCCATTGAAATCCCTATTGTCCACCAATTCAGAAGTTTTAACTTCAATACCAAAAACTGATCCATCAGGACGTTCTAATACAAAATCAACTTCTTTGCCATCACTGGTTCTAAAATGAAAGAGTTGAGCGCGTATTTTGCTAAAGGTTAGTAATTTAAGTAACTCAGTGGCCACAAAATTTTCCACAACATGACCAAATAAATCAGGCTTATTTTTGTGTAGATCCTCTAAACGGTAATCTAAAATATGGCATAACAAAAGTGTATCAATCAAATAGCCCTTAGAAGATTTGACTAGTCGTTTGCCAAGGTTTCTAAACCATGGGCGTATGTTAAAGGTGAGAAATAGCATCTGTAAAATGGTACGATAGGCTTTTTCAGTCACCGGGTTTAACCCCAAGTCACGCGCGATATCTGCATCATTTATCAGGCTTCCTGCTCGAGTAGCCAATAGTCTAAGCAGATTAGGTAGGAGAGAGGTTTTTTCGATTTCTACCAGCATGCGCACTTCACGCTGCAAAATAGTCGTCAAATATCCATCAAGCCAGATAGCACGTTCAGAGGGCTTTTTATTAGATATTTCAGGAAATGTGGCAAGTTTTATCGCGTCGGTCAAGGTTAGTTTATGATTTTGTAATGATTTAAAATTTTGGTTTATTAATCGATCCAAGCCATTACCTTGGTTGTTTAACGCTTCTGCTACGCAGAAGGGATAGAGAGTCATGACACTCATACGTCCTACCAATGGGTCGGCTAGCCTAGGTAAAGCAAGAATATTAGCTGATCCGGTCAATAAAAAACGTCCATTCGCTTTCGCTTTATTTTTACGTCTTAGGTCATCTACCACAATTTTGAGGGCACGGAAAATTTCCGGAACCATTTGTACTTCATCAATAATAAAACATGACGCTTCATGAGAGGAGAGAAATGTTTCAGGTTCACTGGCTGCTGCAGCCATCTGAACGGGTTTATCAAAGGATACATATTCAGCGGGATTTTTTTTATTGCCCAGTTCTTTAATCAGACCTTGTACTAGAGTGCTTTTGCCCGCTTGGCGTGGCCCATTGACGAATAATATGGGGCTGACTTTTAATGTGTCTAAGAGGTTGGGTTTGATTTTTCTGGTTAATGTCTTCATTGCTGTTTCCTTGTAAAAATAAATTTAGCCTTTATAAAAACAAAAGGCAAACTTTATTTTTACAAGAAATAGGAGAGATGATTTTGGTTGTTAGATGAAAGGTTGTGAGGTATCGGATCTTGTTTAGTAGGATTATTCCAAAAATCCCTCATCTCTTCTCCTCCTGCATTTATGGGAGCGTATGGAATTGGTTGGTAACGTTGCGGTTCATCAGGCACATCGTCTTTATGGTTCCACTCAGCGGGGATAAAATAAGCGATTGCGCCGCCTAATATGCCGCCGATTGCGCTGCCGAAAAATATACCGAATGGAGGGAAGGCAAAAAAGCCGATTAAAGCACCAAGTGCAGCGCCAATTTGAGTGCCGGTTCGGCAACGCTCAGACCATGAATTTCCTGACGAACAAGATTCCAGTTCTTCTGTTTTAACTGTGTCTACATAGCTTTCGTTTTTCCACCAACTGGTGAATGCGATATAAATTGGTTCTGCTGCAACAGCGATTAAGCCACCAACGATTCCCCCAATAGCGCCACCCAGTGTTGCGCCGATAAATCCAGGAAAAATGCAGCAACCGATGAGCATGCCAATCCAAGTACCGTAAAATGAGCCGCAGCGAGCACGTGGAACCCAAGGATTGGCTGTTTCATAGTCTTTGCCCCAGATAGAAGTGATGATTTTAGTGATTAAAGGTTCGATAGCTACAGCAAGAATAGCGCCGCCGATGCTAAACAATGCGCCGCCGACGACTACGCTTAATGCTGCATTTAAACCGATACCTAACCCAGGGAGTAAAACACCAAGGAGTATACCGACACAAGCGCCCCACTGAACGCCTGCACGAATCCGTTTTGACCAAGGATTGCTCGCATTGTGCTTTTCTTCAACAAAACTTTCATCGAGATAGTAAGCTGCAATGCTAAATAACACTACCCCAAACCCAATTCCTAAAAGGATGCAAAGAGGTATACTAAGAGGAAAGATACTACCAAGGACAAACGCTCCGAACACAACGCCAACACAACTGCCGAGCATTGCGCCAGTACGAATGCGTTCACTAACTGGATTTGCTTGTGGTTTTGACTTGATATCGGAGGGATTCCACCAGGGGATAATGATAGCAATTAAACCGCCTAAAGTGCCCCCTACTGCTCCCCCCATCGTCATGCAGAGTTTTTCTGCCAGTGGTATTGGTACAATTGCACCAATGACTGCGCCGATCATGCAGCCAACCCCAGCGCCAAAGGTTGCTCCGGCTTTTACCCGGTTATGCATGACATTATTTTTATCTTCAGGTAAAACTGCTGGTTCTTGAACCAAACTATATGAGCTGTCTAGCGAAGATTTTTTAGTTTTTTTTATGCGCCTGTAGATGCTTTGTCCAGCAATGACTAAAATACCGATTACGGCGCCCACGGCGCTTGCAACTACTCCTGCTTCAGCGTCGCCAGTTTCTATATCGTTAATAAACATCCAACTAGAAAGCTGGCCAACTTCCGTTCCCCATAATATGCCATAGTGACGTGCTTCTTTGGCCCAGGAATATCGATTAGTAGTTGTGCGCTCTTGCATAAATCTTTTTAGTTATTACTGATAATATAAGGTTCTTTGTGGTTAATTATACGGGAAGAATGTGACAATTTTGTGACAGGTTAGACAATTTTTTGGAAGTTTGCCCAAAAGATAGCATAAAAAATAATTTGTGATTTTTTGTGCTACGATCAACGGTTTGTAGTATTTATAAGAGTCGGTACAAACACATGCCAATAAATCAACTTAGCCTATTAAAAACGAGACGTTTTTTACCCTTGTTTATTACGCAATTTTTAGGCGCATTCAATGATAACGTTTATAAAAATGCACTTGTTATTTTAATAACCTATGTTTTTTCAACTGAACTTAAGCTTAATCCGGCGATTTTAATTACATTGGCGGCCGGTATTTTTATTTTGCCATTTTTTATTTTTTCTGCGCTTGCTGGACAATTGGCGGATAAATTCGAAAAATCTCGATTAATTCGCTACACCAAAATGGCTGAAATTATTTTAATGCTGTTCGCCGCCATTGGTTTTTACCTACACAGTGTTGCATTACTTATAGCGATATTGTTTTTGATTGGTACACAAGCTACTTTTTTTGGGCCCATGAAATATTCTATTTTGCCCGCACATCTTGATGTGGACGAATTAATTCCGGGTAACGCGCTTTTGGAAGCCGGAACCTTTCTTGCTATCTTGTTAGGCACTATTTCAGGTGGGATATTAGCTACTCTTTTAGAAGCACCATTCTTTATTTCTATTATTATCATCTTAGTTGCATTGATGGGTTTTATAACGAGTTTATGGATTCCAGCCGCTGAATCGAGCGATGCTAGCCTCACAATAAATATAAATATTCCTCGTGAAACCTGGAATATTGTTGCTTATACACTTAAGAATCGTTCGTTGTTTCTGAGTATTTTAGGTATTTCTTGGTTTTGGTTAGTAGGCGCAACTTATCTTTCGCAATTTCCTACCTATGCCAAAAATATTTTAGGTGCAAATTCTTCTGTCGTAACTCTATTTCTCACCTATTTTACACTAGGAATAGGCATTGGATCATTATTGTGCAATCGTTTACTAAGGGGCAAAATCAATACGACCTACATACCTATTGCGGCGCTTGGTATGACGATATTTGGTATCGATTTAGTGATAGCAAGTCAATATGGATTAAAAAATTCAGCTGCATTAATTGGTTTATCGGAATTCCTATCTTATTGGGGGCACTGGCGGATATTGATCGATCTTTTGCTTCTTTCAATCTGTGGTGGGATTTACATTGTTCCCCTGTATGCCATGCTGCAACATAAAAGTGAACCCTCACATTGTTCGCGCGCTATTGCAAGTAATAATATTATGAATGCGTTGTTTATGACTGTGGCCGCAATTGCGACAAGTTTGATGCTATTCTGGCATTTTTCTGTTACACAGGTTTTTTTAAGCGTAGCGATAGCCAATTTTTTTGTGGCAATTTACATCTGCAATTTGTTGCCACAGACTTTAATTAAATCTTTCTTAATTGGATTATTTAAGTTGGTTTACCGTGCTGAAATTCAAGGAATAGAAAATTATTATCAAGCAGGAAAGCGCGTTTTAATTGTAGCAAACCATGCCTCGTTTTTAGATGCTGCATTACTAGCTGCTTTTTTACCTGAAACATTAACGTTCGCTATTAATACACAAGTTGCAGAAAAATGGTGGATGAAACGATTACTAAAATTTATCAATACTTTTCCGATCGATCCAACTAAACCATTAGCTACCAAATCGCTGATCGTGTATCTTCGCAAAGATCATCATGTTGTTATTTTTCCAGAAGGACGCATTACTATCACTGGTGCTCTGATGAAGATATATGAAGGACCTGGCCTCATTGCGGATAAGGCGGATGCCACGATATTGCCTATACGCATTGAGGGTGCGCAGTATACGCCTTTTTCCTACCTGAAGGGCAAAGTTAAAATTCATTGGCGACCTAAAATCACATTGACTGTTTTAAAACCAGAATTGTTTAATTTGCCGCTATCCATAAGTGGCCATGAACGCAGACGCCGTATTGCTAACCAGCTCTACGACATTATGACTAACACGATGTTTCTAAGCGTTAATACGCACGAAACTCTTTTTGAATCCTTACTGAATGCCGAAAAGATACATGGAAAAAAACATGTTGTGTTAGAGGATATCGCACGAAAACCAATGAATTATAGGCAATTAATTTTGGGCGCTTTCGTTTTAGGAAGGCAAATAGCAAAGACGAGTCACCAAGGTGAATTTATTGGTATTTTATTGCCTAACTCTATTGCCAACGTTGTGCTGTTTTTTGCGATGCAAGCGTTTCATCGTATTCCAGCAATGTTAAATTTTAGTACTGGAATAAAAAATGTTGTCTTAGCTTGTCATACGGCAAATATCAAATTGATTTATACGTCAAAAAAATTTATTGTGCAGGCAAAATTGGAAGGATTTATTGAAAGGTTAATAGCCGAAGGAATCCTTTGTATTTATTTGGAAGATATTTATCAAAAAATCGGAATATGCGATAAATTAGTGGGGAAGTTTGGCAAGTGCTTTCCGAATTTTTATTATCGTTTAGCAAATAATATTAAAAAAGAAAATAAGCAAAGTTTTGCGCTAATGCCATCTGTCATTCTATTCACTTCTGGATCAGAAGGTACACCTAAAGGGGTGGCATTGAGTCATGCTAATTTACAATCGAATCGTTTTCAATTAACCGCCTGCGTTGATTTTGGATCAACGGATAGAATTTTTAATCCGTTGCCTATGTTCCATGCCTTTGGATTAAATAGTGCAACGTTATTACCTATTCTTTTGGGTATGCGCGTGTTTTTGTACCCCTCTCCACTGCATTATCGTATTATTCCTGAGCTTTGTTATGACTCCAATTCAACAATATTGTTTGGTACAGATACGTTCCTGTTAAATTATGCAAAATATGCGCATCCTTATAATTTTTGTAGCATTCGTTATGTTTTCGTCGGCGCCGAAAAGCTCCGTCAAGAGACAGATAAATTATGGATGAAAAAATTTGGCATACGCATTTTTGAAGGATATGGTGCGACAGAAGCAAGTCCTGTACTCGCAACAAATACGCCAATGCAATACAAACAAGATACGGTTGGCAGGTTATTGCCCGATATACGATATAGATTAGAGGCTGTGGAAGGTATTCAAACAGGATCTCGTTTTTTTGTCTCAGGACCTAACATCATGTTGGGTTATATTTTTTCAAACAACCCAGGAAAAATTACACCGCTAATAGACGGTTGGCACGATACAGGAGATATCGTTGAAATGGACGAAGAGGGCTATATTACGATTAAAGGACGCGCGAAACGTTTTGCCAAAATTGCTGGCGAAATGGTATCTCTGACGGCTATTGAGGAAGAAATTTATCGCCTTTGGCCAACTTATATTCACGCGATAGTGAGCCAGCCCGATCCACGCAAAGGGGAGCAAGTTGTACTAGTGACAAACTATCAAACTGCTTTGTTAAGCGATATTTTATCCCACTTTAAACAGCATGGTTTTTCTGAAATTGGCTTGCCACGTAAAATAATTATTTTGCAAAAATTACCGATGTTGGGTAGTGGAAAAGTGGATTATCAAGCCCTAAAAACCGATCTAATTTGATCGCTCTCTTACGCAGCATTAGTCAGATCCCCGCCCAGCTAAACAAAATAGAAAATGCTGCGTCAACAATGATAATCAGAAAAATAGCTTGGACGACGCTTTTAGTGGTCTGCCTACCAACACTATCTGCTCTTCTTTCGACTAAGAGTCCTTGAAAGCAACCTACAGTAGTAATAATCATCGCAAAAACAGGTGTTTTCACTAAGCCTACCACGTAGTTAGATAAGGGAATGGCTTCACGAAAACGATCTAAAAAATGTGTTCCACTAATGTGTAACATATTTTTAGACATCAGCAATCCGCCAAGAATGCCAAAAAAATCTGCCCAGACCGTTAGTAATGGCAATACTATGATCATCGCAAGTAGTTTTGGCAAGCAGAGAAAATTAATTGGGTTGATTCCCATGGTTTTTAACGCATCGACTTCTTCTTTAATGATCATAGTGCCGATCTCAGCAGTAAATGCAGATCCAGTCCGTCCGGCAACAATAATCGCAGTAATAAGAGGTCCAAATTCGCGGAATATTGATAGGCCTAATAAATCAACAATGTAAATATTAGCGCCATAATTTTGTAATTGAATTCCCATTTGATAGGCCAATACCACTCCTACTAGAAAATTAAGTAATGCAATAATCGGTAAAGCATAACAACCCATATCTTCGATAGTAGAGCTAATAGCTATCCAAGGTAGCCGCAGAGGATTTAAAAAATTTTTAACAGTCTGAATGGAAATTTCACCAATGAAATTTAAAAAACCAAGGAAAAATAAAATACGATCAATAGTATCTTTGCCAAGCAAAGCTAATCCTTTAAGTGGTTTGGGTGGTTTGTTTTTTGTTAGATCAATAGTTTGATTGCTGATTAGTGATAATAGATTTTGTTGTTTTTCTTTGAGATTAATTTTATCGATCGATATTTTTTGTGCAGTCAGGCGTTTTATGAGTTGATTAAGCATCCATGCACCGGCAGTATCTAATTTTGTGATCGTCTCTGCCTCAATTTGTAATTTGGTGGCTACTGGCAACGCTAAGGTATTGATTTGCTCTGCAAGTTTTTCAATGGTAGGTAGTGTCCAATTTCCGCTGCAGATTATTTTATTAGGCAGAACTTCGATAGATGCTGTGGTCATTTCCATAATATTAGAAGGGTAAGGGTAGCGAAGGATCAACAGCTAATAATTGTTGACGAAAAAGAGTTTTAATTTTGTTTAGCGCTTCCATCGTCTCTGCTTCAAAACGCAGAATTAAATATGGCGAAGTATTTGAAGGGCGAATCAAGCCCCAGCCATCTTGAAACTCAACTCGTAATCCATCTAATTGATTCAGAATACCATTGCCAAAATTTGCTGCTGCGCTTAATTTTTCAATGAATGAAAATTTTTCTAGTTCGTTTATCGGAAGCTTGAGTTCTGGTGTGTTGATGCTATCTGGAAATCTTGCAAAAAAATCTTCAGATGATAATGATTGATTGGAAAGGATTTCTAACAAACGAGCTCCGGCGTAAATACCATCATCAAAACCGTACCAACGATCATTGAAAAAAATATGCCCACTCATTTCGCCCGCTAATATCGCTTGTTCTTCCAACATTTTCGTTTTGATTAATGAGTGTCCGGTTTTTGATAGGCAGGGTATACCACCTTGCTGCAAAATAAGTTTTTCAAGATTTCGCGTGCATTTCACATCAAATAGAATTTTTTGCCCAGGATGTTTCGCCAAAATAGCTTCAGCAAAACACATTAATTGCCTGTCTGGCCAAATAATTTTGCCTTGGTTAGTGACAACGCCTAATCTATCACCATCTCCATCAAATGCTAGACCGATATCGGCTTTTTGTGCTAACACCGTTTCAATCAGTATTTGTAGATTTTTAGGATCGCTTGGATCGGGATGATGATTGGGAAAGTTTCCATCTACGTCACAAAATAACGAAGTGACTTCACACCCTAAGGCTTTGAATAATTGTGGCGCGAGTTTGCCTGCAATACCATTGCCTGCATCAACAACCACTTTAAGTGGGCGTTGTAACGCAATATCAGTCATCACTCGATGAAAGTAAGCTTCAATCACACAGGTTTTTGTTAAGGAACCTTGGCCAATATGAAAGGAACGATTTTGAATTCTTTCATAAAGCGCAATGATGGCTTGGCTCGACAGCGTTTTTTTGTTGATCATCATTTTTAATCCATTGTAATTCGATGGATTATGACTACCCGTGAGCATTACACCAGAGTAAACTTCGAAGAAATAAGTAGAAAAATATAATGTTGGTGTTGGAACTTGACCGATATCAATAACCTTGATCCCTGTTGCCATTAAGCCTTCAATTAGGGGGGCAATTAGCACGGGTCCTGATAAACGCCCGTCACGTCCCACGACAATAGTATCTTGATTTTGCTCTTTTGCTTCGCTGCCAATAGCTAGCCCTAACGTATATACCGTGTCTTCTGTTAATGTTTCGCCGACAATTCCCCGAATGTCATAAGCTCGAAAAATGGTTTGCGCAGAAGGAGAAATGCCGATGTGATAGGTCATGTTAGGACGTGTCCTAATGAATTCCAGTATGGCCAAAACCACCTTGACCGCGATCAGTGTCTTCAAATTCTTCAACTACATCAAATTGAACTTGCAAAACAGGCACGATGATTAATTGCGCAATGCGTTCGCCTGGTTGGATAGTAAATGAGCTTACGCCGCGGTTCCAGCAGGAAATCATTAATTCGCCTTGATAATCTGAATCAATTAATCCTACTAGGTTACCCAATACAATGCCATGCTTATGGCCTAAGCCTGATCGGGGTAAAATGACTGCAGCATACTGCGGATCACTAATATGAATGGCTAAACCCGTTGGAATTAATTGTGTTTGATGTGGGTCAAGTTGTAATGGCTCATTAAGACAGGCACGCAAATCAAGGCCAGCAGACCCTTTGGTTGAGTAAGCAGGTAAAGAAAACTCAGTGCCAATTCGTTTATCGAGGATTTTAAGTTGAACCTTTTTCATCATATCTCTCTTTTATTAATAAAATGAGTTGTTGTGCTAATAAAGTTTTGGTAGTAAGTGGAAAGTGTTTTTCTCCTTGATGCCAAAGAGCAATTATTTCATTGTCATCAACCTCAAAGCCTGCTTTAGTTTGGCTTACATCGTTAGCTAGAATTAGATCCGCCTTTTTAGCGGTTAATTTTATCTTAGCTGCTGTTACCACATCGCAAGTTTCCGCGGCAAATCCCACAGTGAATGGCGGTGAGGGTAATGCGGCAACGGTTGCTAGGATATCGGGATTTTGAACTAAATGTAAGTTAATTTCATTGGCTGTTTTTTTGATCTTTTGTTTTGAAAAGTTATCTACTCGGTAATCAGCGACTGCTGCGGCAGAAATAAAAATATCAGTTTGCGCTATTTTTTCCATAACTTTCGCTAGCATTTCTTCAGCAGTGGTAATAAATTCTCGCTGAATGTCTGGATCGCATGCCAATGCTACAGGCCCACTAATTAAGCTGACTTTTGCGCCTAAAGCTAAAGCGGCGTTAGCTAATGCGTAACCCATTTTGCCTGAGCTTTTATTAGTGATATATCGCACTGGATCAATAGGCTCACAAGTGGGACCTGCGGTAATTAATACGCGTTTGCCATCTAGAATATTGGTTTTATGCAACTTGCTAAGTTGGGCAATAATTTGATCGGGTTCCATCATGCGACCTAATCCAGTTTCGCCGCAGGCTTGCATGCCGGCATCAGGCCCTAAAAAATGAATATTTCGTTCGTGTAATAGTTTGACATTATTTTGTGTTGCTGGGTTTTCCCACATTAATCGGTTCATGGCTGGCGCGAGCATAATCGGGGCGTTAGTAGCTAAACATAAGGTAGTTAATAGATCATTTGCATGGCCGTACGTCAATCTGGCGATAAAATCAGCGCTCGCAGGCGCGACTAAAACCCGATTTGCCCAACGCGCAAGCGCGATGTGGCTCATGGCATATTCAGCTTTTTCATCTAGTAATTCACTATATACGGGCTTCCCTGATAGTGTTTGTAGAGTGAGCGGTGTAATAAATGATTTTGCGGCTTCGGTCATTACTACTCGTACTTTAGCCCCGGCATCTTTAAGTTTTCTAATCAATTCAGCGCTTTTATAGGCGGCAATGCCACCAGTTATGCCCAGAAGAATATGTTGGTTGGTCAAAGAAGTCATAGGTAGTTGATCCGAATGATCTTGATAGGGCTAAAAGATACCATGTTTTTGCCCTATTTTTTAACTATATTTTGATTTTGCAAAAATGAATATCACTGATTGGCCATATAATGAAAGACCACGTGAAAAATTACTCAGTGAAGGGGCAGAGGTGCTATCTGACTCTGAATTATTGGCAATTTTGTTGCGTACTGGAATAAAAGGCAAAACAGTGATTGATC
This sequence comes from uncultured Gammaproteobacteria bacterium, assembly GCA_963844535.1. Taxonomy (GTDB): domain Bacteria; phylum Pseudomonadota; class Gammaproteobacteria; order CAWJOP01; family CAWJOP01; genus CAWJOP01. The sequence continues at coordinate 134,113 of CAWJOP010000008.1, read as the reverse complement.
TTGCGCGCGAGTTAATTCAAAAATTTGATGGCATACGCGGCTTGCTTGAGGCAAATATACAGGTGTTATCTGCTTACCCAGGATTGGGTAAAGCAAAATGCGCAGAGATCAAAGTAATTGTAGAAATCGCCAAACGCTATTTAGCTGAAGGCTTAAAGTACGGATCAACGCTGACCAATTCGGTTGAGACACGAAATTATTTGACATTTTGTTTACGTAATCGCACGCAAGAAGTATTTGCTTGTCTTTTTTTGGATAATCAATGTCGAGTCATTCGTTACGAAGAACTTTTTTATGGCACTGTAAATGAAGCTAAAGTGTATCCGCGCGAAGTGGTTAAACGCGCAGTACAATTAAACGCAAGCGCAATTATTTTTGCACATAATCATCCATCTGGCGATGCAACACCCAGTCAGGCGGATCAATTGATCACTGAGCGATTGAAATTAGCTTTAGCAGCAATTGATGTGAAAGTGTTAGATCATTTAGTAATTGGTGAAGGGGCCGTGAGTTCGTTTGCAGAGCGGGGATGGATATAACAATGGCCCCTCAACCCGTGAGGCCGTCATTGCGAGGCTTGCGCTGTTTGCAAGCCGCGGCAATCCAGCAGAGCGTTTCAAAATTTGTTATCATTTACAAATGTCTAATACTCTTCCCCCCCTTAGTCTTTATATCCACCTCCCCTGGTGTATACAAAAATGTCCTTATTGCGATTTTAATTCGCATTCGCTACGTAAAGAATTGCCAGAAAAAGCTTATCTTCAAGCTTTGCTGCGTGATTTAGACCATGATGCGCCGTTAGTAGAGAATCGCACAATAATCAGTATTTTTTTTGGCGGCGGTACGCCCAGTTTATTTTCACCTGAATCCATTGCCGAAATTTTGCATCAGGTACAAAAAAAGCTTTTGGTTAGTCCTACAGCTGAAATTACATTAGAAGCAAATCCTGGCACTTTTGAACAGCAAAAATTTGCTGGCTTTAAGCATGCTGGAATTAATCGTCTTTCCATTGGAGTGCAAAGTTTTCAGGCAGATAAATTAACTAAATTAGGCAGAATTCACGATGCTGATCAAGCGATAAAGGCAGTAGAAATCGCCAAGCAAGTTGGGTTTAAAAATATTAATGTGGATTTAATGTATGGCCTTGCAGAACAATCGTATGAGGATGCGTTGTTTGATGTAACTACGGCATGCTCGCTCTCTCCTTCACATATTTCTTGGTATCAATTAACGCTAGAGCCCAATACCTTATATGCAATTAAGCCACCAGTTTTGCCAGATGGTGAATTAATTTGGCAAATGCAAACTCAAGGCGCTCGCATTCTTGCTGACGCGGGTTTTATCCAATATGAAGTTTCTGCCTATGCAAAAGCGGATAACGAGTGCCTGCATAACTTAAATTATTGGGAGTTTGGTGACTATTTAGGAATTGGTGCTGGTGCGCATAGTAAAATTACTGTACTCGATCCTTTTTCGGTTAAACGTTGTTGGAAATATAAACATCCACGCGATTATTTGGCTGCAGAAGAGAGCTTTATCGCCGAACAACAAATTGTGGTGCACAAAGAATTGCCCTTTGAATTTATGCTGAATGCCCTACGATTAAAGCGGTCTATTCCTATGGATTTATTTACGACTCGGACTGGTTTATCATTCGAAATGATTAAAAAACCGTTAAAACAGGCAGAAACCAGGGGTTTTTTGCGCTGGAATCAGCAGAAAATTGAGCTTACAGCGCATGGATGGCGGTTTATGAATGATTTATTGCATATTTTCTGTTAGTATAAAGGGCAGCGGAGTACTCATTATTAATATTTCCTTAATAATTGTACTGTATAAATATAAGTATTTTTAGATGAGTGATGATAGACGATTTAATAATCACTAAAGAATTTTTACGCAGCTATAAGTGCGAAATATCAGTAGGAGAATGAAATGCCTAGACCTTTATCGAAATTTTTCTCAGCCGTATTTGCTAAGCAGAGCCTTTTTATTCAGAAGCTTGAGAGCGAGAATGAAGGGGTTAAAAATGAGCTTATGGCTGAGCTTGGTTATGGTAGCGTTCAAGCATATTTTGAAGCAGCACTTGATTATGATTCAGCTATTGAAGGGTTTCGTTCATTCTGCGGTGCAAAATATCAGTCCTTAGAGGACAAAGGTTTATTCGATAGGGCCCAGAATTTTATTGGGGTGATGGAAGGGGCCAACCAATCCTATATTGAAGAGCAGCGTGAACAGACAAGGTTACAGGTAAAACCAACAGCAGAAAAGCAAGCTAAGCTATGGCATAAAAGCTCACCAATTTCAGAAGTTGGTGAAGATGAGGATGATGAGAGTAATGATCAGTCACCAGAATATTCAGAAGTAAATACTGAAGATTATGAAGAGTATGAAGAGTATGAAGAGAATGATGTAAATCAATCCTTTGGTAGTAATTCTAGTAGTTCGAGTATGTACTCCTACAATCCAGCAATAGAAATTACTGAAAGCGAGTATACGGATCAACTACAGGCGTATTCGGGAGTAAATACTACAGATTACACTGATCAATCTCTTGACAATAATGGGGATGAATATAGCGCACAAGAAAATAAGGTTACTGACCAGAATTATCAGAAATCATCTGATCTGTCTAATAGCAACGACTTTATCCAACAACAAATCAATTTATTTCAGCAATTAGTACAATCTTCGTTAGGGTCAGATTTCTCTTCCAACGCCGCCCTTAATAGATATATTCAAGAAGCTACAGCTGCTCAAGATATTTTCGCGTTGCTAATAGCATGGTTGGAAGAAATTAATGGCGATAACAGCAACCATAACGATGAGTTAAGACAATCCATAAGTAAAGCACTTGTCACCGCTTATTTGCTCCTTGACAAACCTAGTTTAGAAGATGGTTCAACCTATGGAGGGTTGCTTGAGTTTTTATTACAACAAAAGCCAATCAATGAGAATTTGCTGCTTGATATCTTTAAGCTACAGGTAAAAATTTATTTACTTGCTGACGATAATTTAGATGAAACGAAAGAGTTATTAGCTAACTTTTTAAATTGGGAAAAGACTCAGGACCAGAAAGATGTTCCTGTATTAAGTAAAGATTTTTTTATCGATCTAAGGCAGTTATTAACGAATATCAATTCATACCAGCAAGACGGTGGCGCTGAGTTCCTTGAGGAATTTAAGGGGTTAAACAAAGCACAACCATTTTTTAACGATACATTCTCAAATGAAGATGAAGAAGAGCAGCAGCAAGCGCGCGCTAAAGAGTATTTCGCGTTTGTTGGCAGTTATACCAAAGATTTATTGTTGGCTAGTAAAGCGGTTGATTTACCATTGTCAGAGCAAGCAGTAGCCGATAACAGCAATGAGCAAAATGAGCAAGTGGTAGCGACAGCGCAATCATTGCCAACAGATAATTTGTCTGAAGCAGAACGAGGCAAACAAGAATTTGTAGCTAAATTGCTGCAAGATGCCAAAGAAATAACAGCCAAAACCTCTGGGCAGAGCCGAAGAGATATAGATCAATTATCTACTCTCCTAACAGAAAAATATTATCGACTCGAGAATAGTAAACTTTTACGCAAGGCTTTTCGTGCTGATTTGGTGAAAAATGCTGCGCAAGGGTTAGTTTTAAATAAGACTACTTTAGCCCAGTATCTTGCTTCAGCCGAGCTTAATTCTAACGATAAAGGCCTTTATGTGCTCATGCATTACCGCTTTTTTCTGCAGATAGTTAAGCAACATGCGCGTAAGAATACATTAGAGTTTGTTAAAGCAGGAAACTTTGCTGAATTAGGTAAATTGATTAAGAGCATTCATATATTTTCGCAAAAATGTGCTCAGTCAGCTTTGCCTATCGTACAGGTGCTAGCTGAACAGTTTCAGGCTCAGGAAACAGCGATAATTACTGCATGGTTTAATGATATTCAAACGCCAGATGCTTATGCGCAATCAATAGCAATTTTAGCGCAGGTTGCTTCTTTGCAATTACCAGAAACGGGTGATGCTGTAGCTGCACCGTTGCAGGCAAGTTCTAGTTTAAGTAAACAGCTAACAACAAAAGACGACTATAAAAAAGTCATCGTGCCTTTATTAGGGTTGCTCAATAAAGATACCGAGGCTTTTGTTACCCAACAGATATTATCGCTTGCCAAATTGGATTTAGATAAGACTCTTGAGGTGATTAATGCTGAAAAATCTGGCAAAAATAATAAAGAATTAATTAACAAATTGGCTACTAATGTAGAGATTGAACATTTACCTTCATTTCAATTGTTAATACGTTTATATCCGAAAGCTGCGCAACTATTTGCTACCCCTCAGTTTGCGCCTACTATGCAGATGGTTACTGCGTTGGCAATGATCAATCAAAATGATATTCATAGTCCTTTATTACAGCTGCTTAAAGTCGCGGTAGCAGAAAAAGAGAATGAATTGATCAATAAGGCGCTGCTGATTTTTATGGCGTTGAAAAAGCCAAGTCAAGAGCATCATAACGAGGTAGTACGTTTATTAACTTCATACGATAAAAATTATCAGAAAACATTAGAGAATTTTTCATATACTCAATTGAATTCGTTCGCTGATTATCAAGCGTTATTGTGCCAAGTGGCGAAAACAAAAGCGAATGAGATGAATCGTGAGCTGATTGTTAAGTTGTTTGATTTGGCAATCACTAAAGCAAAAAGTGCAGATGAATTGTTAAGCCTAGCGCCAATTTGCAGAGATAATGCAGAGTTGGCAGAACGTTTGGCAAACGTTTTAGCTGTGCAGTTCCACCAAGTGGAACATTTGAAAATGTTGATGCGACGCGTTAACTGTCCTGAAGCGGTAGCGAAAATTGCTGATGCGGAAATTATAAAACAAATTTCAACTTATAAACTATTCACAGCGAAAGATTATCAAGGGTTCATCGCCCAAGCTAGTTACCCAAATAGTGTCAACTCTGTTGTTAAGAGTGAGTTGGTACAAAAGTATTTTGATCTTTGTCAACAATCACCGATTGCTTCCGATAGGGCTAAGTATTATTCGGAATTTGTTCGTTGTTTAACCGGGCATCAGTGTTTACCTTGGTTTGTTCAGTCAGTGTTACCACAAATTGTGCAGAACAATCTGGGAAATATAACGCAATGCGAAAAATTGCTTGAATTGATTGAGCAACAAATAGCGCCACAAGTTAGTAAGTCATCTGAACTGAAAGACTTATTAGATAAACAGCGCAGCATAATTAGTGATAGTTGGTTGAAACAGTTAATGGTTAGCGGTGATCAACTAGTATTGTCAAAAGAAATATTAGTGCAACGTCAAATATTAAATGGTGATGAACAAGCGGGGGATGGGCAAGAGTTTGTTGAATTATTTAATGAAGCAATCAAAAAAGTTCAGCAAGTTAAAATACCTTCGTTAACAGAGTTGCAACAAGTTAATTCCTTGCTCGCAAAGTTATTAGCGGCGGCGAAAGGAACAGCAACTAAAGTCTCCAGCGAATATGCTGAATTAGAAAAGAATTATCAGAAAGATGTCGAAGCATTGATACAAAACCAACAAACGTTTATTCAAGAGCTCAACACAAAACTAGTAGACTTAACAGCTCTGCGCCAACAAGTAGAAAATAAAAAAGGAATTATTTTTGCAACTCTTGAGGGTATCAAAGCCGATCTAACTAAAAACAAATTTGTTCAACTGGCAACTAATTGCCAAACTTATTTTGATACGGTAACTCAGCAGTTCACTGCAATGGGAGCAGCAACAGATGATCAGCTTAAACAATTAACTGCTGCAAAAGATCGTCAAGCTGCTGATCTGCAAGAATTAATTAAGCTTAATGGGGAGAAACAATTATCTCCAGAGAATATGCGGATATTTGGCGCTAAGCGACAGGGATTCACGGAAACGAAAAAAACCACTACTCAGTTAACTACAGAAGTTCAGACGCAAATAGAGGGGGCGCAACAAACTTTGTTTGCGCAAGCAATAGTGGTCAAAGATAGTATTGGTCTAATGGTAACAAATCTAGACCAACGACATAACCAAGTTAGTGGGCAACAAATTGAACGCCAAAAGCAGATGGTTGCTGCGAAGCATCGAGTAGCAGAAATAACACTAACATTAGCAAGTTATGCTGAAAGAAAATCTGGTATTGCACAAACTATGGCAGCAACCAAAACGGAGCTCGGGCGTAAAAAAGCAGAGTTAACTCGGTTGCGAGAAGACACACTTGGGCCTGTATCTGAAAGCATCAAGCAATTATCTAATACTCCGGAATTTAAAGCATCGCTGACAAAGTTTGTCGATGTATTCAAGGAAGCGATAGAAATGCGTTATGTTCAGCAGCTTGGCCTTTGGGGTCGATTTAGACGTGCGATTGCGCTGTTGATTATAAGTGTTTCAGGTTCCCCCGGCCATTCTGACTCTCCTGATTCTTGGAAAGTGTGGGCTGGGAACGAAATTGACTCCCCTATTCGACAGAAGCGCTATCTACCATTTAGAGTTGAGTTTGCTGGGTTTGTTGCCGGTTTCTACACGGCAGAGCAATGTCCTAAATGGGTTAAAGAGGTTATGGATGATCATAACCAAGGCTTACCAAGTGAAATAGATACTCTTAAAACACAGTTAGATCGGTTAGAGGGTACGATTCAGAAACTCGATCAATCTTCAACAGCGCCGCAAAACCAAGGAACATATGCTAGTGAGATAAGAGATCAAGTGTCAGGATTATTTGATGTAGAGAAGTTGTTAATAAGAAATGATCAACGCGCCCCTTTAGGATGGCGATGGTTGACCAACCGAGCGTTAGATAAGTTTCTTGCGGATAACAATCAGTTAAAAGTTGATTTAAAAACTTTATCTGATACGCAGGCTGGTATCGATGGTTTGATGGTAAATAATAAAGCTCTTGAGACCCAAATAACAAATTTGGAACAGCAACTTTCCACAGGAGATTTTCAAAGTGTTGACCGGCTCACAGAGGAAAGGGACGGATTAGCTGGTCAGTTAATTGAACTTCAGAAAGCACAAGAGACGGATACAGCAGCCTTAAATCGTTTAAAACAACTACATGGCCAATTAGAGCCCTCATACGGCCAAATTATTTCATTAGTCTCATCGCCGTTAATTGAGATTTTGTATGCGAAGGGGCTGAACGAGGATGGCAAATTTAAGCTGTTGCAAGAAGGTATAGAAAAGGATAAAGGTAGCTTATTACAAGAAGGTATGGGTGATGGCATTTTTGCCAATGTGGTCTATCACGCGGTGCGTCATGGTACTGTCGCAATGCTTGCATGCATACTTGCAGCTTTGCCAGAAGAACATCGTCGTCGTTATTTGGCGACACCAATTGTTAATCAAGGAGTACCCACTACACCATTGGTATTAGCGATAAAGCTTAATGATCAAGCCAAAATTGATTGTTTAATTAAAAATGGCGCAGATTCTAATCAGCGCATTGCTGATAGTAATGGCAATGAAATGCCCTTGTTGTTATGGGCTTATCAGCAGAATCAATCAGCCACGGTTGGTTCCTTAATTAAGGCTGGCGTAGATCAGCAAGCGAAAGATAGCAAGAGTAATACGCTATTGCATCTGGCAGCAGCCAAAGGCGATGAAGCCACGATTATACGCTTACTGGGTAATAACAGCCATGATGCTGTGGTAGATGTAAATGCAAAAAATCAAGATGGTGATGATGCCTTAGCATTGCTGATGAAGTCTTCTGTGGCTGCTGAGAAAAAATATCAGCTTATGCAGAAGCTGTTTGCTCGCTTAAGTGCGCCAACTCGTCTTAAAGTCCAATGTTTCACTGCAGTTGATTCAGAGGGAAATAACTTTTTACATCTGGCAGCAGCCAAAGGCGATTTACCTTTAGCTCGATTTTTCTTAGCCAACCCTAGCGTAGAATTGTTAAATGCTAAAAACCCGCAAGGAAAAACACCATTAGAACTGGCGGCACAGGCGGGTCAGTTAGATATGGTTCAATTCTTGTTGCATCAACCTATTGTCCTAGATGGAGTTCAAGAAGTATTTTTGGCTGCGCTTAAACAAGCAGATACATCAGAGAATATAATCAAAGTATTTTTAGCTAGCCACCAAGTTGATTTGATTTCTGATATATCTGCGGTATTGGATGGTGATATAGAGTTTATTGCTAAAAAGTGGACCCAGAAAGATCAGTTGCAAATTAAAGCGTCATCCTATCGTTATTTAACTGCCTGCGCTAATCTCGAAACTATGAAACTCTTGGTTGCTCATGGCGCTGATCCAAGTGCTATTGATGAGTTAGGTAGTACGGTGTTACATGATGCCGTTTTACGCGGTGATTTCGCCAGAGTTCAGTATTTGATTGAAGAATGTGGAGTTGATCCTCATCCACAAAATAAAGCAAGAATGACGCCGCTAATGGCGCTTTATCAAAAGGGCAATATACCTGAAGGAACCCATCGACAAGTAGTTAGTTATTTAGTCGAAAAAACATCGAATCGTGTTACTCGGCTAGTGCCTGGGCGTGCATCTGAAACGCTTACTCAGACTGATAAAGATGGTAATACTCTACTGCATTATGTTGCCAAAATGGGAGATATCGCGGTAGTTGATCAATTAGTTCAACAAAAGCCTTATTTTGGTGCTAATCCGTTAAATATCCAAAATAATGCGGGTAAAACAGCGGCTCATTTGCTGGTTGGGAATGAAGCTTTACCAGAAGGAGTAGTTACTACCATCCTAGGATTTTTATTTACTAAAGGCAAAGCTGATCTTCATATTGCAGATACGCAAGGTAAGACACCACTGGACTATGCCCAGTATCTCACTGTTATTGAGTTTTTGATTGCAAAATTACCTGAACCACTTCAAGAGGTAAAATTAATGCCAATGGCTCTTCAGGTTATGGCAAGTGAGAGTATGTCACAGAAAGACAAGCAACAGTTTATTGAAGGGATAGCGTATGCAAATAAAATGAATATAGCTAAAGCAAGTTATTTTTATCGCGAGGTGAGTTATACCCATTATAATAAGAAGAGAGGCCCGTCGATCGGTGGCTTGGCTTTGGCAGGGGCAAATTCTGGTGCGATTTTGAAGAATACTTATATTAATTCATTTAATACTAAACTAGCGAATGAAAAACACGATGAATTTAGATTTATGGTCGTTGGTCAAAAAGCTTTGGAAGTAGCGTGTATTCTCGATAGACAATCTCCTCCTTCATTCCCTGAGGAATTAAATCAGGTATCAGATCCTTATTTAAGCTTAGTGGAAAATACTACCTTGAGCAAAGAAAGAAGAAATTTTTGGGTTAGGGTGGTAGAAAATCGCGAAAAGAAAGAATTAACGTTACAGGACTATGCAACTGGATATACTTTATTACATGCGCTCGTGTGGACTAATGATAAAGAAAATCTTTTTCTCTTAAATCAAGCCGGTGTTCTATATGTAACCGAGCGCGATCAAAGAGATAGGACCGTATTAATGCTAGTAAGAGAAAAGTTTGCGCAAGAGGTAAAAAGTCAGCCTAGCTACACTTCTATTCCTACTGAAGGTCAATCAGTTTATCTCTCTATTTTGCAAAGTATAGAGCGTCGTTTGCTAGTTGAGCCTCAATTAGCTGAGCGAATAGTAGCGGAACTAGATTTTAGTCGCTTAACTGAATTGGAAATGCTGGTATCGCTTTTGGGTCGACTTAGCTCACTGAACATTAAAGTTGAATGCGCGGAGTTTTTATGGCAATTGACGGATCGAAATGGCAAATCATTAGCGCAAAGTGCAATTGAGGTATTCAATGGCTTGGCAAAAGGACTATCAATTGAAGATAAAAAGTTGCCGGCTAGGGAGTTAGTTGAAAAACATCCCGATTTTGTACGTTGTCAGACTCTGTTGACCAATTTATTAGAAGCATCGCAAATGGAGCGGCGTGGTCGACTTTCTCTGGATGATAAATTAACTGCATGCAGACAGCAGATGGAAGAGCAAATAAAGTATTTTGCTGCGCAGGAAAAATATAATTATATTTTATCGGAAGCAATGATACAGCTAAAGGTACTAAATTTTGGTCAACAATTTGCTTCGACAACTAGTGGCAATGTTATTGCAGGGAAATATAATGCTTTATGTAAAGAGAGCGTGCAGTTACACAAGGCTACTGGCGTTAGTCGAACTAATCCTTCTACCGGACCATTTAGTAGTATTTTTGCTACTGCACCAGCTAAGGAAGCGCCTCTTACTCCTAGACAGTTACAAGAAAATTATGCGCATAATATGGCGGTTTACCTTGGATTGTTCATTGAAGCTGCGGGCATTGATACATTGGTTACCTTGCCATCTCGTTCAGATGCGCCTTGTGCTTCTCTGCTCAAAATTGCACGTGAACAACAATTGCCATCTCTATATGTTGAAATTGTAGGACGCTTTTTAACTCAGCTTGGGTTAACCAATCCAATTGAGTTAGTTCAGCAGACACAAATGGCAGCAGCATTCAAAGTAATGAAAGACCACCAAGATAAAGTTAATAGATTGCATGGCGCAACAGAGGTTGTTCCTTCTATTCCTGTTAATAATGGTAATGGCCTTAAAATTACCGTTGGCTGTAATTAGTTAGTTGCCGGATTCTTCTCCCCCACTTGTGGGGGAGAGGGGTTACTAGGATTAACTCATTTCAAAACTTCTAGCAAATTCATCCTTAACTCTCCCAATCGCCCATGAAAAAAGTGACTCGCATTTTGCATGTGAATTAATGTGGGTGGTGGTGATAAGGTTTTTACCCAATCAAAAACCATTTGTGGCGGCACAATTTCATCTGCATCACCTTGTACGATGATCAAGGAACACGGCGGTAATGGCAGCGTAGCGACTGGGAAGTGTTCAACAGGTGGTGCAACTAAAATCAGTTGTTCAATTGGGCAATGTAGTGACGCTTTGAGCGCAATATAAGCGCCAAATGAGAAACCGGCTAGCCAGAGTGCGTGATGAGGATATTGCTGTTTTATCCATGCTAAAACAGCAATGAGATCATCTGTTTCACCTTCACCATTGGCGTAATGCCCAGCGCTTTTACCCACTCCGCGAAAATTAAATTGGACAGTTGCTATATCAAGTTCTCGCAGAGTTTTTGCCAAAGTGTGTACTACTTTATTGCGCATGCTTCCCCCATATAGTGGGTGAGGATGACAAATGATCGCTACGCGATGAAAAGATTGCGAAGGAATTTCGATCAGCGTTTCAATCTCTCCAGCTGGACCATCAATGAAAATAGTTTTTTCTTGTAAAGATTGATTATTCATTGATATTAACGCGTTATTAATTATTTTCGGATAACTGCTCACCTCCCGTGAGGCCGTCATTGCGAGCCCGCGTAGCGGGTGAAGCAATCCAGACTTTTTCTGGATTGCCGCGCGCATCCTGCGCTCGCAATGACGGCCTCACGGGTAGCGTTGAACAGCCCTGTTTGCTGGCATGACAGTAAACAGTTATTTTAAGTCTAGCAAGTGAAAAAGATCATCTTCGCTTAAAATTGTCACTCCTAACATTTCAGCTTTTTGCAGTTTTGATCCAGGATCGAAGCCAACAATTACAGCAGTAGTTTTTTCTGAAACACTACTGCTAACTCGCGCACCTAGCTGTTGTAATTTTTCAGTGGCTTGTTCGCGCGAAAAGTGAGTTAGCGTACCAGTTAATACATAGGTTTTACCTGCTAGTGGCTTGTGTTGTGAAACATTAGTCGTAGGCCAATGTACTCCTCGCTCTATTAACTTTTCAATAATTTCTAGATTATGTGATTGTTTAAAAAAAGCTACGATATGTGCAGAAACAATTGGCCCAATATCTGTAATAGTTTTTAGTGTGTCTTGATCTGTTTTGATAAGATTTTTTAAATCACCAAAAAATTCTGCTAGTTGATGCGCAGTAGTTTCACCTACGTCACGAATTCCTAGTGCATAAATAAATTTTGCTAAAGTCGTGGCTTTGCTTTTTGTAATGGCAGCTAATAAATTCTCCGCTGATTTTTCTCCCATGCGCTCTAAATTAATTAGCGTGCTTTTTTGCAAGTGATAGATGTTTGCAACAGTGTGTATGATGTCGTTATCAACCAGTTGTTCGATCAACTTATCTCCTAAGCCTTGAATATCCATGGCTTTACGGCTAGCGAAATGTTTAATGGCTTCTTTGCGTTGTGCTTTGCAGAATAAACCGCCGGTGCAACGTGCTGCGGCTTCCCCTTCGGGTTTAATTACATCAGCGCCGCAAATTGGGCAATGGACTGGTAAAATAATGGGTTTAGCATGAGCTGGGCGTTGATCAATTAATACTGATACTACTTCAGGAATCACATCGCCGGCTCTACGAATCACCACTTTATCGCCGATGTGAATGTCTTTGCGAGCGATCTCATCCATATTATGTAAAGTAGCGTTACTAATAGTGACGCCACCAACAAAAATAGGTTCTAAACGCGCGACTGGTGTAAGTACACCAGTTCGACCTACCTGAAATTCTACTGCGTTGATCCGAGTATTTTCTTCTTGTGCTGGAAACTTGTGCGCAAGTGCCCACCGTGGTGCACGCGAAACAAATCCTAACAAATCTTGTTCGGATCTTGAATTGACTTTGTAGACTACGCCATCGATTTCGTAGGGTAATTGATTGCGTTGTTCTGCCATAAACTGATAATAATGTAAGCATTCTTCAATAGCTGTAACAGTTTTTGCATAAGGGGAAGGACAAACACGCAAGCCCCATTTTTGCAGCAATGCTAAAGTTTCACTATGGCTATCAGGCAATCCATCGGCTTTGCCAATTCCATAGCAAAAGATGTTTAGGGTACGGCTTGCAGTAATTTTTGGATTAAGCTGTCTTAAACTGCCAGCAGCAGCATTGCGTGGATTAACAAAGGGTTTATGGCCTTCTTTAAGTGCTTTTTCATTTAATGCATTAAAACTGGTCTTGGGCATATATACCTCACCGCGAACCTCTAATACGGCAGGAAATCCTTCGCCACGCAACCGTAGTGGTATGGTGTGGAGTGTGCGGATATTTGCCGTGATATCTTCACCGACAAATCCATCCCCGCGAGTTGCAGCATAGGTGAATACACCTTTTTCATAACAGAGACTTACGGCAATGCCATCTAGTTTGGGTTCGCAGTGATAGATAATTTGTGTTTTGTTTAGGCGCTCGCGTACTCGCTCATCAAATGCCAACACTTCTTCGGTAGAAAAAGCATTTTCAAGCGAAAGCATCGGAATAGTATGAGTGATTTTGGCAAATTCTTTTGTGGGAGTTCCACCAACTCGTTGCGTGGGAGAATCAGCAGTAATCAGTTCTGGATGTTGGGTTTCGAGCTGTTGTAATTCGCGGAAATATTTATCATATTCTGCATCAGAAATAGTGGGTTCATTTAAAATATAATAGCGGTAGTTATGCTCATTAAGGAGCGTTTTGAGTTGTTTTAGGCGTTGTTTTATGGTGTTGTTCATCTAATAAATAGTTGTTTGGTAACTACTCACCCCCTACGACGTGCCGCTGCCACGACTTGTTCACGGCATCCACTTCGCAATCTGGATGCCGCGGACAATACCGCGAACAAGTCGTGGCAGCGGCACGTAGGCGGCGGGCACAGGGCGAGCAATTACGTTGTTTGTTAACAGGTATTTTTTAAATTGACACCTATAAACTTTCTAAGTAAGCACCGTATTATTTCCTAGTCGCTTTAAATAACGTTTCTCTGAACTTATATCAAAAAGATTTCTAGTTTCATCACATACTTCGCCGCCTAAATCATCTGCAAGTTGGTGCGCAGTATCTAGCATTAAATAAAAGTTTTTAGTTAAATCATCAGTGTTACGCTGTTCAACTTTCATAAATAAAATCAATCCAGTGCAATTAACTGAACCCATTTCACTTAAATTAAAAAACCCTGGTTCAACAGCGCTTGCTAAACTAAATAAAATTGGACTTTCTGGATTATTGGTTTGTTCATGTCGATGAAAAATACGCATTTTCCCATAGTTAAAACTATTCACAGAAATAGCTTGTAAAAGTTCATAACCTTGAAAAAATCGGTTTTTGGTAGGCAGGATATATAGGGTAAGTACGTCGTAATCATAAGCTAATTGCGTTTCGCGCGTTGCTTGAGGTTTATTTTGCGGCTTTGGTAAAATGGGTGACATAATTTCATCAACAATATTTTCTTCTAGCTGCTCTCTTTTATTTGTTGCTAGCATCGGCTCAGCCCAATCTATTCGTTTTGAGATGCCTAATAGTAATTGGTCTTTACGTTTTGTGCGTTGCCAGTAAAAAAAGTAGATTGCAATGATAGTTAAAACAAAAATACTGCTCCCTAGTAAAATTAAATTAAGTTGCATAATGATGTCCTCTCATAATTTGCGAATACTGCGGTAAAAAAACTTCAGTTAATAATAATGGCGCTTTTTTGTAGCGAAAAACTGAGCAACGCGCCCAGAGATTCGGGCAATTTTTTTTGGTAGGGTTGCCCGAAACAACTTTCCCTATATTGCATGATTTGTGTATACAATTTTTCTTCAACTGATATTTTTTTAATTTTAAAAGGTTCGCGTTTAATTCCAAAGCATTTGAATAAATAACGTCCCAATGGTCGGTTTCCTAGGTGTTTGATAGGCTGAAAAGTTGTTTCCAAGGCAAAATAGGGAACTACTAATCTAGCAAACATAACTGGAGTTGATAATAGGCTAAGCTCAACTTCTCGAATCCAAGTATAGGACCTCAGAGCAATGCCGAGACTTAAAGCCTCGTCAGGCATTGCTTTTTCTAACCGTGCATTGAGTAAATTAATTTTGAATCCTTTGGGATTTATAAGATGAGCGCGCAGGGTGGTAGATTTTGCATTTAAAAAATAGGGAATGTCTGCTGGTATCTGTTGAAAAGACCAGCGTTTTGAAGTGTTCCAGCTCATTTTATCTGGATTCTAAGCGCGTGAATCTCATTTCCCACCACATCTCCTAATGCGTGATAAACTAAACGGTGGCATTGAATTAAATTTTTTCCGGCAAATGCTGGAGCAGCAATAATCACAGTATAGTGGCCACCTCCTTCTGCACCAACATGGCCAGCATGTAGCGCACCATCATCAATAATTTCAAGTTCAGTAGGCGATAACTGTTCCAGCAATTTTTTTCGAATAAAATCGATAGAGTTCTTTCCAAACTGCGCTTTTGTTTGATTTCATCGTTATGCGTTTTTCTGTGGTGCTCATTTATGCTCATATAAACTCCGCTCCTCGAAAAACGCATGTCTTGAACTCAAACAAAATACTGGGTTTGGAAAGAACTCTAATCGAATTTACTTGCATGGCTGTCTCGCATGTCGGTTAATGTAAATAGCTTGTAGAATGATAAATAAAGTGGTGAGGCCAATGCCGCCGAACAATTTGAAGTCGACCCAGGTTGAGGTGTCAAAGTGATAGATGACATATAAATTTAGACAGCCCATAAAAAACCAGAAAACAATCCAGCTTAAATTTAGTTGTTTCCAGATTTTCATTGGTAAATCGACGCTTTTTTGCATCAGTGTGGCAATTAATGGTTTATTAATTAGGTGACTGATTAGAAAAGCTGTTGCTAGTAACCAATCAGTTACAGTGAGTTTCCATTTGATGAAAATTTCTTGATGTAATAATAAAGTGGTTCCGCCGAACAGTAGTAGGATTAAAAAGGTTGTTCCTTGCATTGGGTCGATACGTTTTTTTAGCCAGAAGGTCAGAAGAAATTGGACCCCGCTTATGATAATCGCTACCAGTGTTGCGGCATAAATTCCATAAAATTTATATGCAATGAAAAATAAAACAATAGGGAGAAAATCAAAAAACAGTTTCATGAGTATCCAGGGCCTGTTGACATTAGATTTACCTACTGCAAAAAGCATAGGGTTAGCTAAAATTTTATCAAATTCTCGTCAAATACGCTCTAGTATTCTCCTCAAATTTGATAAAATTTTAGCTTAACCCCTGCTTTTTTCGCTACGGCAAATCAAATGTCAACAGGCCCTATCTTTTTTCGGCTCTTTCTTCGCGGATTTTTGTCAGTGAAATAAGCTTTGCTGATCGCTTTCTTTCTAGATTTTTTCGCAGCAATCGCTTTTTACGTAGGTTCCATAGAGTTAATATTGGACCTGAAAGACTATAAGTTAAAAATATCAAAAATAGTACGTTAGGTGGATCAATAGAAATAGCGGCAAAAATCAGCACAATACATAAAATAGCAACAAATGGTACACGGCCTTTTAAATCAATACTTTTAAAGCTGTAATAACGGATATTACTGACCATTAATGCGGCGGTGAAGATCATCCAAACAAACATCCAAATGCTAACGATATAGCTATCTATCTCATATTCTTTACCGGCCCAGACCATACTCACGATTAAGCCGGCGGCTGCAGGAATTGCTAGGCCTTGGAAATATCGTTTGTCGGCGCTTTGTACTTGAGTATTAAAGCGAGCAAGTCGTAATGCGCCTGCGGCCACATAAAAAAATGCAGCTAGCCAACCGAGTTTTCCCAGATTAGCCAAAGCCCAGGTAAATGCAACTAATGATGGTGCAACACCGAATGAGACCATATCTGCCAGACTGTCATATTCTGCGCCAAATGCACTTTGTGTGTTGGTTAAGCGGGCAACTCGGCCATCAAGAGCATCAGTAATCATGGCAATAAATATAGCAATGCAAGCCGCATCAAAATTGCCCTTCATAGCGGCTACGATAGCATAAAAACCAGCAAACAGGCCTGCGGTAGTGAATAGGTTAGGCAATAAATAGATACCGCGTGGCCGCCCATCTTGAGAGTATTTTATTGGCATCTTATTCTCGAATGAATCATTAATTGAATGCTATAATACAGGAACGTAGTATATACCTCTCGGGAACAGGTTTGCAGTTTTTTTCATCTCATTTTACTGCGAAATTTTAATGTTCTTCAATCGAAAAACCTCGAAATACGGGAAGTATTCCTGCGGTTTTTCTCAATCAGAACATTAAAATTTCTGGTAAACTGAGCGAAAAAATTCAGCAAACCTGTTCCCGAGAGGTATGGCAAAATCTAATTTTAAAGTATTTATGACTCGAAAAGCTAAAATTATTATTGAAGGAATAACAGAAGAGGGGCAGGTCTTTCGTCCCAGTGACTGGGCAGAGCGCATGAGCGGTAGTCTCTCAACTTTTCGCAATCATCGAATTATCTATTCACCACAACTGCAGCCTATTATGAAAGAAGGATATAAATGCGTGTTGCTTGACCCTGAGCTTGAAAAAACTAATCCAGCTCTTTACCAGTCAATTATGGAATTTGCCCGCATGAATAAGTTAAAAATTTGTGGACAAGAGGAAAATCTTGATGAACCTTCCGGACACGAACCAAAATAATTTAGTGGTTGCTATTTCTTCGCGTGCTTTATTTGATCTAGATGAAAGCCATGCTATTTTTGAGCACGAAGGGGTTGAGCAATATTCACGCTATCAAATTGAACATGAAAATGAGCCCTTGGCAGAAGGAGTAGCATTCGCTTTAGTTAAAAAGCTATTGGCCTTAAATAATAAACATGAAAATGGCCCTTTAGTGGAAGTTATTTTACTTTCACGTAATAGTGCCGATACGGGTCTTAGAGTATTTAATAGTATTTTACATTATGGGTTAGACATTAAATGTGCGGCATTTACGAGTGGGCAAACTCCTTATCGTTATATTTCGGCATTTCATTCACATCTATTTTTGTCGGCAAATACTGAAGATGTGCAAAATGCTATTCGAGCCGAGTGTGCTGCGGCTACTATTTTAAATTCAAAAAATTTACATAATTCATCAGATGAATTACGCATTGCTTTTGATGGTGATGCGGTGTTGTTTTCTGATGAGTCGCAAAAAATTTATGATGAGAAAGGTCTTTTGGCTTTTGAAGATAATGAAAAAAATGCTGCGAAAACTCTGTTGCCAGGCGGTCCTTTTAAGGCATTTTTAGCAGCATTACATCAATTACAAAAGCAGTTTTCCCCTGAAAATTGTCCCATTCGCACAGCATTGGTTACTGCTCGTGCAGCTCCCGCGCATGAACGAGTGATTCGCACGTTACGCGCTTGGAATATTCGTATTGATGAAGCATTATTTTTAATGGGGCGTAATAAAACTGAATTTTTACAAGCGTTTGGTGCGGATTTCTTTTTTGATGATCAAAGAGCAAATTGTGATGCTGCTAGTGAGTATATCGCGACGGGGCATGTGCCAAATTGGGAGTAATTTAATCTAAAAAGTTAAAGGATTCGGCTAGAGTTTGCTGCTGCTTCGTGAAGTTATGGCGTTTTCTTAAATCATTACATTTTCCCTCACCCTGTTCCCTCTCCCAATTCGGGCTGGGCGAGGGGACGCTTAGTTTTAACTTCTACTCCGCTTCAATTCTGACGCGATTGCCGTGAAAATTTCCCCAATCAACCCAGGCCCTTCGTAAATTAAGCCGGTATACAATTGCAGTAAACTTGCGCCAGCGTTAAATTTTTCTTTAGCATCCACAGCTGACATGATTCCGCCAGATGCAATAATTGGTATTTTACCGGCAAGTACTTGATGAAGTTGTTGAATGACTTGAGTTGAAAGGTGGGTTAATGGCGCGCCACTTAGGCCACCTGTTTCATGTTCATATTGATGGCCTTCTACCCCTTGGCGTGAAATCGTGGTGTTGGTAGCAATAACACCATCTATTGCAAAAAAAATAAATTGATTAGCAATAAATTCAATTTGGTTTTCATCTAAATCTGGGGAAATCTTAACGACTAATGGCACATAACGTTGATAGATTTGTGCAAGATTTGCCTGTTGAGTTTTAAGCCCTTCAAGTAGTGATTTCAAATAATCATCCTTTTGCAGTGTTCGTAATCCGGTTGTGTTAGGTGATGAAATGTTAACAGTGATATAACTTGCGTGAGAATAAACTCGTTCTAAGGCGATTTGATAATCTGTAAGCGCATTTTCAATCGGTGTGTCTGCATTTTTGCCAATATTGATTCCTAAAATGCCGCGATAGTTTTGTTTGGCTAAGTTGTTTAAGAATTGATCGAGTCCAACGTTATTAAATCCCATCCGATTAATGAGTGCTTTTTTTTCTGGCAAACGAAACAGTCTCGGTTTGGATTGGCCTGGTTGTGGTTTTGGTGTCACCGTTCCCACTTCAATAAAACCAAATCCTAAGCGAGCTAATACATCAACGAAAGCTGCGTTTTTGTCTAATCCTGCTGCAAGTCCCACTGGGTTAGGAAAATCCAGCCCCATGACGCGGGTAGGGCAATTAGGCGGTGTGCAATGAAATAGGGGTGATGCATATTTTAGTAGCGCAAGACTAAGGTGATGCGAGTATTCAGGGTCAAGCTGAAATAACAGTGATTTGGCAAGAGAGTAGAGCATTACAATGGACAGTTTTGTGACCAAACACGCAGCATTGCTGAGTTGGTTAGGTTAGGAACAGTAATTGAACGAACTTCAATGCCAAAAGCATGTGTTTGTAGTTTTAGCATTAAGGGGCCTAAAAATGCTTGATTCTCAGATAGTGGCGCAACGCGCACTTCAGTTGCTACACGCAACATTTCCATTAAATTATTCCAACACTGATCTAAATCATCTTCATTGAAAAAAAAGAAAAATGAAGAAAGCAGCAAATCAAATTGATAATTGGTAAATGGCAACCGTGGTAAGGTTCCTGCGACATAACGATTTTCCTTAAAACCATGCTGAAAATCCTGTTCAAATTGTTGTATGGTTTTTGCATCATTGGCTTTAATAGTTAAATTTTCCTGAGAAAATTTTTTAAGCTTTAAGGGATCCATATATAGTTCATCACAAGCCACACTCAGGTGATTTTGTTGAAACATTTCGGCATTAAAGCTATTTAATCTTGCGGGAAAATCGATAATTTTTTTGGTCAAATCATCGGGGGTTAAACTAAATAGTGTTTGGTATTGTGATAGGGTCAAACAGTCTGGGATGATAGATTTCATAAATGGATGGCCAGAGGTTATTTAGTTAGGTGTTATGGAATTTTAACAACTTGTCTTACGCAATTCATCAATATATATGAAATTTAGTAAAAAAAGTGCTCATGCCAGCGAAGGCTGGCCAGGGCTGTTCAACACTACCCATGAGGTATCGACGCATAATCTACGTCACGTCGTCCTCGCGCGAGATTGCTCGCGATAGAGAAAGAAGCGCTGAACTTTCGCAATTGAGTCGCGAGGATCCAGGCACGATAATCAAAGGATCCTTTGATTATCGTGCCTGGATCCCTGGTCTTCGGCCATGAAACACCTGTCTCTTCTTGCTATCGCGAATGGCCTTCGCCAGGGACGACGCGATGTAGATTATGCGTCGATACTTCAGCGGGGAGGTGAGCTTTTACAGATTTTATGGAAAAATTGTGGGCAGGGGAGATAGTCAACAGTTCCTAAAGAATCGAACACGAAAAACGATTGGGTTGTGGATTTGCTCTCCTCAAAATTTCTGCAAAGTTTTCGGTTTTGAACAAAAATCCCGGACAATCATCAAGCATGGCCGAATCCACCAGGTTACCACCGAGTTTTTCATTAATCCGCTTGCGCCAAAAATCAGTCGTTGTTTGCGTACGGCATTTCACAAAAAACCCATCGGCTGTAGCTATAACAGGAAAATCCCAGCTTCTTTTCAAGTAGAGTTCCATTTTTTTCCATTCTTCAGGCAAATTATCTGCATTCTGGGCAGTCATTTTTTTAGTCACGAATACCGTAGGGTGAAAAGCCTCGGTTTCCTCTTCCTTTACCCGTGGTTCTGTAATTTTTTCCGTTTTTCTAGTCGGTTCTGGTTGACGTTGGGTTGATTTACCTAATGGTTCAGCAACGATTTTTTGACCAGATGAAGGTTGCTTGATCGCATCCGGTTGTTTTTTAGTAGCTGGTAACTGAGGCTTAGGAGCCACAACGGGTGGTTCTTGGGGCTGTTCTTTTTTGCTAGCCAGTATTTTTTTTTGTTCGGTTAATATTTCTAACTGTTTGGCAACCACGTTTTGAGCCGAAGCAAACTGAGTTTTTATAGCCTCAGTTATGTTTGAATTAGCAGATGATTGATTGTTTAATGCTACACTCATACAATCATTAAAAGCTGTTTGGTTAAAGGACGTAAATAATTTCATAGTTTCATCCATTAATTTTTTTATCTGAGTAGAATGAGAGTTTATTTCTAGCTCATGCACAATCATTTTTGTCATGGCGGTGGCAATCCGCTCAATTGGGATTAATTGAAAAAGTTTTGATTCTGGATCTTTTGAAACAAAAAATGGTTGAGTAAAAAGATTAAATGTTTCTATAAAACCAGTTGCAGTGTTAAGCGCTTTTTCCAGATTGATTTTTGTTTTTAAGCAATACTCAACACTGATTGAAAATGTGTTATTAAATTGATTCAGAAACAATACTTGACGATCTTGTTCTAATGAATCGAAAGATTCACTATTAATACTATTTTTAAGACAAGTTAGTACTAAAAAATACTGGCTAATCAGTTCATTTAAACTTTCATCATCAGCTTTGGGGATTAATCGATTGATTTCACTAAAAAGCGTGGAAATATTTTCATGGGTGTAGGTGTTTGGAACAAAAAATTTACCTCCTTCATTCTTGTTCGGATGAATATCATTCAGCTCATTTAACTTATTTTGTAACTGTAGTGCAGGAGAATTTTTTGAATGCCTATATTCCAGTATTGTACTTACCCCGACCAAAACAGCACTTAATCCTAGAACAGCAAGCAGAACAGGTGAGCCAAGGATCCCAAAAGTAATCGCAGCGGCTAAAAGAATAACCGATACTGCAAGGTAAATAAAAAAGCGGGTGCTGAAGACTTTTCTTTTGTTGGACATATAAAAAAACTCTAAAAATCACATGGTACTAGTATAGCATATTCATGCACTCCTTCGTATTGAACTCACCGCAGCGCAAAGCCCACCAGCTAAGATTAACAGACCACCTAACCATAACCAGCGCACGAATGGTTTGTAATAAAGCCGAACTGCCCATGGGCCATTGAGTTTTTCAGTGAGTGGAGCACCTAATGCAATATAAAAATCATGCCAAAATCCGGCTAAAATAGCGGGTTTTGTAAAACCTACATTTTGTACATGATAAATGCGTTTTTCTGCAGTCAGTGTGGCGAGATTTTTTGCTTGTTTCGTGATGTTAAAATTAGCTTGTACGCCGTTAAAATTAGCACCTTTTAAATCATACAAACCCATGAAATGAAATTGATAAGCACCAAGAGTTGCTGTGTCGCCTGGCATCATTCTGACATCGCGTTCTATGCTGAGCACGGAAGTTAATACGATTCCTAAAGCACATATTCCTAAACCAAAATGAGCGAGCCACATGCCAGCCATATTTAATGAAGCTTTGCGTTGTATGATGGTGACAATAATAGATTTTAGTGTGGCAATAATGACCCAGGTAGCGAACGCCGCACCTAAGATAGCACTGAATGAAAAATGATCGTGATGAAATAGTATAAAAACACCAAGAATAATTAAGCTGCCTATCATGATTGCTTGCAGTATATTTTTTAAAGAAATCTGTTCCCAATTACAGCTGGGTACAAGTGCCATGAGCAATAGAACCAACAACATGAGTGGAGCAAATACAATATTAAAATAAGGTGCGCCAACAGAAATTTTTCCTAAATTCAATACATCTAAAATCAGTGGATATAAAGTTCCTAGCAGTATGGTTGCCATGGCAACCATTAAAATAACATTGTTGGCAAGTAGTAAAAATTCACGTGAAAGCCAGAAATATTTTTTAGTATAATAATCTGTGTCAGATTGTTCTTGATTAGACTTCTTTCGAAACTCTACTTTGGCTGGGAATTTGTGCGTCGGTTCGGTGCTCGAATCCTCATGTACGCTTAAGTACACTCCGGTTCTGCGCTCCGAGCCTTCTTCAAATTCCCTAGCCAAAGCGAGTTTCGAAAGAAGTCTATTGCATAAAGCGACAGAGGAAGCTGGTTCTAACGTAGGTAATCGCCAAGCATATAGCAGAAGTGAACCACCAATGACGAGCACCAGAAAAGCAAATAAGAACACCCCTCTACCTGGATCATTGGCGAAAGCATGTACAGAAGTAAGAATCCCTGAACGGACTAAAAAAGTTCCCATTAAACTTAAGGAAAAAGCACAAATAGATAACAAGACCATCCATCCTTTGAAGCGATCACGTTTTTCATTTAGTACAAGAATGTGTAACATCGCAGCGCCGGTTAACCAAGGTAGAAACGAAGCATTTTCAACCGGATCCCAAAACCACCAGCCACCCCAACCTAGTTCACGGTATGCCCACCAACTTCCTAAAGTAATGCCTAAGGTTAAAAAACTAAAAGCTAATGCAGTAATGCCGCGCATGGCTCTTAACCAGTCTTTATCTAAATGACGGCATAACATGCCAACCATTGCAAAGGCAAAAACCACGCCAAAACCTACATATCCGAGGTATAACATAGGTGGATGAATAGCAAGACCTATATCTTGTAATAATGGGTTTAAATCCTGTCCTTCAGTGGGAAAATTTGGTAGCAGCCTTCGAAAAGGATTTGAGGTGAGTAATAAAAATAGCAATAATCCACTGCTAATAAATCCTAGGATACCCAGCACGTTGGATAAAAGATTGGTGGCGAGCCGGTTTTTATAGAGCAAAATGATGCCAAGCGCCCAAAAATTTAGTAGCAATATCCATAGCAATACTGAACCTTCATGTGCGCCCCATAAGGCTGAGAAACGGTAAAAAATTGGCAATTCTGAGCTTGAATTTTGCGCTACATAAAGTACTGAAAAATCATTGCTTAATAGTGCATATTCAAGACAACCAAAACACAATAATAAAAAACCTACTTGAATGCAGGTAAGATAAATCGTGAGTTGATTCCATAGAAGATCGCGTGAAGCAGAAGAGTAGTGGGCAAAACAAGGAGTGAGTGCCTGAAGTAGTGCTGCGAAGAATGCGAGAATTAGAGCAAAAACCCCAAGCTCAGGGATCATGCCTTTTCTTTCTCTTTGGCCTTATCCTTTAAATTCTCGTCTAGAATAGAAACTTTAGCACGATTGAGTAGATTATGTACGTACAATTGATAATCTACTTGGCCATTTTTGTTTTCAAGCTGCTGTTGGAAAATACGTTTTTCCATATCCATATTGCCTTGCTTATTGAAATGGCCATCATGAACTTCTGTAACCACTAAAACAGAAAATCCACCGCCTGGTAAGGTAATGCCTCTTGCAGATATTTTATCTGCAGTAGGTTTTGCCAATCTAAATGTTTCTGACAAAATTAATGGATTTACTGTAGAAGCAAAGCGGCCTACATCTTGACGGGTTACCCAATTCAAATGATAATCGGCTGCGATTTGTTCGCGGTTTTTGCCGGCTTTAATTTCCTTCAAAATAGTTTGTCCTAGTTCAATAGCTCGTTTTTGCGCTTCTTTCATTTTTAGTTGTAATAGGATTTTATCTTTTACTTCTTGGAAAGGCTTAGTAGTCGCTGGTATTCGTTCCTGAATTCTGAGCACAACTAATTTTTGCCCACTAATAGGAATCACATCACTATTGTTATTGCGCATCACATCAGAGCTAAATGAAGCGGCGACAAATTTAGGATTAGAAGCCATTCCTTCGCGCGCACCATCATGCGTAAAAAATTCAGTAGTTTTGACTGGTAAATTTAAGGCTTGAGCAGCTACTGATAATGTGTTGGGATTTGCATAAGTTAAACTGGACAATTTATCACTTTCAGTTGCGAGAATTTGCTCGGCTTTTTGTTGAGCTAGCGCTGCTTGAACTTGACGTTTTACTTTATTAAAAGGTTGAATTTCAGCACGTTGAGTAGATAAAAGTTTAATTAAATGAAAGCCATATTTAGTTCGGATAGGCGTTGAAACTTCGCCAATTTTTAACCCGCTAACTGCTTGTTCAAATTGTGGATCCAAAGTACCACGATTCATCCAAGCAAGCGTCCCACCTTGCTGTGCTGATAGAACATCATCTGAATATTTCTCAGCCAATCCGGAAAAGTTTTGCCCGGTATTGATTTTATCAAGTAAGTCATTAATTTTTTCCTGCGCTGCTTCAACTTGTGCACGGCTAGCATCTTGTGGCACTTTAACTAGAATGTGTGCAACGTGCCAGCGTTCAGGTTTAGTAAAAGCATTTAGATTATCTTTATAAAATTGATGTAATGTAGGTTCATCAAATTGAAGTTTTGCGCTAATTTCAGGCACAGAAAGTTCTAAGTAAGCAACTTTAATTTGTTCGGGCACGGCGAATTTATCTTGGTTTGCACGGTAAAACGCCATTGCCGCTTCCTCGCTGGCTGGGCTTTCCTGCAAGAATTTTGTTAATGGAATAATCAAGTAAGACAAACTGCGGCGTTGATTAACTAACCGTACTGCGCGTTCTATATCGCTTGGTAACACAAAACCACTTTCAACAAAACCTGATTGAACTTGGCTAATGAGCAAAGCTCTATATAAATCGGCAAAAAATGCTTCTTGGGTATACAGTGTGCTGCTTAAGATTTCTTGAAAGCGATCTTTGGAAAACACACCATCAATTTGGAACGCAGGCATTTTTAAAATAGCGGCATCAATTTGCCGATCAGAAATTCGATAGCCATCTTTGATTGCTGCCTGACTTAATATATCAGACATAATTAATTGATTAAGCGCCTGTTTTTTTAGGCGAGTTTCAATGATTGGATTATTGGTATAGTCTGCACCTAACTGCATTTGCTCTTGTTGCCGCATCCGCTCGTATACTGTATTTAATTGCCCTTGCTCGATATTGTTGTTATTGACTTTGGCAACGGCATTATTTTTTGCTGCACTGTTTTTAGTGACATTTAGATAGCTGTGAATTCCCCACAACGCGAATGTTGCACATATGAAAATAATAACAGTCCATGCTATCCAACCTTGTGCTCGTTCGCGAATATTTTGCAGCATAGTATATCTCTTACCTGAATTTTAAACAGATTTTCACATTTTCATAACTGGCGGAGTGGACGGGACTCGAACCCGCGACCCCCGGCGTGACAGGCCGGTATTCTAACCAACTGAACTACCACTCCTAGAACTAATAGCCTTGGTGGGTGCTGAGGGTCTCGAACCCCCGACCTTCGCCGTGTAAAGGCGACGCTCTCCCAACTGAGCTAAGCACCCTAAACCTATTAAGGGTGCTTAGTTTATGATACTCAACTAGATTTTGCTAGTATTAGGTTTTTGTTGGAGAGCGAAAATTTTATCGCTTATTTTTGCACTGCTTTTTTAAGACCTGTCCCTGCTTTAAAACCAGCAACTTTTGTGGCTTTAATTTTAATTGCTTCGCCAGTCTTAGGGTTACGTCCAGTACGAGCTTTGCGGCTACGGACGGAAAATGTTCCAAAGTTCATCAACGATACGATATCGTCTTTTGCAAGGGCCGATATAATTCCATCTAGAACCGCTTCTAATGCGCGGGCTGCAGAAGCTTTGGAGAGATCAGCACTGCTAGAAACAAAGTCTATTAACTCAGCTTTATTCATGAAACACTCCTATTTTAGAGAGGCAAATGCCTCGATGACTTAGAGCCTGTTTAGAATCTTGATTTTTTGTTGATGCAAAAAGATTCTAAACAGGCCCTTATTATTTAATCTGTTACAACGGCCAAGGTTATACCAACACCTTAAAATGAATGTCAAGCTATGATAGCCTTAAATTTAGGCTTAATTTTGTGAGAATGCTATGGGTTACTATAAGCAGCAGGTGTTTTTTTGCGTCAATCAGCGTGAGGAAGGGCGTGCATGCTGCGCTGATAAAAATGCAGAAATACTCTGTGAATATGCTAAAAAGCAGATTAAAAAGCTGGGATTAGCAGGGGTCGGTAAAATTCGTATCAATCGTGCAGGTTGTTTGGGACGCTGTAAGGAAGGGCCGGTATTGGTCATTTATCCTGATGGGGTTTGGTATACCTATGCGAATGAGCAGGATATTGATGAGATTATTGAACAGCATTTGCTTAAACAGCAATGTGTTTCGCGGCTATTGTTACATCAATAAAAAGTGTTACTCGATGTGAGGTGTAATATTGGACTTATAAATCTAGGTTATTGCGATGTTAGAAAGATTAGATCAAATAATAAATGTAACTCGAGATAATCATCAAAACGATGATTTGCATCTAATCGAGAAGGTGATTCGAGCTATCGAAGAAAATTCTCCAGCTGTACGTTCGGTTGAGTTTCGTTGCTCATCGCGAATTTTATCTTATGGCAGCGTTCCTTCTGCTGATCAAGTCACTTTAGTAGCACCAAATGAAGATGCGATAAAAAGAATTTTAAAAGCAGTGGAAAAAAATACCCAGTTAGTTGAATTTACGTTAGTAGATTATAGCTTTACTCATGAAGAAGAGATAAAAATTTTGGGGGAATCAATAGCGAAGAACACCTCTATTACTAAATTGCAGTTAAATTACTGTGGTTTCTGTCAAAGTGCTGCTGATGCTCTTGCTTTTGGATTAGAAAATAACTGGACTATCCAGTCTCTTCACCTTACTGGAAGTGTTTTGCTGTCCGCAAGCCTGCGTTCTATAACTCAAGGGCTAATAAAAAACCAATTTATTACTGAACTGGATTGTACTAATTTTATATGTAATGGGGCTATGGTTTCCCAACTTGAAGCTGCATTTCATTGGTGGCGCGAAACGAGCACTTTGGATTCCGTAGAGAAGTGGCTTAAGCGCAATCAAAATTTTCAAGTGCGACATAAAAGATGTCAAGGAAAACTCAAAAAATTCAAGAAACTCTGTCAATTATATATCAATTGCAATAATAGTCATCAAGCAAAGAAGATTTTAGAAAGTATACAAAATTTATTCGCAGAACTGGAAAATATTGTTAACAAATTGCAAACATTAGACTATAAATTAGCTGGTGTACTTCTTCACCAGCTTAGATATGTGCAAGCCGAATTTTATTTAGCGACTAACGAGATAGCGCAATTCACAAGCCTGTATTACGATTATTTTACTGCTCACCATGATGACGAAATTTATCTTAAGTACTTTACATGTATTTTTACTTGTCAGGATCAAAATGAATTAAATTTTATTGGGCTTCATGAAGATTCTCTAAGATATCGATATATTATTAAGCTGTTGGAGGATAAAAAAGAAGAGAGTATTCTCAAATCGGTTTTGGCTAAGTGGCAGAAAAAAGGAGATTCACCAAGTACTTTATCTTTTGAACAAACCATTGGTGTTGATGCTATTTTGACTAATAAAGAAGTAATCCAGTTAAAGAAGTGTTTAGAGCTTTTGTCTAATACCAGTTCAGAATTTTCAGATTTTTTACAAGAGCTTAAAAAACAATTAAGCGAAAAAGACGACGGTACTTCTATTAAGTTGTTCAAAAGAGCTCCCGTTCTAGCAAACGAGACGGAAGCCTACATTGTGAAAATTCTTATTAATATTTTCGAGAATAAAAAAATTACTACTTATGCTGAAGTCAGACAAAAAGCTGGAAAGCCAGTAGATTTATTAAGTTTATCAGTTGATGAACAAAACCAGATTCAATTACATTTAGTGCCGGATGATGCTGCCACGACAATAGGAAAAGAAATATTTGTTGATAAGATAGAAAATCAAGTTCGTTTAAAGTATTGGCTTGCAGAAGGCTTTAAAGATAGTGTATATCAAAAAATTTTTGACTCACTTCCTCTGGAAAATGTAGCTTGTGAGCATAGTCGAATTTTATCAGCAAGTCGGTTAGTTAAATTGAGTTCCGAGCATACTTACGAGCAAATGATGGCTATTTTGCAAGTTGAATATTATTCGTTGCCAAATAGTGATAAGCAATCCAGTCATTTTATGCGAAGTTTTTTTACTAGCTATCGATGTCGAACGTTAGAGCAGGCATTAGAGTCGGTTTTTGCTCAAGCGGAAATAAACTTTATATCAAACGATGAAATTAATGAGAGTGAAAAATTACAGGTTGCTTCCGACATTCTGCATTGGATAGGCAAACAAGAACGTAGCTTTTATTTTAAAAAATTAAAAAAACCAGAATTATTACAATCCATGCAAACTTTAGGTGAGATTGCACACCAGATGATTGTTTGTAACTGTGAGAATCAGTTTTCGCAACTAAAAGCTGATGCACAAACTGAACTAGATAAGTTTCCTTTTATTGGCAGTTTGTGTGGACCATTACTGACGGATGCCAAGGTCTCTACAAGTCTTTCCAATAAGCTATAAGATGTTTACTTAAGCATTCTTTCCTTTAGACATCAAAGCGTGGGAAAGTCACACCTAAATACACTGCCTTTGTTAACAGTGCTGCTAATTGCTAAGCGACCATGATGACGTAACAATACATGTTTGACGATTGCAAGCCCAAGGCCAGTACCACCTGTTTCTCGGGTTCTGCCGGCGTCAACACGGTAAAATCGTTCAGTGAGTCGTGGAATATGTTTGGCTTCAATACCAATGCCAGTATCTTTTACCTTGAAATGCACCCCTTTTTTGTCTTGGTACCAGCTAATCCAGATCTTGCCATTTACGGGTGTGTAGTGAACTGCGTTAAATGTTAGATTAGAAAAAGCGCTGTGTAATTCTGACTTTCTGCCATAAAAAATGCGTGGACCAGTAATTTTAAGATTGATGTGCTGTTTTTTATCGCTACTTAACGCGAGAGTATCTTGATAAATGTGTTGTAATAATTGCGGCATATCAATAGCTTCTAAATGTGAAGCGTCAGGTGTATCGATTTCTAAACGAGAGAGTAGTAATAAATCTTCAATGATGCGTTCCATCCGCATTGATTGTGAAAACATTTGCATGAGAATGGGTTTCCATTCTGCCAAGCTTTTTTTATTGCCTACTTTTTCTAACAATATTTCAAGGTAGCCACGAAATACAGTCAGCGGTGTGCGCAACTCATGCGATACATTAGCAACAAAATCCTGGCGCATTTTTTCAAATTGTTTGTCGTTAAAAGCACGTTTACTCATATAAATTTACCTTTGAGAAACAATAGCCACTGCCGCGAACAGTTCTAATGAGCTTGCCAAATTTTGTCCCCAGAGCATTTCTTAAACGTTTTATTGCGGCATCCACTGTACGCTCATCAAGATCACTCGCATGCGGCCATACTTTAGTTAAGAGTTGTGAACGACTATAGACTTTTTCTGGAGCGGCACTAAAAAATAATAATAGTCGATATTCTGTTGGATTTAATTGAATACGTTGTTGATTGATGGTAACGGTTTCAGTATTGGGATCGATGGTTAGCTCGTCAATTGAAATGAGTTGTGCTAGAGCTTCTTTTTCGGTCCGCCTTAATACTGCATTAATGCGGGCAATCAATTCGCGTGGCGAAAAAGGTTTGACAATATAGTCATCTATGCCAGCGGAAAACCCTTCAATTTTATTATGTTCCGTTGCACGTGCAGTGAGCATAATAATCGGAATTTTCGCGGTGGTGTCATTAGCTTTTAACAGACGAGCAATATCTATGCCGCTAGTGCCGGGTAGCATCCAGTCTAATAATACTAAGTGAGGCTGATATTTTAATATGCAGTCAAAAGCTTTTTTGGCGTTTTCTGCGGCCAAGATGTTAAAGCCAGCTTCTTGTAACGCTAAACACACCATATTACGAATTGGTGCTTCATCTTCGATGATGAGAATGGTTTTTTGCATGGTAGCTTGTTTCGACCCACATAAAACGAATTATTATGCTATATATTACATTATAAGTCTGTATTACTAGTTAAATGGTGAATTTATATGGAAGAAAAGCGCAAACCTTTACCAGAAAAATATAATGAAGTTTGGCAAGAGTTTAATAGGATAAAAAAAGAATATGAAGACCTTTGTCAAAAAAGTAGCATCCAGGCGAGAAAAAGCGATCAAATAGCAGCTGAATTATATAACTTTGTTAATACTCAGTTGGTGGGGAAATATAAGCCACTTAGTGATACTTTTGCTACCGATATTGCTAAAGAAAGCAATGTGGAATATCAATTTTGGCAACTATTCTATGGTATTCAGGCAGTAAATGAATTTACCAAACTATTAACCTTAGCAATTCAAACAAAAAAATTAAATCTTTCAGAAGAAACCACTGGGTGTAAAGGTGCTGCTGAAAGTGTTCGTCAATTATCTAATCAAGTGCCTGGTCACAAAGAGATAGGGTGGGGAAGTATTAAGGTAGGACTAGTTACCGCCCTTATTTTAGGCCTGATTGCCGGTATAATGGCAGCAGCTATTTTAGTTAATCCTGCTTTTCTAGTTTTTCTTGTTATTCCCGGGGCAGCTGCTGCTTGGATTATTTTTTCAAGTATTATAGAACATGGTACTAAGGATTCGTTTCTTAGTAACTTTTACAGGACAGATTTTTCTAAAGAACTTGATGAATTGGCGGATCGAATTCAAAACATAATTGATGGTCCTGATTTAGGGCCAGTACCAGTGGCGTCACAAGTACCACAAAGTACATCAGGGAGTTCTTTCGGTTCTGTATATCAACCTGATCCTGAAGGAAAAGAAAAACCAGTAGTACAATCATCGGTTCAGACTACTCCGACTAAAAAATCTGATTCGTAATTACTTGCTCCGCGAGGTATCGATGGATAAATTGTGGTTGCATCGATAAACATTAAAACGTTCCTTCTCCCAGCCCCATACGCCATAAATCACGAATCTTTTTCTGGGAGAAGGACAGGATGAGGGGAAATGAATAGGTTTGATAGAAGTTATTTTACCTTCTACTACTTCTATTAAAAATTAGAGTAGGATGAAAATTTGATTTCCGGACTTGCCCTCATCCTGTCCTTCTCCCACAATAAAGTACAGTGATTTTTAATGACTTATCGGGGTGGGAGAAGGGACGTTGTCGCTATTATCGGTGCTCAAGTTTTAACTATGTCCATACAATTTGATAAGGTTGCCTTTGGGATAAATAAATAAAATAATGCAAAAAAATAACGAAAAAACGAGGTTTTTAAATGGTTAAACCCAAAGCATACACTGCAGAATCCATCGAAGTTTTGAGTGGTTTAGACCCGGTACGGAAAAGGCCCGGGATGTACACAGATACATCAAGGCCAAATCATCTGGCACAAGAGGTTATTGATAACAGTGTTGATGAAGCATTAGCGGGATACGCTAAAAACATTAGCGTAATTTTGCATGCAGATGGCTCTTTGTCTGTGATAGACGATGGTAGAGGGATGCCAGTAGATATTCATCCAGAAGAAAAAATTTCTGGTATCGAACTGATTCTAACGCGACTGCATGCGGGGGCTAAATTTAGCAATCGGCATTACCAGTATTCTGGCGGTTTGCATGGTGTAGGTGTTTCGGTGGTGAATGCTTTATCAAAGTGTCTTGAAGTTAAGGTGTATCGAGATAAACAGATTTATGCCATGACCTTCAAGCATGGAGAAAAAGCTAGCGAACTTAAAGTAATCGGCACGGCAAGCAATGCGATGCATGGAACGGAATTACGCTTTTGGCCAGATGAAAAATATTTTGAAGTCAGCAAATTTTCGATTCCTAAACTCAAACAGATTTTAAGAGCAAAAGCGGTGTTATGTTCTGGGTTACGTGTGAGTTTCTTGGATGAACATTCTCAGGAAAAAGAAGAATGGTTTTATCAAGATGGTTTGCCAGCGTATTTGGTTGATACCCTTAAAAACAATGAATTTATTCCCGAACAACCATTTATTGGTAGCTTTAGTGGTGAGACTGAAGCCGTGGATTGGGCGGTAGTGTGGTTGAAAGAAGATGCTGAATTTGTTGGTGAGAGCTATGTTAATTTGATTCCTACAGTGCAAGGTGGAACCCATGTTAATGGGTTTCGCACTGGACTTTTAGAAGCGTTAAGAGAGTTTTGTGATTTTAGAAATTTGTTGCCGCGGCAAGTTAAGTTAACGCCGGAAGATGTATGGGAACAATGTTGCTATGTTTTATCGGCAAAAATGAAAGAACCACAATTTGCTGGACAAACTAAAGAGCGGCTATCGTCGCGCGAATGCGCTGCATTTATTTCGGGTGTAGTTAAAGATGCTTTTAGTATCTGGCTTAATCAGCATGTTGATTTGGGCGAGATGATTGCTGCATTAGTGATTGCTAATGCAGAAAAAAGATTGCGGGCGAGCAAAAAAGTTGAACGAAAAAAAGTAACTCAAGGCCCTGCGTTGCCAGGAAAATTAGCAGATTGTATTTCACAAGATAATCGTTTAACTGAGTTATTTTTGGTTGAAGGAGATTCTGCTGGTGGTTCTGCCAAACAAGCACGCGATCGGGAATTTCAAGCTGTTATGCCGTTGCGTGGCAAAATTCTTAATACTTGGGAAGTGGATGCAAATCAAGTGTTGGGATCACAGGAAGTGCATGATATTGCTGTTGCTATAGGTGTTGATCCAGGGGTGGCTGATTTAACTGGGCTTCGTTATGGAAAAGTTTGTATTCTCGCTGATGCAGATTCGGATGGATTACATATTGCAACTTTATTATGCGCGTTATTTACTCGCCATTTTATGCCGTTAGTGAAAGCAGGGCATATCTTTGTAGCGATGCCGCCGCTTTATCGAATTGATATTGGTAAAGAAATATTTTATGCCTTAGATGATGCGGAAAAACAGGGCGTTTTGGATCGAATTTCGGCTGAGCATAAGCGCGGCAAAATTAATGTGCAGCGGTTTAAAGGATTAGGCGAGATGAACCCAATGCAATTGCGTGAGACGACGATGAATCGAGATACGAGGCGTTTGGTGCAATTAACTATTGTTGATGAGCAAGACACTTGTCAGTGGTTGGATATGTTGTTAGCTAAAAAGCGCGCACAGGATCGAAAAGCGTGGTTGGAAAGCGAGGGGAATTTGGCAGATAACGCGGGGTGATATCGTACTGTCATGCCACACGGTAATCGCGTCAGAAATGTGTGCAAGCCTTTTTTGAAAAGGCAATGTAAAAGTTAAAACTAAGCGTTCCCTCTCCCAGCCCGAATGTTGAAAAGAGCTGTGATCTGGTTCTGGGAGAGGGTCAGGGTGAGGGAAAACCACAGGGCGATGTAAGCATAAATTCTGTTAAAAAACTGCAAAAAACGGCAACAAAACAGATAGCGAAGTTGATTCACTTTCCCTCACCCTGGCCCTCTCCCAGGATAAAATGAGGAGATTTTGTCCGCTTTGGGGCTGGGAGAGGGGATGCTTAGTTTTAATTTCAATGACGGCTTATTGCAGAGTATCCATGATATAATACTGCAAAACCTAAGTTTTGTGGATTAAGATGTTAGAACGTTTAGCACAGACAGTAGATAAAGATAATAAAGTAAAGTTTAAAAGTCCTCCTGCTGACTATAAAAAAGATGACGCTACTTTAGTCGATGCCGTGGTTGAGGCCATTGCGAACGATTCGCCTGACATACGCTCGGTTGCTGTTCATTTTTCAGAAGATACCTTGGGCTATGCTAACGCTTCTTCTGCTCATCAAATCACCTTAGTTGATCCGCAAAAAAGCACTTTAATAAAACTTCTAAAAGGATTAGAAAAAAATACCCACTTAGTTGAGCTCACACTTTGCGGCTATGACTTCAGCCATGGGGCAGTTGCAATCAGATGGGGTGATCTACCAATTTCTGGCCCTTTCTTCAGCGAGCAGGATCTAGAAAATGCAGAAGAAGCAAGAGCTTTGGCTGAGGCATTAGGGAATAACACCTCTATTCGTGTCTTACAGCTATTCCACAGCACATTTAGTCCAGCGGACGCTTATTGTTTGCACTGGGGAATAGAACACAATCAGGCTATGCAGCGCCTTTTCCTTAGTGAAAGTAACTTCATGAATGAGGGAATAAAGGAAATAGACCAAGCGCTAAAAAAGAACCAGTTTATTACGCATCTAGAGCTCGATAACCTTAAAGACAGTGGTGCGCTACAAATCTTTCCTTTTGCTAGCGTTACGAGGAAAACACGCGAGTCATTTCTTTCATCGCTGCAACGAAATAAGGATTTTGCCTTAAAGCGAAGCGACTGCGAAAAAAAACTCCTGGAAATTGAGCGGCTCAGGGAAAAACTCGCAGAAGCTGATTTGGCAGAATCACAACAAGAAAAAATAGTCGCAGATATATTGGCTTTATTCGAAAAAATACTAGAAATTGCCAATGCACTTAAAGCGCAAAACTATAGTTTAATAGATGAACTTCTACATCAATTAAAATGTGCCCAAGCGGAATTTTATCTCAGCATTGATGCCGCAGAACAGCTATTGGCTTTGTATCATGGTTATTTTATTTATCATCCTGACAATAAAATATTGTTTGAGTTTGCACAAAAAATCTTTTTGTATAAGGAGAAGGATCAAAATAAGGATAACGATCAAGCTGAATTAAATTTTCTAGGATTTAGCGAATCTTCCTTAAGATACAAGTACATTATTAGGCTACTGGAAGGCAATCAACAGGAGGGTATTGTCAAATCTGTTTACGCTAAGTTGTGCGAATTAAACGATCAGCCTAGTGGGCTATCTTTTAAACAGATTATCGGTGCTGATCGTATTTTGGCTAATGAAGAGCTAATGTGGTTGCAAATGTTTTTAGCCTCTCCTGCTACTTTAAGTAAGGAATTTAACTCATTTTTACGAGAGCTTAACAAGCAACTAAGTAGGGGTGAATCGGACAGAGAATATTCAGCTTTAGCAACCTTATTGAGTACGTTATCAAATCAAGAGGAAACCTGTGTCGCACAAATTCTGATCGATATTTTGCGCAACAAAAAAGTGACTTCTTATTCTGAAGTGAGGCAAAAAACCAATAAACCCATAGAGTTTTTGCGTCTGAGTCTTGATGCGGAAAATAATATTAAGTTACATCAGTGTCCACTTGGAACAACGACAAAAAGTGCTGTAATCGTAGATAAAGTGGAACATCAAGTCTATTTAAAATATTTGCTGGCGCAAAGTTTTAAAGAGGGCGTGTACCACAAGGTGTTTGATGCATCTTCGGTTGAAAATATTAACCGAGAACACAGTCGGATTTTATCGGCAAGCCGGTTAGCTAGGTTGAGTTCGGATTATACCTACGAGGAAATGGTTAGCATTTTGCAATTGGAATACTATGCATTCCCAGATAGCGATAAGCAATCAAGCCCTGGTTTTTTCAGCTTCTTTACTTCCTATCGACATCGAACGCTAGAGAAAGCGTTAGAATCGGTTTTTGCACAGGGAAGCATAACGCCTATTTCGCAAGATAGGATTGAGCAACGGGAAAATTTGCGACTTGCTGCGGATATTCTTGGTTGTATAGGCGATCAAGAGCGCAGCCTTTGCTATAAAATATCGAAAAATCCACAACGGCTTCAATCCCTTGAAAAGCTAGGAACTATTGCTCATCAAATGGTGGTGTGTAATGCACAAGATCAGCTTTCGCAATTAAAAATTGCTGCAGAAACTGAATTAGATAAATTTTCTATTAGTGGTAGTATAAAAAAATTATGGCTGTCGAATGTAACAGTTGCTAATCACCCTGCTCCATAAGTTTTTATGCCGGTTTAGCAAGAGGAGTGTTCTTTTGAGCAAAATATTTTTTATTCAATACTAAAACATTTCCTAACAAAACAAAAAATAGTCCGACAAAAGTTCCAATACTCCAATGAAAATTTTCAAAGAATGTAGAAAGTATTAACGCGATGATAGGCGTTAATACAAACACGTAGGCGACGCGTTCAGGGCCGATTTGGTTTAGTAGGACAAAATAAGTACCGAAAGCAATCACACTGCCAAATAATCCTAAATAAATTAAAGAGCTGACATAAGTTAAGGAAATATCAAAAGTGGGATGAATGCCTGATAGGACAGCAAAGATAGTGAGACAAAGGGCTCCATAGGCCATTCCTATGGTGTTGCTTTCGATAACCGGAAGATTATGTACTTTCAACGTATAAGCGCTAGCCATGTTGCCAAGAGAGGCAATATAGGTTGCGACTATGGCGAGCACGAGCCCTAATCCGAAATTTTTTAAGTCGCCACCTACAGCGTATAGTTTAGAAAACTCAGACCAAAAAATTTGTGTGAGCCCGAGCAGGCCAATAATAGCAGCGAGAAATAAGGGTAAGTCGATAGGCGTTTTGAAAAATAAACGACTATTAAAAATATTCATGATGATAATAGTAGCGAACACGACGGCAAGAACTCCGCTGTTCAGATAAATCGCCGAAAAATAATACAAGATATAGTTAAGGGAAAACATTAATAGCCCTTGTAACGCAATTGCACCGTGTTGTTTTCGGTTAAATTTGAGTGAGCGTTTGGTGAAAAAACAATAAATCCACAGTAAAACAGCCGCCATGGTAAACCGATAAGCTAGCGACCAAAGTGGCGAAACATTTCCAAGTTGAAAATGAATGGCTAACCAGGTTGAGCCCCAGATAAATGCTGTGATGAAATATAAGAAGAAGTAATTCATATGATGTTAATCCGGATTCTCTAAACTCAGCATACCAGTATTATCATTGTAGGCAAATAGCTCAGCATAACGGCCCCATTCAATGACTAGCCATAATACGCGGTCAGCCTCATCTTCACTTAAATAATTTTCAAGTTCATTTAAGAACCGTTTTTTATGTTGGTGTTGATGATCGGCAACTTCTAAAGTTTGCCGAATGTGTTTGGCTAAAGGTACATAACGTAATAAGTGATTGGCGAAGATATTTTTACGCTCTAAGATGTCTGCATCAGCAAATGCTTTACCGGCTTCACTTAATTCAATATCTCCTTTTGACACAAAAGCGAAGCGTAAAATTTCTAATACTTCAACCAAAGGAAATAAATCATCAATATTTAAATGTAAAATGTCAGCTAATTCTGGTAAATCCATCCGCCCTTTATGTTCTGGTGCATTAACGTTTCTATTAATCCCATTATCTCAGAAATATCGGCATCAGGCAAACGATAGCCAAGACCAATTTTCTTGTGCGGATGCCATATCCTAATATGCGTTCTTCTTGTGATTGTGTAGTCATTAGGGTGTAAATTTGATCCACTAATTTGCGAAAAGCGGGATTTTGTTCATTACGTGGATGTTCGAAAATTAACTGGCAAGTTCGGCGCGTAAACTGCCAGGATTACTATTAAAAATAATAATGCGATCGGCAAGTAAGGCTGCTTCTTCAATATTATGGGTGACAAATAAAATGCCATTGGTATTAGTTTTTTTTTCTTGCCATAAATCCAATTAAGTCGCTTCTTAAATTATCAGCGGTGAATACATCTAACGCAGAAAAAGGTTCATCCATTAATAAAATATCAGGATTTACTACCAACGCACGCGCAAATCCAACACGTTGGCGCATACCGCCAGATAATTCTTTAGGATAGGCTGATTCAAAACCATCTAAACCAATCGTATCAATCGCTTTTAAGTGCGCGATTGCGTCGTTCATCTCTGGGGATGCCCAAGGCTTCTAAGCCTAATTCCACATTTTGTAATACAGTTAGCCAAGGTAACAACGCAAAATTTTGAAATACCATCGCAATGCCTTGCACTGGATCTTTTAACCTCTTGCCCGCGATAAAACACTTTTCCGGCAGAGGGTTGAATCAAACCTGCAATAATACGCAATAAAGTTGATTTGCCAGAACCCGATTTGCCTAAAATGGCAACGATTTCACTTTCATGTAATGAAAAATTGACATTATCCAACACTAGCAAATCTTGGTGATCAGCTTTTTTAAATGATTTGCAAACGTTAATGACTTCGATAATGGGTTGGTTCATAACTTTCTACTGTTGTATCTCAAAACGAGTTTGCGCAAAAATGTACAATGGTCGCCAAATTAATCGGTTGAAAATTAACACGTAGATACACATCATGCCAATGCCTAGTGCAACCCGGGGAAAATCGCCCGAGTTAGTGATATTCACGTAATATAAGCGCCAAGACCGGTGGCTTTAAGTGTGGTAGTTCCCCACGTTACATATTCGGCCACAATGCTTGCATTCCAAGCTCCGCCAGCCGCAGTAATTGCACCAGTGATGTAATAAGGGAAAATGCCTGGTAACACTAAACGATGCCACCAACGCCATCCTTTAAGTCCAAAATTATCTGCGACTTGATAAAAATCTTTAGGAAGCGTTGCTGCACCGGCAATGACATTAAATAAAATGTACCACTGCGTGCCCAATATCATCAGTGGTGCAGTCCAAATTTCAACATTCAGCTGATATTTTACCATGACCATAACGACGACTGGAAATAGCACATAAGCAGGAAATGCTGCTAGGAATTGAATAATAGGCTGCATTGTCTGAACTAATTTGGGTCTTAAGCCAATCCAAACACCTATCGGTACCCAAATCAGTGAACAGAGCAAAATTAAACTCAAAACTCGAATCGCAGTGAATAGTCCAAGCAAAAGCACTGCTAAAATTTCTGTTGAATTAATATATGTGCTAATGAAACGACTGAAAGTAGTTAATCCAACAATAATGGTACATGTGAGCGCAACGTACCAGAGCCAAGTAAGATATTGAATTAATTTTTTGTTTAAATGATGTTCTGATGCTGCAGTATGGGTACGAAAAATTTTGCCATTGACAAACTTATCACGGAGTTGTTCAAAAACATGATTGGGATATTTTAAAACACGAGTGCGATGAAGCAGTTTAATTACCCAAGGGCGTTTTGCTTTGCCAGGAGTAGTAGTATTTTCTAGCTTAAATTTTTCTGTCCAGTAATTAAGTGGTCTAAAAATCAGCTGATTATATAAAATGATTACTAAAAACATTGCAACAATTGCATAAATTACCGCTTGAATATTTGCTTGTTTAATAGCTAAAGCAAGATAAGAGCCAATACCCGGTAAATTAATTTGTTGATTGGCTACGGAAATAGCTTCGCAGGCGACCACGAAAAACCAACTAGCTGACATCGATAACATCACGTTCCATAACAGGCCAGGCATGGCAAACGGAACCTCAATGCTCCAAAATTGTTGCCAAGCAGATAGTTGAAATATTTTTGCGGTTTCTTTGAGATCTTGCGGTAAGGTTTTTAAGCTTTGGTAAAAACTTAACGCAATATTCCAAACTTGTGCGGTAAAAATAGCAAAAATAGCGGCACATTCAGGCCCCAATAAATTCCCTGGAAACAGTTCAATAAAACCAACTACTGTAATTGATAAAAGTCCTAATACGGGCACTGACTGCATGATATCGATAAAAGGGATGATGAGCCGTTCTGCATGGCGATTTTTTGCTGCGAATGTTCCTAAAGTAAAGGTAAATAGCAGTGAAAAAATCAAGGCGATAAGCATACGCAATACGGTTTTTAACGCATAATCGGGAAGATTTTGTGGATTTAATGAAATCGTGAGTACAGCGCCTAAGTGATAGGGCGCAGATAATCCCTTTGCGGCAATAGCGAGTAACGCAAGAAGGATAAAAATAATCGCAAGCGCCAGAATATCAAATTGGTTGGGGTAAATAGCGGCTTTATTTTTAATAATAAAGTTACGCGAAAA
Organism: uncultured Gammaproteobacteria bacterium; assembly: GCA_963844535.1. Taxonomy (GTDB): domain Bacteria; phylum Pseudomonadota; class Gammaproteobacteria; order CAWJOP01; family CAWJOP01; genus CAWJOP01. Next base: position 93,561 of record CAWJOP010000008.1, on the reverse strand, counting down.
GTTGCGCATGGGTGTAATACCTCATTTTCTATTGGGAAAATCATACTATACTTCTTTTAGGAGCGGTGAATATTTAACGGCTTATTTGGAGGTCGTGAGAGGAGGTAGGTATGGCGGAAGAAAGGAGCGAACGACAGCTACTTGAGGCGCAATTAAGTCAGCTGGAAGGTTATTTAGAGGGTGTAAAAAGTGGGCAAGAGCTTTCTTTAGAGGTAACCAATGTAGAAGAAAACCTTGAGGCGGAAGAAGGGTTATCCAATTTAAAAGAAAAACTTAAAGGGTTGGTTGCTGTCCTCCGTGAAGGAATAGACAAAAGAGAAGAACTGGAAAATCCAAGTTATTCAGATCTTGCAGCGGTAGTTGATGAAACACAAAAACTCATCGATGAAGTGATAATACCTGTATCTCAGGGTAAGGATTTAGAAGGAAAATCTGTAGAAATGACAGAAGAAGCACTTAAAGGTTTACAAGAAGCAGTCAATGCAAAAGTTAACGGCTATCTACAAAAGACTATGCAGCTTTCGCTGGGAGAAGAGATCGTTAGAGTATTATTTGGATTTGCAGGAGCTGTGATGGGATTTTGTTCCGCGCTTATTATGGGGCCGATTGCCATAGAGTTTGGTATAGCTGTAAGTTCTAAGGTGGGAGAGGGTTTAATCGAGCACTTTGATCCAGTTAAAAAAGCCAGGAGAACTTTTGCTGATACTGTTAAATCAGTTAAGTTAAGTAACACCAGTTTTTTTACCGAGTCTGAACCGGAAATGCCAGTTAAGTCAGCTGAAGTTGAAGCGCAGGCTGCTCCACCACAGAAAATTTGCATTATCGGGCCTGAAGGTTCGGGGAAAACTAATGTTTTTTCAGCGTTAACCGGTGAAAATTACAAACTAGGTATGCGAGGAAATATGGAACGGGGGCAAGTACCGTCTTCTACCACAGCGGTTATGGAATTACCTAGCGGGAAGCAAGCTCTGCTTGGGGCACAGCTCAGAGACGCAGATGCTGTTTTGATCACCATAGACGCAGAGGTGTTAAAGAGCATGAATGGTATAGGTAAAGCGAATATACAGTTAAAAGAGTACGCAGAGTGGGCGCAAAAAAACGGTGTAGAGCCAGAATCCATTCAAGTGGTAGTAACTAAAAGTGATTTAGTTGAAAAAGATTCTATAAGCCAAGCTGATATGAAAAGATTGGTAAATGGTACGGGCATTGATACTCAAAACGTCTTTGTTACATCAAGCACGAACAAGGATTTTGGGAATTTGAAAGAAGCATTAGGGCTTGAAAAAAACGAACCAGTTGCGAAACTGCAACATTAGTTTGAGGTACAAGAGTTGATGAAGAAAGCATAAAAAATTGAGAGTTCGCTCGGTTTCCCCAAGCCGAGTGGTTTGACCCCATGTTGCCTTATTCTTCCAAAAGAGTTACAGCATGGGGTATTTTTTTGAATTTGGTAAAAGTCTTAGCCTTCCCCGTGAGGCCGTCATTGCGAGGCTTGCGCTGTTTGCAAGCCGCGGCAATCCAGCAAGAAATTTAAGCACTCTTACTGGATTGCCACGCGCATCCTGCGCTCGCAATGACGGCCTCACGGGAAGGACGTAGCCTAGCTAGATTTTGAACTTAATCTTCAAACCAACTTTGTAATTTTTGTTGTGCGACTAGTATTCCGGTTTTTTTTGTCGCTGAAAAGACTTGAATACTTACCGTATTACTATATTGGCCAAGTAGTAGAGTAGTTTTTTGCAGGGTTTCTTGTATTTGCTTGCGTGATAATTTATCTGCTTTAGTCAATAAGATATGCACATTAAGGTGTTTTTGTGCTGCAAAATAAAGCATTTCTTGATCTTGGGGTTTAAATGGATGCCTGATATCCATAATTAAAATTAATCCTTTGAGGGATTTTCTAGCCCACAGATATTCTGCCAAAGTTTTTTGCCAACGTTGTTTAATCGCTTCAGGGACTTTGGCGTAACCATAGCCTGGTAAATCAACAAGACGATGTTGATCATTTAAGGTAAAAAAATTGATCAGTTGTGTTCGTCCAGGTGTTTTACTCGTTTTAGCAAGTTTTTTAATACCAGTAATCACATTTAAAGCAGTCGATTTTCCAGAATTGGAACGGCCAATAAAAGCAATTTCTTTACCAATATCTGGTGGCAAGTCTTTTAAATAAGCGGCGCTTTTAAGGAAAGTAGCTTGCTGGTAGGAGGAGGTCATCATACTACTTCTTCTGAAGCCGGTACTAATACTTCTCGATTTCCATTATTACTCATTGGGCTAACAATTTTCGCGCTTTCCATATCTTCAATAATTCTTGCCGCACGATTGTAGCCAATTTTCAGGCGCCTTTGAATATTTGAAACTGATGCACGGCGTGTTTGTAAAACAATTTGCACTGCTTGATCGTATAGAGGATCTTGTTCTGCACCAGACGGCTCTGCGATTGAATTTTCCTGCAGAGGTTCTTCACTGCCAAGAATTTCTGGTAAATAATCGGGTTTAGCTTGTTGTTTTAAATAATTGGCAACGGCGTGCACTTCATGATCGGCAGCGTAAGCACCATGAACACGGACAGGAATACCGGTTCCTGCAGCCAAATAGAGCATATCTCCATAGCCAAGTAATTGTTCGGCACCTTGTTGGTCAAGAATGGTACGTGAATCAATTCGTGAAGAAACTTGAAAAGCAATTCGTGTTGGAACATTTGCTTTAATTAATCCAGTAATAACATCTACTGATGGTCTTTGGGTGGCTAAGATCATGTGTATGCCAGCGGCACGTGCTTTTTGCGCAATACGAGCAATCAGCTCTTCAACTTTTTTACCAACGACCATCATCATATCGGCAAATTCATCAATAACTACCACAACGAAAGGAAGAGCATCTAAAGGTTCCGGCGTTTGCTCCGGCGCAATGGGCAGAGGATTTAAAATCGGCGTGCCTTTTTGCAAACCAGCTTCAATTTTTTGATTGTATCCAGCAAGATTTCTAACACCCAATGCGGCCATGAGTCGGTAACGACGCTCCATTTCTGCAACACACCAACGCAAGGCATTCGCAGCTTCTTTCATGTCCGTAACAACAGGAGTTAATAAATGTGGAATTCCATCATAGATAGAAAGTTCAAGCATTTTAGGATCGATCATGATCATGCGAACTTTTTCCGGAGCTGCTTTGTAAAGCAAGCTAAGCAACATAACATTTAAGCCAACTGATTTTCCTGAACCAGTGGTGCCCGCAACCAGTAAATGTGGCATTTTAGCTAGATCAACGACAACGGTATGTCCACTGATATCTTTTCCTAGGGCAAGACTTAGTGGTGAATGGCTCTGTTCATAAACACTTGAAGCAAGAATTTCACTTAAATAAACCACTTCGCGTTGTTCATTGGGGACTTCAAGACCTATCACAGATTTGCCAGGAATTACTTCTACAATACGCACGCTGACTACTGATAAAGAACGTGCTAAATCCTTTGCTAGATTACTAATTTTGCTGACTTTAATGCCGGGTGCGAGCGAAAGTTCAAAACGCGTGATGACAGGTCCCGGATAAACGGCTACTACTTTGGCTTGTATGCCAAAATCTAAAAGTCTTAATTCGACCTCGCGTGACATTGTTTCCAATGTGGCATTTGAGTAACGTTTATCTGATGGCGGTGGAGCACTATCTAGCAAATCCAGTGAAGGCAACATACCAGTAGATATTTCTGGCTGTTTCATCACTCTAATTGAAGCTGAAGCTAACGATTCTTTAGATATCGGTTGTTTAACCGGAGGTTTTTGTTCGAGGTTATCTAAAAGATCGGGCAATAACTTTGGTTCTTCTTTGTAAATGGGAGTTACCGTTTTTGGTTTTGGCGCCACTCGTGGCAACGATTTTGCTGTCAGTGCAGTGATGGGTGGGGAAGATTTTTTTGTTGGTTGCTTTACTTCTGTTGAAGTGCGCATCTTCTGATAGAGCGCCGCGCTTTTTGTCGCAAAATAGTGGGTGATTTTAAGTAATAAGTGTCCGGTTTGATCCATAATATTTACCCAGGAAATACCGGTGAACAGCGAAATACCAACCAGTAACAAGGGCCACAATACTAAAGTGGTTCCTAATAGATTAAGCCAAGTTTCTAATTTTAGGTCGAGTATTTCTCCGACAATACCGCCACTAGTAAACGGCATTCCTGGCCATGGTACTAGTAGAATACTGGCTAACCCTGTGCCAGAGAAAATGAGTAGCATAAAGCCAAACATTCTTAATATTACAATACGGTAATCTTGCTGGGTGGCGTTTTTCTTTTTGAGGTGAAAAAGCTTGGAGAAATAAGCGAGTGCAATTGGAAATAAAAAACCAAAATAACCCAAACCATACAGTAAAATATCAGCGATCAGTGCGCCTAATCGACCCCCTGCATTAGCAATATGTGTAGTATTGCCCGTTGTTGACCAACCTGGGTCGTTTCGATGGTAAGTGAGGAGAGCCATAGCTAGATACGCAGCAATAAAAAATCCAAAAATCACCAGCACTTCTTGTAAGCGCTGCAAAATGGGATGTTGTTGCTGGGGTGGTGTTTTTGTACTAATTTGTTTCATTTGGTACTGGCTCTACTAGTAAATGGTTAGCTATTATATACCTCTCGGAAACAGGTTTGCGTATTTTTTTCATCTCATCTTGCGTCGAGCTTTAAAATTTTTTTGAAAGGAAAAACTCTCGAAATACAGGGAGTATTCCATCGAATTTTTCCTTTCAAAAAAAATCAAATCTCTCGCAACCTGAGCGAAAAAAATACGCAAACCTGTTTCCGAGAGGTATACAGCAGGAATGAAGTGTAAAAAATCGTAGCCTGTAAACTGACTAAAGATAGCTGCTTTTTGTTATAATATGGGCGAATCGAAGGAGAGTGAAAGTAGTATATGCCTTATTTTGCACCAAAACCAACTAAGCCTTGGGCCACCTGGCTTGAAATCATTCTTTTGCGCGTAGTATTTCCTCCTATTTTATTATGGGATTTACTCAGAGTTGTGTTTAACTTGGTTTTTGGAAGGTTGGTTGGCTGGGCTGTTTTAGGCACTGATAAAATTCCAGGGGATAATCTGTATGTTTTCGGTCAAGACAATACTGAGAGTTCCGAAGAAACTTTGAGATTTGAGTTAGTTAAAAAATCTGATAATGATAATGCGACATCCAAGGCAAAATTAGGGCCTTTGAGTCAAAGGCAATTTCTTACTGAAGAAAAGCTTGATGAATTAACCAACGAAATTCGCCAATTATTATTAACTCATCAAGATAAAATTATTTCTTTTCAAGCTTATCTTTGGGGCTATGGTTCCATCATTGGCAGGTTAATTTATCAAAAATTGCCAGATGGGCTCAAAAATCGGTTCATTTATAGTGATGCATGTGATTATGTTTTTTATCATGATGAGAATCAAGAACCCAAGCGTGGTGAACTCGGTGTATATTTTGTGCGAGATGAAGACCAGCGAGTTATCGCGATAAAAACAAAAAAAAGAAATTTACAAGATGAGGTAGAAGACGTTGAGACATATACGAAGGAGAAGGATGAGCGTTTCAACTATAAGGTATTCACAGAAGTTTTAAATTGTATTGAAAGTGGAAAAACATTAGATAGTTTAGATTATCTTTATCAGTTAAATGTATTGAGTGGGAATACTATTAGCCCTAGTGAATGTCCGCGTAGTAAAGATTATTCAATTAGTTTGCCAGAAATTTTTACCCATGATGGTTGCCAGCTTGAAACTGTGGAAGTTTCACCCGTGGTAAACAAGTCGTCGAACGCCAATAAAAAATACATGATAAATTTTCATGGGCGTGATCAAAGGGCAATGAGTGGCATACCGCATAATATAAGCCAAGTTATTAATATGGCAAAAGAGCTAAATTGTACCATGATTGGGTTTAGTTACCGCGGTATAGGGTTAAGTACTGGAAGTGCTAGCTCAGAAGATGACGTGGTGACAGATGGTATTGCGCAAGTACAGCGATTGCTTGATGGAGATGTGCTACCAAAGGATATTACCTTGTGTGGGCATTCAGTAGGAGGAGCTGTTGCTACGTTGGTTGCTAAATATTTTTACCGACATGGTATTGAGATCAAGGTGATCAATGATCGTTCTTTTTCCAGCTTAACTAATGGTACAGTCGGAGTGATACAATCTGAAGCTTTTCAAGGACGTCCGGAAGTTTATTCGCAACCTCAGTTTTCTGATTACTTGATTTTAGTGCTGGTGTGGCTAACAAAACCACTGATAAAATTAGGCTTGTTATTAACAAAATGGGAAATGGCTGCTGCTGACGCGTATGAAGTTTTGCCTGAAAAAAATAAGCTTTGTTTTGTGGTGAAAGGTAAAAAAATAGCAGGAGAATTTCTCAACCAAGCAAAACAATTATCAGAGGAACTTCACCTAAAATGGGATTCTGAAAGGGAGTATGCTGTTCAGGAGCCAAAACGAGACCAAGATGAAGTTCTACCACATTGGTGTTCATTGTATAGTGCTGTTAAGCCTTGGAATAAGAGAGATGAGAAAATGCAAACGCTAAAAAAAATAAGTTCGCATAATGGATTTCATGGGGAATTTGATGGAGAAAGACGTCATAGAGCTAAGTTGGGCTTTTTCAAAACTCGAGACGATCAAGAAGTTATGGATGTAATGAAGGAATTTATTCATCAATCCGGGCAAGTAGCGCAAATTTATTAAGAAAGCTTATAAATCTTTATTATAAAGGGTTCATTTATGTCAAATACGAAACATCATCGGCTTATTATTTTAGGCAGTGGCCCTGCTGGTTATACAGCGGCTTTATATGCTGCGCGCGCAAATTTAAATCCCACATTATTAACCGGCATGCAGCAAGGTGGGCAGCTAATGACCACAACAGATGTAGATAATTGGCCTGGTGATATCGAAGGGCTGCAGGGCCCTGTGCTAATGGAGCGAATGTTAAATCATATTCAACGATTTAATGCCGAAGTGATTTTTGATCATATCATGGCTGTTGATTTATCAAAGCGTCCTTTTTTTCTACAAGGCGACATGGAAAGCTATACCTGCGATGCGTTGGTTATTTCAACTGGTGCAAGTGCACGTTATCTTGGGTTAGATTCGGAAAAAAATTATATGGGGAAAGGTGTTTCAGCTTGCGCGACCTGTGATGGTTTTTTCTATCGTGATCAAAAAGTTGCTGTAGTAGGAGGAGGTAATACAGCAGTTGAAGAAGCATTGTATCTTTCTAATATTGCTAAAGAAGTTGTTGTTATTCATCGCCGCGATAAGTTTCGTGCTGAAAAAATTCTGATTGATAAGTTAATGGCAAAAGTAAATCGGGGTAATATTCGTGTTGAATGGAATCATGTATTGGATGAAGTGTTAGGTGATGATAAAGGTGTTACGGGTATGCGCATTAAACATATTGAAACAGGCGCAACTAAACAATGTGATTTGCAAGGGGTGTTTATCGCGATTGGTCATACTCCGAATACCGAAATTTTCAAAGGTCAATTGGAAATGAAAGAAGGTTATATTGTCGTTAAAAGTGGGGTGGCTGGTAACGCGACGGCTACTAGCGTAGCGGGTGTATTTGCTGCTGGTGACGTAGCCGATCAAATATATCGTCAAGCGGTAACCTCAGCCGGAACTGGTTGTATGGCAGCATTGGATGCGGAGAAGTATTTGGATCAGCTTGGATAGAGTGGTTGAAATATGGCAAATTTGTGGCTATACTTTGGCTATAAATAAGTAATTAAAGAGATAGAATATGCAAGCTAGATCCCAACGCCATATACCCACGGTATTTAATAATGTTCCCACCCATGATTATTTAGGAGTTTTGCGCGGGGATAATGAATCTTCAAAAAAGGTAGTTGATTTTTTAAAGTTTAAGAAAGAGGAGCTTGCAAGAGCAACAGGAGTAGCCAAATCTTCAATTCGTTATGATGAAAGGATGCCGGTAGAGTTAGCTGAACGATTGCAAGAAATTGGTGTGATTTGTAGTTTAGTAGCGGAATATTTTAAAGGTGATATAGAAAAAACTGCTTTATGGTTTAGACTTAAGAATCCTTTATTAGGCGATATTTCTCCCAGAGATATGATTCGAGCTGGGCGTTATGAAAAGTTGGTTAAGTTTATACAAAATGCATTAGCTGGAAATACTCCTTAAGATGAATCAAAAAAATCAATCTTTTTTTCTTGATCAATTTGATCCTCAATATATTAAAAAAGCGAAACAGCACTCTCAGGACGTATCTAAATATTATTGGGATCATTATGAATATTTTGCGCGTCAGCGCTCGCTTATTTTTGGTAAACTCAAAAACGCATTGGCTCATAATTGTAAATTATTTGAGTTTTCTGCTTGGAAACGCATAGTTGATTATCAATTTAGTCTTAATCCTCTTTCGGCTAGAGGTAGTATGTTAAACGATCCTGGTGGGCGATTTAATATTGGGAGTATTAGCCGATTTAAATCTCTTACATTTCCCGCGCTTTATTTAGCAGAGGATTTTGAAACGGCTTACAAAGAAAAAAAAGGGTTATACCAGAAAGAAAAAGTTTCTGGATTAACGGCAGAGGAATTAGCGCTTACTAGTAATAATTCTATTACTGTTGTTTCAGTACAAGGAAAAATTGATGAGGTGTTAGATATTACTCAGTCAAGCCCACTGAAGAACTTTTTTGATTTGATAAAAACTATTCATTTGCCGCCTGATTTTATTAGGCGAGCAAATAAACTAAATGTGCCGCCTTTATTGCATGTAAGATCACTTGATGAATTGCACGCTGGTTTGTTAACCCCTTACTGGCGTAACTTACCAATGCAAGTGGATATTCCAGCTAATTCGCAAATTTTAGGACAAATTGCAGATGCTGCTGATATTCAAGCCATTTTATATCCATCAAAAATGTCAGCACATAAAAGATGTCTTGCCATTTTCCCGAAGAACTTTGCAGAATCGACAGCTTTTATTCAATTGGAGGGTCCAGTGCCGCCAAAGGTAACACATAACTGTCTTAATGGGGTATCCTATGCTAATTTTCTTTAGTATTAATCTAAGTAGATATAAAAAATATGTCTGCATATTCTGAACAGCCCATTGGTATTTTTGACAGCGGTATTGGCGGATTAACCGTTGCGCGCGCGGTAAGTGAATTATTGCCATATGAAAATATAATTTATTTTGGTGATACCGCACACTTGCCTTACGGTGATAAATCAACTGCTACTATTCAGGCGTATTCAATCAAGATTTGTGATATGTTGCTTGCGCAGAATTGCAAACTGATTTTAATGGCTTGTCATTCTGCTTCTGCTGCGGCCTATGAATTAGTTCGTGAATATGTTGGTAGTCGTGCTAAAGTCATTAATGTCATTGAGCCGACCATTAATCATATTCGTGAGCACTATCCCAAACGTCACATTGGCTTGATTGGCACACGGCAAACGATTCACTCAAATATTTATAAGAAAAAAATTGATTCTTTAAATTTAGATATTAAACTCAGTGCGGTTGCAACGCCTTTGCTAGTTCCCATGATTGAAGAAGGATTTAGCCATAATAAGTTGTCAGCAGATGTGATTGAAATGTATTTATCAATGCCAGAACTTGCCGGCATTGATGCTTTAATTTTAGGATGTACGCATTATCCGTTGCTAAAAGATTTGATTGCATCGTTTTACCAGAATCGAATTTCAATTATTGATGCTGCGCAAGTCACTGCAATTGCGGTGAAAGCGTTGCTTGATTATCATAATTTGTTAAATCGTTCTAATAATGGGGTTAAACGATTTTATGTTTCAGATCATACTGCATCGTTTGAAGCATCAACAAAAATATTTTTTCAGCAGGAAGTGCCGTTGGAACATTATCCATTGTGGGAGTGATGAGGTAGTTGTTTTTGTTGGCTGGATAATATCATTTTTAGGAACACACATCCTGTGTTCGGAGCTAATGCCGTCCTTGGCCGCTACGCCCTAAAAACGATATTATCCAGCCAACAAAAACAACTTTAGGTTTTATGTGTGGGAAATGAATTGAATATTACGAGGAATTATTATGGCAAAAGAAGATCATATTGAAATGGAAGGAGTAGTGATTGAAACCTTAAGGAACACTAATTTTATCGTAGAACTTGAAAATGGACATAAAGTAACGGCGCACATTTCTGGAAAAATGCGTAAGAATTATATTCGCATTTTAACCGGTGATAAAGTGCGGGTTGAGTTAACCCCCTATGATTTGAGTAAGGGCCGTATTACTTTTCGAGCGGGAGAAAGATCAAGTGCCCGCCCACCAGCAGCCCAAGAGGAGAAAAAATAGGCAAGTTAATTCGTTTGTAATGCAGTTAGCAATTTTTGATGAATGTTGCCAAAGCCACTGTTACTCATAATTAAAATATGATCATCTTGTTTTGCTGTTTCTAATAAGTGCGAAATAATATTATCAACGCTAGGAAGTATTTTCATATTGTCAGCTAAGTATTCAGTAATAGTATTAATTTCATTGTTCCCCTGAGGCGTTAGCAAAATCACTTGGTCGGCTTCGCGCAATGATCCGCCAAGTTGTTGATTGTGTACACCTGTTCGCATGGTATATGAGCCTAATTCTACTACTGCAATGATGCGTTGCTTGCCAATTTTATTGCGCAAGCCATTTAAGGTTGTCGCAATTGCGGTCGGATGGTGGGCAAAGTCATCATAAACTGTGATGCCATTAATTTGTCCACGTATTTCGAGTCGCCGTTTTACATTTTTAAAGGTTGCAAAAGCAGTTGGTGAATCTTTAACTGAAATGCCTATTTGTTCTGCTGCGATGCAGGCGGCAAGCGCGTTATGTATGTTGTGCTGCCCAAGGAGATCCCATTTGATTTCAGCCTGTTTTTGTTGATTTTTATAAACTTCAAAATGGCTTCCATCCGGCGTAATAGTTTTTGCTGTCCACTCAGCATCTTGTTTGAGGGAAAAATTGACTACTGGCGTCCAGCAACCTTTAGCAATAACCTCGGAAATTACACTTTCATCTTTGGGGGTAATAATTAGTCCGTTGCCCGGAATGGTACGAATTAAGTGGTGAAATTGTTTTTTAATATCAGCTAAATTTTCGAAAATATCGGCATGATCAAATTCTAGATTATTGATAATTAATGTGCGTGGTCGATAATGAATGAATTTGGATCGCTTATCAAAAAAAGCGCTGTCATATTCATCAGCTTCGATGACGAAAAAAGGCGAATCGGTTAATCGCGCTGAAATACCAAAATTTTCTGGGATGCCGCCAATTAAAAAACTGGGATTTGCTCCACAGAATTCAAGAATCCAAGTTAATAAACTGGTAGTAGTGGTTTTACCATGAGTACCGGAAACCGCGATAACCCAGCGATTTTGCAAAATATGTTCAGCAAGCCATAAAGGGCCCGATGTATAGGATAGGCCTTCATTTAATAAATGTTCGATAATTGGCATGCCGCGTTTCATGGCATTGCCAACGATGATTTGATCGGGCTTTATTGAGACTAAATCTTTAGGATCGTAGCCTTCAAATAATTCAATACCTTGTTCATGTAGTTGGTGGCTCATGGGAGGATAGATATTTTCATCTGAGCCAGTAACTTGGTGGCCTTGTTGTCTAGCTAGTAATGCAATGCCGCCCATGAATGTGCCGCAAATTCCGAGTATATGTATGTGCATGGTGCTTTAAATTGTAAGTGGGGGAATAATTTTTTGCTCCATAGCTGTATACTATATGCTGATAAACTTAATTGAAACAAGTATGCCTATGTGGGGAAAATTAATTGGTGGTTTTTTTGGTGCTTTATTTGCGGGCCCATTAGGCATTTTATTTGGTGTTTTAATTGGACATGCTTTTGATCAAGGGCTAAAAGTTCCAAGCATGTTTTCATTTGGGCAGGTGGGAAGTACGCATACCCATGCGCAAGAAGTATTTTTTGATGCTACTTTTCTAGTAATGGGGCATGTGGCTAAGGCGGATGGCCATGTTTCGGAACAAGAGATCAAGGCTGCCAGAGCGGTGATGGCGCGTTTGGGTCTTAGCGGAGCCTTAAAACAACGTGCAATTGAGCTGTTTCGTTTGGGTAAACAACCTGCTTTTAATTTACAAAAGACGCTTGATGATCTATTTGATGCTTGCCGTAGAAATCCTATTTTGTTGCAGATGTTTGTTGAGATTCAATGGCAGGTTGCACAGGTTGATGGTATGACTGCCAATAAACAGCATGTATTGCAAACAATTTGCCAACGATTGGGTATCACGCTTTATAATTTTTCTGCATTTGAAGATTTTTTTCGTACCGGTTATCAACAATCACGTCAGTCGTATCAGACAGTTTCGCCAAGAAATACGCTCTCTGAAGCTTATAAACTTTTAGGTCTTACTGAGACAGCAAGTGATGCCGAAGTTAAAAAGGCTTATCGTCGTTTAATGAGTCAAAATCACCCTGATAAACTGATTGCTAAAGGTTTGCCCGAAGAAATGGTCAAGTTAGCTACCGAAAAAACACAAAATATTCGCGCGGCGTATGATGCAGTTTGTAAAGCGCGAGGAATATAAGAGGGCCTATGATGTTGGAAAAAATCCGTATCGTTCTTGTTAATCCTTCTCATCCTGGCAATATTGGCGCAACAGCAAGAGCCATGAAAACCATGGGATTATCTCGCTTATTTTTAGTTAAGCCAAAAGAATTTCCACATACCACAGCAGCTGTTTTAGCTGCTGGTGCTGATGATGTATTGGATCGTTGTCAAGTAACATCAACACTTAAAGAAGCATTAGCCGGTTGTCATTTTGTTATTGCTACCAGCGCACGCGAAAGGCGTTTGCCGTGGCCTTCATGTACGCCGCATATTGCTGCTAAACAGGCATTACAAGCTGCTGCAATGGGCGAAGTAGCGATTTTATTTGGTTCTGAGCGGGTAGGATTATTAAATAGTGAATTGCAGATGGCACATGTTCATTTAATAATCCCAGCAAATCCAGATTATTCTTCGTTGAATTTGGCTGCAGCGGTGCAACTAGTTTGTTATGAACTTAGGATGGCTTTTTTAAATCAGGTTGAAGAATTGACTGACAATACTTTGCTTGAAGAGCCGCCAGCGAAGATTGAGGAAGTAGAGGCATTTTATCAACATTTACAAAAAATGTTATGGGACATTCAATTTTTAAAAGAACAACGTCCTAGAAAATTAATGAATCGTTTACGCAGATTGTTTCAACGTGCAAAGCTGAGTCAAGTGGAAGTTAATATTTTGCGCGGCATTTTGACGGCGATAGAAAAGGTCCTGTTAACAAAGTCGCTAGGGTCTGTTGACAATGGATCCCGCGGACAAGCCGCGGGAACGTAGGATTTGAGATGATATGAACATGTGGATGCGGATTGTTCCATTATTTTTATTTGTTATGCTAGCGATCTTTTTTTTTCATGGATTGTCGCTTGATCCTAAAGTGATACCTTCCTCTCTAGTAGGTCAGTCGATGCCACAGTTTGCTCTGCCCACCTTAGCGGATTCTGATCATTTATTTTCAAGCGAGCATCTTAAAGGTAAGCCATGTTTAGTTCATGTTTGGGCAAGTTGGTGCGAAGCTTGCCAGACAGAACATGCACAACTGTTAAAGATTGCACAAAGTAAAAAAATTGTTATTTATGGACTGCTTTACAAAGATACTGCTAAGACCGCACAGCAATTTTTACAACAGCTAGGCAATCCTTATCAGCAAGTTTTTTTAGATGAAAGTGGCCGCGTTGCATTAGATTTTGGCGTATATGGCACGCCAGAGACTTTTTTAATTGATGCTCGGGGAGTTATACGTTTTCGGTTGGTAGGCCCATTAACAGAGGAAAATTGGCATAACATCATCAGCTTTTTTCAACAATTAAAGACAATACAAACCATTTAAGGGTTCTTAATAAAACCTTAAGGTTTCGATGCTAAGCTTAATAATATAATAAGTGATTTCAATTGCATCGGATGTCAAAGAAGCGGGTAGGGCTGAGGAAAAATTATGTCGTCGTTGTTGAAAGATTCAAAAATACCGGAAGAAATTTTAGGCCGCTATAAATCACCTAGTCGAGATGCTGAGACGTCAGGTAGTGTAACTAAAGGCAAAATAGTAAGGCAGGGTAGTCTGCTAGATGCTGAAGAAGTTTCTGAAATTTTTGCAACTGCTAAAAATGATGAAGTAGCTTTCCGAGCACTAAAAAAGTATGTAGAGGGACGATACTCAAAGGAAGTTTTAGACCAGTATGAGAAGAAGCATGGGCAAACTGATGAACAGTTCATATTGGAAGATCCTTTGCTCCAAGAGTTAATTCAAGCTTATGCAAAGTTACAGCAAGAGAAAAAGCGCCCCAGCATTTTTTCCACTATTTTAGCTGAGTACCGAACCAGTCCTAGTAAAAAAACAGTTTTTAACCCTGAGCAAATTGATCAGCTAAAAGCTTTGGCTGAAGCTGCTGAAAATGGCCAAACAGGCTATGCTGCAATTGAAAAATATATAACCGACAATGGATTAGCAGTACCTGCATCTGATCCATTAATGAAGGCCCTTACTGATAAATATCAGCGGTTAATGCAGAGAAAGCCTAATGCACTTTCTGAATTTTTACGAAAATATGAACCAAAACCTCATCAACGTGATGTTGACCGGTTACTTGAGTTTTTTGAAACTGAAACGGATATAACTAGCGCATTTTCAGCCGGAAAACTTTATCTCAAAGAAGTTATTGACGATCCGGTTTTTAGGATTTTTAGTGGTGATGATAAAGATATTTTTACACCGCTGGAATTGAAAAATGAAGCTGTTTTAAAACAATTACAATCTGATTTGGATCATGATTTTTTAGCAAAAAATAATCCGCTCATATTTTCAGCGCTTTTAGATAAGGCTGAGAAAAAAAATTTAAAAGAAGGTTTTCCTCTAGAATATATTAAAGAATTAAATGATATTGTTAACGATAATAATAAAAGCTCAATTGAACAGCTTAAATCGTTAATTTCCTATATTTATAAGCGGGGCGAAGAGTGGAATATGCTTCACAACGGAAACCCTGTGAAAAAATTCTTACTCGATGCAGTCGCTACTTATCTAGCGTTAGCTAATCCTTTCTCTGATGAATATGAGCAACTGATCTATTTTCTATTTAGGCAAGAGCAAAGGAAAAATACTCGATCTGATGAGGGCAAATTTATTAATCGCCAACTGATCCAAGATTTATTGCTGATTAGAGCGCGGCAGCTTGATAGAAAGGAAAGTCTTGACGAATTAAAACGGTTTGCTACGTTTCTGGATAAATTGGAAGCCGATTATGATTTTGGCAAAAAAAATCAGCGAGAACAGAATTTACGTATCGCAGTGTCGCGCAGAATTAAAGACCTTCCATGGGAAACTAAAACGTGTGGTGCAATATATCTTGATGGTAAACACTTACGACAGCTTGAGCCACAAGTATTGCTGAACCAATTTTCTACTGGAAAAGAGGGTCTCGAATTTGTTTTAGATCTGTTTGCTTTACAACGAGATAGCCAGCTACCGTTTGCCAATACTAATAAAGAATTTTTGTTGATTTTGCTCAAATCTGCAACGCAAATGGTAGTAACTCAGAAACCTCGAGTCCTCGAAGATATCACCGAAGCAAAGAGTTTCATGGAATCTTTTGCGGGCCTAGATAACTCTGGGTTTAGTTCTGAAGAACTGAATCAATTGCGCGAGACATTATGGGTAGATTTAACTAGGAAAAGATTAAATGATGTTTTTGAGCAGGGCAATCAGCATGATCAATTTCAGACTGTGTTTAAAATTGTAGCGAATGTTTATCTTTATTGTAGTACTAACCAGTATTTAAAGGTAGAAGATAAATATATCAATAGTAATCCTATCTTTAGCACGGCTTATAGTAGATTAAATATTTATAGTGCAAAAATTAGCACTCCTTTTTGGTCGGATTATCAAGATGCTGATGGAAAACGGCAGCCTGGAGAAATTTTTGCGCTGAACAAAAATAAGAGGGAGCCAGAAGTAAGTATTGCGGATAAATTTATCCATTATACGTTAGAACGAAAACTAGCTGAGGCTAGTAGATCTGAAGATTATAAACTGGTAATTGAAACTGCGCTTCGATTGAGTGAAGAAGGATTTGCTTTTGGCGGCAAAACAAAAACAGAAATAGACGCCAATAAAAATGCTTTTCTGGCGAAATCATTGCCAAAATATTTGAATAATTGTCAGCATGCAGCCGAGTATAGAGACTGTCTTGAATATATAGTTTATAAAATTCCTGGCGGTATTCAGTTTTTAGATTGGCAAAAACTGGCGGAAAAAATCCGTAGTTTTGATGAATATAAAATGTTGGTTGAAGCGGTCGAGACATTTTCTTTGCAAAAAGCTGAAGATGGCAACAAAGTTTCAGCGCTAGTCAACTTAAAAATAGAACTAACTAGAACCCTGCTTGATAATACAGCGAATTTAGTTGCTAAAAAATTATTATCCAGCCCAGATAAGCATAATTTTCTTAACTTTGTGGTTGGTTATGAGTCAAAATATGAGAAAGAATTTTTAAGTACTGAATGCCGTAAAGAACTTGAATATAAATTAAAAATTTATTACGGAAAAGGAAACCCGCCTGATGATAAAGATATCAAAGAAAATGTTTTGTATCTTTATCACCCTGAAAAGTCATGGGGTAAAAGAATACTAGAATATGCATATAAATCTGCAGGTAAAATTCATCGATTACCACTTGAGCACACTGCTGCTGGCGTTCATTTTGACTATATTGTTGATGCGGTTTGGGCGGAGTATTCAACGGATACGGATCTGCCTCCACCGAGCATAAATGACAATGCCGAAGCAAAAAAGGCAATTTTTGAAGCTGTAGGTTTTCGACAAGCGCCAGACCGGTATGCCACCTTTGCTGGATTATTAAGTGCATTATCTGGCCAAGGAGATCTTCTTAATTCAGTAGTTTCTAAGTTTATAAACCAATTATCCCAAGAGCGAAAACGTATATGGACCGGGAAATTGTCTGATCAAGATGCTGCAGTATCTGATTCTATTTACAAATATAATAGTAATGAACAAAACAGCAGCGAAAGGCGATGCAAAGATTTGTTGGCGTTTCTTTATGCACATAAAGCACAAGTAAAATTTAGTGATGATAGTTTGGAGCAACGTCTGATCGTTGACACCCTCATCACATTTATGATTGTTCAAAAGCCTTCTTTAGAACAATTTCAATCCATGATTTATTTTCTCTATGATCTTAAATTGGCTAAAGATTCTAGTTTTACTCAATATGATGAAAATTTAATACGAGATTTGTTGGTCATGAAGGCGCAATCTTTGCAGACGGATGATGAAATAAAGAAATTTTGTGAATTTTTCTCTAAGTTGCAAGATAAGTATCGAATGAATTGGGTAGATTCGAGTGAGAAAAGACCAGACGCGGCGCTTAAAAAAGAAATTCACAGGCTAGGGAATTTTTTCCATTTAAGTTATGTAACGACTAAAGAAGGTGAAAAGTATACCAAGGGATCAATAGACAAGGGTATTAAGGATCTAAAATCATTAGCATTATCTCGGCGGTTTTTTAAAGGAGATGAGTATACTCAACAAGAGTGGGATTTTTATGCTCAGTTTGTTAAAGGCTTAATAGCTGCTCAAGATAAAACTGCAATGGATAGGCAATGTTTAGAGCAATTGCTGATGCTTGGTATAGACCATATACCCAAAGATGAAAAGAAAGCAGGTTTGTTCTCTGGATTTTCAACTGTTTCCAAAGAAGCGCAGAACTTTATTCAGCTTTTGTCTGAGCTGAAAAAAGAAGGTCCAGATTTTGCAAATTTACAAGTAGAAGTATTGATTCGGCAAGCGCAGCTATTAAAGCCAGTACCTGATCCTAAAGATTCTTTTTGGTGGTTAGTTAGACAATTGAGCACTATTTATACTCATTTGAATAATAAGGATAAATCTGAGTTATCACCGCCTCTATTGCAAGAGTTACGTAATCGCTTGCTGGATGAAGGAATTAAAAAGTTAACGTTTCTTAACCCAGGTTCGGTGGAAGAAGCTTTTGAAGATCTGTTTGTCAGTGCAGGAAGTGTAGGAACGGGAGGGAAAGTCGCTCCAACAAATGACAGTTATTTTTTGCGTGATGAAGTTTATCGAAACTTTTATTACGATTTAATTGTTAAAGCAATACAAACCTATCAGCAGAAACTTGATGCTAATAACTCGGCACATTGTATCGAGTTTATTAATGGTCTTTATCGGTTGGCGAAAATAGCGCCTGAAAATATTAAGAGTGAAATTGGCCCGCTGGTTAAAGATACTTTAAATAAGTGGCGAAATAGTATTAAAAATGTTGCAGGTTATGCAGATTATATAGGCTATGTTAGTCGATCTGAAGCTAAATGGTTGGGAACAAATCAATTATTGCCTCAATTTGAAGCTGAAAAGCTGATTTCATTGCTAAAAACCTATAACGATTATAAAACCATTTTAAAAACATTGTTATTAGGTGGAGAACATTCAGCTTTTGTAATTGAGCACTTGGCTTTTTTAACTAAAAAGGCGCCAGTAACTGTGTTAACAGTCATTGAAGAGCTTAAGACAGAAGGTAAGCTTTCTGGCGCAAAATTAAAACAAGCTGAAAGCTTAATGGCAACTGAAGAAAATAGATGTCCATTATTGCGTAGCTTAATCAATTTGTGGGGAAGGGAAGAGTTTTTTAAAGTAATGGTAGAGGATCCTTCGCGCTTGGCGAAATTCAACCAGTTGATTGTCAAGTTAAAGGAAGAAACCACTTATATAACTACTGGTGATCAGTTGCAATGCAAATTAGAGGATGCAGCTGCACTTAATCAAGCTAGCGCGGCAGTAATTTTCTTATTTGGTCTTACCGACCATCCGCCTACAGTAAAAGAAAGACAAAACAGAAAATTTCTCCTTAATGCACTAACGTTATCAATGTTGTTACCGAAACCATCCTATCAGATATATGAACATCATCTTGGATGGCTTTATCTGTGGGATTCTTTAGAAGATAAGATTAGAGGGCAGGTGTCTGGCTATGATCGTTTGATTAATGATTTCTTGGTTCTTCGCGCACAATCATTACAGACGCCAAAAGAATTCCAAGAATTTAAAGATTTTCTAACAAAACTTCAAAGTGAAGGTAAATTTTCCGAAAGTCGTTTGGAGCAAAAAATTCTCGATGTGTTAAATCTTGAAGATGCAAAAGCGCAGGTAGAGGTTTTAACTAAATTCGAGCCAACGGTATTGTTGAGCCAACTTTCTACTCCAGAAGAAGTTTTTAATCTTCTCGGCGAAGCGCTTAAATTAAAACAAGCTTATCAGCTAACTGATGAGCAAATGGATAAGCGACTTTTTATGCGGATTTTGGCGAGAGGAGTTGAACAAGTTGCAGCAAGTAAAGGCGCCGCTTACAAAGGAATCAGTCATCGCAGTGAGAAACTAGAAGCAAAGATGTTCGGAGCAACAGCAGAATTTTTATTGACGAATCCAATAAGCCCACTGAATTTTAGCAGGGTTAGTTATCTTCCAGGTCCGTTTGGCACTGGTCATTTTTCTTTTCCTCCAGGGCAGCTTGCATTAATAGGAATGATGGCGGGCACTAAAAGCCATCTGTACTCTGTAAATGTGGAAGAAAAATTATTTTCTCCTCCAGCATATGAATTTATTAAGCTTCTTAAAATATTGTTGAATGACGCACAGTTTAATTTTTCTGACAACGAAAAAAATCAACTTCGTACCTTACAAAGCAAAATAGTAGTTGAACAGGCTAAACTTGCGCTCGATTTTACGTTCCCTGATTTTGATCAAGATATTATTGCATTGGGATCGCTTTATAACTTTTGTAAAGAACATAATCTGATTGAACCTGAGTATATCAATGGATTATTTGAGGTGGGATATAACGGTATAGGTATAGAGCATCTATTTAAACCAGATACTTTGTTATTGTTTAATCCAAAAAGCGAATTTGGTAAACAATTTATTGATTACGCGTTAAATAGACGGTTAAAAAATATTGAAGTCAGTGAAAAACCAGCTGAATTATTTGAATCTTTTATTGTCCAGCTAGATGCGGTTAGTCGCCAAGGCAAAATGATGGCGATAGATGAGAAAGGTGCAATTCAACTTAGAAGTGTTTTTGATATTTACCATGATAAAGCATTAGAAAGCTATGCAAATCATTGTGCTGCTATTAAAGAGGATTGGACTCGTTTTACTGCTTATAAAAGATTTGGCAGATTTATATTTTGTGAGTCGCCGTTAGGGAATAAAGGAATAGCGGCTGCATTTTTAACTAAAATACTCCGAGAAGAATTCACTTGGGAGGGATATTATCAATTTTCTGTATATGTACAAAAGGAATTAGATAAGGAACCGTTTGCACAAGATGCTACTAAACAAAGAGAATGGAAAAATTTTCTGGTAGATATTTTGCCGATAGTTGCTAAAAAATTAGCTAATCATAAAGAGCGCGATGAATTTATTGACCTCGTGGGAAGTATGGCAACGAAAGGAAAATTTGATCAAGAAAATAGCGCTAAATTGTCTGAGTTGGTTAAACAAGTAGAACGAGTTGAAATAGATGCTAATCTGGCAGAAACAAGAGCACTTGGTGAAAAAGTAAAAGCGCTACAATTTCCAGCGAGTATTGATAGAGATGTAGGGCGCCTTAATGGCTACGACGAGAAATTATATAAAAAATTTGCAGAGCAGGCAGAATCGGCCAAAGAAGGCTTAACGTCGTATCAGGACGGGTATTATAACCGTGCACGAGAACTAGAAGCCAAACTCGAGCCAACTACCTCAATAGCTTCTGATGAGTTTTCTTACCTGGTGGGAGAAAGTGATGCCATCAAGAAAACTGTTGAAATGAATGTGAAAGTATTTGGCCATGCTCTTGAAGAGATGGCTAAGGAAGTAACAACTCAAGTAAATCAATTTGAAACTGGCCATCGCAATAAAAATGATGAACTAAACCAAAGGTATCAGAAATTTTTATTACAGCAGCAACAGTTAGTCACAAATCTACCAATAATTCGCCAACAGTTAGCTCAGAGAAAACAAGCCCAAGTAAATGAGTTGACAGCGCTTACTGGGCGTGATCCTGAAAATATTAAAAAAACCATCGAGGTTTTGGAAAACCATATTAAGTTTTTCCAAGAAGCCATAGATATGGAAGATGATTATTTAAAGAAAGCACAGGATAGCCTAGAGAAACTCGGTGCTCAAGCGAATCAATTGTTAGCCGAAAACTCTTCAGCATTACTTAAAGATCAATTGTCTAAGTTAAATGAATTTGAACAGAACTTACTATTTGCTGAATGTGCGATATCTCCACACGAGCAAAAATTAACTGTACTGCAAACAAAGGTTAATGAAACGTTTCTTATAAGCGATAGAGTTATACAAGGAATAAAAGTACGAGAAGCAGAAAATCTTGCAACCTATCAAGCTATTCAAGCTAATTATCAATCAGTATTATCACAAGAGCAAGAAATTACCGTAACGTTAAGTGAGCCAATAGAAAAATTAAGAAGGGAAAAAGATCAATTATTTGCAGCAATTAAGCTTGAACAATTGGCGATTGAACAGAAGGATCAAGCTGTCTTTTTGCAGTCTCGTCAAATAGCTGAAGACGCGTTTAAGGAACTCGATCAATTATTTAGTCAGCGAGAAAAATTGATCAAAGAAAATGAAGCTAAATTTACTATAGAAAGTGAAAAAGCAGGGCAAGTATTTACTGATACTAAAATACCATTAGCTGAGCAGGAAGAGAAAATAACTGAATTTTCTCGCGCAGTAAAAAATATGGAGCAGGAAATAAAGCTAAATTCTCAACAGGAACAGATTAAAACAGCTTTAGAGCAAACGAGACTAGTTTTAGATCAGCAAGTTGTAGAAATAGAACAAGCATTTAGCCATCAAATAGCTATTAGAGAAAAGCAAGAAGAAAAATTAACTATAAGTATTACTGGCAAAGTTAAAGAAGGACAAGAGCTAGTAGAACAAATTGATAGTGATAAAGAACAGCATGAATGGTTAGTTAAAGAGCTTAAATTATTTAAAGGACATATTGAGCTTATCCCTGAAGACAAACAGGTAGCAGACGTTTCGCTAGGAGATTTAGTAATAAGGGCGACGGCAATTTCGCAGATGTTGGATGCAGTAGAACAGGAACGTGATTTATCCGAGCAAAGATTGCCAGTTGAAATAAGAGATCTTAAGCACCTAGCAAAAGAAATGTTACCACGAGTTAGTGAGTATAGTGCTCGGCTACAAAAAGTATTGGTAGATCAGCAAGGGGCTCGTAGTCGAGCAGAGTTTGCCTTAGGTCTATTTGATAATTGGTTGTTTTCAAAATTGCCATTTGTTGTGGAATTGAAGAAGTTTATTGAAGAACAGAAGGGCTTAGAAAAGCAGATTACACAAGTAGCTGCAATGGAAGATCGTATATTAACGCTTAGTAATAAGGATCTGGAAATCACTGATGATAATTTATCCAAACTCAGTGAAGATTTAATGGATGACATAGTGTATCTAGAATGGGAAGGTCGCTCTTTTGCTAAAGGTGCTAGTGCAGAACTACTAAATGATGAAATACAAAAAGCCAGATTAGCAACCAAGATAGTGAAAGAAGGCAAAAAAGTGCCGGCAGAAACGGCCAGTCAAAATTGGTTGTTAGCTGAAATCGATGACCTGGCTGAACATGGCGATCAGTTGATCAAACGTTTAGGCCAGGTTAGAGAAAGCCATATCATCTGTCATGAAGATCAAAAAACGATCGGAACAGCTAAAGCTGAGCAAGCTCGATTAGCAAGATTGTCGCAGCAAATTAAATTGGTGGCTGATGAAGGGCAGTCGCTGCAAGCTCAGGTAGACAAAACAAAAAGTGAACTAACAAATTTGCGCACTGCCAAGAATATATTTTCAGGTCAAAAAGCTGATCAGCGTTATCAAGCACAACTAGAACAATATCGAGAAAAATTGGTAGTTGCGGGTAAAAAATCTGAGCCATCAACATCACCACTAATACAAGTTTTAGAAGCAGATATGCCATTCGAGGACAAAAAGCGATTTTTAACAGATTTAATTACAGCTAAACCAGATAAGCCAGGGTTAGCTTGCGATATTAACGAAGTGGTAAATGGGCAAACACTGTTATGTCGTGCAGTGGAACAGGGTAGTTTGAATTTGGTTAAGTTTTTAGTTGAGGAATTGAAGGCAGATGTAAACAAGCGCGATGGAGAATATGGAGTAGCGCCGTTACATAAAGCAGTTGAAAAAGCTGATTTGGATCTAGTGCAATTTTTAGGCGAGCATGGTGCAGATGTAAATGCACTGCATGTTATAGATGGCGAGAATAAAAAAGCAGTTACACCGTTATCAAAAGCACTAATAGATACTCAACCGAAAATAGTTAGTTATTTACGTACGAAAGACGCGAAGGTTAATCGCATTGAATTGAATTCTTTATTAATTTTGCGCGTACAAGAAGAAGACATAGTGGCAGTTAAGCTTTTATTGCAGGAGAAAGCTAATGTTAGATTATTAGATGTGAATGCTAAAGATCAAACGCCGGGAATGTTATCACGTACTCCTTTACATTATGCGGTAGAAAAAAGAAATAGCGAGATGGTTAAATTGTTGTTATCGAATGGCGCGCGCATAGGTGTACAAGATGAAACTGAGAGTACACCCCTACATCGTGCGGTAAGAACAGGTAGCGTCGAGTTGGTGAAAATATTATTAACGGAGTCACAGCATATTTTGCGATTAAGCATTAAAAATCGGCACGGTAACACTGCATTAGATTTTGCAGTGGGTGATGAAAATGTGGAGCTAGTGAAGCTGTTAGTAGAGAAAGGAGCGGATTTAGACGCAATCAGTCAAGCTAGTAAAAATAAATTTTTACAACGCGGTGTGAAAGAAGGAGATAGCCAATGGATCATGCAGTTGTTGCGAGCAGGTGCAGAGATTAGTGGTGAATTATGGTTATTAGCGCTGCAAGGTTATGTAGCAGCAAAAGAGCCAGATAAAAAAGAACAATTTAATCAAATTATATCAGTACTCATAGCAAAGAAAGCACCAGTCAATATTGAAGCTAAAGATAAAGATGGAAATAATATTTTACATTTAGCAGCAAAATCAGGTCATGTAGAAGCCTTAACAGCATTACGCAGTCGCGCGGGGGTGTTTGGCGATATAGCGTTTAATAGCTTTAATGAAAAAAATCTTCTAGGGGATACTCCTTTACAAGTAGCAATAGGTCATGGTCAATTAGCGGCAGTTGAAGCGCTGTTATCAGCAGGTGTGCAAGTTAATGTAACAGATGCAAAAGGTGAAACGCCATTGCATTTAGTAGTGGAGAAGAATCATCCAAAAATCATAGAGCAATTACTAAAATTAGGTGCTAACGTGAATGCCACCAATTTTCGTGGGGAAACAGCATTGCATCTGGCTATGGCTAAGGGAGAAATCGGTTTAGTGAAGTTGTTATTGGAGGGAGGAGCAAGGATTGGCATAAGGAGAAATAAAGGAGAAGAAAAAGAGCAAGGAGAAACAGCACTGTCGACAGAAGAAGGAAAGAAGTTTTTGTTGAGATTGGTGGAGCAAGCGGCAGATAAGCAAGAGAATACTGAATCACAACAAGTATTAAAAGTGTTGTTAGCACGAGAGAAGGAAGAAAAAATTCACAATACTGGGAATCCGACAGTGTTATTTTTGGTACATGAGTTGTTGAATGGAGCAGAAGAAGAAAAGAAGAGCCAAGTGATAAAGCACTTGGTAGCGGCAGGAGCAAAAATAGAAGTAGTTGGTCAGGATGCAGAAGGAAATCATGTATTACATAGAATGTGTCGCCAAGGAGAACTAAAGTTAGTTAAGGAATTGATTGGAAGTTGGTGGAGACCAGGGTATTTGTTGAATGCACAAAATGAGTTAGGAGAAACTGTGCTTCATGCCGCAATGGGAGATCAAAACAATATAGCAGATATTCGTTTGGTAGAATATTTGCTGAATAGGGATGAGAGCTTGTTAGAACAAGTCAATAAAGAAGGGAAGAAAGCATTTGAAATAGAGCGAGGGCAGAGGGTATTTGAGCGGGTGCGTGATACCCGTAGTGAGACAAGTGGTGAGCGGGTTTATGAAAATCTTTATCAGTTATTGGTAAAGAAAGGAGTGGAATCAGCTTATGAGAAAGCATTAGAACATCAATTAGAATCCTTGCGTCGAGTAAAAACTGGGGTTGTGGAAAAAGAAAGCGATAGGAAATATGCGGAAATGGATGAGAAAGAGAAAAAGAAATTAACAGAATCAGATGCTATAGGCTCGCCTAGCAGCGTGCAAAAGATATTTGAGAATTATGAGGCGGGAACTCGTGCAGAGTTATTGATGGTGAAGGCAAAATTGGCACAGAAAAATCGAAATTACTTAATAGGACAAAATGAAAAGGGAGAAACGCTGTTACATCGAGCTGTGTTGAACAGCGATCTAGAAATATTAAAGTTTATGAAGGAACAATCCAAGGAGCAAAAACGAGATTGGTTGAAGTTATTGAATACACGAAATCATGCGGGAGAAACACCCTTACATGTAGCGGTGCGAAACAAGAAATTGGAGATGGCAAAGTGGTTGCTGGAGGAGGGAATAGATAAGTGGCAAGTAGATAATAAAGGCCAGACCGCATGGTCGCTAGCATTAGAAAGCCGACATGTAGGTTTAATCGGAGCATTGATTGGATCAGGAGAAATGCCAGTAGCAGAAGTGATAGGAGTGGTTGAGTTTAGTAGTCAAGATTCAAGTACGAAACAACTGTGGATGGAAGTATTAAGATCAGGGCTGTTTAAGCATAAAGAAACCGTAGTGAATGGTCGAGATCGAAATGGTGAAACTTTGTTACACGCTGCGATTAAAAGAAATGATGTCGAAGATGTAAATTATTTACTCAGTTGTGGAGCGGATGTGACGATTAGAGGTAAAGGAGATAAAGAAAAAGTAGGACTAGGAGAAACAGCGTTCGAGTTAGCGCAGAAACGTTGGCAAGCAAAGCAAGAAACGGCAAGCCACATTGTGCAAACCACGGTGTCGGAAATTAAGGGAGATGTGAAGAGTTTATTCGGTATGAATCATGAAATAGAAATGGAAAAGGAGCAGAAGATTTATGAGTTGTTGAGGAATTATAGAAGAGGGGGGTATGGGCATGAGAAACAAAAATTATTGTTTACGCATACGGATAGAAGTTTAAGTGAGTTGCGTAAAAATTATTTATTGCAGCTCGGAAGGCAAACAAGTTCTATGGAAGGATTAGATGAATTAAGTCGAGAAGGGATAGCTAAG
The DNA here is from genome assembly GCA_963844535.1 of uncultured Gammaproteobacteria bacterium. Lineage (GTDB taxonomy): Bacteria > Pseudomonadota > Gammaproteobacteria > CAWJOP01 > CAWJOP01 > CAWJOP01. Next base: position 67,175 of record CAWJOP010000008.1, on the reverse strand, counting down.
AGAGCAGGAGCGAATAAGGAACTAGCGGATCAAGTAAGAGATCGCCAAGATGCAAGTCAGAATTTGATGAAGATGCAAGATATGGTGCGCAAGGTGGTAAGTGAGGAATTGATACTACAAGATCCCGTGAGTTTATTGAAAAGTTATGCTGGTGTATTAAGTAAATATGTAGTGTTGCTGAATAAACAGGTGCTGACGGATCAAGAACGTGGTGTAGAAAGTAAAGAGTATAAAGAAGGAATGGATTTATTATTTGATAAATATGAGTTGGTACGAAAAGAGTTGGAGCGAGTGAATGGAGGTACAGAAAAAGTAACTGTGGAATTTGACAAGTTGCTATTAGGTGGTCAGGAGTTAGAGGCAATTATTAAACTGGTATATAAGGATATAACGCTGTTGAAGAATCGATTGTTGGAGATGCAGCATGAGGAGAAGCGAGCACCGTGGTATCGAAGTAAGCTTGGAGATTTGATGTTGCATAGGTTGGTGAAAAATGGGGAGTTAACCAGAGAGAGTTGGGAAGAAAGGAATAAAGAAAATAATTTATTGGGCAATGTAATTAATACGCCAACGTTGGGTAATGGTTATACCGCATTACAGTTAGCAATAGCGTATGGAGCAAGTGGTTTAGCGGAAGATAAAAGCAAAAGTTTAGAGATGGTTCGGTTATTGTTGGAGAAGGGAGCAGATGTAAATGCACATCAAAGTAAAGAATTAGATAGTAATTTTAAGGAGACAGGAAAATTACGAGTTACGGAACCAGCATTAAATATAGCAGTGCAAGTAGATAATCCATGGGTGTTTTCTTGCTTGTTGGAGCGTAAGGAATTGGATGTAAATGCTGTGGATGAAAAAGGAGAGACGGCGCTACATCTGTTGGCAAGTAGGAAGGATGCAGTTGGATTAGAGTTGACGAAATTGTTGTTGCAGGCTAATCCAAATCTTGGCTTGAAAAGTAAAGCGGGTAAGACGGCGTTAGAACTTGGAAAATCGAGTGGAAATGAAGAGTTTGTGAAATTGGTGCAGAGTGCTGATAAAAAGCGACAGAGACCAGGCTTTGGACTTTTGTGGCAAAAAGAAGTAGAGCGTGAGCGAGTTGTGGAGCCTGGATTGATTAGTGCAATTAAGAGTGATGCATTGTTGTTGGCAAAGTTATTATTAGAGCGAAAAGAGTTGGATGTAAATGTATCCGATAAGAGTGGAGAAACGGCATTACATTTATTGGCAAGTCGGAAAGATCAGGAAGATCAGGAAGTTCGGGAAGATCGGAAAGATATAGCGGCGATAGAGTTATTGAAGTTGTTATTGGAGCGAGATGCAAATTTTAGATTGCCGAACAGGCAGGGTAAAACAGCGTTGCAGGTGGCAACGGAGTCTAACAATCGCGATTTTGTGCTCTGTTGTAAGGAGAAGGATCAGGGTGTAGTAAAGGATACACAGGAAATAACTCGAGTGACGGATTTCTTTAGTCAGGATACAGGGGTAAAAAGTTCAGTTTCTGGAAACTTTAAAGAATTACGTTCGCGGGCCAAACAGAAGAGAGAGGAACAGGAACGTCAAGAACCTCGTCAACCTTCGAACGATGACAAAAGCCAAAAATTGCAGTAATTTAGCAACTCATTATGAAGTTAATCAAATTACCATGCTATTTTTTAGCATTGAATGACTCCACTGACTACGTGCCGCGGCTTGTCCGCGGCATCCACTTCGCAATCTGGATGCCGCGGACAAGCCGCGGCACGTAGTAGAGGGTGAGTAGTTACATAATATTACAATAAGAATTTAATTTATGACTACACAAACCAGCATATACTCCGATACTCTTCAATTAGCCATTTCGCTGATGGAGAAACCTTCAATTACTCCTGATGATGCAGGGTGTATACCACTAATTATAGAGCGGTTGAATCAAGTAGGGTTTCAATCTGAATTATTGCGTTTTGGTGAAGTGGATAATTTATGGGCTAAATATCAAACGCAAGGGCCTTTACTCGTTTTTTTAGGGCATACTGATGTTGTGCCGCCTGGTGAACACACTCACTGGGTTTCTCCGCCTTTTAAGCCCACTATTCGCGATGGTTATCTTTACGGTCGTGGTGCGGTGGATATGAAAGGAAATATTGCTGCCATGATAGTTGCAGTAGAACGTTTTGTGACAGCGTATCCTTCGTTTCAAGGCTCAATTGCGTTTTTGTTAACCAGTGATGAAGAAGGTCCGGCAATCAATGGAACACAAAAAGTCGTAGAAGAATTGGTGCGTCGCAACGAACAAATAACTTGGTGTATTGTTGGTGAGCCGAGTAGTTTAAATCATGTAGGAGATATAATCCGCAATGGACGCCGCGGATCTTTGTCTGCAGATTTGATTATCCATGGTGTCCAAGGCCATGTTGCTTATCCTCATTTAGCAAAAAATCCTATTCATTTATTTACGCCCTTTCTTAATGAATTAGTCAGTACAACATGGGATAATGGTAATGAATTTTTTCCACCTACTCAATTACAAGTAGTGCATATAGAAGCGGGTACAGGAACCTACAATGTAATTCCGGAAAAACTCATTGCTAAATTTAATTTTCGTTATAGTCCTGAAGTAACTGTCGAACTATTACAGCAACGAGTGATTGAAATGCTAAGTAGGCATCAACTTGATTTTGAAATTCATTGGCAATATTCTGCTGCCCCCTTTTTGACTACTCCTAATCAACTATTAAAACAAGTTACCGCGAGTATTTTTGAGGTAACCCAAACGACGCCTGAGCTGTCAACTGGCGGTGGAACTTCAGATGGTCGATTTATTGCACCCCTAGGGGCAGAGGTCATTGAATTAGGCTTGTGTAATCGAACAATTCATCAAACCAACGAATGCGTAGCGGTTGCCGATTTAGCAAAATTAACCGCTATTTATGGTATAATATTGGAAAAGCTATTTTTGTAATAATACTAAGGCCTGTTGACAATTGGCCTAAAGCCCCCGACGTGCCGCGGCTCGTCCGCGGCATCCATGGATCCCGCGGACGAGCCGCGGCACGTCGGATTTGAGATGAATTGTCAACACACGCTAGTGTACTTGTTGTTTAGGAGAGTTGTATGTCATTTATAAGTGCACTAGCTTCTTGTTGGAATGTATGTAGACGCCGTTGTTCATTACAGCCTGATCCTACCTTATCTGGGTTTTATGAGACTTATCAGTTACCTCGTCGATATACACTGAGGAATTTACCACCAGGTATTTATCGAAATAAACATTCTGTTGAAACCGTATATTTTGATGCGCAAGAAAATCGTTCTTACGGTGTACGCGTTGGCTTAACCAGTGTAGAAGATAAACTGGTCAATTCTTTTTTTGGTTTACCCTTTGCTATTTTAGAGTCATTGTGGTGTTTACTACAGGTAATTGGTATTTTAGTTTTGATGGGATTAGCGGGTCTGTGTTTCGCTTTTGTATTAGCTTTGTCTCCTCTTGCATTATTTGTTGTGGAGGATCCAATCATAGTGGGGAAAGCGTTGCTTGTAACACTGTTTGGAGTAGTTGCAGCACTAGCACTCGCAATTTATGCTTTATTCCAAGCAGTTTATCGGCCATTACAAGCGTTAATTAAAATCCCAGTCGGCATAGTGATAGGAATTTATGTGTTAATAAATCTGGCATTAGGTAGAGAAATTGATCCACCTACTATTTCAGAGATTGACAGTTTGGAGAGTCGAGACGCTATGAGGCAGCAGGGAGTAACGGTAAGAGCGGTGGATAATGAACTTGAAATTGCTTTAAAAAATATAGGCTTTAATCTTGCAACATTCCCGGATCGTTATTTGTGTCCTATTGGTGCTGGGGTTATAGAGCCTGTATTACTGAATGATGGCCATATTTATGCTAAGAGCACAGCTGAAGGTTTTTTTGACAAGGAATCTCCAGTTGGACCTTATGATCGTACACCACTGCAAAGAAATCTATTGCCTGTAGTGGCCTATTATACTGAAGCAAAAGCATTGGTTGATGTATTAGTTGCAGAACATGGAAAAGCTGGCGCAGAGAAAAGTGCTCCCAACTATGATTTAATTTTACAGTGCGCACAGAAGCATTCAGCAATTGCAGAGGAGTTACATAAGCAATTAACTTCATTTTTTGAAGCGGGAAAATCTGTCAATGGTTCAGCCATCACCTCTATTGCTATAACTGCGCAAAATCAACCACATCAATTTAAAGTTTCTGCATCAACCATTCAAGCAGCGTTCAATCTTATCCAACCCATTATCGGTGAGGTACAAGAATTAAAGCAGCGAATTTCTGATCAACAAGCAGCACAAATTTTTATCAATAAATTACATGAATTAAAGCCAAGGCATTCAAATTATAGAAGATTATTTGTGACTGCTTTAACAGAAAGCATCTTAGCAGAGCAGAATTTTGCCCAAGCGTTTACACAGGCAGCTGATGCTGTTCGTCCTGAGCCTTCGGTGGTAGATCAAGCTGTTGAAACAGTGCAGCAGTTTAATTTTTGGGGTAATCCTTTAGCTCCATCAACTTCCGCTCCCGTTCATCAAAATCGAAACAGACTTGGGTTTGATAAGAACTAGCTGAGAGATTCATTGAATACTCCACTGTCTACGTGCCGCGGCTTGTCCGCGGCATCCATTAGATGAGTAAATCATTCAATTAGTTTTATCCGGATATTCACACCATTGATAAATCGGACAAATAGCACAACGTGGTTTTCTAGCAATACAAATATAACGACCATGAAGTACTAACCAATGGTGAGCATCTTTTAAGAATTCTTTAGGAATCACTTCGAGTAATTTTTTTTCAACTGCCACGGGTGTTTTACCATGTGCTAAGCCAGTACGATTAGCCACCCGAAAAATATGGGTATCGACCGCAATCGTGGGTTCGCCAAATGCAGTGTTTAAAATAACGTTGGCTGTTTTTCGGCCAACACCTGGTAAAGATTCTAATGCTGCACGATTATTTGGTACTTGACCTGAAAATTTTTCCACTAGAATTTTGCAAGCAGCTAAAATATTTTTGGCTTTAGCGTTGTAAAGCCCAATAGTTTTAATAAATTTTTTTAATTCATCTATACCTAGATCTAAAATGGCTTGTGGTGTATTGGCAACTGGAAATAATTGTGCTGTTGCTTTGTTGACCCCTTTATCGGTACTTTGCGCAGATAAGATCACCGCAAGCATCAGCTCAAATGACGTACTAAAATGTAGTTCAGTGGTGGGCTTAGGATTATTTTTTTTTAACGCAGTAAAAATAGCGCGACATTTTTTTGCGTTCATTTTAGTGCATCCAACCCAGTAATGGCTTTACCTATGATCAAGTGGTGAATGTTATCGGTTCCTTCATAAGTGAATACAGCTTCTAAATTATTCATATGGCGAAAGACATGGTATTCCAAACTAATACCATTTGCGCCAAGTAAATTACGTGCCATCCGGGCAATATTAAGTGCTTCGCGACAAGCATTCATTTTTGCCATTGAAACCATCGCAAAGGTTAATTTGCCCATATCTTTTAACCGCCCTAAATGAAGATTAAACGTTTGAGTTTTACAAATTTCAGTCAGCATATCTACTAAATCTTTTTGCACTAGTTGAAAAGTCGCAAGTGGCTGCTTAAATTGCGAACGTTGTTGTGAATAGTTTAATGCAATCTCATAGCAGGCTATTGCTGCGCCCATTGCGCCCCACGCAATACCATAGCGCGCTTGGTTTAAACATTTTAAAGCAGTGGCTAATCCTTGCTCAGTTCCAGGCAGATAGTGATCATCTGGAATAAAACAATCCTGAAAATTTAATTCGCCAGTAATGGAAGCACGTAATGACATTTTGTGATGAATGAGTCGGCTATGAAAACCAGTAAATGTTTTTTCAACGATAAAGCCGCGAATACCATCATTTGTTTTAGCCCAAATGATTGCCACATCGGCAATGGTCGCATTGGTAATCCAAGTTTTGTTGCCATTGAGTAACCAACCGCCACTGACTTTTTTTGCAGTGGTTTCTAAACTATTAGGATCTGAGCCTGCATTGGGTTCAGTTAAACCAAAACAACCAATTAAATTGCCTTTAGCCATTTCTGGCAAAAAATGGTTTTTTTGCTGTTCAGTGCCATATTGGAAAATAGGGTACATACAGAGCGAATTTTGTACCGAAATAAAACTTCGGAGGGAGCTATCACCTCGTTCAAGCTCTTGGCAGGCTAAACCATAGCTAACTGCATTAGTCTCGCTACCACCATATATAGTTGGTAGAGTCATACCGAATAGCCCTAGTTTGGCTAATTGGCCAACCCATTCTTTTGGAAAATAGGCTTGTTCATAGGCTTTGGCAATATTGGGCAAAACCTCATCATCCACAAACTGTCTTATACTTTTTTGGATGAGCTTTTCTTCATCAGCAAGCTGTTGGTTAATATTGATAAAATCGTCCATGGGGTTAGGGCCTACTTAATTCAATTAATTTTATGAATTATAGTGCAATATGGTCTATAAATAAAAAAGAAGCTAACAAGCGAAAGGATATTGCTATGAAACAGAACCTTACACAAAAACTTATTGCTGCCCATCTTGTTGAAGGCGATATACAACAAGTAGGAGCAGAAATTGGCCTTAAGATTGATCAGACGCTCATGCAAGATGCTACGGGAACGATGGTGATGTTAGAGTGTGAAGCGATGCGTTTAAAGCAAACTAAAGCGGAAGTATCAGTCCAGTATGTGGATCATAATTTATTGCAAACCGATTTTAAAAATGCTGATGATCACCTATTTTTACAGAGCGCCTGTAACAAATTTGGTATTTGGTTTAGTCGCCCAGGGAATGGCGTCAGTCATCCAGTACATATGGAGCGATTTGGTATTCCAGGCAAGTCTTTGTTGGGCTCAGATAGTCATACTTGTGCAGGTGGTTCACTGGGTATGTTAGCAATTGGTGCTGGTGGACTTGAAATTGCTATGGCAATGGCAGGCAAACCTTTTTATGTGAACATGCCAAAAATTTTAGGGGTTAAATTAATTGGGAAATTGCCAGATTGGGTCAGTGCTAAGGATGTTATCTTAGAATTATTAAGACGCAGAAACGTTGATGGTGGGGTAGGTAAAATTATTGAATATTATGGCCCAGGATTAAAACATCTTTCCGCAATGGATAGACATGTGATTGCGAACATGGGTGCTGAACTTGGTGCGACAGCAACGGTCTTTCCATCGGATAAAAAAACTTTGGAATTTCTTAAGTCACAGCAACGTGAACAGGACTGGCAACCCTTAGAAGCAGATCGGGGCGCAAAATACGATGAATATGAAGAAATTGATTTATCAGCTTTAGAGCCGTTAATTGCATTGCCCAGCAGCCCGGGTAACGTCGTACCGGTTCGTGAAGTAGCTGGACGAGAAATTTATCAGGCCATGATTGGTTCTTCAGCAAATCCAGGGTTAAGAGATTTTGCTATTGCAGGCTTAATTGTTGCTGGCAAACAAATTGATGAACGAGTTTCTTTTGATATTAATCCAACTTCTCGGCAAATTCTTGAGAATCTGATTGAGATGGGAATTTTAGAAAAGCTGGTAAGAGCGGGAGGGCGTATTCACCAAGCGGGTTGTAATGGTTGTATTGGCATGGGGCAAGCGCCAGCAACCGGTCGTATTAGCTTACGAACCGTGCCGCGTAATTTTCCAGGTCGTTCGGGAACTATTGAGGATCAGGTTTATCTTTGTAGCCCTGAAACTGCTAGTGTTTCTGCATTAACAGGTAAAATTACCGATCCACGCAGCATATCTATGCCTTATCCTAAATTTAAAGAACCTAAAAAGATTTTGATTAATTTGAAAATGTTAGTTAAACCACCTACGGAATTTACTGGCGAGCTGGTCAAAGGGCCCAATATTAAACCGTTGCCTGAATTTGAAAAACTTTCTGATCGAATAGAGGGTCCGGTGTTGCTTAAAGTGGGAGATGATATTTCCACAGATACGATTTTACCGGCAGGGGCAAGAGTTCTTCCTTACCGCAGTAATATTCCGGGAATTAGCAAATTTTTATTCTATCAAATAGATAGTGGCTATCATGATCGTGCATTAGCGTACCAAAAAACTGGTTCGTTTATTGTTGGTGGTGAAAATTATGGTCAAGGCTCAAGTCGTGAGCATGCGGCATTAGCGCCACGTTATTTGGGAGTTTATGCAGTGATTGCTAAATCGTTTGCTAGAATTCATGCGCAAAATTTAGCAAATTTTGGCATATTGCCGTTAATGTTTAGTGATCCACGAGATTATGAGAAGATTAAACAAGATGATGTGCTAGTATTAGAAAATCTTCATGGGCTTGCGCCGGAAAAAAGTTTGAATTTATTGAATAAGACCCGAAATGAAACTTATGTATTAAAGCATCGTTTGAGTTCTCGCCAAATTAAGGAGATTTTGGCAGGTGGATTGATTAATATGGCGAGGCAGGAAGGTTAAACTTTTAGCCATTAGAGGCGAATGGTGCATATCGCTTTCGGGAACGCACATCCTGTGCTCGGAGCTAATTCCATCCCTGGACGCTACGTCCCTCAATCGATATGCACCATTCGCCTCTAATGGCTAAAAGTTTAAGGATTTTAAAAGAGTGACAATAATGTATGAACCAAAAATTTTCTCAGCTCAATAAAGATTACGCTAAGAGCATGGCTTTTCGTGATGATACGTTGCTTAAGCGATCTACGCGACGTGGGGTAGGAAGTTTTTTATTTGGACTTTTGAGTATATTGGTATTAATGGCGGCCTTTTTTACTGTTAAAAAGCCATTGCTGCAACATGTTCAACAAAAGCTAAATGCTGTTTATGCTTCATCAGAAAAGACTAAACCGGTAGTAAAACATGCTAAAGCCAAAAAAATACCTCATGTAAATCAGGAATATGGATTTTATACAATATTGCCGAATGCAGAGGTTAAAGCAGTGCATCACGATGCTGAAGAAGAAGTAGAAACAACATTTTAGGGAGTTCTCTTGGACCAATATAAAGGCACAACAATTTTGTCCGTTAGGCGTGGCGATAAAGTCGTTATCGGCGGTGATGGGCAAGTGACATTGGGCAATGCAGTAATCATGAAAAGTACTGCTCGCAAAGTTAGACGGCTTTACCACGATAAAGTCATTGGTGGGTTTGCCGGTGGAACGGCTGATGCATTTACCTTATTTGAGCGCTTTGAGGCTAAATTAGAAGCACATCAAGGAAACTTAGTTCGTGCTGCTGTAGAGTTGGCCAAAGATTGGCGTACTGATCGAATGCTGCGTCGTCTAGAAGCGTTATTGGCTGTAGCCGATCGTTATTCGTCTTTAATGATTACTGGCAATGGCGATGTTATTGAACCAGAACATAATTTAATTGCTATTGGCTCGGGTGGCTCTTTTGCACTGGCAGCCGCACGAGCACTTTTAGAAAATACTGAACTTGATGCGCGCGAGATTGTTGAAAAGGGATTGGCGATCGCTGCAGATATTTGCGTTTTTACCAACCATAATTTTTCAATTGAAGAATTATCTATACCTTCCGCGGATGGGATTTAGGAATTTTTTCGCCGAGGGTACAAGAAATTTCAATGTTCTGATTGAGAAAAAGCGCAGGTGTAGCTGTTCCTACATCGAGCTTTTTCGATTGAAGAACATTGAAATTTCGATGTACAATCGGATGAAAAAAACCTAAAACCCATTCACGGAAGGTATATTAATTAAGTTGAATTAACATGACATTAACTCCTCAACAAATTGTATCTGAACTTGATAAATATATTATTGGTCAAGATGCTGCTAAACGTGCTGTTGCAATTGCATTTCGTAATCGCTATCGCCGCCAGCAAATTCCTGACAAAGAATTAAGCGATGAAATTGTCCCCAAAAATATTTTGATGATTGGACCAACTGGTGTTGGTAAAACTGAAATTGCTAGGCGTTTAGCCAAATTGGCGGATGCACCTTTTATCAAAATTGAAGCGACTAAATTTACTGAAGTGGGTTATGTGGGACGCGATGTAGATTCAATCGTTCGTGATTTAGTTGATGTTGCTATCAACCAGGCAAGAGAAGATGCTTTAGATCTGGTTCGCCCAATCGCTGAAGAAATTGCTGAAGATCGCATTCTCGACGCTTTATTGCCGCCAGCAAAACAATCCGCTGTATCAGAAGAGATAGAAGAAGGTAGTCTTGAAACTGGTGAAAACAATTTAACTAGAGAGTTATTTCGCAAACGTCTGCGTGAAGGTTCGTTGGATGATAAAGAAATTGATATTGAAATTCTGACAACACCCATTGGTGTTGAAATTATGGCGCCACCAGGTATGGAAGATATGACCAGTCAGTTGCAAAATATGTTTCAGAATCTTTCTACTGAGCGAGTTAAACGCAAAAAAATGAAAGTTAAAGATGCGTTGAAAGTAGTGCGAGAAGAAGAAGCGGCTAAACTGATTAATGATGAAGATCTTAAAGCAAAAGCGTTAGATAACGTTGAACAAAATGGAATTGTTTTTATTGATGAAATTGATAAAATTACCAGGCGATCTGATCATATAGGTGGCGCGGATGTTTCGCGCGAAGGTGTACAACGTGATTTATTACCATTGGTTGAAGGATGTACTGTGTCAACTAAATATGGCATGATTAAAACGGATCATATTTTATTTATTGCTTCAGGGGCTTTTCATTTATCCAAACCATCTGATTTAATTCCAGAATTGCAAGGGCGTTTGCCGATTCGGGTTGAACTTAAAGCATTAAGTGCTAGTGATTTTGCGAGAATTCTGCAAGAGCCAAAAGCATCTTTAACAATACAATATGCAGCACTATTAGCAACTGAAAAAGTTACCATTACGTTCGCTGAGAGTGGTATTAATCGTTTGGCAGAAATTGCTTGGCAAGTAAATGAACGGACTGAAAATATCGGTGCGCGTAGGTTACATACTGTTATGGAACGTTTACTTGAAGAAATTTCTTTTTCTGCCACTGAGTTAGCTGATCAAACTATTGAAATAGATGTTGGCTATGTAAATAAACGTTTGGCTGAATTAGTGAAAGACGAAGATTTGAGCCGATATATTCTTTAAACTCTATATACGATATTTTTCAGGCTGGCATGACAAAAATAATATGAACAAACCGATTCCAGTAGAAATTAAATTATTACAAAAATCTCATACATTGGAGATTGAATTTGACGACGGGAAAAAGTTTTCACTGCCTTGTGAATATTTGCGAGTTTATTCTCCTTCTGCAGAAGTAAGAGGGCATGCACTAGAGCATGCTAAATTAGAAATAGGGAAAGAAAATGTCAATATTATTGGCATTGATCCCGTTGGTCAGTACGCAGTTAAACTGATTTTTGATGATGGGCATGAAACGGGTATTTATAGTTTTGATTGGTTATATGAATTAGGGATCAATCAAGAAAAATATTGGCAACTTTATTTATCAAGGAAGTCACAGTTCTAATAGAAAGATAATTAGTTTTCGGAAACAACTATCTAGTTTTCAGGAAGAAGCTAAAAATATACGTCCCCTCACCCTGACCCCTGAAGTATCGACGGATAAATTGTGGTTGCATCGATAAATATTAAAACGTCCCTTCTCCCAGCCCCATACGCCATAAATCACGGGTCTTGTCCTGGGAGAAGGACAGGATGAGGGGAAACCACAATAGGACGTTTTATTAAGTCATTACATTTTCCCTCACCCTGGCCCTCTCCCAGAACAAAGTTTGAAGATTTTTTTATGCTTTGGGGGCTGGGAGAGGGGATGAAATACCGATCATTTACAGAGTGATTAAAACTTGCTCAATTTCCCCGGAAGTAGTGCGCCTTCGCGGGGATGACAGCATTAAATTATAGATAAACCGGCGTTCAGTTAACCGGTGTAACCGGACTAACGCTCGATCCTTGGCTTGGAGTAGAAGGATGCTTAGGATCTTCTGTAACCTTACTAGAAAACTCGCGTGCGGTGTGTTTGTAAGGGGTATAGCTAAATATACCTAACTGACCAAGCGCTTTTGCAACCAGGCCTGGTGAATCAGCTTGTTGAATTTCATGGTTTGCATACTTTTCTGCTGCCCAGTAACCTAAAATAGTTGGTAGAGCGGCTGCTAGAAGAAGAACTGGAAGCAATAACAGGGTGACAGGGTTTGTTGCGATAAAACCTACTATTATTGCGGCGGCTACAACAGCCACGATAGCGGCGGTGGAAAACTTTAAGCCTTTTTGGAAAGCTTGATCTTTCTCGGAAAGCGGTCTAATTGTTTGATTAAAATCCATAACTGCAAGTTGCAGAGCATTCTGCCGTAACTCCACTGTTTCAAACGGTTGATTTAATAGCCGAATAATTGCCTGAGTTTTTTCAATATACTTTTGAACTTGGGCGGTTTCGCTTTCCTTTCCTTCTGCGTTTTTCAGCAAATTTTTGAGGGTAGCTTGCCATGCAGCTAACTCTGCTTGAGCTATCTGACAGGTATTATATTGCGATAAAGCGTCAATTTGTCCCGCAAGCGATAATGCGATAATTTCAAAGTCGCCGTCTCCTTTTTTAGTCGCATAGGCAGTGAATAATTCTGATAACTTTCGCTCTACTTGTTGCGCATATACATCGTCGTCAGCAATGTAACTACTATTACTGCTAGGAAGAACTGGCACAAGTGATGGTTTAATTTTCACCCCATCTATACTTATCGCGATATTTTTTGGAATGTTTGCATTTAGCAAAAAATTCCAAAGATTGGTTTTAAGAGCGTTGTCTCTTCCTGCTACAGTGGTAATATTGTAGGCGAGTGTTTGGTTTTGAGCTATTGTTATGAGTTCATTGATAATAAAGTTGCCAAAATAAGACGCATTTTTTTCAACATTTTCTCTAAGTTGCTTAGGCTCAAGCGTTCTGTTCCAAACTTTCTTGTGGATCAGCGGATCATGGCTATCTTGTTGCTCAAGTATAGGATAAAGGGGCTGGTCAAATTTTAGGTCCATGGGAATACCTCAGAAAATAAATAAATTTAGGGAAATTATACCCCATAAAACTTAAGGTTTTATTAAGTATTTAATACCTTTTTTATCAAAGGAATAGTCACGCGCTGTTTTTCTATCAAAGAAGCCTCATCAAGTTGATTTAATAAATCCATTAATTTTGCCATATCACGTGGCAAGTGATTAATCAAAAATGTGGTAACTTCTGCTGATAAATCAAATCCCCTAGCCTTTGCTCTACTTCTTAAAACTTCTAATTTTTCTTCGTCAGATAAAGGTTTTATCTCGATGACAAAGCTTGATGCAATTCTCGATTTAAGATCAGGTAATTGAATGGAAAGATTTTGTGGACTGATTGCGCTGCTTAGAATTAAGTGTCCATGATGCCCCTGCATGCAATTATAAAAATGAAATAATGCTTCTTCCCATAGCAGGTTTTGAGCAATTGTCTCTATATCGTCAATACATACTAAAGCAAGTGATTCAAATTCTTTTAATAATTCAGATGATGAATTTTTTAATTGTGTGAGCGGTAGGTAAACAGCTGAGTTAGGAGATAGTTGATTTTGCTGCAAACAAGCAGCTTGTAATAAATGCGTTTTACCAGTACCTAATCCGCCCCATAAGTAAGCACAAAAGATATCAGTTTGTGTGGAAAAATTTTTTAACAGATGAAGCAAAATTTGGTTTTGCCCTGTATGAAAATTTTCAAAAGTAGCTTCATCCTTTTGCGGAAAAGTAAAGATACGTTGTTTAACCATAGTTGATTGCAAGCAATTTGTATTTTCTAACTTGTACTATACTGAAAATGAAGTAGTTGATACACCTTTGTACATAATAATTTTGGAGCGTTAATAAAAGGAGAAGGATTATGTTAAAAAGTACAGGTTGTGTCGTTTTGCTATGTTTGCTTAGTAGTTACGCTTATGCTGAACCTAGTGAAGATCAGCTATACCCTTACCCGTATAATCAGCAAACCAGTGTAATGCGAGATCAGCCATATCCCTATAGCCCCTTACCAACCCAGGTATATCCAAGTAGTCAGCAACCCCAGGATTTCTACCCCTATGGGCAACGAACCGCCCAAATATATTATGGGTATAATCGACCAGGATATGGATGTTCTTGTGGTAGATAAGGCGAGTAGGCTTGTGCGCGAGGGATGTGTTTTTAGGGAACGCACATCGTGTGCTCGAAGCTAACGCCATCCTTGGCCGCTACGTCCCTTCAAACACATTCTCCGCGCACAAGCCCGTGAGGGGTGTAAGAGTTAAAAAAGTTACATCATCCCGTCCATTCCGCCCATACCACCCATGCCGCCGCCTGGCATTCCACCATGCCCATGCTCTTCTTTCTTAGGCGCATTGGCGACCATACATTCTGTAGTAATCATTAAGCTTGCTACAGAAGCAGCATTTTGTAATGCAGTACGAGTTACTTTGGTAGGATCAAGAATTCCAAATTTCACCATATCGCCAAATTCACCGGTTGCTGCATTATAACCAAAGTTATCTTTGCCATTAGCTACTTTGTCTAATACCACCGAAGCTTCAGCACCTGCGTTAGCGACGATTTGACGAAGTGGTTCTTCAACAGCACGACGCATAATTGCAATACCATGGTCTTGGTCTGGATTATCGCCTTTTAAGTTTTTAATTGCTTGTTGGGCACGAATCAATGCTACCCCACCGCCAGGAACAACGCCTTCTTCCACAGCTGCTCGGGTTGCATGCAGCGCATCTTCTACTCGTGCTTTCTTTTCCTTCATTTCAATCTCGCTTGCGGCGCCTACTTTAATGACAGCGACCCCTCCAGCAAGTTTAGCTAAACGCTCTTGTAATTTGTCACGATCATAATCAGAAGAAGTTTCTTCGATTTGTGCGCGAATTTGCGTTACACGGCCTTTGATTTCAGCAGGTTTACCAGCGCCGTCGATAATGGTCGTGTTTTCTTTAGTGACAAGAATGCGTTTAGCGCTACCCAAATCATCCAATTTGGCTGCTTCAAGCGTTAACCCGACTTCTTCAGCGATCACATTTGCGCCAGTTAAAATAGCAATATCTTGCAGCATTGCTTTACGACGATCACCGAATCCAGGTGCTTTAACTGCGCATACCTTGAATGTTCCGCGAATGTTATTGACCACCAGGGTTGCTAATGCTTCGCCTTCGACATCTTCAGCAATAATAAGCAGCGAGCGACCACTCTTGGCGACGGCTTCCAGTACTGGAAGCATTTCGCGAATGTTAGAAATCTTCTTATCAACTAATAAAATATAAGGTGACTCAAGTTCACAGCTCATGTTTTGTTGGTTGTTGATGAAGTATGGTGAAATGTAGCCACGATCAAATTGCATACCTTCCACCGTTTCAAGGGCATTTTCAAGCCCAGTGCCATCTTCGACAGTAATGACGCCTTCTTTGCCTACTTTATCCATTGCTTCAGCGATTAAGTCGCCGATTGCGGTATCAGAGTTGGCAGAGATAGTGCCTACTTGGCTAATAGCAGTACGATCTTTGCAAGGCTTAGAGATTTTCTTCAATTCAACCACAATTTCGAGAGTGGCTTTGTCGATGCCGCGCTTGATATCCATTGGGTTCATACCAGCAGCAATTGCCTTGATGCCTTCGCGTAAAATGGCTTGTGCTAATACTGTTGCGGTGGTGGTGCCATCGCCAGCAGCATCAGAAGTTTGTGAGGCCACTTCTTTAACCATTTGCGCACCCATATTTTCAAATGGGTTGCTAAGGTCAATTTCTTTAGCAACAGATACACCATCTTTAGTGATAGTTGGTGCGCCAAAAGATTTTTGTAGCACTACATTACGGCCTTTTGGACCTAAAGTAACTTTTACCGCATTGGCAAGAATATTAACGCCTCCTAGCATCAGCTGGCGGGCGCTGTCTGAAAATTCGAATACTTTATCAACCATTGTTAGCTCCTGTGAGTTTCATTTAAAATTAAAGGTTATTACGGGCTGTTGACATTTCTACTATGCTGGTCAAAAACCACTGATTTTCTGCGATCCGTTGCTCACATATGCTATATATGCTGCGCTACGGTTCTCGAAAATCAGTGGTTTTTGCCGCAGCCTAGCGAAATGTCAACAAGCCCTTCTAGGCAGTGACAATACCCATGATGTCATCTTCACGCATCACCAAATATTCTTCGCCATCAAGTTTGATTTCAGTACCCGAATATTTGCCAAATAAAACTATATCGCCTACTTTAACATCTAATGGGCGAATTTTACCGTCTTCAGCAATCTTGCCTGGGCCAGCTGCCAAAATTTTACCCTGTATTGGTTTTTCTTTAGCTGTATCAGGAATCACAATGCCGCCGGGGGTTTTAAGTTCTTCATCAAGTCGTTTAATAACTACACGATCATGAAGAGGACGAAATGATGTCTTCATATTTTATCTCCTGAGGAAACTGGTTTATTAATAAGGAAATGTCTAGCTAGCGTTTATACCCTATCGGTATACATGCCGCTAATGATCAATGATATGGGGGTATTCGTCAAGATTATCAAGGGGTAGAGATGAGAAAATTATCAATTAATCTCACCTTACCTAACCGTACTGCCCCTAAGCGGCGTCCTTGGTATTCTTCAATATAATCGACATGAAGCCCTAGCTGGGTCAATTGCTTAGCAATTTCTTGGTTAGTAAGCGGTAAAGCAAGTAATTTGGGGAATTCAAGGGCTAATTGATACTCTTCTTTAGAAAGTCGTTGATTGCGTGAGCTTAATGCTAGGCCATTAGCATCGCGAATGGTTGGACAGGCAACTAGATTAATATCAAGAAAAAAGGCCCGAATCATTCCTTTGACTAATTGCAGCTGTTGAAAGTCTTTTTCCCCGAAATAGGTAGCAGTTGGTTTAATGAGTAAGAACAGCTTGAGCACGATCGTTAATACGCCAGTAAAATGGCCGGGGCGATATTTACCGCACAGGATTTGGCTAAGGTAGGTTTCTATTAGCTGGTATTGGTATTTATCAGGGTATAACTCTTCTGGTTGTGGTGCAAAGATCCAGTCGACACCTAAATTTTCGGCTATTTTAAGGTCTTGTTGTAATGTTTGTGGGTAGTTTTTAAAGTCTTGTGGGTCATCAAATTGAGTTGGATTGATAAAAATACTTAGTACTGTAGTTTGGTTTTCCGCTTTCGAGCGCAAAGCCAAGCTTTCATGGCCTTTATGTAGATTTCCCATTGTAGGAACGAGACCTATTGAATGTTCTTTAAGCTGATTACGCACAGCTTGCCAGTCTTTAACGGTTTGGATTAGTTTGGTCATAGGGCCTGTTTACATTTTTTAAATAGGTTCTAAATATTCGATAATCAGTTGTAAGTTTTGTTGTCCTTGATATTCATTAATGTCTAGCCGATAAGCGGCTTGAATATGTTCACAACCATGGTTAGGCCAGTTGGCCAAATCAATGTTAAACGCAATGGCATTAAGTACTTTGGTAGAAGAGTTTGCCTGTAATGATAGTTTTAAATGTTTATTTGCTACCAGGCGTTGATCGAGGATTTTAAATTGCCCATCAAATAAAGGTTCGGGAAAGTGTTGTCCCCAGGGAGTGGCTTCTCGCAAGAGATAAGCCAAATTGAGGGAAAAATCTTCGTCTAATAATTCTCCATCACTCATTAATTTTTCGGTTAATGCTTCGTTAGAAAGCTGTGCACTGACTGATTGATTAAAGATCTCACAAAATGTTGCAAAATATTTTGCTTCAATTGAAAGGCCCGCGGCTTGTGCATGCCCACCAAATTTATTGATTATGGTAGGGTGGCGGTTGGCGATATTATCTAAAGTATCGCGGATATGGAGCCCTGGAATAGATCGTGCTGAACCTTTAAGCATCTCTGCTTCATTCGCTTTAGCAAATATGATGACGGGCCGGTGTAATTGATCTTTTACTCGTGATGCGAGAATACCTATAACACCTTGATGCCAATCCTCATGATATAAACAAACACCAATAGTAGTTTTGGTGCGAGGGTCATTTATTAATTCAGCTAAAATATGATCGGCCTGTTGTTGCATATCGCTTTCGATGAGTCGCCGTTCTTTATTTAATTGATCGAGTTGCTGTGCAATTTCTCGTGCTTGCGGTAAGGTTTTAGCAAGTAAGCATTCAATGCCTAACGACATATCATCTAGTCTTCCTGCTGCGTTTAAACGAGGGCTCGCCGTAAAACCTAGGTCGGAAGCAATGATTTTTGTGGGGTTTTTATGTGCTATTTCGAGGAGCGCTTGGATCCCTGGACGCGATTGCCCCATGCGAATACGTTGTAACCCTTGTTGAGTAAGAATGCGATTGTTGTAATCCAACGGTGCAAGGTCGGCAACCGTGCCTAGTGCGACCAGATCTAAAAAGTTAGCAAGATTAGGAGGATCAATATTGTTTTGGACAAACCAACCACATGCATGTAAAGCATTACGAAGCGCCCACATGACATAAAAAATGACGCCAACACCAGCAAGATTTTTACTTTTGAAATGGTCGCCAATTTGATTCGGATTAACGATAGCATCGGCTATTGGTATTTTTTCACCTGGTAAATGGTGATCGGTAATAATTACCTGGATGCCATAAGCTTTAGCACGTTCGACACCTGCACAGCTTGAAATACCATTATCTACTGTAATGATAAGGTTGGGTTGTAATTGCCTAGCAACATCAACAATTTCAGGGGTTAGTCCGTAGCCGTATTCAAAGCGATTGGGCACTAAATAACCAACTTTAGCTGCGCCAAAAATCTTTAATGCACTCACGGCAAGTGCGGTACTCGTCGCGCCATCAGTATCAAAGTCCCCTATAATTAATATATGTGCTTTTTTTGCTAATGCGGCGATTAAAATTTCAACGGCTTTATCAATATTAAGTAGATCTTTGCAGGGTAGCAGTTGTGCTAAGGGATAAGTAATTTCTTGGCAGTTACTAATATTTCGATGTGCGAGCACTCGACTTAATACTGGATGTACCGATTCTGTAGCGGTAAAGGGAGTTTTGGTTTGATAACGAGTAATGTGTTTTTTTTTATTCATGTTGATCTTCGATTTTTATTTTATTTTTATTTTCTTCGCATTTCTTGCATAACTCTGCGGCAATTTTGGGAATTTGTTTTTTGCCTAAGATTAATTCCCAACGAGAGCCACCTATTTGTCGCCATAAAACTGTGGAACGAATACCGGCAAGAAGCAATGCACGAATTTTATCCATTAACTCTTGGCGATGAAGATAATTTGCTCGACCGATAATTGAAATACGGTAACTTAATGATCCTAAAGTTTGTGAATAGGCATCTGCCAGATTAGCAAGGATAGTAGGATGCGTAGGTGAAAAAAAGCGTGCTTGTTCCGTTGCACGTAAAATACGTTGTCCTAGTTCATTTTGCATCTTTTTGTTATATGAGAGTTTTCTTTCTAGATAGATTAACCCTAACAGATAGCGAGTAATTTCGGGATCTTGTCCTTTTTTTTCGAGATCAAAAAATCTCACAGTCTCTTTGAGTCCTAAATATAGTCCATCAATGCCATCATAAATAGCATTAACATTTTGTGAAGTTATTTTATAAACAGTCTTAATAGAAGTTAAAAAAGCAGCTTCATCAACTTTGCCGGTTTTTGCAATGCTTTTTATCAGCGAAATAGTTTGAAAAATACCTGCGAGGGCAAGTGTAATTTCATAGTGATTTTTAGCTTTACCGAATAGCATGCTGAATGATACCCCCGCCCAGGCAAATTGTTTGCTGATAAAAAACAATGGATTGCCCTGGCGTTACTGCCCATTGTGGTTCTTGAAACTCTACTGCATAAGTGTTGTTATCAATTTGCGCGATATGACATGCTGCTTCTTTTTGCCGATATCGTGTTTTTGCATGACAAGCTTTTGGATAGGTAGTAAGTTGAGATGAAATCCAATGCACATCATTACAAACTAATTTTTTAGTTAATAAATAAGGGTGGTTGTGTCCCTGACCCACTATTAAAGTTTTTCTTGCTAGCTGTTTATCTAGTACATACCATGGATCTGCATTTGCATCTTTTCTTCCACCTATCTTTAAGCCAGCACGTTGGCCAATAGTATAATACATTAAGCCATCATGTTGCCCAATGACCTGGCCCGCTGGTGTTTCAATTGGTCCAGGTTCATTTTGAATATAACGTTCAAGAAATTCCTTAAACTTACGTTTGCCAATAAAGCAGATACCTACGCTATCTTTCTTGGCGTGATTAGCTAAGCCAATTTTGTTGGCTAGAGCTCTCACATCAGGCTTAGTTAAATGACCAATCGGAAAAATACTGTGTGCAAGTTGTTCTTGTGTGAGTGTATATAAAAAATAACTTTGATCCTTATTATCATCGTGCCCTTTGGCTAACAAGAACTCTTTGTCTTGTTGTTCGCGTTGACAATAATGGCCAGTAGCCATTAGTTCTGCGCCTAGCTGTTTTGCGTGTTGCCAAAAAACCTTAAATTTAATTTCTTTATTGCAAAGAATATCTGGATTTGGCGTATGACCTTGGCGATAGCTTGCTAGAAAATGCTCGAAAACATTATCCCAATATTCAACTGAAAAATTAACCACATGTAATGGGATATTAAGGTGGTTGCAGACGGATTCAACGTCAGCTAAATCTTGCTCCGTGGCACAATAAGATTCTGTGTCATCTTCTTCCCAGTTTTTCATGAATAGACCATGCACGTCATGACCTTGTTCTTTGAGTAGCCAGGCTGTGACAGAAGAATCGACGCCACCTGACATCGCGACGATGATACGTTTTTTGAAATGCGTCATGAGTATTAACTAGTTAGAGAGCCTATAAAATATGTGGTCTATAATTATACCAGAGTCATCGATAAACAGCGGAGGTTTAACATGATCGAGAAAAGTGGAGCGGATAAATCAATTAAAAAAGCAGGGATTATTGGCGCTGTAGTAGGAGGGTTAGCTTTAGCAACCTTTGCATTAGTTGGTATTTTTGCGGCATCGGCTACTTTTTCCTTTTTGTTATGGGTTTTATCGGCTTTTCTCGCATTGGTAGTGGGTGGCGCAATTGGCGGGGGGCTTGGGGTTTGGATTAGTGAAATAAATAGAAAAAATTAGTAATGATGCATCTCTGTACCTGACCTGCCTAAAATACGAAAAGGTTCTTTAATATAGCCGTAATAATAGCTTGCTATACTTAAAATGTAGGTTAATAGCAGTATTAATATGGAACGTAGAATTTTTCGTTCAATTATCGCAGGGCTTAAAAAAAATGCTTTAGGCGATAAGGAAATTGAAGCGTTAAAAGCACTTTCTTTATCAAAGAGAGAGGCATTGATTTTGGCAGATGTACTGCTTGAAAACGCCAAAAAATATCATTCCGAAAGTGTTTTGCTTAAAGGTAAAGTAGACTTTAGTGGCTTAAAAATTAAAAAAGATAAATCTGGAAAAATACTTGATTTTTTTCAGACACTTGAGAAGAAACTCTTACCACATCGCAATTTTTCTGATAGCAATCGACCCGCTTCTAGCGCTTTTGAAAAAAGTCTCGATGAAATAGTGGAGTCCTTTGAGGCAATCATAAGAAAACCTAAAAATCAATGGAATAATGTTGTTACATCTTATCCTATTTTATTTGAATTAGAAGAAAGCAAAGCTAAAAATATTGTTGTTTACACCATTCTAAAAGACCTAGAAAAAATGGGTCAAAAAGCGTCTGAGACGTTTGCGTTAGTTGATGCTTATGCCAATTATCCAACTAGAGAAAAATTTATAGTTGCTAAAGTGGCTATCGAAAAACAAATATTTGATAATCCAGAAGAAAAGGAGCGAGCATTCAAATGGATTGAATCTCAAGAATTTAAATTTCTTGAGAAAAATAAAATCCATTGGTTTTATCTGGGTATCGAGAGTGAAAACAAAAAATTTCTTTCATCGGATCTTACCTCAAGCAAAAAAACAATTTATTGGAAAATTACAATTAGATTTAGAGCGTTATGTAAGTTCGACTGATGCCAAAATATTGGGAGAAATAAAGGATAAAGTAACTAGGGAATTAAATACATTATCACCTAATACTGCTTTAACAAGTTATACCAATCATCTAAACAGTGTACTGACTTGGGTTTCTGCTCAAAAAAAGCAGAACCAAAGTGCTAGAGAAAAATTAAGACACTATAGCTCTATCTATCAAACCCTACAGCAAAATGCCACATTAGTGCTTCCATTAAATCAATCTACTGATATGCGTGTTACAGGGGGTTCTTGTTTTGGCTATGTGACTGTTTGGGCTAAGGGATTACTAGGAGGTGAAGGAAAGCATCAAGTATTAGGAGTGAAGCCAGATGATGAGCCTCTGTTTAAAATGGTTGATTATTCCAAACTTCGTTTTAATGCGACCGAACTTAATCATGTATTTTTCTCGACAGAAAATATTCAAGATCTGCAAGAAAATCAGCAGGATATACGTTTGGGATACAGAGAATTAGAACATTCGTCAAAAAAAATCCTTTATCGATTAAAGGGAATCAACTCTTCATTATTGGATGAACAAGTGACGGATAAAATTATTGATGAAATTGAAACGAAAAAAAAGTCTAATTCAGTTTACCATATTAGTTTGCTTTCTAAGGAAGACTCGAGTGGGCATGCGCTAGGTATATGGCGAAATAATGATGGAGTTTATCATTTTTTAGATGCTAACTATGGTTGGTTTAGATTTGATAATGTGGAAAAATTTAAAGCATGGTTTCCTACTTATTTTGAACTAACAGGCTATCAAGATTTATTTGACAGTTATAGAATTTCTAAGTTTTCTTTATCTAATTTTTCTTTATCGAAAAGCTTGGCGAATTTTTTTACCGGCATTGGTGAATTTGTTAAAAATATCGTTGAAAATATTTTTCAATTACCAGCTTCAAATACAGAAGTTAAACCACAACCTATTTCTGCTTTCGATCAAGAAGCTGAACAAGCGGCTGCCCATTTAACTAAAGCACATAAAAAATATGTATTAAGTCCCGATGGGAGAGAGCAAATTAGGTCTTTCGAGCGCGAATTAAGCATGAGCGCTTTAGCGTTGGGAACACCTGAAAAAATTGATAAAAATAAAGTGGATCAAAAAGTAGAACAGTTTGAAAATTTATCCTCACGACGTCAGAAAGGGCGATATGACGTAGAAAATTTAGTAGATAGGCCAAGTTTCATAACGCCCCCTCGCTTTACAGGAAAGCACGAAACGGCAAGTCAATCCAATAATCAAGTTCTCTCTGGTGACAAGCAGCCACAGCCCCCAACTTCGTCGTCTAGTGCGCCAGCTCCGCGAAGATAGATTCCTAAACAGGTCTTAAAAACCACAAGAATCCCAAGACGCTAGCCAGCATTGTCTGAAATAAAGTGATAATTTTTTTACTTGCATCGCGCCATGGCCTTTTTTACACGTGTACACATAATCCCAGCGTTCACAATTAAGTATGTGTGACATCACTGGTGTCCCGAGCAAATAGCGTACTTGATCTTTCGTCATTCCTTTGTGCAGCATGGAAGCTTGAGCAGGTGTAATGATATTGCCTTGTTGAACATCCTGCTTATAAAGCAGCCCACAAGCGGTTAGTGTGGATAGAATTATAATAGTGGCAAATAGTTTAATAATTGGCATGGTAATTTTCCGAACAAGAAAGATATGATATAAAAGCATCTATCATAACTCACGGAGATAGCTTTGGACAATCAGGAGCTTAAAAAAGCTGGACTTAAAGCAACAACCCCTCGACTTAAAATTTTGCACTTATTTGAAACCGCAAAGTCACATCATATGACTGCTGAAGAAATTTATCGAGCAGCATTAGCGGCTGGTGAAGATGTGGGTCTTGCAACGGTTTATCGAGCACTCACTCAATTTGAAGCAGCGGGATTAATAAAACGACATCGGTTTGGCGATGAGCATTTTGTTTTTGAGCTTAATCAAGGCCCTCATCATGATCATTTAGTCTGTGTTAAATGTGGAGATGTTGAGGAATTTGTTGACGAGGTAATTGAAAAGCGGCAACAAGAAATTGCTCAAAAAGCTGGTTATGAAATGACAGATCATTCATTGAATATTTATGGTATTTGTGCTGGTTGTAAATAGGCCCTACTCTCCACCTACCATCATTTTCTCCATTAAAATCGAGCCAGTGCGAATGTTGCGGCGATGATCAACATCATTGCCAATTGCGACGATATGCTGAAGCATTTCTTTGAGATTGCCAGCGATTGTGATTTCGTGGACAGGATATTGAACTTCGCCATTTTCAATCCAAAAACCGCTAGCACCACGCGAATAGTCGCCGGTGACGAGGTTCACTCCTTGTCCCATCAGTTCAGTAATCCATATGCCTGTATGCAGTTGTTTCAGTAATGCTTTTTGATCAAGAGCGCCTGGAGTAATAAAAAGATTATGAATACCGCCTGAATTGCCAGTGGGTTTAAGGTTTAATTTTCTTGCTGAGTAAGTGCTTAATGCGTAACTTTGTAAAATGCCATCGCTGACAAAATCGCGTTGGACAGTTTTAACACCATCTGAGTCAAATGGAGCGCTGCCAATGCCTTTAAGTAGATGCGGTTGTTCATAGATGTGAACAAAGGAAGGAAAAATCTTTTCCCCAAGGGCATTGAGTAAAAAGCTCGCTTTGCGGTATTGGCTGCCGCCACTAATCGCGCCGATAAAGCTGGCAATTAAGCTGCTGGCGATGGTGGCATCAAATAAAACCGGTACTTGTTGGGTATTAAGCCGTTTAGCGTTAAGGCGTCTTAGCGTGCGATTGGCGGCGTTTAGTGCAATTTGTTGAACCGATTGCAGATCATCAGGATCTCTGGCGACGGTATAGTCATAATCACGTTGCATACCTTGTTCTGACTGAGTAAATAATTGACAACTCATTGAGTGACTGCTTGCTTCAAAGCTGCCTAAAAAGCCATGAGTGTTACCATGTACGATGAGTCCTTGGTGCGTATTTAAGGTTGCACCATCTGATGGCTTGATGCGTTTATCCTGCTCTAATGCATAGGCCTCGCAGGTGCGGGCAAGCTCAATACCTTGTTCAGCAGTGATACCCCAGGGGTGGCAAAGCGACAATTCAGGATATTCATAGGCTAAAAATTCTTTTTCAGGTAAGCCTGAGAAACTGTCTTCGCTAGTTGCTTTTGCAATATGACAAGCAGCATCAAGAGTTTTTTCCAGTGATTCTGGTGAAATATCACAGGTGGTAGCAGAGCCTTGTTTTTGGCCAAAATAAACTGTAACGCCGAGAGTTTTTCCACGATTATATTCAAGTGTTTCCACTTGGCCTGCGCGCACATTGAGATTAAATCCATGATTTAAGCTTGCAGCAACTTCAGCTTGGGTTACACCTTTTTGTTTAGCTTTTTCTAGTAACTCAGTGACTAGTTGTTGCCAGAATGATGTGGATTGAGAAGAGTCGAGAGTTTTTTGCATTTAGATTTCCATGGCTAACTTGGATTTATATGAATTAATTGGTGTTGTCTTGGAGCCACTCGGCTAGAAGATTACGATAGTCATTAAATTTTATACTAGGATGAGATAATTTTAGTCTTTTGCAAAACGCAGGTATATCTGCCTGAAATTTTTCGTAACGGGTTTGGATATGGGTATGTCCAGGTACTCCTGACTGTGAATGACTTAACCAATTCCTTATTGAAGAAATAACTTTTTTAGTATTGTTTTGATGTGCTTCGATATCATGCCCTGCTATGTCGGAAATAGATTTTTGAAAGCGGTAACGCCTGCTATCTAAAATTAAGCAGTTTTTTGTTTTATGTAATTTACTGCCATAGTGTTTTGCGCCCATAAATAATCCTAATTCAAATGGCATATTAAAGCGAGGAAGCTGGTTCTTTTTATCAACAGTCCGCGAAATATCATGGATAGCAAATTTGCAATTGCGGATGATCGTGATAATTTTTTTTAATCTAGTTTCACTAGAGTCTTGTATTTCCAACGCGCATCTAGGCATGTAGCCACAATCGGTAACGGTGAAAATAATGGCATTAAAAAGCTGCTTATATTCTTTGTCAAAAGGGCAATTTAAAAATACATTTTTAGTGTAATTTAAGTCAGACATCGATTAGTCCGCAGGAAGTAAATGAAATGCATTTTTTGTTGCTTTTGCTTTAAGCAAAGTTTTATTGGTGCGTTGTGCTTTAGCGTACTTAACAGCTGCTCGTATTTCCGATTTCTTAATAGATCCACTTACTTTTGGAATTAAAATTTTTCTGGTGATTGATTTAGACATTTGCACCCTCTTTCATATTATTTATGATGGTTTAATTTTAGCAAAAATAAGTAAAGGTAGAAAGTCAAAAAAATACCTATAATTTTCCGAGATTGCCGATAAAACATTAAGAATACAAAGAAGTTTCCCCTTCTGGCCTGGTTTTAAAGCGGCGGTGTTGCCAAAGATATTGCGCAGGATTTTTTAATATGGCTTGCTCAATCAGTTGGTTAATTCGTAAAGCATCTTGATAAGGATCATCAGTTGGATAATTTTCAAGTGGTGGATAAATTTTTGCAATGTATCCTAAGCCATCGTTGCGGCGGTAAACAATATAGGGCAAAACTGAAGTCTTGGAGATTTTTGCAATCCGTGCTGTGCTGGTAACGGTTGCGGCGGGTATGCCAAAAAATGGCACAAAAATACTGTGTTTGCGCCCATAGTCTTGATCTGGGGCATAGAGAATAGGAATATTTTCTTTAAAAGCATGCATGAATTGTCTAACGTCTTCTCGCCCAATTGCTTGATGAATATATTTTTCACGGATAGTCGACATCATCCATTCAAACACAGGATTTTTATGTTTACGATAAACGCCACTGTAGCGAGTATGGGCGGCAAGTATTCTGCCTGCTAACTCTAACGTGGTGAAATGTCCTAATAGAATTAAAGCCCCATGTTTTTTGGCTAGTGCCTCATTAAGATAGTTTAATCCCTCAATTGAAATGAGTTTATTAAAGCGACGTTCCGGCATCCACCAAGCAATGACCGTTTCAAAAATTGCGATACCAGCAGATTCAAAACATTGTGTGAGTAGTTTATTTAATTCTTGATCGGATAACTTTGGAAAGCATAGTTTTAGATTGGTTTGTGCGATGCGGCGACGATGAGAGGAAAAAGGAAGAGCAATACGACCTAAAGCTCTACCAATAAAAAGTTGCCAGCGATAAGGAAGTTGCACGGCGAGCCATAGCGCGCCAGCGCCTAACCAAATGGGCCAGTATTTAGGGTTAAAAATGAAAGAAAGTTTTATCATTTGGGTGTACTTACTATCTAAATCATATGGGGCATTGTACTATCGTATACCTCTCGGGAACAGGTGTGTGGTTTTTTTCATCTCATTTTACTTCGATATTTTAATGTTCTTCAATCGAAAAACCTCGAAATACAGGCTAGTATTCCTGCGGTTTTTCTCAATCAGAACATTAAAATATCTTGCAAACTGAGCGAAAAAATTCCGCAAACCTGTTCCCGAGAGGTATATAATCTGAAAATTATCTTGATCAGATAGAGGAGCATTTCGTTTTGAAGTTTTCATTCCAATCATTAGCTAAGCCAAGTTTACATCGGATAACAGCATACCAGCCTGGGAAGCCAATTGAAGAGGTTAAAAGAGAGTTAGGTGTTCAGGATGTCATCAAGCTAGCAAGTAATGAAAATGCTTTAGGACCAAGTCATTTCGCCTTAACTGCCGCACAAAATGCTCTTTTGCAAGTTGCTTTATATCCTGATGGTAGTGGTTATGAGCTTAAAGATGCTTTGAGTCAATATCTTGGTGTATTGCCTGGGCAAATTACTTTAGGTGCTGGTTCAGATGAAGTTATGGCTTTTGTTGCTCAGGCATTTGTTCGACCAGAACATGACGTCATCATTTCTGAATATGCTTTTGCAACCTATACCATTATTGCGCATTTAGTAGAGGCAAATCCTATTATTGTGCCTGCTAAAAATTGGGAGCATGATTTAGCGGCAATGGCGGCGGCAATTACTACCAAAACACGATTAGTGTTTATTGCCAATCCTAATAATCCAACGGGTGGCTATATCCCCACAGAAACCTTAGAGTGTTTTTTAAAAAAAATTCCTCCGCATGTGTTAGTGATTTCTGATGAAGCTTATTATGAATATGTTACGGTAGATGATTATCCTGATACGCTTAATTTGCAGCGTAAATACCCAAATTTAATTACCACGCGTACTTTTTCAAAAGTTTATGGGTTAGCAGGGCTTCGAATCGGTTATGGAATTTCACATCCTGATATTGCCGTTATGTTAGAACGTGTACGGCTACCGTTTAATTTATCGATACCTGCGTTAGCTGCGGCTTATGCTGCCTTGCAAGATCAAGCTCATGTGCAGCGAACATTGGCGATGACTCAGCAAGGACTCACACGGCTCAAGCAAGGACTTGATCATTTAGGGTTGCATTATTTGCCTACAACCGCTAATTTTTTATTAGTTGATTTAAAGCGTCCTGTACTTCCTATTCATGCAGCTTTATTGAATGAAGGCGTTATTATTCGGCCTTTAGCTAATTATGGTATGCCAGAATGTTTACGGGTTACTGCTGGATTACCTGAAGAAAATGAACGATTTTTAAATGCCATTGAAAAGGTTTTATAGCATTTAAGATAAATATCCGTAATAAGAGCGAGCATAAAAGCGCATGCCAAGGCAAAGGTTAGCAAAAAATGAGAAGTTTAGCAGCGCTAAATGACGAGTTTTTTGCTAACCTTTAACGATGGCAGGTGCTTTTAGGCGACGCTATCTATTACGGATATTTATCTTAAATGCTATAGGAGCATCACTATGATCAAACATAAAAGCAATTATGTTGCCAAGCTGCCTGATGAAAATGGTTGGATTGCTTATACAGAGGAAGAAAATAAAACATGGCAGTTTTTAATTCATAGGCAAATGGAAGTAGTACAAAATCGGGCTTGCGATGCTTATTTGCAGGGGCTTAAGCTTTTAAACATGCCAAGCGATCGCATTCCACAGTGCCTCGAAATATCTGCGGCAATGGGGGATGCTACTGGTTGGTCAGTGGAGCCAGTTCCAGCGTTAATTCCAGAGAATGAATTTTTTGCCCTATTAGCAGCACGCAAATTTCCAGCAGCTTCGTTTATTCGCCGTCGGGATGAAATTGATTATTTGAAGGAGCCCGATATTTTTCATGAATATTTTGGTCACTGTCCAATGTTAACTGATTCGCGCTGTGCTGATTTTATGCAGTGCTATGGAGAAATTGCCCTTAAAGCAAATTCTTTAGATCGTAGTTATCTTGCTAGGCTTTATTGGTTTACCGTGGAGTTTGGGCTGATTCAAACGAAAGATGGAATAAGAATTTATGGTGGTGGAATTTTATCTTCAAAAGGAGAAACCGTTTATTGTTTGGAAGATAATAAAGTCATCAGAAAGCCTTTTGATATCATTGAGGCGTTACGCACGCCTTATCGTATTGATATTATGCAGCCTATTTATTTTGTGATTCAGGATTTTTCTGAACTTTATCAGCTGACTGAAATTGATTTGTTGGCTAAAATTCATTTGGCACAAGATTTAGGCGATTATTCACCAATGTTCCCTGGGGAAACTTCTGGCATTGTGGCGTGTTAGGGTAGGGATGAGGGTGTTAATAAGAGGGATTTTAGTTCTATGATTTTCGATTTTCACCCTAACATTTTAATGTTATTTGGGGCTATCCTCCTTACCGGAGTTATTGGTGGCCAATTAGCACACAATACCGGGATTTTTCCGAGAATCACTGGCTATATATTAATTGGGTTTATTTTAGGTCCAAATACTTCGGGAATACTTAGTAATACTTTATTAGAGAACGTGAGAGTTTTCGCTGACTTGAGCGTTGGGTTAATATTGTTTCAGTTAGGTTTGCAAGTTGATTTAAAGCATTTATGGCAACAAAAAATGATTTTGTTGACTGGGGTTTTTGAAAGTATTTTAACCTTAATTCTAATTTTTACCACGTTAGTATTACTTAAAATAAATTATTTACATGCAGCATTGGTGGCTGCAATTGGGGTTTCTTCCTCACCCGCAGTTACATTATTAATTGCCAACGAATTTGATGTAAAAGGTCCTGTGACGCAAACTTCGCTAACTTTAACTGCGATTAATAATGTCTTGGCGTTTTGTTTTTTTACTTTGATAGTGCCTTTTTTGCGGATGAAATTTGATCATAGCGATGGTAGCGTGGGCACTTCTTTATTGATTCCACTATATCGCTTGTTTGGCGCAGTAATATTTGCTTGCGTGTTAAGTGCTTTTATGTTGTGGATAGGTCGTTTTATTGGTAAGCGCGAGAACATTCAGTTTAGTTTGCTTGCGGGCACAATAATATTTGCTGTTGGTATGGCAAATTTTTTACAAGTATCTTCTTTGATGGCGATGTTAGCTCTTGGCACGATCATTGCTACACTTGATAAAGAAAATTATTTAATGGAAGTTGAATTTGGCCATAGTGGAGAAGTATTTTTTGTTATACTTTTTGTAATTGCTGGCGCAAGTTTACATATTCATCAGCTAATTGAAGTAGGCTGGGTGGCGATATTATTTGTTGCTGCTCGTGTGTTAAGCAAATTATTGCCAGTGGTTATTATGTCTAAAAAGTTAAATCTTAATAGAACTCAGGCATATTCATTGGGATTAACTTTACTACCTATGGCCAGTATGGCTATAGGATTAGTGAATAGCCTTCAGAGTATTTCTGCAGAGGTTGCCAGCACATTAGCCGCGATAGTTTTTGCAGCGGTTGCCATTTTAGAAACAATAGGACCTGTTCTTACTGTAATGGCTCTGAAGAAAGCAAATGAACTCACTGAATATGCAGGACATCACCATTAAACTTTTGGGATATGCCCTCAGAAATGTTCACTAAAATTTTAATTGCCAATCGTGGTGAAATTACCTGCCGTATCATCCGCACCGCAAGACGGCTTGGAATTAGCGTGGTGGCTATTTATTCTGATGTAGATGCGCATGCGCAACATGTCAAATTAGCAGATGAAGCCTATTTTGTCGGTGAAAGTCCGGCTTCTCAAAGTTATCTAAATCAAACTAAAATTTTATCTATTGCTAAAGAAGCAAAGGTTCAAGCAATTCATCCTGGCTATGGGTTTTTATCAGAACATGCTGAGTTTGCTCAAGCTTGTTTACAGATGGGTATTCAGTTTATTGGTCCACCGGCAGAAGCTATTAGCAGAATGGGTTCAAAAAGCGCTGCGAAAGCGTTGATGCATAGCGCAGGTATTCCAGTAATTCCTGGGTTTTATGGTGAAAATCAACAGCCTAAGTTTCTCATTAAACAGGCTAATCGACTCGGATATCCTATTCTTATTAAAGCGGTGGCTGGTGGTGGTGGAAAAGGGATGCGAGTAGTGTTTAGTGAACAAGATTTTGCTGAAAATTTAGCTGCGGCGAAACGAGAAGCACTTAAATCATTTGGTAGTGATGAGGTTTTACTAGAAAAATATTTGCATGCTCCAAGACATATTGAAGTACAAATCTTTGCTGATCAATATGGCCAGGTAATTCATTTGTTTGAACGAGATTGTTCAATTCAACGTCGACATCAAAAAATTATTGAAGAGGCGCCTGCAATTAATATTAGTGAAACATTGCGTAAGAAAATAACTGAGAGTGCTGTTTTAGCAGCTCAAACAGCCAATTATGTAGGTGCTGGCACAATTGAATTTTTAGTGGATGGTGATCAATTTTACTTCATGGAAATGAATACGCGTTTACAGGTAGAGCACCCAGTCACTGAAAAAGTTACCGGTATTGATTTAGTAGAATGGCAATTGCGAATTGCTGCTGGCGAACGTTTGCCGTTAACTCAAACGCAAATTGCATTGCGTGGTCATGCAATTGAAGCAAGAATTTATGCAGAGGATCCTAGTAAACAATTTTTACCTTCGGTAGGAACTATCTGTTTTTTGCAAACACCTGAAGAAAGTGATCATATTCGCTTAGATAGTGGTATTGCAGTTGGTGATGTAGTGACCACTTATTATGACCCCATGTTAAGTAAGCTCATTGTACATGGTGAGAACCGAAGTGATGCTCTACGATATTTACAAAAAGGGTTGGTCGATTATCAATTAGTAGGAGTTACTACCAATAAAGATTTTTTACAGCGTATTATTCATCAGGCTGATTTTGTTGCTGGAAAATTAACTACTCATTTTATTGAAGCGCATTTAGCGGAATTAATGCTTGAATCACAGGTATCTAATTTGGCTATTATTGCCACAACTGTTTATATTTTACTTAAGCGGAAACAACACGCGCAAATACTGGCACAAAAAACTTTTGATCCCTATTCTCCTTGGGCAACGGCCGATACATGGCGATTAAATGGGATAGCGCAGCAAATTTTGCATTTTTGCTCTGGAGAACAGCTAATTATGGTTCAGGTAATTGATTTAGTTAATGAGTTTAAAATTACATTGGCTGAAGAAAGCTATATGGTTAGTGCTACATTAACTAAACAAGGCGTGTTCCTTACTTGGTCAAACTCTGAATATTCAATTCCTATAGTTGAATACCAAGATCAATTTCATCTATTCTTAGAAAATGAAACGGCAACCATTAAATTCTATAAACTTTCGCATGTCGATCATAAACCGGATGGCAAAACACATTTAACTGCGCCATTACCAGGCACGTTAATTGCAGTACTGGCTAAAGAAGGAGAACATGTTGAAGCTGGTAGTAGTTTAGCAATTATCGAAGCTATGAAAATGGAGCATACTATTCGTGCTCCGAGTAGCGGCACGGTGAAATATTGGTATTTTAAAGTGGGTGATTTGGTTGATGAAGGAAAAGAGTTATTGGTGTTTGAGATAGATGAAGTAAGTTAACTAATTGTCATGTGAGGCCTTATGACAATACTAGGATGTAAAAAATATGACCCTACCTAAGCAGGTTAAACTGGTTGAAGTTAGCCCGAGAGATGGCTTACAAAATGAAGCAGCTATTGTTCCTACTGAGATTAAAATTGAGTTTATTAATCTTTTATCAGAGACAGGGCTTAAGGTCATTGAAGTGACAAGCTTTGTTTCGCCGCGCTGGATACCGCAAATGGCAGATAATGCAGAGGTGTTTCAGGGGATTATTCATCACCCTGGAATCAGTTATCCAGTGCTAGTACCCAATTTGCAAGGGTTTAATACAGCTTTAGCAGTAGGTGTGGAAGAAATTGCGATTTTTACCGCAGCTTCTGAAACATTTACCCAAAAAAATATCAATTGTTCAATCGCGCAAAGTATTGAGCGTTTTCATCCAGTGGTTGCAGCGGCCAAAGAGCATCGGGTCAAAGTTCGTGGTTATGTGTCATGTGTGTTGGGTTGCCCTTATGAAGGAGAAGTATCACCACATAAAGTGGCAGAAGTTGCTGAAATATTGTTTCAGCTAGGCTGCTATGAGATCTCTTTGGGAGATACTATTGGTGTTGGCACGCCAAAAAAAGCCATACAAATGGTCGATGCAGTTGCACAAAAAGTTCCTATTGAACATATAGCAGTGCATTTTCACGATACTTATGGGCAATCACTAGCAAATTTATATGCTGTGTTGCAGTTAGGAGTTAGTGTGATTGATAGTTCCGTAGCCGGTATTGGTGGATGTCCTTATGCGCGCGGTGCTTCTGGTAATGTGGCCAGTGAAGATGTTTTGTATTTACTTGATGGTTTAGGGATTGAAGCTGGTGTATCGCTTGAAAAATTGATTAAAGCAGGTCAATTTATTTTACATTATTTAGGACGATCAAGTGATTCTAAAGTTGCAAGAGCACTAGGGCCTGTTTACATTTGATTTACCTACTGCAAAAAGCATAGGATTAGCTAAAATTTTACCAAACTTTCGTCAAATACGACCTAGTATTCTCCTCAAATTTGGTAAAATTTTAGCTTAATCCCTGCTTTTTTCGTTACGGCAAATCAAATGTAAACAGGCCCTAGGCTAAAAAAGGAAAGAGTATGTTTGAGCGCCGTAAAGATCCTTTAGTTTCTACCCGGGTTTTTCTACTAAGATTAGCTGGAAGTATTTTATTTGGGTTATTTTTAATCGTTGTTGCATTATTTATGGGTATGGCGGGTTATCACTACTATGAAAAAATGTCTTGGGTGGATGCGTTTAGCAATGCAGCGATGATCTTGTCAGGTATGGGCCCGTTAACACCATTAGTTACTAATGACGGAAAAATTTTTGCTGGATGCTATGCTTTATTTAGTGGTTTGTTTTTCATTTTAATTATGGCAATTATTTTTGCTCCTATTGTGCACCGAATTTTTCATAAATTTCATTTAGAAATAACCGCGGATAAAAGAAATAGTTGGGAAGACTAGGGCCTGTTTACATTTGATTTATCTACTGCAAAAAGCATAGGATTAGCTAAAATGTTACCAAATTTTTGTCAAATACGACCAGGTATTCTCCTCAAATTTGGTAACATTTTAGCTTAACCCCTGCTTTTTTCGCTACGGAAAATCAAATGTAAACAGGCCCTTATGAAAAGAATCGCTATTTTTTTTGCTATGTTAGCTGAAGCGCAGCCAATTATTACTCACTATGGAATGACACAGAATTTTTCTTATTTAACAGATGATACATCGTTTATTCGACTTTATATTTGTCATAATAAAAATGCTGAAATTTTTTTAGTTACTCCAGGTGTTGATCCGCGTTATCAAGTTGATCGTGTAGGACCAGTTCCAGCGGCATTAGCTGTTTGGGAAATAATTCATAAATTAAAGCCAGAAATTATTATTAATGCAGGTACGGCAGGAGCATTTGCCGCAAAAGGTGCAGAGGTTGGTGATGTTTATTTGGCAAAGTCACCAGTAAAATACCACGATCGAAGAATCTCGTTGGGATCTTTTAGGGAATATGGAATTGGTGCATTTGATTGTCTTGCAGTCAATATAATTGCGGAGAAATTAGGGTTAAAACTAGCAACTATTTCAACTGGTAGTTCGTTAGATCAAAACCCAGCAGATTTTGCCGAATTGAAGTATCATCAAGCTGATTTAAAAGAAATGGAAGCTGCTGCAGTTGCTGAAGCTTGCTATTTAAGTGGGTTTAAAAATTTAATCTTAATTAAGGCAGTAACTAATTTGCTTGATAAAGAGGAGCATAGTGAGAAGCAGTTCCAAAATAATTTAGCATTAGCTAGCTATAATTTGGCAAAACAGCTTGTTCGGTTAATTGCGATGTTGGAAGAAGAGTGATGTTTGATCTTGGTATTCATTGTAAATATTTATTTACCGCTAGCGCTAAGAATGCACCAAAGTTATTAGAAAACCAATTTTTGGCGATTCAGGATCACAAAATTGCATTAATTACTCCTTATGAAGAAAAAAATAAAGGTCTTTGTAAGAAATTTATTGATGCTAGTAATCAACTAGTATTACCAGGCCTGATTAATGGGCATACTCATTTAGCAATGAATTTATTGCGTGGTACGGCAGAAAATAGCAGCCTAAAAGATTGGTTAGAGAAAGTTATTTTCCCGGTTGAAGCAAAAGTTGTTGACGCAGAATTTGTACAAGTTGGTGTAGAGCTAGCTTTATTGGAATCGTTATATGCGGGGGTTACTACGGTTTGTGATATGTACTATTTGCAAAATAGTGCGGCGGAAGTTGTTGATCGCGTAGGAATGCGAGCGATTTTAGGTGAAGGAGTTACTTCATTTCCAAGTCCAAGTACGCGCGGGAATTTAGGCGGTACTTATCATATTATCGAATCATTGTGTGAGCAGTATCAACATCATGATCGTATTTCAGTAGCTTATGCACCACACGCGCCTTATACCTGTGATGATCAGGCATTCTATACATTATTAAAACATCGTGAACGATATCATTTACCGATTATTATTCATGTAGCGGAAACTGCTTATGAGGTACAAGAATCATTTAAAACTTATGGGATGTCACCTGTTAAACACTTAAGCCAGTTAGGATTAATGGATCCATCAACTATTTTTATTCATGCTGTGCATCTTGATGAAGCAGATATTTCTTTAGTTGCACAAACGGACACATCAATTATTTATAATCCTGAAAGCAACATGAAATTAGGTTCCGGGATAGCGCCAATTGATAAATTTTTGCAAGCTAATATTCGCATTGGTATAGGAACTGATGGCGCTGCTAGCAATAATAACTTGAATTTGATTGCTGAAATATCTAGTGGCATCAAGTTACAACAGCTTAAAAATCCAGAGGTAAATATAAGTACTTTAGATATGGTTTTAATGGCAACTTTAAATGGGGCAAAAGCACTAGGGCTAGATCGTTTTGTTGGTAGCCTTGAAGTTGGTAAATTTGCTGATGTGGTTATTTTAGATATTCAGCAGCCTCATTGGTTGCCTGAATATAATTTATTAAATCATCTGGTGCATTCAGCTAATGGGTCTGAGGTAAATACAGTGATTTGCCATGGAAAGATTTTGTTGCAAAACCGTCAACCTATGACGATTGATCCTGTCGCTTTATCAGAAAAAGTAGCTAGAGTTTTTGCGAGGGTGAAGCAGTTTTTGGAATAAGTGTTCTGTAGGGTTAACAAAGAAATAAAAATGTATTATTCCCATACAGGTACATAGGCGTCAAATTAAGGAGAAAAAATACCACTATGCTGTTGTCCCTGGCAAAGGCCTCTCGCCAGACACAGATTTAGCCTTTTCCCTGAAGTATCTGACGCATAATCTACATTACGTCGTCCTCACGCGAGATTGCTCGTAATAGAGAAAGAAGTACTGAACTTTCGCAATCGAGTCGCGAGGATCCAGATATAATAACAAAAGGATCCTCTGATTATCGCGCCTGGATCCCTGGTCTTCGGCCATGAAAACACCTATCTCCTCTCGCTATCATGAATGGCCTTCGCCAGGGACGACGTGACATAGCTTATATGCAGATACATTGCTTACCGATAAAAATACCGATTTTGTCATTACTGATAAAACGTATGATAGTAATAAAATTCTCGATAGCATTAACTCAATGGAAGCACTTGCGGTTATAACACCGTTTTCATCGGATGTTGTTTTTTCAAAGACTCATAACCTAATGACAGGAGGTATCATGGCAGAAAGCTTTGTTTATATATTAGCAAGCTGTCGTAATGGTACATTGTATATCGGCTCAACATCTGATTTAGTAAAAAGAGTATGGGAACATAAAAATAATGTTATCTTGGGGTTTACAGCGAAATATCATGTTCATCAATTGGTTTATTATGAACTACATCAAGATATCATGGAGGCTGCGCGACGCGAAAGACGATTGAAGAACTGGTGTAGAAAATGGAAATTAAATATCATTGAGAAATTTAACCCAACATGGCGTGATTTATACGAAGAAATCAGTGCCTAGCTGGATCTCGCGGACAAGCCGTGGCACGACGGAACCTGACGTATCGACGCATAATCCAGGTTCCGTCGTCCTCGCGCGAGGTTGCTCGTAATAGGGAAAGAAGCACTGAACTTTCGCAATCGAGTCGCGAGGATCCAGATACGATAATGAAAGGATCCTCTGATTATTGTGTCTGGATCCCTGGTCTTCGGCCATGAAAACACCTATCTCCTCTCACTATCGCGAATGGCCTTCGCCAGGGACGACGTGACCTGGATTATGCGTCGATACCTTGGCGACGGAGCGGGGTAATTGACCATGCCCTAGTCTTTCGACTTAAATATTTCAACTGATCCGTTGTAGTGCTTCTTGAAAACGTCAATTGCTAATGTTATTGAGTGTTTATCATTTTTATCTGACAACATTGTAGCAATCACAATTGCCTGGTATAAATCACTTAATTCCTGCGAATGCTTAGTATTTAATTTTTGAATTTCTGAGGCTAACCGATTACTTTCCCGTGCATAATAGGCAATGAAACCAGTAGCTAATCCAGTAAACATAATACAAATTACAGAAATTACAGTTGACCAACACATAATGCTTCTCTTTATTTATAACCAGTAACCTTCGGTTCAGGAACCGTCCACACCGCAATGACACTTGATGGCACAAGTTGTGTATTTGCCATTTGTATCGTTGCAAAAGTAGCAACTACAGCAATTACAAACCCCACCACGGCGCCAATTACACCTTGAACTAAAAAGCCTGCGGCAGTAAAGCCTATACATAGGCATAGGGTAATTGCTAACCTGGATAATAATTTTGAATGATCTTCATGCTTTTTTGCTGCGATAATTTTTTGCGTATATGACCAGTTTTTCACTTGTGGTAATCGCAAAAGTAAACGACGCATGTTTTCCTGATTAATGTTTAATGCATGTAACACTTTATATAGATCATGCTCGTTTTCAATTAAATTAGGTTCGAGTAGCGCTAAGAATATTTGAGCTTTGTTTTCTGGTATATGTCTAACAATATGTTCTAATTTAAATGTATGCCAGTCATAGTGATTTTTTTTGTCTTCTCGTCTGCTTAAATATGCTAGTTTTTCTAATAAACTGGGTAATTCCCAAAATTCTTTGCGTCTAGCGACAGGTAAGCTTTCTAAAATTTCTTCTAGATTAAAACTTTTGTCCATCAGGATAGTTAATTTACTGAAAAAATTAGTAGATACCCAAAATGCTTCTAGCTTATCAGCAGTTAAGTCTGGAGAGCCGCGTAATTCTTCTAGGACTGCAGTAAGTGTACCTACAGAATTAATGGTTTGTAGCACCGTTTTTGCCTGCGGATTTTCCAGATATTTTTTAATTTCCTCTGGAGATAATGTAGGCAGCATAGTTCTTAATTCAAATTGTTCTGGCGTTAAGCTAACCTGATAAAAAAATTCATGTGGCTGTGGTTGTTCTTTTGGACCGCCCATTTCCCTATGCGCTTCCATAGCGTTCTCCTGTTGGTGTATTTAATATTAACTTTAGTAGATAAATGGTGGATTTCAAGCGACATATGCCAACGTCCTCGCGCGAGATTGCCCATGATAGCCAGAGAAGCGCTACACTTGCGCAATCGAGTCGCGAGGATCCAGTAGAGATAGGGATAGGATCTTTTTGAGCATCTCTCCTGGATCCCCTGGCCTTCGGCCGTGAAAATATCGTGATTCTTTCTCTATCACGAACGGCCTTCGCCAGGGGACGTTGGCATGGAAAGCAGTAAGAATTCTTACTAAAAGTAAGCTGATGAGTTATTTAATAAGACTCCGCCGCTGATGGAAATGTACCGGATTTTACTGCTTCGTGATATTGTTCTAGCGCAGTTAAGATAAGCGAGTGGGCATCAAGATATTTTTTCAAAAATTTAGGATTAAACTTTGTATCAAAACCTAATAAATCATGAAATACCAAAATTTGACCGTCTGCATATAAACCTGCACCAATACCAATGGTAGGAATAGAAAGTTTTTGCGTAATTTGTTGTGTCAGTTGTGCTGGGATACACTCTAGTACTAAGGAGAAACAGCCAACTCTCTCCAATGAAAGTGCTTGTTCAATAATTTTTGTGGCTAATACTTCATCTTTACCTTGTACACAAAATCCGCCAAATTTGTTAACGGATTGGGGCGTCATTCCTAAATGACCCATCACTGGGATACCTGACTCGACAATATGTTGAATCAATTCGAGGTTGCCTTCAGCGCCTTCGAGTTTAATGGCTTGTGCACCAGCCTGAGTGAGTTTTTCTACACAGGTCATAGCGTGAAAAAGCCCTTTTCGGTAAGACAAAAAAGGCATATCAGCAATGACAAATTTGTTAGGCGCACCTCTTGCCACAGCGCCAGTGTGCAACACCATCATCTCTAAGGTTGCAGGAATAGTGGTTGGATAGCCATAGACCAAAGTAGCTAATGAATCGCCAACTAATAACGCGTCAACTGAACTATTCGCTACAATTTTTGCTGAGCTATAGTCGTAACAAGTCACCATAGAAATTTTTTCTTGGCGGTCTTTTAATTTTTGAAAGGTGATGGCGCTCATAAATTTTTATCGGTTAGTTGGGAGCAGTGTAAGAATGCTCGATAAATATCCTGAAATGGATCATTTTCTAAACTTTGTAAGTGACTGGCAATGGTTTTCTGATCTTGTCGCACTAACGGTCCAGTTAATGCTTTTTTAGGATCGGTTATCAGGTTTTGCATAATTTGTTCAAGATATGGGTATGCCTGCTCTTTTGGAATTTGTAATGTGTTTTCAAGCTCAGAAAAGAATTTTTGCCACAAAATTACCGTGAAATTGCCACTAAGTACACATAAAGCGTGATAAAAAGATTTTAATTGCGGAGAAATGGTAAAATGTGGATTAGTTAATCCTGGTAATAGTTTTGCGAATGGTGGCGCGCCTTGTTCATAAATAAATGGAATTTTTTGGTAGGTTTTAAGTGGATAAAGCTGTTCCGAGAAACTTAACAAGGGATGTGCGCCATAAGCTGATGTTGTGTAAAGGTTTCCTGAAAAATGGACTAATAATTTTTCTGTTAGAAAACCATGTTGTTCGATGAACGGTACAATGGCATCATCGTCAATCAAGATTAAAATGGGTTCGCACTGTTTTGCAAGTATATTTAAGCTTTGAGTGGGTTGTCCGCGACACCATGTTTGATAGGGGATGTTGAGTAAACTTAAATAATGGGCAAAATGCTTGGCCATTCGACCATTGCCGATAATGCCATAATTTAGATTGTTCATAACTGTCTCTAGGGGACTAGAAAAATTAGCATTTTACACTATAGCATTTAAGATAAATATCCATAATAGATAGCGTCGCCTAAAAGCGCCTGCCATCGTTAAAGGTTAGCAAAAAACTCGTCATTTAGCGCTGCTAAACTTCTCATTTTTTGCTAACCTTTGCCTTGTCATGCGCTTTTATGCTCGCTCTTATTATGGATATTTATCTTAAATACTATAAATATGCGATGAATGAGTATTGAAATGCAAAACGATCAAGAATTTATTCCACTAGCCGCTGCTTTAAGGCCAACTTCACTAGATGAATTTTTTGGCCAACAACATTTATTAGCTAAAAACAAACCGCTTAGGTGTGCAATTGAGCAAGATCAGCTTCATTCAATGATTTTTTGGGGGCCTGCCGGTACTGGAAAAACTACTCTGGCAAAATTGTTTGCACAAAAAACCAAGGCGCATTTTATTAGTTTATCTGCTGTGCTTGATGGCGTGAAAGAAATTCGTCAAGCGGTAGAAATTGCGAAAAAAAATCGTCCAACCATTTTGTTTGTTGATGAGGTTCATCGATTTAATAAAGCGCAACAAGATGCTTTTTTGCCTTTTATTGAAGATGGCACGATTACATTTATTGGCGCTACCACTGAAAATCCCTCTTTTGAACTAATCAATGCGCTATTATCCCGTGTACGTGTTTATGTACTAAAAAGGTTAACGATTGAAGATATCCTTAATGTGCTTGATCGTGGAGTTCAATTTTTAAAGATGAATTTTCCAACGGATTTACGGCAATTATTGGCGCAATATGCCGATGGAGACGCACGCTATGCGTTAAATCTATTAGAAATATTACATGATATTCAAGGGGAACAGCCGATTACAGCAAATTTGTTGCAAGAGGTTTGTTCACATGGGATTAGACGTTTTGATAAACAAGGTGAAGTTTTTTACGATCAAATTTCAGCGCTCCATAAAGCAGTGCGTGGTTCGGCACCTGATGCTGCATTATATTGGTTATGCCGTATGTTAGATGGTGGTTGTGATCCGCTGTATCTTGCCAGACGAATAGCGCGTATGGCTTCTGAAGATATTGGCAATGCAGATCCGCGTGCGTTGCAACTTTCAATCAATGCTTGGGATATGCAGGAAAGACTAGGTAGCCCGGAAGGTGAATTAGCGCTTGCGCAGGCGGTAGTATATTTAGCTTGTGCGCCTAAAAGTAATGCTGTTTATGTTGCATTTGGAAAGGCAATGCAAGCTGCAAAGCAGTATGGCTCATTAGATGTGCCGTTACATTTACGCAATGCACCTACTAAACTGATGAAAAAATTAGGCTATGGTAAACATTATCGTTATCCACATGATGAACCAGATGCTTATGTACCAAACGAAACTTATTTCCCAGAAGAAATGGTGCGGGAGGAGTATTATCGTCCAGTAGAACGTGGTTTAGAGATCAATATTAAGGAAAGGCTGAATTATCTTAAAAGCAAGGATAAAAAATAAGATCCTGCTAACTTCGCAACTTGCAGCATATTCGTTATACCTCTCTGGAATGATTTTACAGGGTTTTTTCGCTGAGTTTGCAAGGTATTTTAAGGTTTTGATTAAGAAAAACCGTAGGAATACTCCCTGTATTTCGAGGTTTTTCGATTGAAAAACCTTAAAATACCGACGCAAAATCAGATGAAAAAAACTGAAAAATCATTCCAGAGAGGTATATAATGCGGCAGCTAAATTTTTATCGA
Organism: uncultured Gammaproteobacteria bacterium; assembly: GCA_963844535.1. Classification (GTDB taxonomy): domain Bacteria; phylum Pseudomonadota; class Gammaproteobacteria; order CAWJOP01; family CAWJOP01; genus CAWJOP01. Next base: position 24,726 of record CAWJOP010000008.1, on the reverse strand, counting down.
AAAACTCAAGGAGAAATTCATATGTCTTTTCAATTACCTGAATTGCCCTATGCAATGAATGCATTAGAACCCTATATTTCCAGAGAGACTTTGGAATATCACTATGGTAAGCATCATCAAACCTATGTGACTAACTTAAATAATCTGATTCCTGGTACTCCATTTGAACACTTACCTTTAGAAGAAATTATCTTAAAATCAGAGGGTGGTATATTTAATAATGCAGCACAAGTTTGGAATCATACTTTTTATTGGTATTGTTTAAAGCCACAGGCTAGTGAAGAACCAGATGATGAATTTGCTAAGTTGCTTCATCAAACCTTTGGTTCTTTTGAACAATTTAAGGAACAATTTTCTAAAACTGCCATTAGTACATTTGGTTCTGGTTGGGCTTGGCTAGTTAAAAATTCTGATGGAAGTTTAAGTATTATCAGCACAAGTAATGCAGGAACCCCAATGACGCAGGGACAAAAAGCTTTATTGACTTGCGATGTTTGGGAACATGCCTATTACATTGATTATCGTAATGTACGTGCTAAATATGTAGAAAATTTTTGGAAATTAGTGAATTGGGAGTTTGTAGTAAAAAATTGGCAATCTTAAAAATAAGGTAAAACACTTATGCAAAAGCCCACTCCAACCTATCTGGCCAATTATGCGTCACCTGAATTTTTAATTGAATCAGTTGATTTATATTTTGATTTAACTGAAGAAGTGACTACAGTTCGATCACAACTGGTGATAAAGCGAAATGGCAATCATCAAAAACCATTATTGCTTAATGGTGAAGAATTAAAATTGGTTAACTTAGCAATCGATGGGGAGGCATTAGATACTGCACAATATCAACTCGACAAAGAAACCTTAACTATTCCTAATGTGCCTGATACCTTTATTTTAAATGTTGAGAATCAAATTACGCCGCACACTAATACCCGACTAATGGGGCTTTTTAAATCAGGTTCTTTGTTTTGTACGCAATGTGAACCGCAAGGATTTCGGCGTATTACTTATTTTATCGATAGACCTGATGTTCTAACACGTTTTACCACTACTATAGCAGCAGATAAGCATCTTTATCCGTTTCTGCTTTCTAATGGCAATTCAGTTGAGCGAGGGGAATTACCCAATGGAAGGCATTGGGTGAAGTGGGTTGATCCATTTAAAAAACCAGGTTATTTGTTTGCTTTGGTAGCAGGTGATTTAGATTGTTTGGAGGGAAGTTTTAAAACACAGTCTGGTCGCAATGTCGCTGTGCGCATTTTCTCAAATAAAGGTCAACGAGAACGATGTCAATTTGCTTTAGAAGCTGTTTATCAGGCTATGCGCTGGGATGAACAGGTTTTTGGTCGAGAGTATGATCTTGATATTTTTATGATTGTTGCTGTCAATGATTTCAATATGGGTGCGATGGAAAACAAAGGCTTAAATATTTTTAATGCTAAATATATTTTAGCTGATTCGCAAACAGCAACAGACATTGATTTTCAAAATATCTTAGGTGTAGTAGGGCATGAGTATTTTCATAACTGGTCTGGCAATCGAGTCACTTGTCGAGATTGGTTTCAATTAAGTCTAAAAGAAGGATTGACTATTTTTCGCGATCAAGAATTTTCAGCAGATATGACTTCAGCATTAGTGACGCGTATCAACGAAGTAAGAACACTAAGAACCGTGCAGTTTGCTGAAGATGGGGGGCCGATGGCGCATCCAGTGCAACCAGACTCATATATTGAAATCAATAATTTTTATACCACTACAGTTTATAACAAAGGCGCAGAAGTTATTCGCATGATGCGCACTTTGTTGGGGCCGGAAAAATTCAGAGCTGCGATGGATTTATATTTCACTCGTCATGATGGACAAGCAGTTACCATTGAAGAATTTGTTAAAGCAATGGAAGATGCCGGTGGAGTAAATCTGACACAATTTCGTTGTTGGTATAAACAGTCGGGTACACCACAACTTTCAGTGAGCGCCGATTATTCTCCTGAACAAAAAACTTTTGTTTTAAAAGTTGCTCAGAGTTGTCCACCAACACCCAATCAACCACATAAAGAACCTTTTCATATTCCGTTAACTATAGGGTTGCTGAATTCATCAGGTGGAGAATTACCAATAACTCTAGAAAGTGATTCCGCTCCTTATCTAGAAACAACACGTGTGTTAAATATTCAAAAACCAGAAGAAATTTTTTGTGTTAAAAATATTACTGAGCGTCCCATCCCATCATTATTACGAGGCTTTTCTGCTCCGGTGAAATTATTCTCTGAATATAGTGGTGATGATTTATTGTTTTTGGCATTGCATGATAGTGATGGATTTTGTCGCTGGGAAGCATGTCAACAGATCGCATTTCGGTTGATTAAGCATTTAGTAAGGCAGCATCAACTAGGATTTGAACTCAGTATGGATGATAGTTTGTTTAAAATATTTACCAATATTTTAGCAGATAAAACCCTAGATAAAGCCTTTGCTGCTGAATTATTGACCTTGCCAAGCGAGGCTTATATTGGTGAGCAGATGGAAGTCATTGATGTTGATGCCATTTATATCGTGCGCCGATATGTACGAGCAAGGTTAGCAGAACAGCTTAAATCACATTGGCTGTCTGTATACCAAGAAAATTGGCCCAAGGGTGAATATCAGCATGATTTAATCAGCATAGCAGAGCGCAGCCTTAAAAATGTCTGCCTTGCTTATCTAATGAGGCTCAATGATCCAGCAGTCATTGAACTTGGTTGGCAACAATTTCAACTGTCAAACAACATGACAGATAGTATCAGTGCTTTAGCTTTGCTAGCGCATCTGGATTGTGAACAGCGGATCTCAGCATTGCAGTTGTTTTATGAGCGTTGGCGAGATAATACACTGGTTATGGATAAATGGTTCACGGTACAAGCCTGTTCGGAATTACCCAATACTTTGTTGACAGTTAAGAAATTGATGAAAGATCCTGCTTTTGATGATAAAAATCCGAATAAACTTCGTGCTTTGATTGGTGCATTTTGCCAAGCTAATCGTGTGCAATTTCATGACAAAAGTGGTGAAGGATATCAGTTTCTCACTGGAGAGGTGTGCCGTCTAAATAATATTAATCCGCAGGTCGCTTCCAGGCTGCTTGAACCCTTAATTCAATGGCGACGCTATGATGTTCATCGCCAGGAAAAAATGCGTAATTGCCTTAACGAAGTTGCACAATTACCTGGGTTAAGTGGCGATATCTATGAATTGGTGGAGAAGAGTTTGGGGTGATAAAGTTAGCCTATTAATGCTATACTTTAGATAATAGGTGAGGGTTTTATGAAAAGATCAAATTCTACTAGCAGAACCGGCTCAAAAGCGGTAAAAGAAAGATGTTCATATATGCCGAGTGCTATGCAAAAATCTCGGGAGGAAGTAAGAGCGCATATTTCCGAAAATTTGCGACAATCTTTTTGTGCGGAAGGCGTATGCTATTCAAAAGCTGAGTGGAATCGGATAAGTCAAAAATTACATCGTAAAAAGTAGTAAATTAATCCATTTTCTTAAGAGAGCGTGAGATAAGAAGCTCTAAATCTTTTGTTTGGTTTCTATTAATTGCTAGCCTAACTGTGCGCTGATAAAGTTTTTTCTCTTTTCCTTTTTCCAATTGCCAATTAAGCTGATAACCCCAATTAAGTGCAAGTAAGTCAGAAAATAATCTAATAATTCTACCGTTTCCATCTTTAAAAGGATGAATCCAAGCAAGTTCTTTGTGTAACATTACGAGGATGTTAGTCAAAGATATTTTATCTTTAGGAATTTTTTCAAGGTGTTTAGAAAGGCTTTGAAAAAATAAGCTTATTTTGGGCTTAATCGCTTTTATCTCTAAAGTAGGTGAATTGTAACGACCAACTACAAGTTCTTCTTGCCTATAACGACCTGCCCAACTATAGATATGTTTGAACATTAAATAATGGAGCCTTATTAAGGTTTTTTCCGTAATGGGAATATTTGGTAAATGCTTTTCAATGTAGTTTTGAATAGGGAACTCTCCTAGCCTTTCTGCAAAATCGAGTTCTGCTTGGGTTTGTGCTCCTAAAAGGTTTTCTTCTATGTCGTCTGGTTTTCCATATAAATTAGCTGAAATAAATCCCAAAGAGGATGTTCGACACTTTAGCCGTTTCCCTTTGCGGGGCATAACATGCCAGTACCCATTTTGATAGAATAAAAGTATGCCAAATTTTTTATGAGAAAAGTGAAATATTATATCACCTATCTGAAATTCACGAGGAGTTAAGTTAGGGTGATGTAAGTAACAAGGGTAATCTTTTATTTCTAGTGAGCTTGGCTTAGATTTCCTAACTATATTTTTAAATTTTTGATGCCAATACCAATATTGATAATCGTCTTTTTTTCCAGTTCTTTTTAAATAAATAATTTTCTTTTTATCGATTAAAAAGTTAGATGTATGGAGATTTGTCATAAGCTAGTATTAAGAGCTTTAATTTTTTATAGCTACTATAAAGCATGAGCTAGTTGTAGGAAATAGGTTGAAGAAAAATGTCTTAGGTTGCTTATGGAAAACTCAATTACCCGGTTTAAGTGGCGATATCTATGAATTGGTGGAGAAGAGCCTGATATCATAAAATATATTTTTAATTATCAAGTTTTTTAAAATTTACTCCTAATTGTTCAAAAGTTTCTGTTACCTTCTGGTTTTGTCGCTGAGGTTGTTGCCAAAAATTAAAACAGGGTTTTTCTTGCGCAATTGTGCTTTTTTCTTTATAAGACTTTGCTGCAGTCCATTTTTTGTTAATTAATTCATTAATGGTTATTGTGTGAGGATCAAATTTTAAGGATGCTTCTATTGTTTTCATTTTATTGCATTCAATAGTGTAATGGCTAGAAGGTAGATGCTCTGATACATCTGATTCATTATCAACAGATAGCAATTCTATAGATTCTTCAGATTTATTAGGTTCAACAATGGGTTGATTATCTAGTGGAGGCAGGCTTTGTTTATCCAATACAGCTATGTAATCTTTAAAGCAGTTCTGCAATTTTGTATTTTCTTCAAGCAAAATAATCTTAACTTTTTTTCGCATGCTTTTATAGTTTTCTAACCCCTTACGCAAATTTAATAAATCTGAGTTGGCTAAAAAATTTGGTTTATTTAATCTTTTTGCTATTTCTGCTGCAATATTTTGTATAAGTTCAGCATTACCTTCGTCGAAGGTGTAAGGTTTTTTGGGTAAAATTTGATTCTCGATAAATTCTACAGCTAATAAAAGTTGCGGATTACTCAACATGGTTAAATGACTTTTTGCTAAATAAAAAGCCTCTTCGGGAGAAGTTGTGCTGTTGCTATTTATTGGTTTAGCAAGGTTAACTTCTTCTGGGAATTTTGATGTCGTGCTTGTTTCAAGTTTATATTTCTGCAAAAAATTATCTAGTTCCTCATTGGTTGTAATAATTTGGTCTTTGATCTTTTTGATTAACTTTAGGATAAGTAAAGGATTACTAGCTAAAATAGTTTGTTGATTTTTTGGAACATCCAGGTTTTTTTCTGTTAATAATTTTTTTAGGGCAGAAAATTTGTTTTTTGTTTCATCTGCTTCCATAAGTTCTTGCATAGATACAGTATCGTAAGCTTTGGTTGAGGATTCATTCGGTTTTGAGCTTGCTAAAGATGAAAGCTGTTCTAATTCTTTTTCAATGTTTTCAAGTTGGGTTTTAATTTCTTTTTCGCTTTCTATAATGGCTAAAGCGTTATTTTTAATTTGGCTTCGTCTAGAGTTTTTATACATCTCATATAATGAAAAAACCATTGAGCTTAATACGACTATTACAATTATGCCAACTAAAATCCCTATACCTAAATAGGTTGTAAGCAAAGTAGTTAAAATAGTGACTTGGGATAATAATTTGAGGATTGCTAATCCCGATACGGCACCTAATGCTACACTGGCTAATAAATTTTTTGATTGATTAAAGAGATTGAGAAGAATGCGAGAGGTATCAATTTTGAACCAAGTAATAAAATTATGGTTATCAAAATAGTCATCAGCATCTCTGTTATTTTTAAAAGTTTTATCAATAGATTTTTTCTTAATAAGTACTAAAATAGCATTTAATTTTTCTGCAAGTTCTTTTTTATTTTTTTCTATTTCCGTGATAGATTTTGTTGAGTAAGGACTGATGTCTGTTTTCTGAATGTCCCCAGAGATATTTGTTAAAGTATTATATTTAATATCTTGATCTTTTAACTCCAAATTATTTTTTAACCTATTTGTTTCTACTAAGATTTTATTGATCTTATTGGAATTGTAGTTTTTCAAAATTTCAATGTGAAAATTAAGCAGTTTTTTGTTTTCTGTGGTTTCTTGATCGCTAATTCTAACTTGGTAACTCCAAGTTATGGCAATTAATAAACTAATAGCGAACACAGCAAGTACTAATATACTAAGAATCCCAGCAGAAAATACTATGTCTAAAGCAGCTAATAGGCCTACAAATCCGCTGAAAGAACCCAATAAAATTGCAGAAAGTATGCTCAGAAAATGAAGAACTGTTTCTTTTTGAGTAAGAGTGAATACTTGCTTTTCATGCGGAAAAAGCGCTAATTTTCCCATGAATGAAAGGTAATCGTGTTCACTTAAATTACGCTTAAACGTCCTTATCAAGGGATTTTTATCATTTTTTCTTTTTTTAGAAAATCTTATTAGTTCATCTAAATCATCTAATAAATTAATCAGATCGGCAGAAGTTAATTTTTTAATGTACTCTTTTAAATTTTTAGAAGAATGAATGAATTTTTTGATGTACAAAAGGCTAAGCATTTTTTCTCCTTGAAATTTTTATAAGATAATTTCCTCATTAACTGATAAGCTTGTATACAATTAATTCTCAGATAAAAGAATTCAATAGAAAGCTTATTATTGGAGTTTTACTCATTTTTATAAGTAAGGTAAAGGTCCAAAAAGATTAAGTTACCAAAAAGCAGATTATTTTCGATTATCTAATAATTAAAATTCATCTACACACGTAAATTGTGTAATAAAATTTGGAATAAAAGGGTTAACGGCATTTTCTGCTACTAGTTGATACTTGGCAGCGTTACCATTTAAATCGAAAACTACAGAATAGTGTTTTGCATCTCGCATAGGCTGAATATAAGCATTATCTAGTAATCTAAACAAAGACCATGGTCCCTTCTCAGCTAACAAAATATGTTCGCCCGTTTGTTTTAAGAAAGTTAAATTCGAACCATCGCAGTTTTTTACTCCAGGCCAGATAAATGGTGCTGAGGTTAGGTTTTGTATTTGGCTACTAATTTGTTGGCCATCAATACTTAGTTGCATGCCTTTTAACATAGGCCCTAGCGCCATAGGCATGAAATAAAATTCTACAGCAAGTTCACCTGTTTTTGAGAAAAACATTTTACGAATCAATGCAGCTCGTTCGAGCTGTAAAGGTAAATCATTATTGTTGCTTAATGATTGGCCATACAATTCACGCCATTGCCAGCGTGGCCTATTGGTATCAATGAATGGTAAAAGATATTGATTAGCAAATGTATCAAGCGTTCCTTCTTTGCCAAAAAAATGGGCAAAGTCTGCGAGTTCCACATCAATAGCAGCTTGTCTAGTAAAAGGATAGCGTTCATTTAATTTAGCGCGATACTCAGGCATAACCAAGTTTCGCCACACTTGATTGGTATAATTATGGGTGGTTTGTAGCAGTAATAACCAATCATTTGAAATAAGACTGATTAGCCAGCGTGAGAGAGGTTGTGGCATTTCAAAAGCAGCTTTAGCAAGTTTGCCAAAAGTTTTTTGCGTTTGATATTCCTGTTTTACTAACTGAAAGGCAGCTTTCTTAACATCAGCTGAGTTGGTGACATTGGCCAATGTTTTGTGCAATTTTATAATTTCAGGCTGGATGGTTTGAGTAATGAGCTGTGGCTTTGCTGCTAGCAGCCGATTAGTTGCATCATTCATACTAAAATGATCTTTAAAATGATGATAAAAATTTTGTTGCTCAATTAGCGAGCGTTTTTGTGAAAGCGCGGATATATCCAGAGTAGTTTGCTGGGTAATTGTTTGCAAAAGCAGTGCAATTGGCGAAGGTTTTTGGCTAAGCGCTTGTAGAATAGTCAAAGCTGTTTTGAAGTCATTAGCAAGCTTTATTTGTGTGTGTGTCAAAATATGCTGCCAATTTTGCGCATAATCCTGCAGATAAAATTCTCTAACTTGCGCAACAACAGTAGCAAGATCATTGGGGCTAACTTCAGTGAAAAATTGTTTGCCAAGCACCTCGTTACCAGAAAAAGCTACGTTGCTTGCTATTGGTATTTGGTCAAAATAAACGTTTGCAATTTTTTCACGTGTGTAAATAATTGGCACTTCTCGCATCGTTGCTGGATAAATAAAAATCTTATCAAAATCTTTAGGAAAAGGATCGATAGTGCCAATCATTTCTCCTTTTAGTACTAAATAAGATAAAAATGGTTTGGGTAGGTGTTTTAGAATACTTTGAGCATGCAGAATAGCCGGATTATCAAGCTTGATTTCTGGCCAGGTGCTAAAATCAATTTCTTGAAAATTTAATTTTTCAAACCGAGCTTCTTTAAAGTTTACTGCAAGCAACTCAGTTTTTAACCATTTAGCAAGATAATCTGCATTTTTTTTCGGATTACTAAGCGCCAAATAAGCTTTTAGTTCTGGATAGAGGTGATTGGTATTAGCAATAGAAGCATTTAACAAATCGCGAGTTAAGGTATTACAGAGCAGCGGTATAAATTGATGTTCTAATAAATGTTGGTAATTTTGCTGAGCATGTACTGATAAGTTATGCAATGGATGCCAATTAAAACCTATTAATGAGGAAAGTGGTAGATTTTTAACTAGCTGAATAGTTTTTTGTAAGGAGCTTAATGCATTTATTTGATTAAGTAGTGCTTGATTCGTATCTGTAGAAAAATTGTTTTGAGTGTGGGCAGAAAATTCTTGCTGTAATTGATTTAACACCTGCACTTTTTGATGAAAACTAATTCCAAGATATATCAGGGGAATTAACCCAGCTAAGAAAGCTAATATTAGCCAGGAAGAACGTGGAATTGTGAAAGTTTCTCCGCTAATGATTTTAGGCGCTGCAGACATAGAGGTCATTTTTTTTAATAAGCGACTAGCAAAATAACTTTTTGGCTTTAGTGTTTCTACGCTATTGGTGCGCGCGGGAAGATGATAGAGACTAAGTAAATTGGCAAGATGATCTACTGTTTCACCGTGATGAGCATTACTAAAAAAATGAATGCTACGCAGTAAAAGTTTATTTTGATAAGGCGCAATATCACATAAATCATAAATATAGTGATTGAGTAGTTCTTTAAAAGATGCGAGTTGCTGAGGAAAATCTGTAATCAGTGCCTTTTTGTTGGCTAAACGCTCTCGATGTAATAATGAGATAATTCGTTCGTTTAATTTTGCTAGTAATAAAGTAAATTGTTGATTGAACGCTTCGTTGGCAGGCCTAGTTGGGCTAAATGCTTGTTCAGGAAATTCTATGCCAAAAACATCCAGGCGTTCTTCCTGTAAGGTTTCAGAAAAAAATTCATTAAATCCAATTAGGGTATCGGTCTTACTTAAAAGGAGCTGTAGATTAATAGGTTGTTTGAGGATTTGCCCAACTTCCGCGAGGCAGTGCTTCAATGTATAAATTTGTTCTTGCTGTTTTTGTGTTGATAATTTGGCTAAATCATCAAGGCTAAGTATTAATGTAATGCCGCGAAGTAGGGTATTGATCTTATGTTGTTTGAGTAAATGTAAAAATGTACCAAACACACTGCGTTTATGGGTTTTTTCTTGTAGATAACGTCCTGGGATTTCAATAAAAACACCATCCTGATTAATGCGTGCATAAATTGGGTGTAGTAGTTGTGGTGCATTGTCATTAGTTTTTGGTGCACGTGTGGCGAAGAAAGATGGAATGGTGTGTGACCAGTGATAGCTTGGTTGGCTTAATAGAGTAGTTTTACCGCTTTGCTCTGGCCCTAAAATCAGATACCAGGGTAATTTTTCTAGGTGATGTTCATGCAATGTTTTTAAAATTTCTTTAAAGTGTGAACGCAAGGCAAGTGTTTCTTGCTGCGCACTCATTTCTTGTAAAAAACGGTTAGATAAAGTAGGCAGAATGTTTTTAGTTTTTTTTAGGTTAAAAAGCCACATGGCTAATTCCCATTTAATAATGTTAATTGTTGAATTAATGGCGCTGATACCAACTTTAATCCATAGCAAAAAACATAATAGGCCATTGTGACAATGCTTATAGAAATTAACATGACAAATGAAGGTGAAATTCTACCTTGTCGTTTTCTTAGCTTACTGTGTGGGGGAACGGGTGCTTGTATTAGAAACCCTTGGGAAATTTCGCCTCGTTCTTCGCGAATAGAGTGATAGATTTTATCCAGTTTTTCTAGAAACTCATTAGATTGGCTGTTGGAATTGAAGCTCAAACAAAGATAGGCAAGTTCTAGTACATCTAAATGTTGGGAGGGATGCTGTAGTAGTCGATCAATAATCTGAAAAACACGTTCTTTGCATGGTTCTTCATGCTGCAAAGCAGCAAGCAAAGAACAATTTTTCCATGATTTTCCCCATTTGGTTTGCATAATAGTTTCATCAAGTAGGGCGCAGAGCAAATAACAGGCAATCGTAACTGAGCTTGGTCGATAGCTATGTAGGGCTGTTTGGTGCTCAAAAACTTTTATTTCATGTAGCAACATCTGGTAAAGATGCGTTAAATCATGGTATTCATCAGTTTGGCAAAGCCTAGTGGCTAAAGTTAATAAAGGATAGGCACAGGCGATTAATGGGTTAATGCCAGCGTATGCGGTGAATGCTTGTGAGCGGTAATAGGTTTGTTTAGCCTGATTAGCAGGAAGCTGTTCGTGCTCTTCGGTTGATGTGTTTGGCATCCACACGACATTTGAACTTTTTTGTAGCGTCATAAATTCTTGTCTGCTCATGCTTTAACCTTGGCTAGCGAAGTTTTGCAATTAATGGCCAGATAGGATACAGCTTATGTATTATTATTGCCAGATGCTGTTTTTGAGCCGTTTTGCTTCGCGCCCCTTTCCCACAAGCCTTGTGAAAGAGGTTAATTTGTACTACTTTTTATTCTATATTGTTGACTATTTTTCAAAATACTGTAAAAAAACCGTTCTGCTATAAGAGATCAAATGAGTCATGAGTCGTGCTGCTATAGCTGTTTTATCAACCGAAAATCTGCTGCATAATTTATCCATCATTAGGCAAAAAGCGCCCAATTCTCAGGTTATTGCCATGATTAAAGCAAATGCCTATGGGCATGGGTTACGCTCGGTGGCTTTGCGACTTGAAAAGTATGTTTATAGCTTAGGGGTTTCTTCGATTGATGAGGCGCTTGCTTTACGCAAGGTCGGAGTTAAAGCACCCATCACTTTGGTTGAGGGGATATTTGAACCCGATGAGTTATTGGCAGCATCATGTCAAAATTTTGAAGTAGTTTTTCATGAAAAACGGCAATTGGAGTGGCTTTTGCAGTCAGTACTTCCGTTGCCACTTAAAGCATGGCTCAAGATTGATACTGGGATGGGGCGTTTGGGTTTTTATCCTGATGATGCAAAAGAAGTGTATCAGCTTTTATTGAACAGCCAGAACGTAATCAAACCCATTAATTTATTCTCGCATTTAGCTTGTGCAGATAATCCTGAAGATCCTCTAAACCAACAACAACTTAAGCTTTTTAAAGAATTTGTCAACGGTATGCCTGGATTGAAAAGCTTAGCAAATTCAGCTGGATTGTTTGGGTGTCCAGAAACTCAGTACGACATTGTTCGCCCAGGAATTGCTTTGTATGGTGTTTCGCCTTTTGGCCATATTAGCGGCAATAACTTAGGGTTAAAGCCAGTAATGACGCTGCAAACTGGATTAATTGCTGTGCGAAACCTAAAAAAAGGATCGACTATTGGTTATGGTAGTCGTTTTACTTGTCCTGAAGATATGCCAGTAGGTGTTATTGCGATGGGGTATGGTGATGGTTATCCACGTACTGCTCAAGATGGAACGCCTATTTTAGTCAATAACGTGCGTTGTCAAATTGTTGGGCGTGTTTCTATGGATATGGCGACAATTGATTTAAGAAATTGTCCACAAGCAAAATCCGGCGATCCAGTGATTTTATGGGGCGAAAATCTACTGATTGAAGAAGTCGCTAAGTTTACGAGTCATATTCCTTATGACATTCTTTGTGGCATTCAATCACGAGTAAAATTTCATTGGACAATGGGTAAAGGTGTAGTTTGAATCCACCTTGGTCTGAACATCAATGGCAAAAAAGTTTGTCAGTCGCGGTCTCCGATCCTAAAGAATTACTGGCGCTGTTAAATCTTGATCCTAATTTATTGGTTGAAAGTTTATGTGCTGCTGAAGAATTTAAATTACGTGTGCCACGTGGTTTTATTGCGCGCATGCGTAAAAATGATATCAACGATCCGCTTTTAATGCAGGTGTTACCAATAGGGAAAGAATTATTTTCTCCAGTTGATTATCTTGCTGATCCTCTCGAAGAACAAACTAAAAATATTTTGCCTGGCCTTTTGCATAAATATGCTAATCGAGTATTGCTGATTACATCAGGCGCTTGTGCTGTGCATTGTCGCTATTGTTTTCGTAGACAGTTTGATTATTCAAGCAATAATCCTGGTCGAAACGGTTTGGTAGAAGTGTTTGACTATATTCGCAGTAATCCTTCAGTGAATGAAGTCATTTTAAGTGGTGGCGATCCATTGATGGTTAACGATAATTATTTGTCTATGTTGTTGAGTAATATTGCTGATATTTGCCAGATTAAACGTATACGCATTCATACTCGTCTTCCGGTAGTATTACCAGAACGAATTACCCGAGGATTGATAAAAGCATTACAAACTCGCTTAAAAGTAGTGGTAGTGATTCATGCCAACCATCCTAATGAAATAGATGATTCAGTAGCAACTGCCATGCAGACGCTGCAAGACTCAGATATTACTCTGTTTAATCAATCTGTTTTGCTTAAAGGAATTAATGATTCTGCAACTGTCTTGTGTGATTTAAGTGAAAGATTATTTTCAATTGGCGTGCTTCCTTATTATTTGCATCTTTTAGACAAGGTCAAAGGAGCGGCACATTTTGCAGTTAGCAAAAATAAAGCAAAGCGTATCATACAAACACTAGCCGCTACCTTGCCAGGTTATTTAGTGCCTAAGTTAGTCGAAGAGCGTCCCGGAGAGTCGGCAAAAACTTTAGTATGCTAATTAAATATATGAAAATCTTTTGTTAATGAATATAAAGTAATGCCTAAAGAAGCAAAAATTCCTATTGCTAAGGTTAGTTTGCCACCGCTAACACGATAGCTTTGTTCTGAAGATAAGTTTTTATGATAGCGACCATACCAAACCATTAGCATAGGTAACAGTGCTAATAGAATAATGCAGAATGATCCTGCATAGTTTAAACCAGTAATAAAAGCATTCGGATAAAATAAAACAGCAGCAAGCGACGGTAAAAAAGTCGCTGTGTAAACCAACAAAGCTCCTTTACCTTTTTTCAAAATACCTAAACCATCAGCGAGAAAGTCAGATAATCCTAAAGATACACCCAGAAAGGAAGTTAACACTGCTACAGCAGCAAATAATTGTGCAAATAAAGTAATCCAATTATTTTTCAGGGTAACGCTTAAAGATTGAGGCAATTCAGAGCTAGCATGACCAGAATTGATCATGTGAAGCAAACCATAATTTCCATCTCGTGGTAGCGTGCCTAAAATTGCTCCCGCCCAAACTGTATAGGCAATTAAAGAAAACAAACTACCAATAAAAATTGCTTTCTTAAGTTTTTTAATATCGCCATCAAAATAAGTTCTTAAACTAGGAACAATAGTTGCAAACCCAAATGAAGTAATCATCACCATAATCGATTGAGGCAGAAACCGAGGGTTTCCAACGAATAAATTGGGGAATTTAATATGAGGAATAACCCAAGCCACCAAAAAGAAATAAGCGCCTAGTTTAGTCATCATTAAAGCACGATTGACATAATCTACTGATTGAATACCTTTACAAACAATTAAGCCGAAGAAACTTACAAACAAGATAGGAAGAATTTGATCGGGTAAATGAATACCAGCTAAAACTAAAAGATTTCGTAAAATGTCGGTGCCGCCAGAAATATAAGCGGCAATTAAAGAATAAAGTAAAAGTAAGTAGGAAACCCACGCAGTAACTTGTCCAAATAAGCCCAGAGTGGTTTTAGCCATTGATACGATATTGCTGTTATTAGGTAGCCAAAGGTTGGCTTCTAAAATTAAAAAGGCACTAAACGTCATAATAAGCCAACAGGCAAAAAGTTGGAGAATAGAATTAACAAACCCTGCGGGTGATACAACAACTGGTAGCGCCAGCATTCCTCCGGCCAACGAAGTACCAATGATTAATAAAACACCGCCTAATAATTTTGTATTCATAAAATGACATTTTTTACTGAATTAAAAGTGTTTAATTTGGATAGTGAATATCCTAGCTAGCCCTGTATTCATGGGGTTTCTTACGTATTCATATATAACGTATGAAATACCGGGATTAATCTTTTCTTAAGAAACTAATGCTATTCTTAAACTATGGAGGATACTCTTAAGCGCTTGTATGGTTATACCAGATAGTTTGGTTCGGATAGGGAGAATAAGTATGTTAATTTTAACAAGGCGCGTGGGAGAAACCGTTATCATAGGTGATAATGTTACCGTAACAGTTCTTGGTGTACAAGGCGGTCAAGTTCGTTTAGGTATCAATGCGCCAAAAGAGGTTTCTGTTCATCGTGAAGAAATTTATTTGCGAATTCAAAAGGAAAAGGGAGAGGTTTCTACCGACTCGGGGGAATAATTACCGATTACCTGTTTTTAAAATTCTATTTTAATTTAATTCTTATAAATTTTGTTGCATAAAATAATTTTTGTTTCCTCTCTCTTCTCCCTTAGCCGGGAGAAGGGAGAGAGTGAATGATATTTTTGAATTTATTCAATAAAGCCGTTTTTATTTATAAATTGATAGTGCTATACTCACTCGCTGCGAATTTTGTGGAGAGGTGGCCGAGCGGCTGAAGGCGCTCCCCTGCTAAGGGAGTATGGGGCTTAAACTCCATCGAGGGTTCGAATCCCTCCCTCTCCGCCATTTATTTAAAGTCACATTTTCTATTGCACCCGTAGCTCAGTTGGATAGAGTACCTGGCTACGAACCAGGCGGTCGGGAGTTCGAATCTCTCCGGGCGCGCCAATATTATCAAGGTCAGTTCGTTTAAAGAATTTGTAGTAGTTGTCATTCCTGTTCCTGCGAAGGCGGGAATCTAATCTATGGTAAATGTTCTCATAAATCTTGAAAAGATAATAAAATAATCCATGTTAGCTACTCAAGTTGCATAGCTAAACAAATTATAATGCTATTTTTTGTTATTGAACAATGCTGCTGCCTACGTGCCGCGGCCTGTCCGCGGCATCCAGTGATCTATCCTGAATAAGCAGAAAGCCTTTTGGCAAATCACGCTGTTTTGAATTTGGCTTCTCAATTAAAACGAGGATCATTTTTGATTTTTTTCCAAATAAAATTGCTTATTATATATGCTCTTTCATTTAGCCATCCATCTTTAGTTTTAATTAAAATACGTTTTTCTACTAAAGAAACGAGATTAGGGTCATTTATATCACCTATAATAGTCTTTTCACCAAAAGACACGGCGTGTTTTAAAATTTCCTTTTCTTTTTTATTCAAAGTATCTAGTTCTTTTAAAATTTCTTTTTTATCTTTGTAGACAAGAAATTTTTCAGAAATCCACTTAACGATTTGGCACGTGATATATATTGTAAGGAAAAGAAATAACATATTTATAATTATTTCATATTGCAAAAAAAATTTGTTAAGTTCGAGATATTTTCTAATGAATTCAATTTTGAGTAGCATTAAAACTAACCAAATAGCCAAAACAGATGATGGCGGGTTTAAAATCTTACAAAGAATGTCGCGCGCAGTTTGAAGCCATTCAATAGCCATAATGAATCTTAATTTCTTTGTTAAAAATACTTTAAAAATAATTGTAAATAATGATTAAAGGTTGTGTTTTGCTTTATCATCTCGACAAAGCTGACATAACATATTGTGTTCGTCATAGGATGACAAAAGACTTTCATCATCAATTATGCCATCTCCCCTACAACTATCAATGCCATCTCCAAATATCCCATTACACAGCGGCTTTAAATGATGAAGTATGTGGTGCTCAAAAACAGTTTTCTGTTTTTTTGAAAGTTTAGCTATTGTTTTATCAGAAACGATTTTTTTTGCTATTCCAATAGCGGTCGGATGATCTAAATATTCATTTTCTATGAGGTATTGAAGTACTTCGAGATTTATATCCATGCCGGTCTCCAATAATTAATAGCGTTAGTATCAATATAGTTCAATTTTTAAGATAAGCTGGTTTTATTTCATTTGTCACCGCACAATAAGCTTTTTCATATAAACTAAACGCCGTCGTAGTCATATACTTTGGCGCAGGCGCTTCATTGGGCTGGCTGAGATGGGGTAAATGTATATGATGAATTGGGCGTGTGTTCAAGACTTTTCATTGACTGCTAAATGATGTTGTAAGATAATAATGAAAGACGGGTAAATCCTACATTTGTGCCTTTAGTGTTTCCTTCCATCGGTTGGATTTGAGCTTTAGGAGTTCACTAGGTAGGGGCCGTCTTTTTTTATGCCTGAATTTAATTCACATCTTATTTTATCTGCAAATACGTTGTACCAAGCTGAATCGTTGTGCTCATATTTTCTGAAAATTCCCCAACAAAAAAGATCAACCGCCTGGATTCCTTTATTAAGGTGTGAGCGATCATGATTAATATGGAGCGAAACGCTTAGGGGCAACAAGCTTTCTAAGTGGTTAAATAAATACGTATCAAATTCTTCTCTTTTTTTTACACCTTTACTTTTATCAACAACAAGCGTTACACGATGGTTAGATAAACTAAAATCAACGTGCTGCAAAATTTCTCTGGCAAGATAATTGTAAATTCGATGTTTATTTGGTTGATCGAGCAGAGGTTTTGATAACGTCAATTTATCAAGTATCAGGCTATAAAGTGCCCAGTTTTCCTCGGAAAGGATCGCTTGATAAAAATAACAACGATTAGCGTAAGTAGTATTTGTACCTTTAAGTTCGTGAGTTATTTTCTTATGGTTTCGATTAATTTTATTTCTTAATGTTTTCGCAACAGCATGCTGAATCGTTTTAGAAGCCTTATCAGATTGACAGACCAGTAAAGTTGTTACGAAATATTTTGACGGTCTTTTACCATCCAGAAAAGAAAAGCCCAAATCACCGGACTCATCTAAATAAATAATCACAATTTTTATTCTCTTTTTAAAAACTTGCCCATTTTTAAAATATTTCTATAAGAATAGAAAACAAAAGCCCCCACACAGGCTTTTTACCCTACGGACGAAAATGTAAGGGGAGTAGTAAATATAATTATAAAATAGCTGCTAATAAGTTACAAATTTTACTATATGAGTATCTTTTACTGGCCTGTAATGGCATGAAATACTTGTCGCAGTATGCAAAAAAAATCGTAGAATTCTATTTATATAACAAACAACATTTCTTATATTTTTTTCCGCTGCCACAAGGACATGAATCATTACGGCCAACGCGTAAATTATGAGAAGAGTTATCGTTTAATGGTAAGTGTTCACCATCAACATAATACCAAGTGTTATTTTCGTAATGAAATTCACTTTTCTCGTGCAGAGTTTTAATTTTTCCTTGCTCCTCAAAATAGGCAATGAATTCAACAAAGCCTTTGGTTCCTTGAGCATCAGTCATTTTGATTTCTAACCTGAGCCATTTAACTTGTTTTGCCCACACACTGGCTGATTTTGGATTAAAGCGATTGCTGGCAGGCGCTTTCATAGTTTGAGCAAGGTAATCCATGTTTGCCTGAGTATAAGCTGTATAACGCGAACGCATTAATGCTTCTGGCGTTGGAGGTTTTTGTTGACCTTCGATAAAAGAGCCGCAGCATTCGGGGTAATTTTTTTCGCTACCACAAGGACAAAGTTGCATAAGAAGAAATCTCTTATTTGAATAAAGAAATATTTTTATATAGTATATTTAACAGATTGACATCTTCTATTAGATAGGAGAGGATTAATATGCCGGTTTTGCTACATATTAGTAGTGAAACGGGTAATTTGAGAGGATGAGACGCGAAGCAGTTAGAGTACAAGTCCTTCATCCTTTTAAATTTAGCGTGCCGGCCGAGTGGGGCAACACTCAACCGGCACTGGCCACTTCAACCTCTCGGGGAGGTTTCCATGGTTACTGCCAGTTTAGCCGGCGCGCACTTTTTGCGCAACAACGATGATAATAAAGTTTCGCGTCTTGCCAATCTACTTCAAGTTCTGTTTGAACATTACACCTCACACTCAAGCTCAACCGCAAATGACCTTATCCGGATGCTCAGGACGCTTGTTGGCCTAGGGTTTACTACTTGTCTCACTGATCATGTGTATACAGTTTGTTATCAGCCCTATCTACATTGTTTTATACAACATGACCGAGGCAACTTTCAAAAACATTGCGTTGCTCTGGTACTTCTGTCGCAAACTGTTGCAAATATGGTGGCATTAGCGATGGATAGTTTTTATATACGTTGTGGTCCGATCTATTATCCATGCTTCTTGAATACACTTAAAAATATATTAGATGATGTAATTATAACTGAAGCTAATCAGCATGATGAAGCTAAAGAGGTACTTGGATTATTGCAGCATAAATAAAAAATAACGTAGAAATTTTTTAAGAACATAGCTTTTAAATTATCATTTTAAGGAGGAAAATTCATAATGGGTATGAAGTCTAATTTTAGATTTGTAACAGAAGGGCAAAAGGCAAAATTTGGCAAATCGCATTGTCTTTTAACAATTAGTGTAGGTCAAGGCAGTCATGAAGAAGAAAGATTTGCGGCTACAGTTGATTTAGTAAATGCTTCTTTTAAAGAGTGTACCATCACGCTACATGATGGCCTACAACGTTATACTATTGCGCTAGATAAGAAAGAAGATCCAGATTATTTTTATGAGCTTTCAGTAAAAGAGGGTGATTTATGGCTAGAACGTAACAAGAAATACTATAGTAATTTAATGGTTCTTAAAAATATTATTCGTTGGGGAACATGGCTGAGTCATTCAAATTTTTCTCTTGAAAAGAGTAAAATACTTACTTTGGTTAATCAAGATGCTCTATACAAGCAGGTATTTGATGACACAATTGAGGAGTATTTAGCTAGATATTGTAAGCGATTACCTGATTTAGCTGGTTTTGATATGGAAAGAGCGCGTCAATTATGCTTTGATTATTTAGTGGAAGAATGTGCGGTGCTCTGTTTATGGGCTGAAACAAAATGCGAGTTTGAGCTTTATCCGGGCAAGCACAATGCGGCTGTAAGTGAGACGCGTAAACGCTTTATTTTTTCTGAAGATCCTAACTTACTTCAGGCGGTTGGTATAGGATTTAATCAGAGAAAAGATTTGCCGCCACAACTTTTTGTATCGACTAAAAATAGGCAAGAAAAAATTTTAGAAAAGTAGGCAATCAACGAGGTATACGGATGTCAATGGCAAAAACGGTTATTGAATTTATTTTTAGTTTTGCCTTATTTATCAATGCATTACTATTTATTCCGCAAGCAATAAAAATTTTTAGGGAAAAAACTGCTCAAGGCGTTTCTTTTCTAACTTTTTTAGGATTTTTGCTTATTCAATTAGCCATTGTTTTGCATGGGGTCATCAATCATGATTATCTTTTAATTATCGGTTATTTGTTCAGCATGGCAACTTGTGGA
This sequence comes from uncultured Gammaproteobacteria bacterium, assembly GCA_963844535.1. Lineage (GTDB taxonomy): Bacteria > Pseudomonadota > Gammaproteobacteria > CAWJOP01 > CAWJOP01 > CAWJOP01. The sequence continues at coordinate 4,794 of CAWJOP010000008.1, read as the reverse complement.
TTGGTTGTTGTGTTAATACTGAGTTATAAAAACTATGATAGGGTGGCTGATGGGTTGGATTTAAACTTTAAAGAAATATTGGAGCAATTACCTGGGCATATTTATTGGAAAGATAGAGGTGGAGTTACTTTAGGTTGTAATACCAATAACTGGAAGGATTTTGGGTTAAAATCTTTGAAAGAAATTGTTGGTAAGACAGATTATGATCTATTTCCCAAACAACAGGCTGATCAGTTAAGGATGATTGATGAAGAAGTAATGCGAACTAATCAGTTTAAGGTGATAGAAGAACTATTAACAACTGGTGAAAAAACATGTCTCTATTTATCTTATAAATCACCATTAAAAAATAAACATGATCAAATAATTGGTATATTAGGAACATCAGTTGATATTACTTCTTCTAAGCAGGAAGTAATGGAACAATTTAATATGCTAGAAAATATTATTGCTATAATGCCTGGTAACGTTTACTGGATGAATAAAGATGGAGTTTATTTAGGTTGTAATGATAATGAAGCAAAAGCTGTAGGCTTGAAAGATAGACAAGAGATTATAGGTAAACGTAACGTTGATATACCAGGATTTGTAATTCCTGAATTTTTGGATGAAGTGAATAAAAAAGTTATGGAATCAGGAAATTTAGTTGTCATAGAAGAACCTGTTGTATTGAATGATGGAACAAAAGGAACTTTTCTATCTAGTAAAGTACCTCTTCGTAATAAGCATGGAGAAATCATTGGCATAGTCGGCATCTCCATTGACATTACCGATCGCAAGCGAGCTGAAGTTTCTCTTAAAGCTGCAAAAGAAGCAGCTGAAGCAGCTAATCAAGCTAAAGCTGAATTTTTAAGTAATATGCGGCATGATTTGCGTACACCATTTTCCGGTTTATTTGGATTGACTGAGCTCATTGAGTCACAAGAAACTGATCCTGAGAAAAAAGCAACGCTTGCCTGTGTTACTGAATCAGCTAAAGCGCTTTTAGATCAAATAAATGAAATTTTTGAATTTGTAGAAATTGAAAGAGGTCAATTACCCATCATAGAAAAAGAGTTTGACCTACATCATCTTATCAAAAATGTGTACGATATGCTGTTACCGTCAGCAAAAAATAAACAAATCGATTTTAATTTAACCTTAGACGATAACTTGCCTCAATATGTGATAGGTGATCGTGTAAGAACGGAACGTATTTTAATCAATGTCGTAGCTAATGCGATTAAATTTACTGAAAAAGGACAAATTAAATTGGCAGCTACCCTGATACCTAAACTTCAAAAAGAAATTGTAGTGAGTTTTCTCATTGAAGATACTGGTATTGGTATTCCCCTTGATAAACAAGATATTATTTTTGAGCGATTTAACCGACTTACTTCTTCTTACAGTGGTGTTTATCCGGGCAAAGGTCTTGGGCTTAAAATTGTTAAACAATTTTTGGATGAAATGGGCGGCAATGCTTATTTAACTAGTGAGGTTGGTAAAGGGACAAGTCTTAGAGTTTTAATTCCTTATGAGTTACCATTACTAGATTTCTCAGAGAAAGAGCAGTTAGAAGGATTTTCCACAAAAAATGCTAATCAAAAAACAGTTACTGCCGGAGATAAAAACTTGTTACATTCGTCAAGCTTGTCAACACCATTGAGTAAAATATTAGTTGTTGAGGATTATCCAATTGGTGCAAAAATTGCTAAAAGCATTTTATTGGCATTAGATTGTGAAGTTGATACTGCTGAAACCGGTAAGGCAGCACTCGATCTGATTGAAAAAAACTACTACGATTTAATCTTTCTGGATATTGGCTTGCCGGATATGGATGGCTATACCATAGCAAAACGTATACGATCTCATAGAATAGCAAGTACAGCATGTACTCCTATTGTTGCTCTTACTGCACATGCAGATAGCGATAATAAACAGCATTGTTTGGATGTTGCAATAAATGCAGTTGTGACGAAACCACTTATCAAAGAACAAGCTGAAACTATTTTAGATACTTTTATTCCGCGGCGAAAAAAATTTCTCAAATCTTCCGAACAAATGAATCATACAAAAACAAACTTAGAGCAGGCAGAAAAAGTTGTTGACTTTGAGTATGCTAACAAACTACTTGGCGGGAATGAGGCAGTAGTACGTGAAATGTTGATAATGTTAATGAATAGCTTGCCATATGAAATAGAAGCACTAGAACAAGTTTATCAGCAAAAAGATTGGGAAGGCTTAAGAGCTGTAGTACATAAACTAAAAGGTGGTTCCAGTTATTGTGGCACACTACGGTTGAAGTCTGTTTGTATTGAGTTGGATAATTACCTCAAATCAGGATTAACAGCGAGAATACCTGAGTTATATCAGAAACTGCTAGCTGAAATAGCCGCGCTGCAAAAATTTATGGAAACGCAGTCTTAGTAAAATCCCCGTCTTTTTATTCCTACAATCGATATGATCGAAGTTGCAATTTCTTCAATTGAGCGTGAAGTAGTATCAATATAAGGAATATTTTCGCGATTAAAAAATGCTCGAGTTGTTTTTAATTCCTGTTGGCAGGTTAGGAGAGAAGCATATTGACTATCTTTTTTGCGTTCGCTGCGAATTTGATGTAACCGAAACTCATCAATCATTAGGCCAAATAGTTTATGTTGATATTGCTCAAGTATTTTAGGTAGATTTTTTTGTGAGAAGAATTCTTCTGTTAATGGATAATTAGCTGGAAAAATCCCAAATTCAATTGCAAGATAAAGGCATGTAGGCGTTTTTCCTGAACGAGATACACCTAATAGAATTAAATCGGCTTGATCATAATGAGTTTGGCCAATACCGTCATCGCAGTTTAATGCATAGTTAACGGCATCAATACGTGTTTTATAAGTTTCGTAATTAATCAAACCGTGTGTTTGTCCGATTTTTGGGCTGGATGATGCTTGAAATTCTTTTTCAAGCATAGGGATAAAAGGAGCAAAAAAATCAATAATAATGCCTGCACTGGCTTCTAAAGCTTTTCTAATTTCTGTTTGAATTAATGTAGTAAATACAATGGGATGGTTTTTCTCTTGTGAGGAAACTTGGTTAATTTGTTTAATAACTTGAGTTACCTTTTCGACAGAATCAATATAGGGCAGAGTAATATATTCGAAGGTGATATGTGGAAATTGGGTTAACAAGCTGTGGCCTAAGGCTTGAGCAGTTAATCCTGTTCCATCAGAAATAATAAATATGGTGCGTTTCATAGGTAAATTGACAATGGGTAGCTTAAAAAAGATACTACAGAACAGTTTTAATAGAGAACCTATCATGAATGAACTACTAAATAAACGTTGTTTACCTTGTGAGGGTGGTGTTCCTGCACTTGATCAATCAGATGCTGTCGAATTTTTGAAAAAACTTGATAGTTGGGAATTATGTAACGATGGTAAGGAAATTGTTCGAGAGTTTCGTTTTAAAGATTATTATCGAACGATTGCATTTGTGAATGCTGTTGCTTGGATCGCGCATTATGAAGGTCACCATCCTGATCTTGAAGTTCATTATGATAAGTGTAAAGTGCGATATAGCACTCATGCGGTAGCAGGACTAACTGAAAATGATTTTATCTGTGCCGCAAAAGTGGATGCGCTTTTTAAAACTAATCCGCTTTGATCTATAGGGGCCGTAGCTCAGCTGGGAGAGCGTCGCGTTCGCAATGCGAAGGTCGGGAGTTCGATCCTCCTCGGCTCCACCAGTTTGATTTTTTAAATATTTCTTAATAGTCCTAGTTTTATAGGGGTTTTCGCAGTTTCTTGCTTTGCCCAAGTTATCTCAGATAGCAGCCAGTGTGGGCTGGTCAATTAGCATTATCACCCCCCCATAATATTTTGCTTGATTAATAAAACTCTATCTTGTATGTTACTCAAAATTTTTTTCAGTTTGCTTCAAAATTTCAAGGAGAAACTTAGCGATGCATACCAAAACTTTCCACCGTTATCTAAAATCCCTTCTTTTAGTAGCTTTGTCCTCTTTAGGCCTATTTTCTCAATCTGCATTTGCTGCCAGTCCTAATTGGAATGTGGCTTCAGGTGATTGGGAAACCCCAGGAAATTGGAGTACTGCCGCTGTCCCTACCTCAGCAGATACGGCAAGTATTGATAATAGTGGGACTGCTACGGTATCCCTTGGTGATGCCTCTTCCGCATTGAACGTTAATGTGGGGCTTATTAATACAGGAAATATATTAAATATTGACACGGGTGGTAGCCTCACCATCGGAAATACTCTTACCGTAGCAAGCACTGGTACTTCTGACGGTACAGTAAATCTAATGGGTGCTTTGATTGCTAAGCAAATTCAAGCGAGCCTGGGTACTGCAGTCATTAACTTTAATGGCGGAGACTTACAAGCCAATTCTAATAATGCTAACTTTATTACTGGCTTTACTGCAGGTAATCTCAATATTCAAAGTGGCGGCCTTACCATTGATGATGGCAACAATAATATTACTATTGTGGGTAGCGGTGTTGACAATGGTTTCAGTGGTGCTTCAGGCAGTTTAACTAAAACTGATGCCAGTGGTAATGGTACATTAACGTTTACAGATGTGATCAATACTTATGGTGGCGGTACTACTGTAAGTAATGGTAAGATGGTAATCGATGGCGGCTCATTAGGAACAACTTCTAGCTCAATTCTTCTTGCCGACGTAGCAGGCAATAATGCAACCTTAACATTAAGTAATGGCGCAGATGTTCAAGCCAGCACCCTAACTCTCTCTGGTGCTGGTGGCGCTACTGGTACACTCAATGTTGATTCAGGGAGCTCTTTGAC
>CAWJOP010000007.1:0-57174 GCA_963844535.1 uncultured Gammaproteobacteria bacterium | reverse complement strand
CCCTGTTTATTTTCCCGTTTTTCCTATTTAAACAAAGCTCGTATGAAATCCATTCTACGAGCTTTTTTATTTTGGGTCAGCGTTCATCACTAAACGATAAAAATAAATCATTTTAAATTTAAGCTGGTGTTAACAATTCGTGACACAGGCTTTTTTTATGTCTGCGAGGATAGCTTATGCTGCGAGGATTTTTTGTGTTCAGTCGTTGTTTTTGTCGTGTAACTGCGATGGTGGTATTTGTTGGCATGCTGCTACTTTCTCTATCAGTACAAGCTGAATCCACTATCCAAGCCGGGCGTTATTTGACGATATCTCAGCAAGCTTTACCAGAGCAAGTAGATTTACTTTCGCAAACGTTTCAAGTGCAATTTTCTCGTAGTGTTTGCTGCATTGGAGATGCCATTCGTTATTTGCTTTCGCATAGTGGTTATCGGTTAGTTGATCCTTCAATGTTATCTAAATCAGTACAGGATTTGCTCTGTCAACCACTTCCACAGACACATCGGAAACTTGGGCCAATGTCGTTGCAGGACGGATTGTTCACTTTGATGGGTCAACCATTTGATCTGGTGGTTGATCCGGTGCATCGATTGGTCGGCTTTCAATTAAAGCTTGCTTATCAAACGCTTTATCATGAGGAATAAAAAGCTTATGTCTGTCATGCAAGCCTATTTTCAACTATTAGATAAGTTGATTCCTAGTTATTTTTCATCATGGTTTCGCTATGGTGTGGGTTTAATGTTAGCTTCCTTTATGGTTTTTAAGTTGCTTAGCTTGGAATCGGCATTAGAACATCAGCAAAAATTATCCTTGAAAAATTCTGTTTCATTTGCTCATCAGCAAACTTTAATTTTAAAACAACTCGATTGTTTGGAACATCAACTAACTATTTGTGAAAGTGCTATTAAAGCTCAGCACACTTTGGATGAAGAAATCAAAGTGTTTCGTATGCAACTTGAGAAGATGAAAGACAGCTTGAATCAAGTGCAAATACAAACGAGTTCTAATCATTTACTTTCTGTCTACAAACAAGCACAGTCAACGTTAATGAATTCAGCAAATACCCATTCAAAAATTCAGCTAAAGAAACTGAAACAAAAATCTGTCGTAAAAGTTCGCTTGCCTTTTCAAGTCTTAAATATCGATAGTTGGAATGGCGAACCGATGGTGATGATCCATCATCAAGACCATACAGATTTACTGAGCAAATACGATACTTTAGCGGGCTGGACAGTGGTGGAGATTAATTTTGATGCCGGCTGGGTGCGGTTTAAAAACCGTCGGGATGAAATGGTGAAATCATGTCTATAAATGCTAACACATTTTTCCAGTTGCGCACGCAACAACTTATGAAGAGGATATTTGCTATGCCAAATGACTTTAAGCGCTATCTATTTAGCTGCATGGTTTTTCTCGTCATCACAGGATGCAGCACGGTGTCGACTCAACCCGTTGAACCACAGAATCCAGATAGAAACGCGCATTGTACTGATCACGTTGTACTAACAGCAGATTTGACTCAACCCAATGCTTTAAATCATTAATCGAAAAAGTCATATCATGAAACTTTTTAATTGTATCAACTTAATCTTACTCACCTTAACAATGAACCTGTTTGCGTCTGGAGTTTTTGCAGACCCGTTAGAGCGCGCAAAATCTGAGCAGATCAATTTATCCTACCACAATACCGCTTACTATGATTTTACCAAAATAAATTTATCTCGCTTTGCCGAATTATCGAAAACGGAACAACAAAATGCCGCTTCAATTTGGGGATTAAATACCACCGAATATCTGCATTATTTACAATTGATGGAAAATACATCGGATGGTCTCTATTATCGTGATCAACATTTAGACCCCACCTGGATTTTAGGCATCAATGCAAAAACCGAAGAAGAACAGCGTAAATATGTGACCTTAGCCGTTTTGCATGAACGTGAACGGATGAGCAAACTCTTAACATTTCAACAAGCTTTTGATCGCATCCAGCATGAATTATTTCCAACTGATAAACCGATACAATTTTCTGAAAAAGAAAAAAGTCACCTAACCCCGGTGACCTGTCGATGAAATTTCTTCAATTATTTGTCGCATTATTGAGTGTAGCATTTGCTACATTTTCTTTTGCCAATATTCACGTGGCAGATGAGGAATTTTTTGTATTCAAAAACCAAGCCGCTTTATTGGAAAAAGCCATGAAACAGCATTTCCCAACCCAATCGATTGAGACCCATGAGGTTCAAGCCGCAGCAGATTTGGAATCAGAAGCCAAAAAAGACATTTCAGCAGAATTACAACGATTTCACTCAGTTGATACTCGTTAGTTTATTATGTTTCATTCCAGCACACGTCCATTAGAAGCACTACTGCGTTTACCGGTGGAATGGTGGTCCGGTGGCGCATGCTTAGTGGCTAGCTTAACTTTATGGTTTAAAAATGCTTGGGTTTGTTTATCACCGCCCATGAATCATTTACTTGCATTGGGCTGTAGCATTTGGGGCATGAAGCGCTTTTTAGAAGGTTGGCAGGTGGTTAGGTATCAATATCATTTAACTTATACACCACATTATGTGCTGTCATCTCAACATATTCCTAAGCATCATCAACAATTATTTTTAGGTAAAGGTTTTCGATGGGAATCCAAACATACGCAACGACTATGGGATATTCAGCAACAACGATTTTTTTTAACCCCAAACTGGAATATATTTCGTGGTCATAAAGATCACAAAAACCTACAAGGCAATCCCATTTTGCACGGCGTTGAAATGAGTGAACAAAATGTTTGGATGAATTTATCCGATCGGGTTGGACATACCTTGGTATTGGGCACAACACGAGTGGGTAAAACCCGTTTACTGGAACTGTTAGTGAGCCAAGATATTCGCCGTGGTGATGTAGTGATTGTGTTTGATCCTAAAGGCGATAGTGATTTGTTACGGCGGATCGTTTTTGAAGCCAAAGTTTCAGGGCGTGAAGAAGATTTGGTGATTTTTCATTTAGGTTTTCCCAGTGTATCAGCCCGTTATAATCCCATTGGCCAGTTTGCTCGTGTGACTGAAGTCGCAAATCGTGTAGCCAATCAATTACCGAGTTCCGGAGAATCGGCTGCATTTAAAGAATTTGCCTGGAGATTTGTCAACATCATTGCTAAAACATTAGTGGCATTAGGCAGAAGACCCGATTATCGGCAGATTCAAAGATATATTTTACATATTGACGATTTATTATTGGCTTATTGTCAGCATTGGTTACCCAGTGTTGATATAGAGTGGGAACAAAAAGTAAAGCAATTGGAAGAAGACTTTAATACCGATACCGTACCACCTCATCTTCGGTTACGTTCTAAATATTTATTAGCCTTAGTGCATTACTTAAAAAAATATCATGGTGAAGATGCTGTGGCAGATGGCCTTTGTTCAGCTTTTAATTACGATAAGACCTATTTTGATAAAATTACGGCTTCCTTGTTACCCTTAATTGAAAAGCTCACATCAGGCCAATCCGCTGAACTCATTTCACCGAATTATTTTGATTTAGCCGATGAAAGACCAATTTTTGATTGGCTGCAAGTCATCAGGGGAAAAAAAATCGTCTATGTGGGCTTAGATGCGCTTTCTGATTTTACCGTAGCGAGTGCGGTGGGCAATTCAATGTTTGCTGACTTATGTTCTGTCGCAGGACAGTTGTATAAATATGGTGTAGACAATGGATTTCATCAAACAGAATCAGCAGAAAAATGTTTTCATCCGATTTGTGTACATAGCGATGAATTTAGTGAACTCATTGGCGAAGAATTTGTACCACTCCTTAACAAAGCCGGTGGTTCCGGTTTTCAAATGACGGTGTATACACAAACCTGGTCAGATGTGGAAGCCAAACTTGGGCAAAAAGCCAAAGCAGGGCAAGTGGCGGGTAATCTAAACACACTTATTTGTTTGCGGGTTTTGGAAGAAGAAACCGCGAAACTTTTAACTAACAAATTACCGCAAAACATCACCGTTAAAAGTTTAGTACCAGTCTCTTCGGTTTCTGATAGTAAACATTCAGATAAAACTTTGCATTTTACTGCCAACAATGAAGATCGCTTACATACTCGTGAAGTACCCTTGCTATCACCTGCTGATGTGATGCAATTACCAAAAGGCCAAGCATTTTGCTTACTCAATGGTGGTGAACTGTGGAAAATCCGGATTCCTTTACCCAAAGATGATTTAAGTGGTATTCCCGATTCGGTGGAAGAAATAGTAAAGACGATAGAAAATAGAAATAATCCATATTGAGCTTAACTTGACAAAAGTCTTATTTACCTAATCTATATATTTCACTTGCACATATTTCTTCTAAGTGTTTTTGTAAGTATTCTTGCCAGGCTTTATGTTTTTTTAGTGCATCTTCATAAAGTTTTTGATTGCCGGGGTTAGCATCTGCTAATTTCTCAGCTTCAATACGTTCTTTTTCTAGCCTCTGATACTCTTTAAAAACAGGATCATTTATAGGTCTGTAAATCATATAAAAACTCCTTTTAAAACTAATTTTTATGTGAGCTACGTTGCCTAAGTATAGAACAAAATTAAGTAGCTAAGATATGTTTTTATTTAATCATGTTTATCATTAGCCTATTAAAATCTACGTCACATGGAGTTTTATACTTATTATTCGCCAGCTTTTTATTTTTGCTATGGGGACTGTTAGGCCAATGTTTTTTTGGACAACCTATGATGTTAGAACACAGCCAACAATGCCTACACCATGAAGAAATGATAATGAGTCATGAGTTAAAAAAACCGCTCATCGTGCAATCCATCAAAGAATTGTTTCATCCCAAACACTTTAATTCATGGCAAAGCCTGAGCAATACTAACGATTTAGTGAAGCGGTATCCTTTAAAAAATATACATCAAACAACACCATTAAAAAATCTGTTAGACAAGTATTATCAGCGCTTACAGATCAGCAAACAGATTTTTTTTAATCTTGTTCAAGTGGTTCTACTACGTTTTTGGATCGTACTCCTTTTTTTACCTTTATTTGGGCTATTCGGTTTCTTGGGTTTTATGGATGGACTTACACAGCGGCATTTACGCAAAAGACAAGGCGCAAGGGAAAGTAGTGTACTTTATCAACATGCGAAGGAATGTTTAAAACCTAGCCTGTTTGGCGCAGGAATAATGTATATAGGAACGCCATTGTCTCTGAATCCACAAATACTATTTTTAATATTTAGTGTGCTATTTGGTTTAACACTCGCCATAGCTGCCAGAACCTACAAGAAATATTTATGAATCATCAATCAAAAGTTTCTAGGTTAAAAAATGTTTGGTTCATTTTGTTATTGAGTGGACTTTCATTTTCTACTGATGCTAAAACCTCACATCCTATACTAGAAACTGACCGTGAAAATGTCGCTTTAGCTCGTATGTGTGTGATTTTAAATCATTTAACGCCACTCATCGAAGAAGCCAAACGTTATCAAAACCCTCATGCTCGTCTGCAATTTCGCTATGATGCATTACAAGCTGATATTGATCAAATTAAAGCTGGTATTGAGGAAAAACTTCATCCTGGTTGTGTTGAAGCACGGCCCATAGCGCCCATTCAAGGCGATTATCTGGATTTCAAACGTAAAGCCAAATGAATACAGCCGCTACCGAAGCTTTTTTAGAAGCAGCAGGGTTTCCCGCTAGTCGTTTACAGTTTGAGATTAAATTATGGGTCGGCAGTATTGCTCTGATTAGTGCAGTATTACTGCTGGCTGGCTTAATGAAATTACTACAGAGCGATGAAGCTTTAGATAAAAGTATCTTTTTATTTGGGCTTTTGTGTATTAGTTTTTTTGTGAGTTTAATATTTATCAGTTTGGCCTGAAAGTTACTCTTCTAATTTCACCACTATTTTTTATGTTCAAAAAATACTTCCGCACTCTCCACCGTTGGTGTGTGAGCACAACCTTATACTGGCTTAGCCAACCAGTTTTTGCTTGGGGAGATTCTGATCCATTTCCGAGATTGTCGGGTAATGCCAGTGGTGACGTGGTGCAAACCATCGGCGCACATATGGAAACGATGTTGAAGTATGCGTTAGTCGGTGGTGGCGGTTTATTGATTTTAATTTGTTTGGGTGTTTTAGTGCATCGTATTCGTGAAGACAATCGTGAAAAAGATCACGGAAATTTGATTATGACCTTTGTGATGCTGGCTTTAGGACTCACCATTGGCTTTGCCTTAATTGGTATTGGTTGGACAGCTTTTTCGACAGAGATTGAGTAACACCATGAAAAAAATCGAAGCCCCTGATGTATTAGCCACACGATTAAATTTTGATGCCATCGTGTTTTGTGGCTGCACGATGAAAGAGATGCAAGTGATTGGTATCGTGAGTTTGGTGTTTTGTATACTAGCTTTAGGTAGCCTCATGAAAATGTTGATCAATTTATTGCTGATTGGCGTGGGTTTAGCGTTTCCTGCCGCTGTGGGACTCACTTGGGTGATGGCTCATCTGTTTCAACGTATCAAGCAAGGTAAACCCAAAGGTTACTGGAAGCAGTGGCTTTTATTAGTCGTGGATGATATTGGATTGATGCCAGCACTCTATGTTCGTCGCAGCGGATATTGGTCGGTCGGAAGGGATAAAAAATGAGATTCCAACATGCGCTAGCTAATGCTTGGCTTTCGATCAAAATTTTATGGATAGCATTAGGTGCTTTGGTGCTGATTAATCTTGCTTTGATTATCGGCTGGCATAATGCGCAAAAAAGTATCCGTGTCTATATTCCACCACAAATTCCCAGTAGTGGTTTAACTCAAAGCGCGACGAGTATTCCGGCCAGCAGTATTTACAGCTTTGCCTTTTATATTTGGCAAGGCATTAATTATTGGCCGGAAAATGGGTTTTTGGATTATAGAAAAAGCATTGAACATTTCTCCCCTTTTTTAACCCCAAAATTTAAGCAAGTATTGTTACGTGACATTCAAGAGCGACAAACCCATGGAGAACTACAAGACCGGCTACGTCATTTGCAAGGGGTCAATGGTTCTTCATTTCAAATAAACGATGTGGAAAGTTTAGGTCATGATACTTGGCTGGTTCATCTACACATGCGGCTATCAGAACACATGAACATGAATGGCAATGCCGTTAAAGATGTAGTGCTCAATTACACGCTACGCGTGGTGCGCTATGACGTTAACCCTAAAGTCAATCCGTGGGGATTGGCATTAGATGGCTTTATGGAAAATCCGGAGCGGGTTCATACTTATATTTAATCGATGGCTCATTTAAACTATTTTGACTTACTGAAACTTATGATATTGCTCAGATTGATTGTGTTATTTTTTGCATAAGTGGATATAGCTTATTGGCTTATGCAGAAAATGTATACACTCACCACCACAATTGCCGCTTACCGCAACCCAAGTAGAAAAATTACAACATTTACTGCATGCAAGTAAAACGCCCTATACTTTAGCAAGCCATGCGATTGAAAGCACACCAGAACATATCATTTGGAATAAAACACCGATTGCAGTGTATTTACCGGTAGGTAAAGAACGCATGATACATTTTCCAGGTTCGGTGCAAGTCGGTTACGATAAAACAATCCTAACCGATGAACATATCCGCATTCAAAATAATCAAGGTACACTCTATTTGCTCGCTAAAAAAGAATTTCCTGCTGAGCGAATACAAGTTAAATTAGAAAGTGGCAAAATCATTTTGCTTGATGTATCAGCTAAAAAATTAGCAAGCTGTACCCCGTTAGAAATTGTCGTTTCAGAAGATAAACCAATATCTTCACCCTTTGAAACTACAGAGCCAGCGCATCAGAACCAAAACCCAAAAAGTGTTGAAGAAGACCATTCAAACTTAACTACAACTATAATCACACCCATTCAATTGACACGCTTTGCTGCCCAACAACTTTATGCACCGCAACGCTTATTAACTCAATTGAATAATATCTATCGTGTACCCATGCACACGAAAAAAACAGTCGATTTAGTATTGGATGGTAGCGTAACAGCTATGCCTTTAGCTTCCTGGCGTGGAGGTGATGAATTTGTAACTGCAATATTATTGAGAAACAACTTGCCACAAACATTAACACTACATCCACAAGATTTATGTGGACAGTGGCAAACGGCAACGTTTTTCCCTAAAAATGAATTAGCGCCACGGGGAAATGTAAAAGATAGCACCACCGTTTTTTTAGTGTCGTGTAGACCTTTTGCTGAAAGTTTAACAGCGCATTGTTAAGAAAATCATTTGTTGAGATGTCATTTATGTGGATTAGCCAACACAAAATCAAAATGCTGTTGTTTGGAGTAGGAATGATTTTGTTCGTGAATGGTTGCTCAGACTCTACGTCAAATCCTAAAAAAATTACCAAAGTACAACTGATGCAAGATGCTGCTACTCGGGATACTCCTCTAGAAACTTTGAAAACCTTAACCGCAGAAATCAGTGCAGTTGAACAGCAGAATCAAGCGATTATTGCACAAAATAAAGCACTAAGCGAGCAGGATAAAAAAACACTGGCGCAATTTAAGGTGGATATGCAGGATGAAATACAACGACAAATGAATGAAATAAAAAAAGCCAAAGAAGCGCAAGATGAAAAAGCGCAAAAACTCACTGAACAAAATTACAACGTACCGCGTCATAATGGTATGGCAGAGGAAACTCCAGAATCTTCTGATGCACTCACTTGGATTCGTGATCTACAAACTGTCAATCAATTGACCGATAAAGAACAACTTCATCAACTAAATTCGTTGAGCGATCAAAAAATGAGTATGAGTGAAGAAAAGATTAAGACCGCTATTAAAATCAACAAGCCGCCCGTTCCCTATTACACCATTCCAGTGAATGCCACCTTAACCGGCGCAGTGGCTATGCAACCCATCATTGGCCGTATTCCAATTGATGGTAAAGTCACTGATCCTTATGCGTTTAAGGTAATTATTGGGCCAAAAATCTGGCTGCCAATGGAGTGAATATTCCTGAAGAAATCCAGGGTATTGTGGCATCTGGTGTCGCTGAAGGCGATATGTTAGGGAGTTGTGCCAGAGGTGAAATTACCTCGATGACTTTTGTCTTTCATGATGGACGAATTAGCACCACCCAAGGCAAACATGATGCGCCACTCGGTGTGATTGCTGCTGCCAATGGTAATCCTTGTATTTTAGGCGAGTTTCACAGCAATGCTGCTTTATATTTAGGTGCACAAACCGCGTTAAGTGGCTTACAAGGCTATGGCAATGCACTGTCGCAAGCACAATTAAATCATACGACTCTAGAACAAGGTTCTACACTTTCACAACTGGTTGGCAGTGCACACCAATATGCTCTTGGGCAAGGCTTTTCATCGAGTGCACAAGTGGCAGAAAAATGGTGGGATCAAAGAGTGCAAAATAGTTTTGATTTTGTCTATGTATCCCATATAGATCCTAAAACCAAAAAACCGTTGCAATTGAATATTAATATCACGCAAGAAATTCCGATCGATTATGATCCTGCAGGGAGAAAAGTGTTTTATGCGCATGGGATAACTAATGAATCATTAATGGGGTTAGATTAAAATGAATATCAGTGGAAAATATAGCATTTTAATGGCGGGTTTTTTAACTATGCTCATCAGTTTAAATGGTTGTACCACCTGCGCTAATGCCGTACCGAATGATGAGCCTACCATGGCAGAAATTTACGAACAGGCGATGCAACAATCACATTGCTCGACTTTAGCGCAAGCGCGCTGGCAAGTAAAAATCCATGTGGATTATGCGACAAAAATACCACTATCTAGCAGATTAAATCCTGCACCAGAAACTAATCCATTATTTCCCACACTACCTAATCCACAATTAGTGATGTATGTTTATCCGCATCTAAGCGAAACAGATGAAGCACCTATACCTGGCTATACAACGGCGTTTAGTTTGTATGAGAAAAATTATTATGCGGTGGAGGGGGAAGTGAAACCGAATTACTTTAGAGATTGATCTATACTGATGATAACTAGATAAATAATAATCTTAGGGCTAATTTAAAGAGGTTGTATGAAAAATTTTCGAGTAAATTATAAAAATAGATATTTTCTTTGCTTTCAAGAAAACGAAACGAAAGCAAAAGAAAATTTTAAAAAATTCAAACATCTATTTTTTGGTACTCACGATGATTATGATGAAATGAAGCCAGGTGACGATGTTCCTTATACATCGCCGGGAAAAATTATTCAAAATGAAAAAGCTATACAACTAAAGGAACTAAAAATAGAAATTGATTATGTGATAGTTAATCAAGACTCAAAAAGTCAAAATAATACTTCTATTGAAATCAACTTAAAAAACCCTGATAATTTACCCATCGTTACTGGAAATAAGAGAATATTTGTTTGCAAACCGATAGAAATTACCGCTCAAAAACCCGCAGAATCTTCAACAATTGAGGAATAAAAATACCTTTGCAAAGAGTTATTAGTTATCCTATAATTTTGAATACTACTCCTCCTACGGTTTCGTCCGTAGGATAAAAAGCCTCTTCGGGGGCTTTTGTTTTTTTAAGGCTTCTATAATGCTCAAAAAGCGTACAATTGTTTATGTAGATGGATTCAACCTCTACTATGGCTCATTAAGAAAAACTATCTATAAGTGGCTGGATTTGCGAGCATTTTTTAGTAACTTGTTAGGGAAACAGCATAACATTACTGAAATAAAATATTTCACCGCACATGTTTTCGCACGTGGTAACAACGATAAATCGGCCGATCACTAAAAAATTTATCTTAAAGCACTTTCTGCTAAACATAGAATTAGTAAACAAGCGTTGACGGATTCTCAACTACCTTATCAGATACCTAATACTAATCTTTATAAGCCACCTCAACGGTAATTCCAAAAGATATTTTTTGAAATGAACTATATTGAAAATAGTTCAATACAGAAAATGGATTTTTATGGCGCTTATCTCTTTTCAAGACGCTTTAAAACAAACAAATAGTCCAAGAATTTTGTTGTTAGGAAATGGTTTTAGTCGCGCTTGTATGCAAGCACGTTTTCCTCTTCTTGAAGAGGAAAAAAATCCATTTAGTTATGATTCTCTAGCTAAAAAAACAGGCGATTCAAAAGTTGAAAATTTGTTTGAAAATTTAGGTACTTACGATTTTGAGGAAGTGATTCAGGAAATTAAATTTGTTCGTCGCACCCTTATTATCATGAATCATATTGGATACGACTTTTCTGAAAAAATAAAAGAATTAAATGATGAGGAAGAAAAATTAAAAAAATATTTGATAGATGCAATTAAATCTATCCATCCTTTGAAATCATCTGAGCTACCCGAAGATACTTATAAAACTTGCTGGAATTTCCTTCAACAATTTGATGTCATATACACAATAAATTATGATTTGTTGCTTTATTGGGTGCAGATGAACAATAAAACTCAATTTAAATTTAAACCTAAATCTAAGTTTAGTGATGGTTTTTGGGATAAGACTTTTAGTAATAAAGTCAACTATTGGGATCCCTATTGTCCAAAAACTAATTTATTTTACCTGCACGGCGCATTACATTTATTTTGTGATGATTCTCCTGGCAAGCACATATATAAATTAATTTATGGGCCTGATCTCGTTAGTCAAATTGAGGAAAAGGTCAGAAACAATAATTATCCTCTATACGTTACAGAAGGAAATTGGCATGATAAATTGAAAAAAATTCAAAGCAACGATTATTTACGTAATGCTTATTCTTCACTAAGGAAAAGGCAAGGAGTAATTTTTACATTTGGCACGTCTTTTGGAAAAGACGATCATTTGTTAGATGTTATCGGAAGCAGTCAAGTCACTAAAATTTTCATAGGAGCTAGAGATAACAATGAATCAAAATTAGATAAAGTTAAAGACAAATTACTTTCATATGGTAAAGAAATCAATATCTACTCTACTTCTTTCTCTATTTGGTAAAAACCAACAATATTACCCTATTTATTTTAACATGCTAAATTTCAAAAAATTTTCTCTGCATTTCTCCCAAACCCGCAGGGAAGTCACCTCCTTACACCAACAACCCCCATCCATCAGCACCAAACTCCCCTGGATGGATTACGATCCAAAGACACAATGCTTTCACTTAGATGATGGGCGAAGTGTCGCGGCAGTGTTTGAGTTAACGGATGTGGCGATGGATGCCAAATCGAGTGAGCGGTTATTGCAACTAGAATCGGGGTTACAAAGTCTGCTGCATGATGTATTTCCGTTGTATTTTGATGAAGAATCTCCTTGGATTGTGCAGTTTTATTTGCAGGATGAATTAAGTTTAACGCCCTTTTATGAATCTTGTGCACAATATGTGAAACCTGCGGCTCAAGGATCAAAATTTACATCGGATTATTTAGCTTTATTAAAATCACATACTGAACAGTTAACCCATCCATCGGGTTTATTTGTGGATACTAAAGTCAGCGGTACAGTGTTTCGCGGAAAGGTGCGTAAAATTCGTGTCGTCATTTATCGCCGCTTAAATGGTTTTGCTAAATTAAAGCCAGGCAAGAATGCGGTACAAGATTTAAACGGCGTTGCACAAACTCTGATGGCTAAATTAACCGCTTTAGGAATTGGCGTTCAACGTTATCGTGGTCAAGAATTTTATCAATGGATAGTACGTTGGTTTAATCCTTCACCCAAGCAAGGCGATGGATCAGTTGAAACACTATTAGCCCGTTGTCCTTATCCTGGCGATACAGCGATGCCGTGGGGTTATGAATTTTCTGAAAAGCTATTTTTTTCCGTGCCACGTTCTGATCATCAGCGAGGAGTTTGGTATTTTGATGACCAGCCGCATAAATATTTAACCATTTTAGGTTTAACGGCTCTGCCACAAACAGGTCACTTATCCCATGAGCGCTCGTTTGGTCATTATACGTATAGTTTATTTGATCAATTTCCCGAAGGCAGTGTCTTTGTTTTAACCATCGTGATGCAAAGTCAGGAGAAGGTAAAAAATCATCTCCTTCGCATTGAACACACCGCCAAGCGCAGTCATAGCATTGAAGGCGAGATGGCCAGAGAAGATTGTGCCGTTGCCAAACGTGCGATTGAAAGTGGCAATTATTTTTTTCCAACAGTGATGGGTGTTTATGTACGCGGAAATGATTTAGCAGATTTAGACAGTAAGGAAACCTGTGTTGAAACCTTATTATCCAGTCACGGATTTCATCATTTAAGCCAGGATCATGTATTAACCCCGATTGATAGTTATTTACGCTATTTGCCGATGGCTTATTCGTATGGTTTTGATCAAGCACGCTTGCGACGAAGTCGTTATTGTTCCAGCAAACAAATTGCTGATTTAATTCCACTATATGGAAGGGAACGCGGAACAGGCCATCCGGCACTCACTTTATTTAATCGAGGTGGGGAACCATTAACATTTGATCCATTTCATACGAGTGATAAGGACTTTAATTCTCATCTCTTATTATTAGGCACAACCGGTTCAGGAAAATCGGCATTGTATGTGTATTTTATGCTGCAACTCATGGCAGTTTATAAACCTAGACTGGTATTAGTCGATGCCGGCAATTCTTTTGGATTACTGTGCGATTATTTTCAACAACAAGGTTTAAGTGTTCATCGTGTTGAGATTAGTTTCAATGCAAAAGGACATCATTCACTCAATCCGTTTGCCGATAGTCATAAGATGTTAGAACAATTAAAGATGAAGGAAAAATTATTTATCAGCCATCAGGATTTATTAACCCATGCAGAAGAAACACTGGAAGAAGCATTAGAAACACTCAGCCAAGAAGCTACGCTTCAAGATCAACAGAATGAAGAAAATCGAGACTATTTAGGTGAAATGGTCTTAGCAGCACAACTGATGATTACCGGTGGTGAACAAAAAGAAGCTAATGCGATGACCAGGCAAGATCGTTATTGGATTTTAATTGCGATGATTCAAGCGGCAAAATCTGCTAAAGCACAAGGTAAAAGTCAAATGGTGGCCAGTCATCTCATCGACGCTTTTCACCAATTAGCAACGGATTTAGAAAAGCAAAATAAAAAGTCGGATAGCCATATCATTAAGCGCTTAAAAAACATGGCAGCGAATTTAGCCTTGTTTTGTCAAGATACTTTATCCGCCCAATATTTCAATACACCAGGCGAGCCTTGGCCAGAAGCCGATGTCACCTTACTTGAGATGGGTTTGTTCAAATATGAAGGTTATGAAGCACAACGCGCTTTAGCTTTTATGGGCGCGATGAACAAAACTCTTGCCTTAGCAGAACAACAGCAATACCAAGAACGATTTACGGTGCTGTGTGTCGATGAATGTCATGGTGTCACTAGTAATCCCCTAACCGCACTTTCTGTCACCAAATGTGCCAAGATGTCGCGCAAAGTGGGATTATGGTTATGGTTTGCCACGCAAAATGTCAAAGATTTTCCCGATGAATCCAGAAAGATGCTCTCGATGATGGAATTTTGTGCGTATTCTGGTGAAGATGAACGCTAATTCTGAATGATGGTGAACAGAGATTCTGATTCATGGTGAACGCGGATTCTGATTGAACGTGAACGATTTTGATGAAAAATTCAGAATATGCGTTCACCATGAATCAGAATCTTGGTTTAAGGCCTTGTAATGATTAGGAAATTGCTGGAAATCTTTGACTAAAAAGTAGGAGCATTCTCCCTTTTTAATAAGGGGAGTCATGTATGCCTGCTCAAGGGGTTTCTATGCACAAAATTAAAGAAATTTTACGTCTTCATTATGAAGTAAAATTAAGTCAACACCAAATTGCAAGGAGCTTAAACTTATCATCAGGAGCGGTGAATAAATATTTAGCTTTGGCTAAAGTGGCCCAAATTCAATGGCCAATTTCTGTTGCTTTGAGTGAATTAGAACTACGTCAGTTGTTAAAACCACATGCTGATAAAGTCAGTCACTATCATAAACCTGATTATGCCAGTATCCATCAAGAGCTAAAGCGCAAGGGAGTTACGTTATTATTGCTTTGGCAAGAATACGAACAAACTCATGGAAAAAAAGCCTATCGCTATGCGCAGTTTTGCGCAAAGTATCGAGATTGGGTAGACAAACAAAAACCGACGATGCGCCAAAAGCATTTGGCAGGTGAGAAGTTATTTGTCGATTATTGCGGGCCAACGATAGACATTATTGATCCAGATACTGGAGAAATTAAATCGGCTGCTATTTTCGTTGCTGTGTTAGGGGCATCCAATTACACCTACGCTGAAGCCACCTGGGATCAAACGTTGCCCAATTTTATTGCCTCACACGTTAGAACGTTTGAATTTCTAGGTGGTGTACCACTGCTGTTAGTGCCTGACAATCTCAAAGCCGCTGTCACTAAAGCCTGTCGTTATGAACCTAAAATTAATGCAACCTATGAGGATTTAGCTCAGTATTATGGTACAGCCGTTTTGCCAGCTAGACCTTATAAGCCGAAAGATAAAGCCAAAGTCGAAAATGCGGTTTTAGTCGTAGAGCGATGGATTTTAGCCAAACTTCGCCATCAGACGTTTGTAGGTCTTGCCGAGTTAAATCAAGCGATTAAAAAGCTGCTACATGAACTCAACCATCGACCTTTTAAACAACTACCCGGCACCAGAGCCAGCCAATTTGCTGCTATCGATAAACCCGCACTGAACCCATTACCCAAGAGCGCTTATACCTTTGCAACTTTCAAAGAAGCCAGAGTGCACCTCGATTATCATGTCCAAGTCGCAGACCATTATTACAGCGTACCTCATGCACTCATCAAAACTTTGCTCACGGTGCGCATAACGCAAGCCACTGTGGAATGCTTTTATCAGGGAGAACGCATCGCTTCTCATCGGCGCAGTTATCGAAAAGGCGGTTATACCACTTTGACTGAGCACATGCCTCGGGGTCATCAACAATATGCGGATAGAAGTCCGGCCAGATTCCTTAGGTGGGCTACTGACATAGGTCCCTATACACAGCAAATCGTTGAAGCCCTGCTCAATCAACTGGTTCATCCCGAACAAAATTATCGTGCTTGTTTAGGATTACTCAATGCCACTAAACCTTATGGAAAACACCGCCTTGAAGCCGCTTGTCAACTGGCTATCACCATAGGTTCCCCTAAACGCTATAGCGTCTTGTCCATCCTCAAACGTGGACTCGATAAGCAACCCCTAATGACTGCGACCAAAACTGCTCGGATTTTGCAGCATGAAAATATCCGCGGTGCAAAACATTACGAACAACAACTCAATGCTTCTTATTAACCACACAGGAAAATATCTTATGTTAATCGAACAAACACTTCAAAAAATACGCGCCATCAAACTTCATGGTTTCGCTCATGCACTGGAACAACAACTGGCTCAACCCGATATCCAACAACTCTCCTTTGAAGAACGTATCGGCTTTTTAATCGATCGAGAACTCCTAGAACGCTCTAATCGAAAAGTACACAAACTCTTAAAAAGAGCCAAATTGCGTCAATCCGCTTGTATCGAAGATATTAACTACCAACAGCCCAGAGGCTTAGACAGAAGTTATATTGCTACCCTAACCACTTGTGAGTTCATTAGACATCATCACAACCTCTTCATCACCGGCCCTACCGGTTCTGGGAAAAGTTGGCTTGCTTGCGCCATAGGACAGCAAGCTTGTCGACAAGGCTTAGCAGTAAAATATATACGCGTTGCTAAACTGCTTGAAGAATTACGCATTGCGCATGCTGATGGCAGATACCTTCAACTGTTACAACAACTCGCTAAGCACGACCTTTTAATTTTGGATGACTTTGGGATTGACCCCTTAGAACCACAACATCAACGCGACTTACTCGAAATCGTTGAAGATAGGCACAAGCTTAAATCCACACTGATCACCAGCCAGCTTTCTATCAAATGTTGGCATGACTACATCCGAGAACCCACCATCGCTGACGCGATTATCGACCGCTTAATTCATCATGCACACAAACTTGAACTTAAAAAAGGAGCAGACTCTATGCGTAAAAAATTTGACTGATCGTGAACGTTTAGTTTAAATAACCGGCCCAGCTATTTCTAATGATCTTCGCCGTTCACCATCATTCAGAATCAGTGTTCATCTTTGGCAGAATACGCAATTTTGGGTGTGTTTAGGCATGAGTGAATCTGAAATTGCGGAAATTGAACGGTTTAAATTACTTTCAGAAGAAGAGCGCAATCTATTTCGCTCCGTGCGCAAAGAAGCTAAAAAATATGTCGAAGGCGTGATTTTATGTAACCGATTTAAAGGCTTATTTCGTAATATTCCACCGAGGCTCGCTTTAGCATTAGCAATGACCGAAACCCATGAAAAAACTGAACGATTAAAAATCATGCAACAAAAAGGCTGCTCAGAAATTGAAGCCGCGATGGTGATGGCAGAAGCGATGCTCAATCATTAAAAAGCGCTGATTCATAAAGTATTGGTATAAAGCCTGGATTTTAAACCTCTGGCTTTTTAGTTGAAGTTTTAAAAAATCATGAAGCCGTTCACTTAAATGAGGATACTATGTCACAGCTTAAAAAAGCCTTACAACAATTATTTAACGAACAGGAATTTTACGCTCAAGCGTTTTTATCACATCCACTTTATCAACAATGGCAACAGTCTGTATCCGCTTATTACGCTGAGGAATTTGCCACACTCATTGATACTGAAGTACACAATGAAGAACGATTAACGTGGTTACTTAAAAAACAGCCGGCATTAGTTAAAATGATTCTCGATCGTGAAATCTTAAGCCAAATTAAGCCTTGGTATCAACAGCATCCTTCAGCCGATTTTAAACGTCAAAGAAGGCAACATACAGCGCTGGTCGATACGCTATATATCCTTTGTGCCCGCTACAAAAAACAACTGCGTAGTCTAATTTTAAAAGCATCCAATGGGTTCATTGGGGTATCTTTAGAAGAACCCGCATTATCGGAAACAAAAATAAGGACTCCATCGCTGAATTTAACTGCTTCCCAAAATCAACAATTAAAACGCGCACTCAAATATTATCAAGTTGCCGTAAAGTTAGAACAAAGCTTAACTGGCGATGATTCCGCACAGCAAAAGCTCTACGCCTTTATGAACACTTTTTATGCACCAGATACTCAAGCAGCATTACATCAGCATCCACCTTCTAGTGTGATGAAGCTTTTTAAAAAACTACTGGCACTCCTTCAGTTTGAACAATGGTTGACATCCGTTAAACCAAGAAACGATGAATCATTAAGTTATGACCAGAATTTATTAACTGAATTAACGCGAGAAGTAAAAAAAATTGTCTTATAATCGATTATTGTAACTTGGGTGAGACAAGAACAATTTACCATGAGGAACGACAAGCTGTTCATCCACGGATTTTTCCTTAAGCTTGGGTATTAATCTTTAAATGCTGCTTCCTGACATTTTTTCTGAGGACAGTAATAACCTTTTGAAGTTTGGTAGGGAAAAGCATCAATTGTGTCAGCAGTAAAACCGCAGTTGACGCAAGCAATGGTCACTTTTTCCAGATTTTTAAGAACTTCAAAATTGTATTCATTGGTTCCCATGTTGACATAGTCAGGTAAATCAAAATCAGATTTGCATTGTTCACAATCCTGCCATGACCCTGTATGTTTTTCGTAATAATGATAAGAACATAGCGTATATCGGTCATGATTTCGATAACAGCTATCTCTGGCATAGGAAAAAGGCGCATAAGTATGTTCGTCATTACATATCCAATGATCACAACAAAATGTCTTAGTTAATGCTTTTTGCGTACTACCACAAAGGCCACACTTTGGCTTGGTGTCAATAAGCTTTTTTCTCTTAGTTGCCATAGGTTAATCTCAATGACATGGATGAGTATATTTTATACCGGATTTACTTTAGCAGTATGATGTGCAAAATATTTATTTTACTGGGTATTTTATTGACTCAAAACTTAAATGCTTGTGAGTTATCTACCTTAGAAATCATTCAACACACCCTAACTGGCATACCAAATTGTTCACATTATCGCATAACCGGTATCTGCTTTTGGTTAGATTGCCATTACGGTATTTGTACCACTAATACTACGTTGCGTGTAGAGCACTACTTACCTGATGCAGTGGTCAGTGTTTATCGTAAAACAGATGGCAATCCATGGAACTATGCAAAAACCGTCGACAAATTGGCTTATCCTCTTGGCGCTGCGCAGTTAGAAAAAATGTTAGGCAGTTCTTTAGGCTATGGTCAATTACCAGCAGATCAAAAAACTGATATCGATACACACTTTAAGGAAGTGGATGTCATTGGCAATCCTGCACTCACTTTGCTCTATCGTTTCAATGAAGTGTTTATTTCCAGCAGCACTAAAGCTTTTAAACCTTACTATGTTTCATTAGCGGATAGTTACGCTTGGCGTTCACCCATGTTAGAAATGGCGATGTACCCCCAGTGGGTTTTGCCAGGCGTGCGTAGTATAGGCTCAGCACTGAACCGTTGGGGAAATGTATACCCGCGAACAGGCTTTATTTTACAATCGAATGATGCCAAGGCAGCAGCAGTCATTGCGCAACGTGCGGTGGATATTGCCACACATAATCATCTATTACATGCTTATCAGGCTTTAAGCAATGATTGCGGACAAGCTTGCAGCGTTTCTGAAACCAAAGAAAATGATCCAGATACCCAGTGGCAAATGCTTTATCCTCAAGCCGAAACGACCTGTAGTGTATTTGGGGAAAATGACAGCACAACATTATGCCCTTGGAAATCTGATGCCACGCAAACGAGTCATGGTAGTTATGCTTGGGTATTGTGGCGGCATTATCAAGGTTGTATTCAAGGTCAAGGAAAATATTTGGGCAGTGTAGGTTTATGACACGCAATACTGAACCCTAAAAATAGGGTTATTGTATTTCAGGCAGCAATTTTTATGTTCTCAGGAGGTCAAAGTATAAGACAAAAGTGTATTTACATTACCGAGGAAAAATACCCTTTATTCCCCGAGTTGATTGACATTTCTTAATTGATAAGTAAGCATTAAGAAGCTGTTGTCCTAAGGAAACAGCTAGGATCAAAAAAGATGAGGGGGAGCGTTAATCACCTTCATCATCTTCGTTTGATTCTAAGGCGCGCCGCCCGGGTGCTCAAACACCCTGATGGCGCTAAACATACAAACCTGGTATAGAGGTTCATGGGTAAGTAGAATCGCCAGATTACTCCGACGAAGCCCTCTCAGAACCGGACAGGCGGAATTACCGCATCCGGCTCCCGATAAACCCTAGCCGACCACGACTAATTTTCAGCACTGCTTTTCCAGAAATATCGATGTCGTTTTCCAATTATCTAAGTCCTCAAATTCTTTCATAAGTGCATTAAAGCTTTTCCAAGGCATTCGATTCCTTCTTCCTCTACGATTGATCCACTGCCAAATCAGTCGTCTTGCTGCTCGTATAAATGCACGCACACAGTGTTGGTTATCTGAGATGGCATGATAATTTATCCAACCTCTGAGTACCCACGATACAACCGTTAGGGTCTTTTTCAGTGCCTTTCGCATTTTGCATCTTTCTCAGGTATTGTTTTAATCTCTTGAGTTTACTCGTCATGCGGTCGCGCCGACTTTTAAATATCAAACGCCACCATTTACCATTACGCGCTTTTCCCCAATATGCTGTAAACCCCAAGAAGTGATATGTCGGCAATTTCATGCCTTGGCGATGTGCTCTATCGGCTAAATTTTGTCCCGAAGGTAGGATTTGAGATTTAGCTTTATTGAGTTTAAGCCCATACTTGGCTAATCGTTTAGGAAGTACTTCATAGAATCGTTTCGCTGTTATCCGCTTTTCAAACACAAACACCATATCATCCGCATACCTAATCAGTTCCGCTTTCCCTCTGAGGTAACCCGTTCTGATATTATAGAACCAGTTATCTATCACCTCATGGAGAAAGATGTTTGCGAGAATCGGGGATAAAATTGAACCTTGTGGGCAGCCTCGTTCATTTCTGACGGTTTTATCACGCTCCATCACTGGCGCGGTGATTAACTTATCAATTAAACGAAGAAATCGCTTATCCGTAATCTTCTTCCTCAATATCTCACGTAATTCTTCATGCGGTATCGTGTTGAAGTATTTCTCTAAGTCGATTTCGATGACTGCACCTTCAAAACAGGGATAAGCTTCTTTGTACAAGGCTCTTAACGCATCGTGACAACTTCTATTCGCACGAAACCCATAGGAGCAGGGAAGAATACTGGCTCATAAATCGCTGTCAGCACTTTGCTCACTGCCATTTGTACCAGCTTATCTTCATAGCACGATACCGCAAGCGGTCTTGTACTTCCATCTTCTTTTGGAATTTCTATCAGGCGAGATGCCTTCGGAATATAAGTGCCACTGCGTATCCTCTGGATTAATACTTTAACCTGCTCATCCAGATTTGACTCATAGACTTCTTTGGTAACTCTATCAATGCCTACAGCTTTATTTCCTTTCATCTGTCGGCTCATTTCCTTTAGCAAATCTCCATCTATGATATGCCCAAGATTATTGAACACTGTCCCAGAATGTTGACTTGCTCGCAGGCCTATGCGCTTAAGTTTCGTTATCCCTGTTTCTTTTCTGTCTTTGCTGTGTACAGACAAGGTTTCCCCCTCACGCTCGGTTTATCTGTCAGCCCTTCGCTCCACGGGCATTACTCGCTTCACCACTACTACGACTGACTCCGCCATCCAATAGATGATTTCTTGGCGCTTGTGATCTCTTATCACACTTGTCACCAAAATACTTCTTCCTTTGAAGCACCTATTGGACTTCCCAGGTTCCGTCACCTATCTCTATAAACTCGCCAATGCCTGTGACCCCGAGGGTTGGTCAACTTCGGATTTCCAGTTATCTACTTAGACCTCCGTTGACCTATTGCTTACGGTGAAGACAACGACCTCAGCTTCCCTGACAACTATGCTTTCGGGGCTATTACGTTCACTCATTTGTTTCGGCTCGAATATTTCGCTGTCTACGCTTCGTCACTTTCGTTACCTTCAGTAACGCAAGACTCGCTAGATGGCGAGGCTGGTTCCTCTTACCATCGCAGGACTTTCACCTGCAAGATAGGCGCCGCTTATCTTGGCGCCCTGGCTGACGTCATTTTAGCGGCTGCGCCGCCCTTAGACAATTTAATTGATACAGAGTTATCACATCTTTTCTATTTATCATTTCAGTATTTTTCTAGTAAAGACCGCTTAAGCACAACCACCTTTATTAATGCGTTAAAAACCTTCACTGGCTTAGGATATGTAGCGTGTTTTGTAAGTGAAACGGATTTGAAAGCCTATCAAAAATGTTTTAACAGGTTATTAAACCATAGTGTTGGAGAGTTTCGTTGCCATCCAGGAGCATTATTACTGTTAACGCAGTCTGTAGCAAAAATGGTGATTTTGGCAATGGAGGGTTTTCATCATCTTAATTATCCAGATTATTATGCAGCGTTTATCCATGCATTAGAAAAAGTATTGGATAATGAAGGGTTAAAACAAGCAGGGAAAAGTGAGGCAGGTCAACAAGTGTTATTAAATTTGCAGCAAAAGATAGAATCCCTTTTTTAAAATGCGTTCTAAAGAATCATCCTCTTTTTGTGCTTACCGTCATTGCAGTGGTCACTGATGCGATTGCGACTTCGCAATGACAGCCTTACGAAATAAATACTTTTAACTTTTAACATAGGCAATCCATGAATGAACGATTATGGTTTAATGCACTTAAACCATTGACTGTGTTCATGTTAAGCTTTTTTGGCTTATCGGAAAACACACGAGCTGATTTGATTCCCACCGCCGATGCACCGTGGTACTACACGCTTGGTGGAGGTCAATCGGTCGCAAATCCTGCTTATCGAAGTGCACATACGATTCCTTTGCATGTCGAAGCAGATGTAGGTTTGGGTTATAACTGTGGTGTATTTAATCCCAAGCTTTCAATCACAAATTCTTTAAACGCCATAGAACACAGTTTTCAAGCGCTTCAACAGAGTATGATCGAACATGCAACTAGCGCCATTACGACTTTGCCGATGTATGCGATTTCTCGTGCTGATCCAGCGCTCTATCATTTACTCAATAATGCGCTATTAAGCGCGCGCGAAGATTTTAATGTGTCGATGAAAACGTGTCAGCAAATGCAAAGTGAAATCAGCAAAGGTCAAAATCCTTATCAAGATTGGATGACGTTATCACTAGGTGATGATTGGCAATATCACATGTCACTCGCTGCGAACAATCAAAGTAGTTCCAGCAGCGATATTAACCAAGTAAAAACTGTGGTTGAACAAGCCAATGGTGATAATGGTTTACCGTGGGTGCATGGCGTATTAGTAGGGCGCAAAGGTTTTTATGCTGGCGGTAAAGGGCAACCACCGATTTTTGTGCTGCGTGATACAGCCATTGCTGGTTATAACGTGATTTTGCAAACGCATCGTGATTATGATGATACCCATACACCGATGCGTACGGAAGATAATGCGCATTTGTTAGAGACTTGGGCGAGTCCTATATTAGTGGCTGATTGGATCACGAACGTATTAGGCGATGAAAAAATTACCACTTATTTAAGTGGTGATAAACAATCATCTCCTGGAGTTGGCTTATTGCCAGAAAATCAGCAATTGACTCAACAACTCATTCCTAAATTAGAAAGCTTAGTGAATACCAAACCCCCTTTGTCAATTGATCACTTAAAGGAAGTTTCTGCACCAGGGGTTATGTTAAATGCTGCTGTAATTTATGCCATTAAACAAAAGCCACCGGTAACTCAAGCAATTGTGATTCATAAACTAGCACAAGAAGTCGCTACCGCTAAATTAGTCGATAAAACGTTATTAGCCAGAGAAATCCTGCAAGAAGGCTCGCAAGTACCCGCCATTTATGCCAATAAAGCAGCACAAGCTACCATAAGACAAGCTTTACAAAGATTGGATAAAGCCATGGATCAATTATTATTCAATGCTCAAGTGAGAAAAGCATTTGTTTCGGAAACGGCGGCACAATTGTTGCAAACTCATCAAACTGAACAATTGGCTCATGCTGCTATTCATGCTCAGATGACCCCTGAGTTAATGCAACAGGGTGGATTAAAAATCAATCCAACTCATTAATTTAATTACAAATTAAATTTTAGCCATACGTGCAGCCTATTCTGGTACGCATTGGACTGGCCGCAGCTCCAGGCCAAATATCGACTCATTAAAAGAAATTCAAGCCACCAGAGAGCGGATTAATGCAGGGGTTAGTACATTATTCGTGAATCTGGCGAAGCGTGGGAAAAGACGCATCAGCAAGGGGTAAAAGAGGAAAAATTAAGGGGGAATTTGACAAAATCCAAACATGGCTAATAATTAAGAGCATGAGGAGTGATAAGTTTTAGGCCCAAAAAAATTTTTATGTAGTTAATTTTTTCTAAGATTTATCAGGTATACTTCTGCTATATAGCGTAAGTTATTGAAGCATTATTGTTTCAATGAATTTTAATAATAGCCTTAATAATTAGTGAGGATAGAAAGATGGATGAACCACAACTAAAGTCTCTTGATGAGCTTATTAATGATCAACTAGAACCCCTAACTGAAGTCCAAACAGAACTCAATGGTTTATTTAAAGAATTTGACGAGTTAGCCCATACCGCTTATGGCATTATGCAAGATTCAAAAGGCTATTTTGATATTGATAATTTTGATGAAGAAGAAAAGAACCGATTTATTGCTTGGCATAAAAACTTTCAAGCGGCTATAGAAAAAGCTGAAAATTTAGGCGCTATTGAGAAGGGTTTTTTGGACAAGTACCAAAATTACACAGCACAGCAATGGGAAAATGACCCTTTCTGGCGGGAAATCGGGGGACATTATCAAACTCTGGGGATAAATGAAGCTAAAGTTAACGCGATTCTCAACTTTTCATGGTTTTACAAGCAATTCAAACTGAAGAGGTGGATTGCCTTGCTGTTTATTGATAAACCCGCATTTCGCGCTTGCGCGCGTTGCGAATCGTGCTGTTTTTAATGTTTTGTTAAGATTGATGCTTTATACTTGTAGAAATTCTTAAATTCAACAGGTAAAAAACATG
The DNA here is from genome assembly GCA_963844535.1 of uncultured Gammaproteobacteria bacterium. GTDB lineage: Bacteria > Pseudomonadota > Gammaproteobacteria > CAWJOP01 > CAWJOP01 > CAWJOP01. The sequence continues at coordinate 32,058 of CAWJOP010000007.1, read as the reverse complement.
GCTGATTCTAGAATACAACGTCGAATTCGATGGGGAGTCAATGCGCTCATTTTGGTTGCAACGGTAGTGCTTATCCTACTGGCATTGTTTATCCCCGGCTTTGCTATCGCAATGGGCTTATCTGCTGCGCTTACGGCGGTGGTTATGGGGGGGATAGGCGTAGGTGTTGGCCTATTATGGAATGTTGCATTCAGCTTTTTTAATTGGTTAATGACGCGTCATGAACGCCTTACAAAAGGAACCTCGATACTTGAAGATCAAGAAAGTCCACGACAAGCACGACAAGAAGGGGTCAGTCATTCTACCCCGTCGCAACAACCAACGGCCTTGTACTCATCATTAAGTTCTCCCATTCTTAAATCCACACCTGAAATAGTAAAGCTAGCCTTCTATGTGGTACAAGGCAAACAAGCCGAAGCAGAAGCGATGATTAAGGGAAATCCAAACTTACTGAAGCAGAAATGTCAGGTGGTCGATTATTCGGGCCGTACATTGGAAGGAACTCCTTTACAACTGGCTTTATGGGCAGAAGATGTGAAGTTCCATGAGAAGGAAGTATGTATGGTGGAAATGATTATACCTTATTTAATTCATTTACAGAATGGAAAGGCTGAGAAAGACAGCCAAATTTTGGAACAATTTCCAGAAGGTTGGGAGGCTGAAGAAGAAGCCAGGTTGCAAAAGGATGAGGAAGAACTCAGTAAAGTTGTACAAGGGATTGAAAACTCAACGACGGATGAAGAAGCGCAACCCTACCTCAAAGCCTGGGAAGCGTATTTAGCCAAACAAAAAGAAGGCATTATTAAAACGGGAAGACAGGTGAGTAGTCAATTAGTGGTCAAAGCCTTCGAATTATTTGATAAGAAGTTTGATGAGCTTGGTGGCTATGACAGCCGAAAGAATAATTTAGTTTGGCGGAGAGTGGTTGGCGGGGCCCAGCGTTATTTGCCAACCTGTTATGCCCAAGCCCTGTGTCAAGGCCCTTATGCTATTGTGGAAGGCAAGGAGTTCTTGAGGCGTAGTTTAGAGTTTCGATATTCGTCTGGTACAGTTTTTTATCCTCTTGATTTGGATCCTTCTTTTCGCTTGGGGGAAGATTATGCCGCGGCGGTCGCGCGCGGCATGGCGTGGGGCGGTGCGGGGGGGGGGTGGGGGCGGGCGGGGGGGGGTGATGTCTTTTACAAACTATGTCAAACAAAAAACAGCAAACACTCGGAGCTTATTATGCCACGAGCCGACAATCAATCGAGGACTCAGGGCCACGTAATGTAGCGACGTGAAGGAGCGCAGCTGCGACGGCTTTAGGCTGAGGTGCTCTACAGCTTTCGATAAACCACTGAAGTAATTCGATATATTGCCAAACTTCTGCTGTTTTTTGCCACCAAAGTACAAAGCGATGAAGGTAGTTTTTGGTCTTTCGGTGAGAGACACCATGGGTGACCATCCACGTTACATTCTCGCGTGCCTTTCGCAATGTCCTCGGATGAGGCAGAATGCGAATGGCATCACCCTGAGATGATAAAGGTTGGTTGCTGCCCCCCCGAGGGAGGGCTAGGTGCACAGAACCAGAAAACGTCCTATCATCTTCAACGTGAGCGACTTTGATGTTATCCGCCGGTCGTGTCGGTGGATAATCAATGCCCAAATAATGAAAACCACTTTTGATGCTGCCGATATATGACTTTTTACGCGATAAGCTCAAACAACGTTCTTGTAAAACGTCCATCATGCGTCTTCTACAGCGATTTAACTGCCGTTTTGTCTTACAAAAAATCACAATATCATCCTGGTAACGAAGATACGTGACATCCATCTCGTCAAATGCATCATCCAGCGGTTTTAAATAAATGCCACTAAAAAATTGGGACAGTGGTCCACGCAGCGCAATACCCTGATCGGGATTTTTATACCCATTGGGCGTCTCAATGGGATTTGTAATGATATGCTTAAGCATCGTTTGCACTTTCGGGTCAAGATAATATTTTTTGATATCTTGCAATAACATAAAATGCGGTATCGATTTGTAATACGATTTAATATCAACGCGCAATATATAATTGGGCTTGTCCTCTTCCAACACCCGCCGAATACGCTGAGTGGCTGTCTTTACCCCACTGGGACCTTGCAAGTGATAGCAATTTTTATTCATGACATGCTGGAAAGTGGGCTTCAGTTCTTTCAGCAAAAGATGCTGTAAAATACGGTCAGATACATGCAGCTGATCGAGCATTTCATCGGGAAAGTAATGACGCTTCAAACAACGCGGTACATAGTTTCCATTGATAAGGGACTCTATCCCCTTCGGTAACCAATCCGCTAGCTCCCGCGCCATAAAATGAATCTCATGATTATGATGCACCATATATTTTTGCTGATGTATTTTTGTAAAAAGCTTTTGCCCAATAGTCAGCATTTCCGCTGCATTCCATCGCTTCATTTTAATCTGAAGTCCTTTTTTTTAGGCTAATGTAAAAAATAAATTGAAGGGCATGGATAAGTTTTGTAACTTCGGATTTGAGCAAAATTCAACGTTATAAAAGGAGTTAGCCATGCCTATAGAAGACTTTATCATTGCTGTATATTGTTTGGTAGACAAAATGTTAAAAGATTTAATGGCAGGACAAAAGCTACGCGAGAGAGGTTTTTCCCCCAATTTATCGGATAGTGAGGTAATTAGCATGGAAGTTGTAGCCGAATTTTTGGGGATAGATACAGATAAAGGCGCGTGGGAATATTTTTATCATCATTGGCGAGAATGGTTTCCAAAACTGGGTTCACGCGCCAATTTTGCTAAACAAGCCGCTAATTTGTGGTATGTAACACAGGAGATACAAAAAGTGTTGGCTAAACAACTCGGTGCTTTTTCTGATTTACTTCATTTATCTGATGGATTTCCGATGCCTGTTGCACATTTTAAACGTGCCTATTTTAGTCGTATATTTGCAGGCGAAGCTGCTTATGGTTATTGTGCTTCTAAGGGAGAAAAATATTATGGTTTTAAGGGAAACGTATTAATCAATTCAGAAGGTGTCATTACGGAAATAACGACAACAGCGGCTAATATTGATGAGCGAGATTCATTATGGGATTTGGTGACGCTCATTCGTGGGATGGTTATTGCAGACAAGGGTCTCATTGGTGTTGAATATCAACAGGAACTACGTGAGTTTGCACAAATTAATCTGCAGACGGCAGTACGCTCAAATATGAAAGAAACACGAACTGAGAAATTTATTCGGTGGTTAAAATCAACAAGACGTCTTGTTGAGACGGTAATAGGCCAATTAACTGACCGTTTTCACATTGAAAAAATACGAGCTCGTAAGCCTTGGTATTTGACAAATCGTATTGCAAGAAAAGTTTTGGCGCACACAATCTGTATATTTATTAATAAACAACAAGGCAATCCACCTCTTCAGTTTGAATTGCTTGTAAAACCATGAAAAGTTGAGAATGGCGTAAAGTTAAAGCATTAGAGGATATCATAGATGACATTGAAGATTCTCAAGAAGAGCGGTATGAAGGATATGAGAATGTGGGTAAACATCCTGCTGCAATTATATTGACGGTAGGGATTCTTCCTTTGATTATCTTGGCAATTTATGGTGTAGACCGAGCTATCAATGGAATAAGACTTGCTATCAATGAATATCAAAAGAGTTCTTCCGAAGAAGAAGTAGCTAAGGCCAAAGCTGCACTTGAAGGGCACGGTTCTTCTATCCAAAGAGAAGCGCATTATCAAGCAGCGATAGGAGCCAAGCCATTTTTTGAACCACTTAAGGAAGCCGCAAAAGAAGCTGAAAAAACTGATCCATCGTCTACTAAATCTCCTAAATTTGGTAATACTACGGATAGTGACAATGAGTGATTAAATAACAAATTCATTAATAAGTTCGTTATATTCATGAAAAGCCTACTTACATAAGTAGGCTTTTTTTTGAGATTAAATTTTTTTGATAATCTTTTCCAGGTTAGGAGCTGTACTAAATCTATTTAAAGCAAATTTAGATAGCCAGGAAGTGGATTGATGCAGGGATTAGTACAATTGTCTCATGAGACGGCTGCTTTATGCTTTAACTGGAAAAGAATGAGAGAAAACCCATCGACAAAGAATAAAAGAGCAAAGAATACGGGGAAAAGTTTCTAAAATTTAACAAAAAAATGACATCGCCGCCAAGGATGGTGGGGATTGACACCACAGGATGTGAGTGCTTTCTGCTGCCTGGTGGTGGATGCAATACACCGAACAGAATGCACTTCGGAATAACAAATTTTTCACAAAAAACGATAAAAATTTCTCAGCAAGCAGGCAGAATATCAAATGACGGTCACCGGCTATTTATCCTTATACACCACTTTATTAGGATGGCAACAATATCAATCACTCTGGGAAATTGCGTGTGCGACCGGTTTAATTTATTTGCCCTTGATTGGAATCATTTTGTCCCACACTGTGCAACCCTTAGCTTCAGGTGTAGATATTGCTAGTACCTCGTTAAGCTCGCTAAAAAAATTGCTACTCACATTATGTTCAACCCTATTGGTCATTGCATTTGCCGCAGTGCCTTATCTGCCATTAAATCCAGGTGTGCTACATGTAGAAGCATTATGCCAAGACCAAAATGCACCTCTAACACCGGGGCATACGAATACCACTTATGATAAAAGCTTTCCGGTTCCTACTGGTGTCAAAGTGCCGATATTTTGGTATCTAGTAATGGCGGTTTCCAATGGGGTTACCCATGCAGCAAGTGTCGCACTGCCTTGTGCGCCACTGGATTATCGTGCCTTGCATACCCAGTTACAAACCGCGCAAATTGAAGACCCACAACTGAAACAATCGATTGAACAATTTTATCGTGATTGCTATGTACCGGCATATACTCAATATTTAAGTCAACCAACCTCTGAGCAAAAAAGTGAAACCACCTATTTATTAAAAAAACCGGAAATAGAAGATGTCAATTGGCTGGGTTCACAAACCTTTTTAAATACGACGGGTTTTTATGATGCGCATCAAGCAACACAACCCGTAGCAGGATTTGATTTTGATCCGGCACGTGATATCGAAATTGGCCAATTGGCACACCATGCGCTTTATGGTACACCGACCTGTAAAGAATGGTGGAATGATCCTAGGCATGGATTACATGCGCAATTAAAACACGCTTTACCTCTGACATTCTGGCAAAAAATCACATCAATCGGTGAAGATAGAAGTGTTGTCGAAGACGCTGCGATTAGAACGCTACTCACTCAACAAATTGCTCATCAATCCATAGCGGATAAACTTCGTGGTTATGAATCACTGAATAATAATGTGCATGGTGATTATTTAAGTCGTTTTGTGGGCGCACCTTTGGGTGTGGATTATGAATCCTTAAGCTTTTATCCCAAATTACATTTATTGATGAATGCATTACCCATTATTCAAGCTGCACTGTTATTTGCCTTATATGCTTTCCTCGCATTAGGTGTGATTTTTTCTAGCTATCGGATTCATTTTTGTGTTACCGGCGCGATCATAATCTTTTCGGTGATCTTCTGTTCTTTTTTGTGGCATGTGGTGCAGTGGTTCGATCATCTACTGCTCGAATCGTTATATCCGACATTGGATAATTTCATGTTAAAGAATTTACAAAGTATGAACCCGAATCAAGTTTTGGTCGATATGACTATAGGCACACTCTATATCGGCTTGCCCATTATTTGGTTGATGGTGATGGGGTGGGCGGGAGTTCGCGCAGGATTTGAGTTAAATAACTTACTCAGTTCGATGAGTGCCCCTGCCCATCAAAGTGGGCATCACGCTGGCATAATTGCCCAAATAGTTGCGCAAAAAAAGCTTCTTTAATCCAGGTTGAGTCAAATCAATTCAATTTTCAAATGCAAACTTAAATTTAAAAAAAATAGATCATGTTTACCCGATTTTTGAATCAGCATCGTGCTGCATTTGTGCGTGGCCTAGTGATTTCAGCCATAGTGTTATTAGTTGCTTTAATACTAACAGTATATTTTGCTGGATTTATTTTTTTAGCGCCATTGGTGATATTAACACCACCATTATTTTTGCTTTTGACGTTGGTGTTATTAGCACTAGCTGTTATGGTTGGTGCATTGCTATGGGTAAAACTGGAACAAGCTTTTGAAACCGTAAAACCATCATTTACTCCAGAACCAAAAATCACGCCTTCTTTCAAAAGTGAACTTCAAGTGACAAAGACTAAAGAAAAAAACGATCCACTTTTAATCAACTCAAAACCTTCATCAACAGTATTTAATGAATGGAAACAGGCCAAAAGTAACCCTTTACCACCTACGCATATCACTGAGGAAACCCATGTGTTTTTTACTGCCAATCGTCATCGAGTTAAAGCTTCACTGACGCGCTGTGTTGAAAAAACCGCTCATCATCACCCAAATCCAACAGATTCTTCTAATCAATGCGTTTTATGAATAACGCTCATAGGGGGTTAAAAAAATTATTGAGTATTACATCCAATGGGTATGATATTTTTTATACGCCTTTATATGTCAATCTAACCAATTGGATCGAAAAAAACGCTCGTGAGCTTTCCCCAGAAGCAAAAAAGAACCATTTAAATACCGTTTGGCAATATGGCATCGATGCACTCAAAATTCGCCGCGGTTATATGCTACCCCTTGGATCAGATGCAGAAACTTGTTATCAAGCACAAGAGATTTGGACTTATGCGGTGTTCACGGTGGTACTCATTCATCGTGTGATAAAACAAGAGAATTCTCCTGTAATGAACTTGATAGAATCTCTATTGCCAGATGCCGGTCCAAAGTGGCTGGAAGCCTATCCATCTGTTTTTAGTGCCTGGAATAATTCTGTAAAAGAACGAGATAAGAAAACTGTGTTTTATCAGATTGAAAAGCAAATAAATCAATCACGAAAGCGTCAATATACCACTAGCGATGTAAAAAATACTGCAACACCATTTAAATCCATTTAATTTATTCATTTTTTGAGGTCATTTATGTCCACGTTACTAGCTGATTCGGTTAGTGCCTCTAATACACTCGAAAACCCTGAAATTAAAAAACCAACAGATAAAAAATCTTTTCACCAGAATTTTCTGATCCGACATCCTGGTCATTTAGACAGTGAAGGAACGTTACACATTAAAACTCGTATTGCTCAGCGACACTTTCTACCACTGCTGACGTTTGCTAAGCAAATTAAAGTCATTTATCGTGCAGCGAGATCAGATGATCCCTACGCTGATGCTTATTTAATACAAGTCGAACAAATGCTTGACAAAACACAACAGTCAATACAAGAAAGCATCACTTTTTATCAACAATGTCTATCGTCTTATCCGGACTTATTCTTATCTCTTGCCGACACCGAAAAGCCATTACGTTTACCAGTGCGCTTTAGTACGCCATATGGTTACATTGCTGCTAGGCTCCTAGTCGATTTTGATAGGTTATCTCGCCACATTGTTTCACTTTATCAATGGGGGTTACTTGCAGAAATGCCGCTGGGTACACTGTTACACCAGTTAAGCCGCCCGCTTAATCGTCTTTGGGGAACTACAAAAAACTGGAAACCCAGTGGCTTGACACGTTCGATGCTGCTGGAATCAATTGCACAAAATACAGAAACAACTTCTTCTACTCAAAAACTTGACCCACGCATACTGAATAAAGAATTGCGTGCAAAATATGCGCCAAGAATTTTGATGGCGAAACAAACAAGTAGCGCAACTAAATCAAAGGAAACCCTTTAAGGATTTTTCCACGTCAAATCCTCTTACTTGACGCTAAAGAGATATCCCAAGCAATTTACTGATAAATTCATGAGGATATCTTAGTAAGAGTAGTGCTCAAGCGTTGTAAAAGCACAAAGAACGTCGTTGGTTTTTACGTGAGTACTTATCGTCAAAGCCATCTACCTGTGAGGAGATTTCACATAAATCTCAATACATTGTGTACGATGGCGATTCTTTACTTTAACCCCTGCGGGAAAGCTTGTTCATTCCCGTTTGGGGATCAGCATGCTTTCTTCAAAGGGATATTTTTTATATTCATAAGGAGAACATTATGCAATCTTTTGCAGATATTAGACTGGATGGATACGTTGGCTCTGCTCCTATCATACGAGAAGGTAAAGATGGGCCATTTGCCAGCTTGTCGTTAGCAGTTAATCGCAGATGGAAAAAAGGCGATGAAATCTTTGAAAAAACTGACTGGTATAGGATTACTGTACCGACTTACATGGTCAACCTCGTGCAAAACTATGTACGAAAAGGCGATCCGCTGACTGTGTTTGGTGAGCCCGAAATCCGTCAATGGATACAGAGTGATAAACAGTCTTCTGGAATTTATGTATATGCAAGAAAAATTCTTCTACATACCTCACGCGCGGAAAAGGAAGCGTTATCGTCTGAATCTGTAGAGGAACCTTCATCATTTGAAATGGCGGAAGTCACTGAAAGAAAAGTGGACGCTGAGTTTCCACCATTTCCTGAAGATGAAAGTCATATCGCTTAAAAATCATTTTTTAACCATCCCAACTGGGGAAACATCCTCAGATTTGGGATGTTTCTCCAGTTACTTAGCATTATAAAGGAGAAACCGTATGTCAACGATACAACCATTTATTGATCCCGCTTGCATACATGCTTATGGATTTAGTGCACGCCTTGATGTGAGTCGGGAATTTGCATTAATTAAAGCCGATATTCAGCAGGAATTAAAAGGAGTTTTTCATCATGAACTCATACTTAATCGTGATATTCACACAGAGATGGCTACCAGGTTATTTAGCTATGAAAATCTCGAAGTATTTTCAGAAATGGTGGTTTTGATGATGAAGTATAAAAAGCTGGGCAAAGCATTATTGGACTATTTCGATGATGTTAAAAAAGCCAAAGATGCTATAGAAACCGCTTATCAAGGGGCTTTTGCGAATAAGCTTGAGTTTACTTATCGTTATGTAGAAAAACTTGAGCCAATTCCAGGATGTCTTGAAGCGTATATTGATTATGAAAGACTCTCTCAGGATTTATTTATGAATGAGTTTTTTGCTGTGGAAACTGGTAATGAAACCCATGTATTTAAACGTTTAACAGTTTTACAGTAATTGTAAGAAATGATGGTTATATGAATCATCAGTAGACATCTTTTTTTTAATTTTACCCACGTGGGAAAATATCCCCACAAGTGGGATATTTCTCCAATTCAATAATAAGCTGTTGTGCTGATTGTTCAGACTAAAGCGCGTTAAATTTCTTATGTCATCCCAAGTGGGGAAATATCCCCATATTTGGGATGTTTCTCCTTAACTTTAATTTTATTATCTAAGGAGAAAATCAAGATGAAATTATTAACACAAGCTATCATTCGGGCACTACCGCCAATATATAGTACAGAGCATACTCCACTGAAAGATAAAATGATTATTTGTAAGTTTTATATTCCTGGCGGATGGAGTTGGTATGTATTTGAAGGCGAGGTAGATACTCAAAAAACCTATAGGTTTTTTGGCATAATGGTACATGAAAATAAAGCGGTTAATGAAACCATGATGGGATATTTTTATCTATCTGACTTAGCTGCACTTATTGAAACAGGATATAGTGTTCAATTAGACGAATCGATATTTAAAGTGCCTTATGCCGATATTTTAAAAGAAGTATCTGCAAAAACATGGCCTTTTTGCAAGCGTTTTCTGATCGAAAAACTTGTCCGAGCATTGCCACCTATTGGTAGTACCGAACATATCCCTCTTAAAGATAGAATCATTATTTTTAGATTTTATATACCATATGGACCAAGTTGGTATATTTTTGAGGGAGAATTTAACGCGGAAAACGGTTATCGATTCTTTGGAATAATTGATGGCGGTGAAAAAGAATGGGGTTATTTTTATCTTTCTGAGTTATTAGAAGTTGATAATGCTGAAGATACTATTTTAATTGATTATTCTCCAACATTTAACATGCGTTATTCAGATATTTTTGGTGCCCCAGCAGAAAGCATTTAAAAATTAATTCTTATAACATTTATTTTTAACTTCATCCCAAGTGGGGAAATTTCCTCACTTGGGGCAATTTTCTCTCTTAGGATGTTCACTTAAAGGGAGAAAATATGAACATTCGAGCGAAGACGTTTAAAAACTGGTTAAAAGCCAACTTTACACGTTCAGAACTTAATAGTATTGCTGATTATGGAGCAAATACTGGCTGGTATGGTTTAACTTATTATAGTCAGACGACAAAATTGTATGAAAAATTCAAAGACGAGATTTGGGAACACATCATAGAAGAAAGTGAAGCCGATGGGTATTCCAATCCGTTTGCTTATCTAGCAGAATTTGAGTCTGCCAAATCTATTGAAGATGAAATTACGATGAAGAATTGGCTAGTCTGGTATATGGCTGAAAGTATCGCTTATCGTTTAATAGAAGATAGATAAAAATCTTTTTACTTTGAAATCGCAGCAATATTTTTCTGATTTTCAGTATTGTCTTTAAGATATTGGCAAAGCAGAACCCATATTTAAGTGCGATAATTCACTGATTAAAAAACTGCCTGGTGTGTCTAATAGAGATAGTTTCCAGATTTTAATGTTAACCCACATGGGGAAATATCCCCATGTGTGGGATGTTTCTCCCATGAATGATTAATTAAGGAGAAACAACAATGAATCAATTACATTCTAATTAAAGCATGACCATGAAAACTGCGTATTCGACTCAGATGTTCAAGTACGCTGCTTAATCCATGAATTGAAACAATTACTATTTTTTATATTAGCCTTGTATTTCCCTGGAAAATAAGCCAGCACAATTGAATAATCTCCCTTTTTATGAGAGCATTACAATTGGTGTTGCAATTTTCCAGTTAATACAAGGAATCAGGTATGTTAAACTTCATTGGAAAGCTACTTTTGCTAATGGGGCAAATACTTTTAAAATTTTTCCAGAACGGTCGGCCCAAGCTTCATCTAATAAACACTTCGTTAGCTGAAGAATATGATTCGGAGTTTGAAAGGCTACAGCGTATGCTGGATGAAATGGCTTGGTATAAAGCTCAGGAATACGATCCTCATGACAGGAGTGATGCGCGTAACTCGTTTTTCTATCCTCATGATCCTTATGACTCTCATCATTCTTTTTAACAGCAGCTATCGATAGCAAATCAGCTAAATCTTATTTAATTTCAATTATTAACATTTGATTAATGTCTCTGACGTTTCAAAGCTAAATTTCTGTATAACTATATTTTATTGCTTGATTCACAAGCAAAACTTGATGGTTCATCAATATGAATTATTTTTGGATATTGCATGTCTTACCAAAGCATCACGCAACAAAAAAACCTGGCGTGGTTTTTGCCGCGCCCTAAATTGGATAAATATCCTGGCGGTATGCCATTACATTGTGAAAAATGGTTGATCGAACTAGCGAAAGATTTATTAGGCCAAGAGAGCATTAAACTATTAAATGTATTTTGTGGCATGAATCAACAAGGAGTTCGGGTAGATTTACGTGAATTAGTTAAACCAGATATAATAGGCGATGCACATCAATTAACTCAACTCATTCAGGATCAGTTTGATGTCATTCTAGCTGATCCGCCTTATTCTGCGCGCGAAGCGAAGAAACTTTATGGCACACCGCGGTTAAGTTATCCGCGTTGGGCAAAAGAATGTATTTCTTTGTTACGACCAGGTGGATTGTTGGTTGTGTATCATAAATATTTAATGCCTAACCCTGACCCGAAGCAACTGAAAGTGGAAAAACGCGTATTCATTGGCAGTCGGTTGTATCACCTGCCAAGAGTTGCCATTTATTTTCGCAAATATCCAGTTGATGAAAATAACAACGTATTTATATCATAAGCAGCTTAAGCCTATGTAATTCACCTAGCGCTTGTTTTAACAAAACGAGCAGCTAATGGATTACATAGGTGCTTCCAGATAAGGTGCGGCGCTGTCTTTGGCGCTTGTTGGCAAACAAGCTGCCAAAGGCGAGGCGCGCCGCAGCGCTAGGCGCGTCACTACCGGACGGCGATAGCCTGTCCGTAGTGACGCGCCGCCGGACGCTTTCAAACACCAAGCCTAATCAGGCCTGTCCAATGATTCGTTTTTTTAATCTGAATGGTTTTGTAGTGATTTTGTTGAAATACGCAGTTTTGGCTTTAAGCGTAACCATAAAATCAGTCTTTCTAGTTGTTAAAAAATATTTTTAATTTCACTTTCACTTAAGGAGGTTTCCTATGATAGCAACTTAAATACAGTTCCTTGTCGTACCGCTCTTTTTTAAAAGAGCAAAAGGCTCAAACCAGGCGTTAGCCTGTTTGACCTGCGGATAAATGCCGCACATAAAACATGAAATAGGTTGGTACTATTTCATGCTTATTAGGTCCATTTGTGGTTAGCAGCCACTCGACTTAACTGTAAAGGACAGTTAAGCGTAGGACTTTAGCACTTATCGATTTCCTTTTTTACATTTTAAATTATTTTGTTAGTTAATGCTTTTACTATTTATTCAAAAATCATGTCCGTTAAAAACCGACTACAAAAAAGTATTTATTCAGTTTTAAAACATAACCGAGATGGTTCGCATGAAACTCAAGCCGCTAGAAAGCATATTTTATACCAAGCTGCCTCAGAACTGGTTAGTGGTTCCTATAAACTCAATTCGGTACATGGATTAAAACAAAAACATATTTATTATTTATATGATGCGTGGCAAAAACGCCAACTCAGTATTGCTACTATCAAAAATCGTATGGCACATTTACGTTGGCTGTGTGAAAAGTTAAATAAAATGCACGCTGTGCCTTCTAATCAAATGCTTGATGTTGGCAAACGGCGCTATGTCAACAATCAAATCAACAAAGCGGTCGATCTGACTCAAATCCAAGCAGAAAAAATTACTAACCCTTATATCTGGGTACAAATTCATTTACAACGCTACTTTGGCTTACGTCGTGAAGAGAGCATTAAATTAAAACCGCATCAGGCGGACAAAGGCGATTACATCGAACTACAAGGTTCTTGGTGCAAAAATGGACGTAAGAGATGTGTCCCTATCTTGACTCCTGAAGCACGTTATTGGTTAGATGAGGCGAAAAAACTTGCCATTCATTCGGAGGATTCTCTCATTCCACAAGATAAAACTTATATTCAGCATCGCCATCTCTATGACAAACAAATCCAACGTGCGGGTATTAAGCATGCACATGGATTACGCCATGCGTTTGCACAGGAACAATATAAAATTCTGACTGGCTGGGAATGCCCTAAACGTAGTGGTCCCACTTCCAAACAACTAACGCCGGAACAAAAACAACAAGATAAAATAGCACGCACCCAAATCAGTGAGTGGTTAGGCCATTCCAGGATACAAATAGTCGCAAACTATTGTGGTTAGCCAGTTGTTATGTGCAGTAGAAAGAGAAATCCTAGATTTTATAAGGCTTTAAGCGAAAATTACAGCACATAAAATCCATACTTATTTCTGTTAAGCTCAATATACAACAAAGAAAATAAACCTTTAGTGCTTTAATATCTTATGATACGTAAGTCAGTTAATTTACATTTAAGAATGATAATCTCCGCCATGTCGCTTGTAGCGAGCTTCATCATCTTCTCTTTCTTCTGGTGTAGCTCTTAAGTTAGATGGTTGCGTTGTTTGCTGTTGTGTTTGCACTGGTGTAAAAACAGGCGAATGAAAATCTGCTTGCGATTCTTTTGCTTCTAATATCTCTGATTTTTCTTCAACCTTACTTTTTATTATTTCAGGAAATGCGTTAGGAAAATTTTGTACCAGTATCCAATTAGCTGGCGGAGGTAAGAACGAGTTAGATAATTCTTGTAAAAACTCATTTGTTACCATAACATTAGACTGTATTTCCCTATCTAACTCTGGAACAAGCGTGTATTTTAATTCCTCACCTGATAAATCGCTATTTGATTTGAAACAGTCTTCCTTAATAACCAGAATTGCCCAGTCAGGCAATTTATCAACAGCTTTAATATTGCCAACACAATAAAAGAGCGCACCGTTTTGATCATATTGTCTAGACCATTGTACTTCACATATTGGCTGATTCTTCTTGATAAGAAAGGTAGTAAAAACAATCCTTTCTGCCTGATGATACATAGTTGTTCCTGGCTCATCGTAAATAACTAATTTGCCCTTTTCCCTTTCATGAACACCATGGGAGTCATAGTAGGGTTCAGGTTTCTTATCAAAATCCTTTGAAGAGGCAGCCCCATCTACCCGCCAACAAGGTTTTTGTGTATTGGTAGTATAAAAGCTACCTATATTCTGCCAAACTACTTTCCCCATATTGTTGTCACAATTAGCCAAATCTGGAAATTGATGAGTAACAAATTGGATAAAATGTACATCTTCACCACTAGCAATAAACTTTATAGCATCTCCTCCAACTGATTTTTGACTCTCTAAAGCCACAAACTCTAGAGGAATTGATGCGCCTGTAATAATAATTAAATTATCGCTATAACATTCTACTTTAGGAAGTTTGCCAGGTTCTAATTCTTTTTTAAGAGCTTCGATATTTGATTTGTATAGATTAATTGTTCCGCTATTGCGTTCTCGCTCTATTGCTAATCTACGGGTTATTCTCTCTTCTGACCACTCATCTTCAACAAGCTGTTGACGCATGGTTTTTAATCTTTGTTCTAAATTTTCTTCAAGCTGTAATATTTTTGCTTGGTTTTCCTTTATTTTTTGTTCAATTTCTAGTTTTTTCTCTTCTAAGATAGTTTTCTTTTCGGTTTCAATTTGTAATTCAATATCTTTAGGTAGTTTTTGATCCATAATAATTCTCCAACATGTCAAATAATTTTATTCAGTTTTATTTTTAGAAAATAAACAATTCGCATAAAGATAAAGATAGTATAAAAAATTGAACGGTTTAAAATATTTCTATAAAAAGCTATCAAAGATTACCTAAACTTAACCTTAAGCTGCTAATTTGGCGTCATTTTGTTGAAAACAAGACAAATTTTCTTGGTAATAAAAGGCAAAAACAATTACAAATTAAGTTGAGTTGTGGAAGCTGTATAAGGAAGGAAATAGATAGCTATTTACTAGCTCTAATTTTTGAAGCAAGAGATAATTTATTTAGCAATTTAATACGGTACAATACTTTTTTCTCTTGTTGATAGGTTTTGGAAATTTACAGTTGAACTAATATATTCTAAAACTTGGATATCTTGATTAAGCCTAGCATATTCTATTGTAGCATTCATAGGAACAATCGAAAATGCTTCGATAAAATACTTGATATCACTTAAATTGCCATTTCTAACTAAACTATTTAACGTAGAAATATCGGCGACTAATCCTTTTTTCTCAACTAAAAAACAAACAAGATCACAGCGACCTGCATAAGCACATTGATTTAATAGTAATTGATTTGGCGAAATAAAATTACTTTCAGTCAGATATTCAAACACGGGTAATTGTAAATAAGACAATACATAGTTAATTTGTTCTGGCTGAAATACATAGTTTTTTTCAAATAGATAATGAACAACGGGTACATCACCAAATTTAATTGCTTCAATTAACAGCGTGCTATTATAAAGCTTTAAATTATTTTTCCATAATAAATATTGATCTTTGTTCCCTCTTGTTCGCTCCATTCCATAACCTGTTTAACTAGAGGTAATTCACTTCTTTTAAAGAATTTTATTATCCCTAAAAAGGTTAGAGGAATATTGTTCGCTTTTCTCAACTCTTGTAATACATTTAAAGAAATGCAAAAAGCTGATTTTTCAATAAACTTTTCATCGAAAAAGCTTCTATTTTGACTACAAAATAATTTTAACAAAGGAAGATCATTGGCTAATAAAGTGATATTAAACATATCTATAGCAAAATTATATTTTTTAAATTTAGGTAAAAGTCGCAGATAACTGCCAAAAAAATTTTTATAATGTTTAGAAGAAAAACTTTTCCAAAATTCATCGAGAATTATTTCAGAAGGAAAATCAAGTTGTTTTATATAGGATTTCCAAAAATCTTCTTGATTAAACAATGCAGATGATTTTTTATTAACTAGAGCAAGATTTCCCAAGTCAAGGACTTTTAATTTAGCAACAATTTGAATTAATAATTCTTGTGGTAAATCTAAAAGCATAAATATCCTCGATCAGTTAATTTATAAAAAATTAAAATACATAAAACTACGCTCATTTTTAAAAGTAGGTTATTACTTTATAAGCTAGCATGTAAAGTTATCAATGATAAATTATTGATAACTAAATATAATCTACAATTATCTTGTATAACAACTTACCGCCCTAAATATAGTTATTATGTGCTGCAGCACATAATAACTATATTTAGGGCGGTAAGTATGTACATGGTTGGTTAAAGCTGGCTTATCTTGTAATTAATCCACTAATAATTTAGTTAAGACCTTTATTGTTAGTTGTGGTGTTTGAACTATTACTAGAATTAGTCTCAACTTGTCCTAACTGAGTATAATTAATGCGTCTTTCTTGCTCATTAAGCGAATTAATTTGTCGATCCGTAGTAAAAGCAGACCAACTTTCTAATTTTACTGGTTTATCTTTATATTCAGTGCATTTTGGTTTTGACCAAAATGAATGCCAATTTGCCTTTCCGTGAATCAATAAATTAGCACCATAATGTTTTATGTCTCGTTTAAGCATATGAGGACTTTCTTGGTTTTCAGGAGGAGAATAGCCTAAATCGCGCTTAGTTCCCTTTGAGGCTACTAGGGTTAAAACGCCTCTTTTTTGGTTATCAGTACTATTTGAGTAGTGATAATGTAAGTCTGAACTATAACGAATAACAATAGGAAGTTGATGAGGATATTTTTTGAGCGTAATTAATTCACCAGCTTGGAAGGCATTCAATAATTTTTCACGAAATTTATCCTGAAATGCTAAACCTTTTTCAGAGCAAGATAAGCACATATCATAAGTGCCGTGCAAATCTAATACTATGGCATACACTTTATGGTTAGGAGCATTAATGCCAAATTGGTTCTTAAAATTATTTAAACAGGTTAAGATATTTTCGTCTTCTAACAAATGATCATATAAAGCCTCTTCGGCATGGCCATTGTAATGCTCTTTGCGTCCTGTAATAGTATAGTTGATGACTTTAATTGGAATCGTTTTAAAAATTCTTTTGGATTCAATGCCTTGTGTAACAGGTACGTTACTCACTACCATGCCAAAATTAGCTATAACATAGGTGGTTTTAGGCCACCCTCGTTGTATATCGTGTATATTGCTTTTTCCCACACAAATTAACCGCTCTGCTAGGGATTGTCGTGCATGTAGCTCCAATTTTGAGATAGGCTCTGGTTCTATACCTATTTCACATATTTTTTGAGGGTACTTAGAGCTAAGGTGCAGAATAAAATCTTCTGATAAAAATTCTCTTTCCCCCACAAGACTAATTAACTGTTGTAGTCTATACTCAAGTTGGTGAATATATGATTGATCAGCGTCCCCTTCTTCTTTGCAAAATTTGATAAAATCCTCAAGATTGTTTAGATGGTAAAATGGATTGAGATTCCATTCTCTTTTATATTCCAGAAAAAATCGAAGTATGCGAAAGGGAACATTACTAGCGCCCCAAATTTCAGGCTCATCCACTGTACATTTAAGAATCTCATGTAATTCTTCTTCTGCTGTGAGACAAAGGCCATCTTCATCATCGATGCCTGCATAACGCATCAGCACTTCAATACTAAAATGGATGTAGCTTTCATAAAATTGATCTTCTACATACTTATGCTCACCTGATTCAAAAGCATTTCCAGCCATTCCTAGTACTTTCATTAAGATATATAAGGACGCATAGTCTTTCTTGTCATCAGCCTCAGTAATTAGCTTTTCAAGCTGCTCTTTACGAGCCTGTAAATTGACTTTTGTCCGCGCACAGGCATTTCTAAATAACGCATTAAGTCGATGAAGTGCCTTATATTTCCCATGATAAACTCCTTGTTTTACTTCAGCTCTAGCAAATAACAGTAAATGTTTAACACAAAATTCAAAGTATTGTGGCTCTGTCGCCATGTTTTCTAATGTATCGAGTAAAATTGAATAATTATCATGGTTATAAATTTCTTTGGTGAATTTAAAATTTGTCCCTAGTTCTTGAACTAAGCGAGCATGAGCTAGCTCAGGTTGGTATACAGAAACTGCATTGAGTGCATAGCAAACATCATCTGAAATTAATTCGCCTTTGTCGTCTATTTTCTGTTTTAGCCAAGTGTCTATATGACGTTGAAGGCATAAAGAAACTTCTTTTTTATCAATATAATTCGCTTCATGTAGCAAATCTAAAATGAAATCAGTACTAAAAGGATTTTTTTCAAGATAAAATGGATCATGATTTTTAAGCTTACATAATGTAGCGCTATAATCAAAACTCAATAGTATGTGAATACCTTTAGCATCATTATGCGAGCACAAATATTTAAGTATGTCTCTTAATTCTTTTTCACCTATAATATATAAATCAGCTTTTTGGGAAAAAGCTAATTGACTTGCATGCAGGTAAAAAATTGAATTTCCACGCTGATAATTTGAAATATTTAAGTGGGATAAAACAGGGTGTGACTGCAAAGTTTCTTCTAATTTTTTTAGTCTGTCTTCCTTTTTTTCTGTTGACATATTGTTTTCCTTAATTAATCTCTGAAAGAATGCTAAATTTAGTAAAGCTACAAGAAGATTATGAATTTCACAAGTGCTATTATTATACTTTTTTAAATTTTATTACCCCTATTTAGCTGTTAAAAACTACTAGTACTACATACGTTCTGAATCAATCTCTTTTCTAATATTTTTGAATGCTTGAAAATTCTTAATTGATACATAAGTGATAAAGCCTATGCTTTTTTTAAGTAATTGAAGTAGAATAAGAAGAAAATAATTATTTAGCTGCCCTAGTGCTAGAGCATTAGATAAAGGAATAAAAAATAATGTATTATTTGGTTAATCATTATTCTTAATAAAATTTTATGAAGGAAGTTACCATGTCAGTTGAAACTGTTTTAATTCCTCCTGCTGAAATGGATAGTGCCTGGAAGCAAATTTTGGATGCTTATTTTCAAGAATTCATGACGTTTTTTTATCCCACACTCGCTGATGCTATTGATTGGTCAATACCTTATGATGTGATGGATAAAGAACTTCAGGCCATTACTAAAGATGCTATGGTTGGCAAGCAATTTGTCGATAAACTTATCAAAGTCAAATCCAAAGAAGGCCAGGAACATTTTGTTCTTGTACATCTCGAAGTTCAGGGAGAACCGCAAACATCGTTTCCTTTAAGGCTTTATCAGTATAACTACCGACTATTTGATCGTTACCATCTACCCGTTATCACTTTGGCGATGTTAGTCGATGATCGTAAAAACTGGCGGCCTAGCCATTATAGCGGTATGGTTTGGGGTCAAGAGGTCATAAGGTTTAATTTTTTCACCACAAAATTGTTAGATTATGTGGAAAATCGTAGTTTGCTAGAGCAGACGGATAATCCGTTTGGAGTCATCACACTGGCGCAACTGGCAGCATTAGAAACCCGTAAAAATGTAGAAGAGCGCTATCAGATCAAGTTTGCACTCACACGCCGCTTGTATGACAAAGGGTTGGGGCGAGATGCTATTTTAAATTTGTACCGTTTCCTGGATTGGGTTTTAAGTTTGCCAAAAAATTTAGAAATTAAGTATAATGATGATATTAAACGATTAGAGGAGGAACGATCCGTGAATTACATCACCAGTGCCGAACGTATTGGCATGGAAAAAGGTTACGAAAAGGGATTATTACAAGGCGAACATAAGCTTTTAATTCTTCAACTTAAACAAAAATTTCCTTCTATTTCTGAGAATTATTTAAAACGAGTCGAGCAAGAACAGGATGAAAGGAAACTTTGTGCCTGGGGAGCAGAACTCATTAACGCTAAAACGCCGGATGAAATTTTTGATCGAGAATGAAAAAATGTCAAACATAAAAAATATATGTAGTGCTCGATAAGAGCACTACATGTTTGCAGTTTATTGTTTAATTTTTATTAATTCTTTAATAAAGTTATCTATTTCTTTGTAAAAGCTGTTATATAAATGTTCAATTGAGGAAAGCTGTTCGGCTGTTCTAACTTCCTCATGTAACTCCTCAACTGCTTTTTGTAATTTTGGGGCGCTACAGTAAGATAACCCGCCTTTTAATTTATGTAGTAGCTTTCGTGTATTTATAATGTCGTTTTGTTGATAAGCTGTTTGGAGTAACAATTTTTCTTCCTGTATGCTATGGGAAAGCAATTCTAGCATTTCTAAGGCCGTTTCTTTGTCGCTACTCATTAAATCCATTGTAGCTTGTAAGTTGATAATAACATATTGGTCTTGTTTGCTCGTATCCGGAAAAGCAGAATCTTCATTAATATTAAGTAAATAGGTATTCACTAAATTGGTGGCAATCTCTGCCGTTAGAGGTTTTTGTAGCATACTTAAAAAACCACATTTCTTTGCTTGTAGTTTTTTTTCTTCATCACTGTGGGCAGTTAACGCTACAAAGGGAGTTAAATAGTTAATGCTGGATTTATTTTCTTTGATGCAAGTAATAATTTCAAAACCAGTACCGTCTGGTAGACCAATATCTGAAACCACTAAATTAAATTTGATTGAATCCAACATCTTTTTAGCTGTAGAGACATCACCAGCCGTCGTGATGTGACATCCTAGTTTTTCTAATAAATTTTTAGCAATAATACAAGCCAACATGTCATCTTCAATGAGTAATACCTGATAGTTTTGTTTTTCTGTAAGTGGATAGGTTGCTTGTAAAGAAGGTAGAGGTAGAGTGGTATTTTTCAGCTTTCGTGCAGTTTCAATAGAGCTATCTGATACTTGGTAACGGGTAATTCTCTTGGTTTGGTAAATCGTTTTGGGGAGTGCATCCATCTTAAAAGGGAGCGTGATGTAAAAAGTCGTGCCCATGCCAAGTTTGCTTTTTACTTCCACATTACCATTTAATTCAGATACAAATTTTTTTACATGGCTTAACCCCAGGCCAGAGCCTTTATAGATTCCCCGGTTAGAGGGATTTAAACGGGTAAACTTTTCAAAAATAATCTCCTTTTTGTTTTCAGGAATGCCAATGCCGGTGTCACTCACTTCAAATCGAATGCGTATTTCATTTTGATCGACACTAACTGGATAGATAGCCAATTTAACTTTTCCTTCTTTGGTGAATTTAACACTATTGCCGATTAAATTGATTAATATTTTCTTTAATCGGTAGCCATCACCATTTACAATATCCGGTAGCGCATCATCAATTTCGAGCAATAGCTCGATGTGTTTATACCTTGAAGCTGAGCTATTGAGATTTATTACATGCAAGGCAATATCACGAATATTAATTTGTTTTGAAATAATTGGATGCTGACCATACTCGATATTTTCAAACTCAATGACTTCATTGCATAAAGCCAATAATTCTTTAGTCGATTTAATTGCAATGGGAATAAGGTCGGAAATTTCTGTATAGTTTTTGGTTTGCTGTAGCATATCTAATATGCCGCATACTCCTGCAACAGGAGTGCGCATATCATGTTGCATATTTTCCATGAACTCTGTTTTTAATTGGTTGGCAACTTCTGCTTTTTCTTTGGCAATTTCTAATTCTTTAACAAATTTCTTTTGTTGGCTAATATCCAAAGAAGTACCAATGACCCCAATTACTTTGCCTTTCTCGTCATGCAGAGGAGATTTTACCACCGTAAAAGTCAGCGTTTCACCATTGGCTAAAGCCACAGTTTCTTCAAAACTCATCGAACCTTTAGACATGACTTTCTCATCATGTTTTAATAGTTTATGCGCTTGGGAAGCCCAACAGAGTTGATGATCCGTTTTTCCGATTAATTCTTCTACAGAATCAAGCCCTGCCATCTCTAAGAAGTTTTTATTACAACCTAGGTAATTCCCTTTTTTGTTTTTCCAATAAACGCAACCTGGCAAATCGTAGATAACTGTTTTGAATTGCTCAATTTCGTGTACTAAAGTTCCGCTCTTAGCCATTGTTTGTCCTAAAATTGCTAAAGATTAATTGATGTCAATAAAATAGGAAGATAAAATGTTGGCTATTTTGGCCACATTAGGTTCATCCATCATTGTGAGGTGATTACCTGTAACATCGTATATGATTATTTTGTCCTCAAGTAACTCTTTCCATCCTGCTTCAGGGTGGGGTGGATTGACAGAGTCTTTTTCCAAAGCTTTAAAAAACAATATATCAGATTTTCCATTATAAGGGAGGGGGTAATAGTTGGTCATTGCCTCTGAGTTGGTTTTAAATAGGGCAAAAAAACGTTGTAGAACGTTTTTTTCAATAGTAGGCAATTCTCTTTCTAGTTTATCGGCATGTCGTAAAAATAATTTTATTTGCTCATCTTCATCCAATTGACGTACCTCTTCAGGATCAACTTTATAATTTGATCCTAAATGTAATAGATAGGCAATAATATCGGCATTATCTTTAAACGCACGGGGCAATGTCTTTTGATGAGGAGAATCAATCATAATGACTTTATCAACTTTGTGATTTTCGTCAGATAATTGACGCGCCATTTCGTAGGCGACAACACCGCCAAATGAAAAGCCCCCCAAATAATAAGGTGCTTTGGGTTGAATGTTTTTAATCACTGAGACGTAATTTGAAGCAATTTGTTCAATTGATAAAACTGAAGTGCTACTGGATGTTGTTAAATCTTCTGCTTGAATCCCATAGATAGTTAATGCTTTAGGCAAGCCGTGAATCAATTGGCGATACACATAAAATGTTCCCCCTACAGGGTGTACTAAAAACAAAATACGTTGAGGATCGCCTAATTGTAAAGGGATTAATGCAGATGAAACTGAAGTAAGTGTTGCTTGAGATAATTGTTTTGAAAGATGTTGGCTCAGTGTTCTTGGTGTGGGATAAAGCTGTATATCATGAGGATTGATTTTAAGCTGACAATTTTTTTCCAAGGTATGCGCTAGTTGTACGGCAAGTAAAGAATCACCACCACAGTCAAAAAAATCGGTATGCTCTGAAATGGCTTCGTTACCTAAATACAGTTTGAAGCTATTGATAATCTCATCCAATATTTCACTTTGTGTTGAAACAGAAGATGAACCGCTGGTAGGTTGAAAAGAATGCGTAAAGTACTGTTTAGCTATTTGTTTATATTTCTTAGTTCGTTCTTCTAAAGGTTCATTGGATACAATGAGTTGAGAGCCAGAATGTGAAAGCGCTTTCCATAAAGCGGTGAGTTGTTGTGCTTTATCTAAACCCGCTTCATTTAAGAGGGATGGATTATTTAATTTTTGTGCTAGTTGAGATAAATTCAAAGCCATACCTACATTTTTCCATTGATCCCAATTAATAGAAATAATGCGCATAGGCTGATAATTAAATGCCTTAGCAAAGCTGTCCATAAACTGATTCGCGCTACAGTACCCCAGTTGCCCCATACTGCCTGTGATGGCGGTTAACGCAGAGCATAGCAATAAAAAATCAATTTTTTCGGTTTTTAAAATATCATATAACACTAAGCTACCGGTAACTTTAGCCGCCATCACGTTGGCTAAGTTCTCTGGTGTTTGCAAGCTCAACAGTTTTCCATCAGCGCTACCTGCGGTGTGAATCACACCGGTAATTACAGTGAACTGTTTTTTTATTGTAGCTAAGGCATTTCTCATTTGCAGTTCATCAGTTACATCAGCTTGCAAAAGCAGGATGTGACTGTCTTTTGCCTGAATCGTTTTTAAAATCTGGATTTTTTGACTGATGGCATCGTCTTGTCCGTGAGTTTTAAGCCACGTATCCCACTCAGCTTGATTAGGAAAATTCGATCGATGAATAAGAACTAAATTGATTGACTTTAGGTTGGTAAAACTTTCGGCGATGGATAAACTCACGCCACCTAATCCGCCCGTAAAAACGTACGTGCCATTTTCTTTTAATAAACTCGTTTCTTGAGATTCATTTGATAATAGAATTTGTTTATAGGTCAGAGAAAAGCGTTGGTTGTTTCGATAGGCAATATATTCGTGAGAAGGAAGTAGTAGATCATGTGCAATGTTATCAACGGTATCGCATTCAAGGCTGTCTACATCAATGATTTTCGTGATGATTTGAGGCGCTTCGTAAAAAGCTGTTTTTGAAATACCCATGAACATCGATTTAAACGGGTCAATGATGTCTTGCGCATAAACCTTCCACATGTGACGGCTTAAAAAAGAAAAAGTGATTTTTTTTGAAGAATTAAGTTGATTGAGTGCTTTGAGCAAAAAAAAAGCCGCTAAAAAGTCATTTGGAATTCCTTGTGTTTTAGATATATTGTTCTCTAAAGATAAACAAAAAATAACTGCATCAATTTTGTTTTCCTGCCAAATGGATGCAATTAACTGTGAATAATCCGCTAAATTATTTTTATTAATGCCGTAGAGATTCTGTCTGATTTTTTGAAAACTATCTTGTTGGTAGACATGAATCAGAATATGACTTTGCTTTTCTAATGATGGGTTTAATAATTCTGATTGTTTTGCAGTATCATGAAATATAAGGACTGCTTTTTTTTCTTCTTCATGTGTTGAAATGAGTGGACTCCATTGCCAATCGGGTTCGTAGTAATAGGTTTCAAAATTCGGCTTTAGTACAGGTTGTTCAGCAATATATGGTTTGCGTCTATAAGGATAAGTGGGGAGAGAAAGACGTTGGTGAGTTTTATTCTGATTAAAGCTTTCCCAATCAACTTTTGCACCTTTTGCCCATAACTCGCCTAATGCTTTTAATGGCATTGCCTCTGTATTGATAGAAAGTGTTTCAGTATTTATATGAGGCGTTGTTTCTTCTGCCACGTAAACATTATCAGAAGCTTGCCGCATCTGATTTAATTCCGTCGTTCTATCGTTATGGTTTTTTGCAACAAAAAAACTGCGATACTTAAAAGATTCTCTTCCTACTTGTGTAGTATAAGCGGCGTCCGATAATTGAATATCGGGTGTTTCTAACAGGTACTGCGCTAAATCTTCTTTCACTTGCTTTAAAGCAGTTTCATCTTTAGCAGAAAATACAAATAGCGCCGATTCTGCGGGGTTATTTTCTTTCGAGGAATAGGTAGCGTTCATCTCTTCTAAAACAATATGCGCGTTCGTTCCCCCAATGCCAAACGAACTGACGCCAGCACGTCTAGGAAATGAATGAGAAGGCCAAGTCAGTAGTGTGTTATTAACAAAAAAAGGGCTGTTTTCTAAATGAATGCGTGGGTTAAGCGTTTGAAAATGTAAAGTGGGTGGTAGTTGTTGATAGTATAAAGCCAGAACTGTTTTAATGAATCCCGCAATACCAGAAGCCACATCACAATGACCGATATTTGTTTTAACAGAGCCAAGCGGGCAAGTTTTACTTGTTGTTGTATCAGCAGAAAACACTTGCTTTAGCGCTTCTATCTCGATGGGATCGCCTTGTGGTGTTCCTGTACCGTGCGTTTCAATATAACTGATGGAATGGGGTGCACATTGTGCCATTGCTAAGGCTTCTTCTATGACTGCTGTTTGTCCTTGAACACTGGGCGCACTATAACCGACTTTTTTATTGCCATCGTTGTTCGTAGCAAAACCCTTAACAATGGCATAAATATGATCGTTGGCTTCAATGGCTTCCTGATAGCGTTTGAGAATGACCACACCCACTCCATTGCCTGGTACAGTGCCCTTGGCTTTTTCGTCAAATGCACGACAATGTCCATCCGGCGATAAAATCATGCCCTCTTGATACAAATAGCCTGAAATTAGGGGAAATTGTAAAGCGACTCCACCAGCAATCGCCATGTCGCATTGATAGTCCAATAAATGTTGGCAGGCTTCAGAGATAGCAACTAATGAAGTAGAACAAGCCGTTTGAACCGTATAACTTGGGCCAGTAAGATTTAATTTATAAGAAACGGTTGTCGCTAAAAAATCATTACTGTTGTGCAGATAAATATAGTAATCGCCCAATAGTTTTCTCAGTGAATCATTGGGTAACAGATATTCATTCAAATAACTATGGATTTGCGATTGTCCTGCAAACACACCGATTCGACCGCCTGTTTCCTCAGAAAAGTATCCGGCATCTTCTAACGCATTGCGCGCATGTTCTAAAAAGAGACGAATTTGTGGGTCTAAAATTTTAGCTTCTTGGGAAGAAAAGCTAAAAAAATCTGCATCAAAGCAATCCGCGTCCGGTATGACACCTCTTGCTTTGACATATTGGGGATTATCCAATAGGGTTTTAGAAATACCCGAAGCTAAAAGTTCTTCCTGAGTAAAATGGGTAATACTTTCTGTTCCACTGACTAGGTTTTGCCAAAATTCATGATGGTTTTTTGCGCCTGGGAAACGACAAGATAGACCAATGACTGCTAAGCTATTGGTATGATCCACTTTTTTATTCATAGCGCTGATTTCCCATTTTGGCGTTGTTTGAGTGCATCGAGACGCATCGACGCACGTGATTGCGCAGTTTGCTGTTGCTGATGAGTTTTTTTGGGCGAAGCAATTTTAGAAAAGTATTCTGCCAGACTTGCGATCGTCGGGTAAGAAAATAAAACCGCGGGAGGAAATGAATGATTGAATGTCTGCTCTAACTCAGCGTGTACCCGAACTAATAACAGTGAATCGCCTCCCATATCAAAAAAGTTTCTATGGATATCTACTTCATTAAGGTTTAAGGAATTCTGCCAAATTTTAAAGATGCGGGTTACTATAGATTCATCATGTTGCGGTGAAATAACATTATGTAAAGGATGATGTTCTAATTGAGATAAAGCCGCATAATCTACTTTGCCATTGATAGTTAAAGGAATCGCATCCATCTGAAAAAATTGTGTGGGAACCATATAAGCAGGTAATACTTCCAAAAGCGATTGCCGTAACTCGAAGGGTGTAGGGTGCATATGCGGTTCAAGTATCAGATATGCTACCAGTTGAGGTAAGACAGCCATTTCATAATTTAGGGCAACCACGCTCCGTTTAATTTCGGGAAGCCTATCCAATTGATATTCAACTTCACCTAACTCAATGCGAAATCCCCGCACATTAATTTGCGTGTCGATTCTATCTAAATACACCAATTCTCCATCGGGCAGCATTTTTACCCTATCCCCTGTTTTATAAAGCCATTTAAAAGAGGGATCGTTTGAATAAGGATTCAGCATGAAGTGTCTGGCTGTTTCAGCGGGTTGATTGATATAACCAGAAGTCACACCTAAACCTGCAATATAAAGCTCACCGATACAACCAAAGGGCATTAATTGTTTATCTTTATCCAATACATAAGTCTTCATGTGAGGTAAGGGCTGACCGATCATACTTTCTTGCCTGTCTAAATCATTTTGGCTGATGGGGTGAAAGGTGACATGAATTGTACCTTCTGTAATCCCATACATGTTAATCAGTTTGGGACAATGTTTATCATGTTTTTTAAACCAGTCGGATAGCCGTCTATACTCTAACTTTTCGCCACCAAAAATAATGGTGCGCAAAGTAAGTGGAAGGGAGCTTTGCTTGTCTGCTTCAATGAATTCATAAAAAGCAGAGGGCGTTTGATTAAGCACCGTGACCTTTTCATCCACAACCAGTTGATAAAACTGCTGAGATGATCGAGAAATAGCATAGGGAACAACGATCAAGGTTCCCCCATACAACAATGCCCCACACCATTCCCAAACGGAAAAGTCAAACGCAAGTGAATGAAAAAGCATCCATATATCATCCGCATTAAAGCCAAATAGCGGCTCTGTTGCCATGAATAGACTAGACAGATTGTGATAGGTAATCGGTATGCCTTTAGGTGTACCGGTCGTGCCTGATGTGTAAATCACGTACATAATATCATCTGGCAAAACAGAAAAATGAAGATTATCGTTTTGTTCCTTTTCTAATACGATTTCAAGCTGTTTTTGATAAAAAGTAGAAATGGAATAAGTTGTGTCTGTTTGGTTTTCCGTATCATCTGATATTAAAAGATATTTACAATGGCTGTTTGTTAAAATAATTTCCTGACGCTGTTTAGGGTATCTTGAATCAATCGGAACATAGGTAGCTCCGAGTTTTAAAACAGCAAGTAACGCAACTAGCGTGTTCATACTTCGATTGACGAGCACGCCAACAAAATCACGCGCTTTTATTCCTTGTCGCGATAAATAATGCGCGAGTTGATTCGCTTTGGCATTGAATTCTGCGTAAGTGATGGAGTCAGTACCTTCCCGAATAGCGATTTGATTGGGTCTTCGCTCCGCCTGGTGTTCAATGGCTTGCTGAATAAAAATACAAGGCTTTGTAGGTGAAAATTTAACTAAATCTTCCTTGTTTTCTCGTGGTTTCCTCATGAAATTCAGTGAGCTTACTGTCTGATGGGGATTGTTAATGATTGATTCAAGTAGATAATTAAAGTGTTTTCCCATCTGTACAATAAACCATTCTTCAAATAAGGCTTGATTGTATTCGATCGAAAAATGTATCTCATCACCTTCATCGTCATAAAAAAAAGAGAGATGACTCATAGCCTCGTAATAAAAATCTGCAGTTGTTTCTTCAGTGACGATGTCATTTAAAACAAAATTGTTTTTAAAGAACTGTACTTTTGCAAAGATAATATAATCTTGACTGTTGATCTGTTCTCCCCCCGTTCGCAGAAAATTAAACAGCGTTAATAGTGAAATGGTTTGATATTGCTTGTCTTTTTTTCTTTGTTCCGTAACATTATGTAGTAAATCAAAAAAGGTAGTCTTTTCCTCTCGCTCGGTCACCATTGACAGCGTATTCACAAAAAATCCCATGACGTTTTTGTAATTGCGCGGTCGTATGTCAACAGGATAAAAGAAGGTTAACTGCGAGCAGTTAAAGTACCGATAAATCAATATCTTACAAGCCGTCATGAGTAAGAGAAATAAAGTGGACTTTGCTTGAATAGCTAATGCTTTAAGGGATTTTTTTATTTCACTTGGCACAATCAAGCGATGCCGTGCACTGACTTTCTTTTCTAAATGAGAATGCAATAGATCGATAGAAGGCAATCCCCTTGTTAATTTATCTCGCCAATAACGTTCGTCTTCAGAAAGCTTTTTATCAAACAGCAGAGGCAACTCTGTCAGATAATCAGTAAAATCAATAGATATAGGAGGATAAACTGCGCCTTTATTATAATGGTGGGCGATTTTTTGTAAGAACAAGGAGGTCGAGCGTCCATCCATTAAAATGTGGTGCATCACAAAGCCCAAATAATAAGAACCATCGGAAAGTTGCTTGGCCAGAAAAAAACGATAGGGAAAGGGCTGTTTCAAATCAAAAGGAGTCTTTATGAGATTATTGATATAGCAATCACTCGCTTCAATCGTAGGTAATTCGACATAAGCCACTTCAATTTCAGTATAAGAGAGTTTCTTTTGATAAGCTTTGCCCGCTTCTTCATCAAATACCAAATGGAAAATATCATCGGAAGCGGCCTGTTGAATGCTAGAGATAAGTTTTTGGGCGTCAACTAGCCCCATCAGCTTAAAAATAAGATGATTGTTATAAACGGCACTGACAGGATAAAGCTTCCATTCTATCCAAAGTCGTTCCTGTTCTGGGGTAAGAAGATATGTAGACATGGTTGATCAAAAAATAGTACATTATTAGCCTGAACCTATTTTGTCAGACATTTACCAACAGAATTCCTTTCTATCAATAATTTATTTGGGATTTATGATAGCAAGACCAATTTTAAAAGCTACAATCTAATACCCTGATTATAAAAATTTTCCAATAGATTTAAGGTAATAATTTCGCTGCTCAATTATTCTCAAATTCACAAATATCCATGGTTTTTCAACAATCTTATCTGTTCTCCTATTATTTTTTGACCTAATGCGCCATAACTCCTGCAAAATATGTGATAATCATGGAATCTAAGGTAGGTAGATACTAACACCTTACTATACTGGATAATTATTGCTGGGATATGGAAAAAATAAATTGAGACCCAACCCATGGATCAAAAAGATCGACAGGAGTTATCAGTAGCTCCACTTACGGTAGTGGATGAAGACATAGCAGAAGAGGTTAGCTTAGAACCCTCTATAATTGCTGAATATCCTACCGATATTCTAAAAGTGATTTTTGATTTTTTAGATGCAGATGCTTTGCTCAAGGTGACGCAAGTTAATCGAAAGTGGTATACGATTGCTACCCCTTTTTTACCGCGCCGCTTGTTTGAATATTATCAAACACAAACACCGCAAACATTGAATGATGGGTATTTACTCAATGCTTTGTGTGAGGTGATTGAACCTTTAGCGCTTGACGCTAACCACATCCTCATCGAACCTTTTTCGTCAGAAGCTCAGCAAAAACTTTTTTTCCAGCAATGGATGCAAAATGTTTTTGCCGAAGTGATGGATGGAACGGAATCACTATTAGATTTTCTGATCCGGATGAGTCAGGCATTTCGCCAAACTGGCGAGCAAAATGAACATAATCGATTAGATTATGAAGCACGGGTTACTTATTTGGATACAGAGCTTGGCTTTGCTTCCTCGTATATCACTTTTCTATTTACCCGCGAACATATTGAGCGATTTCTTCAGCTTTATAATCGTCAAGAAAACCGTGTGATTAAAGATATAAGTGACGCAGATTATCTTTTTTTAGCCCAGTGTTTGCACAGAGCAGCACGGCTGGAAGGGTTTTTAACGACGTTGGTGTTGTTTTTGAAGCTCAAAAGAAACATTTTTGTATCAGAGTCAATCATCGCCTCTAAAAACTGGGCTGGTTTATTACTCGGTGATGGTTTAATAGCATTACACACCTATTTTAGGATTTCAGTTTCATTACTGAGTGATATTTTTAACTCACTCACACCGCATCAAGTTGAGGATCAACTCCCATTAGCTTCAGAAGCAGCAGAGTTTTTATTTCAGAAACTTCGGCCAGTGGATATATTGAACTGGGTGAAATTGGAATATGGTAAATCAAATTTTTATCAAATTGAAGAATTATTACTCGTACGCTCACCTTATCTCCTGGCTTTGTTCTCTACGGGTAGCTTAGCGAGTGATACTGCATTAATTTACTGCTTTAAACAGGCTTGGCAAGACCATAACAAATTTTTTAGTCAACTCGTTGAAATTCCTGAAGTTATCTCGCGTTTACAAACGTCATTATTTTTACATCGATTGTTCGGTTCTTCGCTATTTTCCAGCAAGGAGAAAAGTGGCTTAGCTTCGGCAATATTTAATCGACCGACTTTGGTAAGTGCTTTGCCGGAATCAACTATCTTATTCCTGTTGCGCCACCTTCGATTTGAGCGCTCAGATAGTCGCTATCGTTTAAACGATATTTTTGCAACACTAGCCGAAGTCGAACGATTAACTAATTTATTACTGCTTAAACTCGCTCAATTTGGTCCCCCCTCTGATCCTGGCCAATATGCTTTATCAATGTTAGAAGCGGAATCCGTACGGGCTTTATTACTTCAAGATATGGCTTGTGCCACTGAAATTGCTAAGATTGCTATAAATTCTCCACATAAAAAAACCATTATTTCTCAATTGAAAGATTGGTTTGAATCTGAAAAAGGAGAAAAGCACAGTGATCTTCTTTATCAAATTTCATTTCATTGGCTGGTGCTGCTTAAAGCACTAGCCGATCAAGACCTTGCACTCATTCCTAAACTTTTTTCACTCGAAGGTTTTTTTGCTTTTTTAGATCGCATTTTTTCGATCGATCGGATGACGCTTTCACTCGTTTCAGTATTAATTCAAACGTTTCCTAATGAATCTTGGTGGGAACAAAATAGTCTTATCCACTTAGATTTAAAAGGTATTTTTGCTACCTATGCCCTATCCATGGTTGAACGTTCCGATAGACAACAATGGCTCAGCCAAAAGGTTGATGTGGCGTTTGCATTTACCCAGTGTGTGTTTGCTTCTGATCAGGAAGTTGGCAAGTTTGTTATCGCTTTTTCACCGGTGATTCAACAATTTAG
>CAWJOP010000006.1:0-200646 GCA_963844535.1 uncultured Gammaproteobacteria bacterium | reverse complement strand
CCCCCTGCAATTGGCAGAGCTTTGGTGTAGTACTCATCCAAAGAACCAACAAACCCTAGAAGCTTTTATTACCTTAAATCATTGGCTGAGCGTATGGACTGAGTTAAATCGTATCGTTTGCGATGATATACCCATGGTCGTCAAAAATAACAGGTTACTCTGGAAAGCCCGATTGGTGCATCAATTAATTCAAGAAAGATCAGGAAAGATACTGATTGAAAGTCTTTTTCAAAACGGCACGATGCCCTACGTTCAACCTTGGTGCAGGGAATATCCAAATTTTCTAGTTCGCTTGCAACAACCGGATATCTATCCATTGGTTTGGCAACAATGTTTATCGGCATTAACCCATTATTATGCTGATGGATTAACTCCCAATGTATTGAGTCTACTGGAGCTATTAGTGGCGTTAACGCCACCCAGAGATTTTAATCGTCGCCGGCAATTAACTACCTTAGAATCCTATAACGCTTTGGAAATTCATACTTTTTGCACACAACTCGCGGAAAAAGGTGGTGCAGTATCCAGAGCTACCCAAGAGATATTTTATCCAGTATGTTTGCCTGCTTTGAGGGTAAGCGAGTTACAACAGCTTAAGCAACAATTGCTTGCACAGGGGTTAAGTCGGCTATCTTTTCCCATCTATGAGGTTGAAAAAGCGTTAGCCAAGAAAGTTCAGCAAGGTGAAACGAACAATGATCAGGGTTCCTGGCTAGATATCTTCACGACTCGTGAATTAACTGCAAGTTTGTTATTTTTACTGTAGGCACAGGTTGCCTGATTGCTGGACTCCTACTGGGCTGGATAATTTTAACTGGCGGAGGGGTTATCCCCTTAGCTATAGGGATAGGGATATTGGTGATTCCAATTGGGTTCAACCTTATGGCACAGACGAATACCACCCAGTCAGGAGCACTGATCATACGATTGAAAGAGAGGGAGACCATTTGCCAACAGCCTCATCGGCTTTAGTACCCCCTACGCCAGTACCTTTAGCAACACATCATGATTCCCCTCTGGATTCTCCAAAGTCTTCACCTTCGCAAAATACCGGCCAAAAACAAAATCTTTCTAGGAACTACTGAATTCAATCCGACTCCTTATTAATTCAGCAAGATACCAGCAAAATCATCCGATTGATGGCGTCAAAATACGATAAAAATGAATCTAAACTACCAAAATGCGTAGGGGTTTTATGGTATACTTATAAGTAGTTCATTTTTTAATTAATTTCATCAATACTAAAGGCTAAGTTTTTATGAAATGGTTTAATGTACAACATCACAGGCTGATTTCATCAAGGGAGGATGAAACACCGTATTTGAGTTTGAAGAAGTTGTTTTATGGTCAAATTATGTAGTCAAGATGAATCTCAATCTAGGGATTCTTCTCTTAAATTAGTCAAAGTTCAGCCTCAAAAGTCTCTACAAGAAATCAGTGGTATTTTCTCGACTAATTCCAAATCCTTATCAAGCCCATCTAAGCTCAGTAGTTAAGAACTTATTAAACGATGCAGTAGCGCTCCCTTATCCAAAAATTCAAGCCTAATGCCAATTGGCACGATTCAACATATTTAAAAATACGGTAAAAAGACCGGAAAGATTATTGAATACATCAAAAGTACTATGGGCTACTGATGGTAATCCAATGTCAACGATCATCAGAGGTTTAAAAGTTATGGGCACAGCGAATATGAACGAATTATGGGCAGAGTTTAAAACCACCTTTAATGAAGATAGTTGGTTTCAAACGGAAAACCAAAAACAAGTGTTGACCTCAGCTAAACGTGTTCTTTCCAATCAAAAAGATGCTCATGCGCAATTTCAAGGATTATTAAAAATACTCTATCAATCTCAACATAAACAGGTCGCTGATGAAGATCAAGTGCATCAATTAATTCTTAACGTATTAACCACTTGGTTAACACAAGAAAAACCTAATCGGGTCAAAGTCCAAGGCGTCATTAGCGATTTGTTAAATAGCGGCTTAGTTAAAGGGAAAAAGAACGATCCACAATTGATTCAGCTTATCAATGACTTGATCATAATCGGTGCGCAGGTTGCCTATTATCGTGATGATGAAGAAAAATTTATAACGGTGATTCCCGATCCAGAAGAAGAGGTACATGATCCTGAAAAAGAACTTTTGCAATCCAGAAAAACACAGTTACGATTTTTTCTAAATAATGTGTCGGAAATCATCAGTAAAACACAAGGTACACCACGTGGCACAGGGCGCGTATTGGTTCCCGATCCAGAAGAGATTTCTTCGATTTTAGAAAGGACTTTAGAAGAAATTGAGTATGAGACCTTGGATCATGCACCAACACAAGCTTTATTCCAGGAGTTTTTTTCGTCAGCCGCCTATGATGCTCAAGAATTTGAAGGCTATCAAACTTTTATCAAAAATTGGCTAGCCAACAATAAAGCCAATAGAGATGAAGCGGATGAAGTCATACTGCTTCACCTTTTACAGCGTGGTGTTGAACAGATTTCAAAAGAACGAGAAAGCGCTGGATTGGGTCAAGGTTATCGGCCTTTTTCGACCTCAGCACAAAATTTCATTAAGTTTTTAACCCAAATTCACAAAGAATATGGCGCTCCCCATTCAGTAAAACTTCAGGAATTCAAAGAAGAAATCGCCATTCGCCAAGCGAAGTTATTAGATTCGGCTTCAGACCAGCAAGCAGTATTTTCGTTAGCAGAAAAGCTGTTCGCTATTGCCAATAGTTGCGATGTACCACGCGAAAGACGAGCTGCGTTTTACCACCGCTTATGGGAAGTGAGTGTAGAAAAAAGTTCATTCGTTCAAGATGGCTTATCAATACACGGAGATTTTCCAAAATACGATCTTTGGAGAATCCCTGGGTTTTGGCTTGAAGGTTCAATTTATTATCATCCCAATCATTCAGGTTTTGGTGTACTAGAAGTACCCACCCCTGTAGCGGATAAAAAAGGAATACCCAAATTCTTTTGGAACGGCTTTTTACGCACATTTATCCAAAGCTATCGAGAGAAAGAACTTAAAACCCTCATGGCTGAAAAAAACTATCCCGCAATCTGGACGTTTTTTGAGAATCTTAATGGCCTTAATCTGATGTGGGTCATCAAACCGCGTGAAAGATTATCGAGTGCTGAAAAGCAGCTCTATTTTCTTGAACATGCTGAACAAAATCAGGCTTTTCTCCAAGAGGTTAAAGAAGAAGTTAAAAAAACGGTCAAAGACTGTCAAGCCAGTTTTAATTCTATTAACGATTTTATCCAATACCTCAAAACTGCCATAGCCAATAAAAGTACTTTGCTCAGCAATGAATGTGATTGGGATTTTGTCAATAAAAATCCATATGGGGATGATAATTTCACCTGGAACAGCGCCCGATCGGAGCGACTTTTGCTCGTGACGTTAAATGAACAGCAACTCGGTCGATGGTTAAAAACACCGTCAGATTATAAAAAGATTTTAAAAACCCTAGTGGTGGATTTACTCGCAGTGGAAAAACCCCTGTACACCGATTTTGTGGTCAAGCAAATCAATGTATTGATGGGTATCAACGCTGAAATGACTGAATCAGCATTATATGAGCTAAAAGCGGAATATTCAGAGCAATTGCAACAGCAGTGGGGGATGATTGAAGCGCGCATCTTTACGCCTAAGCGTTCTGTGCTGTTATCAACCTTGCTCAATCTCACTTGTCTCAATGACATGGAACGCCGGTATGCCGATGACCATCCACATAGCGCTAATCCGCTGGATCGAGAACGCTGGTATCACCAATTCTTAACAAAATTGTTTACTGCGTTAGGCGATAGCACACCCTGGTTAGGTGAATTAAAGACCGGTTCTGCTTCTGGCCAAACCTTTCAAGACACATTCACTGAAGCTTTAATTCAATTATTACAATTATCTTACGATTCATTAGCCACATCCAATGCAGATCAATATTCTCTAGAAAAAAAGTGGGTTTCTAGCTTATCCCTGGTGTTCATGTTGCTTGAAAAGCCTTCTTCAGAACATTATAAAAAACTGATTTTTGCATTTTATGAGTTAAAGCAAAAATACGAATTTACTTATGCTCCATACAAAGGAGACTGGCCTAGAAGTAACAGCTATGATTATGATTTGGTCATGGATTTACTCGTTACGCGTGCCCAGACGTTACAGACTGTGGAAGAGCTTAAAGCGTTTACTGATTTACTCAAAGAACTTGAACAGCAGTATTCATTTCCGAAAGGTGGCATTGAGCAGGAATTAGAGAAAGCAGTCACGAGAGAGATAGCGCTTCTAGAAAATCCTGCTCTGCAATCTTCCAGACGAGAAAAGCGCATTGCTGATTTTAGGGTTCAGTTTCTATTCAATCACTTTTCCAGTACACCATCCTGCCAAGGATTATTAAAAACGTTATCGATTCTCCGAAACACTTATCAACTACCGATTGACAACGTAGATAAAGCTTTACTCAAGCAGTTGGTGTATGCAGCGATTAAAAGAGATATCAATGAGACTGAATGGAAAAAACCGGATTTAAAGTCAGTATTTTCTTTATGTAGCTTCTTTAAAGAAGATCAAGACCTGATTCAGCTAATATTTAGTGTATTAGAACAAACTGGAATCGTACAGCAATTGGAAGACTTACCCAAAGGAGTCTTTGAGCAACAATTTATTCGCTACGTCATCGACCATCAGGCTAAAAGGATGTTAGCTAAAAAATCGGAGACGCTTCCTGGAGAGTTTAAGTGGATCATTATAGATAGATATAAACTTTTGCAGCGTCGAGGTATGGCAGAATTGATGCCCTTTGACTTTTTACAGGCTTATTTTGCTTACTGTACACGGTCAGATTCTATCGATCATGAACGATTTTCACGTTTATGCTCCTTTGCGCAATTTGTACTTTATGAGATTCCTTATGAAGATAAGGCAATACCTGACTTATTAAAGCAATTAACAGAAAAATTGACTTTAACTGGCTATGAGCAACTCATTGAAACACTGCTTGAGTATGCCAAACATCATCATCAACCCACTGGAAAACTAGAGGATTTTCTCTTCGCAACGTTAGAGATAGTGGCGAGCAAATCAGAAACCGAAGTAGATCGGGCTCATTTGCGTGAATTTCTTAAGAAACTTAATGAACAATTCCTATTTTCTTCACCAGATAAACAATTGGAATTCATCCATTTAGTTAAAAAAATTGTTGCTCATCAATTGCAGGAAAATCTTTTAGCGATGGGGCACATGGTTCAGGAAATAGAATCTTTAATAGTACCTCAATCTATTTATGACAGCGTGGAACGATTTGAAGGATATAAAGATGAAGAGCAAAAAAATAATAAAATATATTTAGATCATAAGAAGAAACTAACAGAGTATCCAAAATCCCTAGATAAAGCCAAGATAAAATGTCATCAAAAAATACAGCTAATCAAAGATGGTGATCAAGCTAACAAAAGCCTAGACACGGCTAAAATTTATGCGCTGATTAAAAAAAGTGAAAAAGCCAAAGTGACTGTTTCAGAGACGCTTCAAGAAATTAAGACAATACACCAGACTTTAGTTAAAGAGGTTAATGTCGAAGTCAGTCAAATAGAAGATGCACTTAAAACACGTTATGCTGCTTCTATCGGCAAGTTTTGATAAGTTCTTATTAAATAAGACCCATGGACAGAAATTGGATAAGCGAATCAGAGAAAAGAGCTGATCTGGAAACTAAACGAAAAACTATTTACAGCTTAATTACTGCCATCAGAAAACAGAGATCAACCACAAAGTGAGGTTAGCGAGAAAACGTATCGACCAAACCTTTGAATCACTTGATAAAGCATTACAACAAAAACCAGTGACTTTAGATACGCATCAAAAAAATATCACCCACTTAATCGATGAATTTGAATTATTAAAAACTCAACCCAATATCGCATTCAAAATACTATCAGCTAAATTAATGAAATTAAGTTAGCGTTAATAGCTGCTGAGGATACTTTACAAAAACTACCATCGGAATTTAAAACAGCAGAAGAAGCTTTAAATCAAGCAGAAGCTTGGGTAAAAGAGATTCAACAACAAGAAGCACTACAGCAAAAAAACTTTGAGGAGATTCAAAAGAACAGCGAGCAAATATTGTCGCAAACTGAAAATGAATTGCACAGTGATTCTGCACGTTTTGAAGATTACCAAAAACAAACTGCAAAATTTCGTTTTGAAAGGTTAAGTGTACTGGATGAAACTTCTCGCGCTAGTATTTTTAAGCAGTGAACAACGATTAGTCACAGTATTTACCGCGATTGAACCGCAACTTACTGATTGGACAAAGCAATGCCAAACCGAACGTACTGAATTTCAAACTAAGCATCAGAAAATGTCTAGATACTTTGGCTGATCCCAAACTATCGCTCATTGAACGAGAAGTAGCCGTTAAACAATTTGAGTCGGAAAAGGATCAAGTTGATCAAACATGTTAAAGGATTTGCACCGCAAATCGTTGAAATTGAAATCCGTTTGAGTGAAGCGCAAACTGAACTCGCCATCCAATCAGAACATATCATCAAAACATTCGATCATCAAATTGGGGTCAGAGAAGTACAGGCAGAAGCATTAGCCAATAATATTGCAGCACAATTGGCAGAAGAAAAAAGGCTTAATGACACCATTAGAGATGATTGGCAAAGGGATACTTGGTTAACCCATCAACTGAAAAAATTGGATTGTGCTACACCGATTGTATTGCCAGATGGTGCTATTAATGATGTAGCACTAGGTGATTTAGTAATAAGAAAAGATGCTGTTAACCAGATGATGCAGACGGCAGAAGCAGTGCGGGAGGATGCTGAACACTATTTACCGATTACTTTAAAAGCAGTACAAAACTTCGCTAAAGAAGTATTACCTAGGATAGGTACTTACCGAGAACGTCTGCAAAAGGTCGCTGACAAAAATTATATTTCGTGGATGCTAGCAGATATGGTATTGGCGGTATTTGATCATGGCATTCTATCAGGATTACCGTTTATTGCACCATTAAAGAAGTTTAGCGAAGACCAAAAAAGGTTAGCAGACTATACGAATCATTTGGTGCAAATGGAAGCACAATTTGAACAGGTGCGAACCCTTGATGATCCTTTAGCAATAGAAACGCAGCAACAGGTACAAAACCTGAATAATCAACTAGTTGCTCATCAGTCTTATTTACCAGAACAAAGCCGTACGTTTCTCACTACCGTCAGTAAAGATATCACCGATGATGAATTAGAAAAAATCCAAGTGACCTCGGTGGATGCCGACACAAAAATCATGAAAAGAGATGTACCTAATTGGTTATTATCGGGGGTTAATGATCTGACTACGAGTACTCAGGAATTTATCACGCGTTTATCAGATGTTCAAACACAGTATTCAAGGCATCGCCAGATGGAAGATACCTTAAAGCAAGGGCATCAGGAACAAACTCGATTAAATGGATTAACCATTGCAATAGAAAAAGTCATTCAAGCTAAAGCGCAGAATGAACAAACATTAAGGCAGATACAAGCAGAGTTAACCGCTTTAACTACTGAAAGAGAGCGCTTTACCGGTGAAGCAGAAGCGGATCGTTATCAAACACAGTTAACAACCTATCGACAAAAAGCTGAGCAGGGATTATCGCCACTGCACTTACTGTTGCAAGACGCTGAATTATCTGGTCAGAAAAAAGCCAAATTCTTACAGGATTTAGTACAAAGCCATCCAGATTGTGTCCACAAGATAGATGAAGAGAAGCAAACCCCGCTGCACCTAGCAGTGAAGCAGGGTGATGTCGCCATGGTAACGTTATTGCTGCAAAAAGGGGCAAAGGCCAATGTCATCAATGCTAAGGGTGTATCACCATTAGCGTTAGCGCTCACAGCACATCAACAAGATATGGTTGCTGGTTTAAAGCACCATGGTGCAGACCCTGGTTTAGTCGATGCGAATGCTTTACTCAACCAAAGTATTCAAGAAAGAAATATCGCCAACGTAAAATTGTTATTCGCAGAAAAAGACTGGCTGGGGATTCACCTGAATCAATCCAATAAGAATGCACTATTACATCTAGCTGCTAAAGCAGGAGATATTGCCTTTTTTGAGCAATTAATCGATTTAGGTGCAGACATTCATAGTCGTGATGATCAGAATCACACCTTGTTACTTTCAATCGTTACGGGTTTTGCCTCCTTAAGCGATGAAGGTAAAAAGACCAGATTATTGAACTGGGTTAAAAGTCTAAATTTTGATACAAAAGATAAAATAGAGGGAAATAACGCATTACATCTCGCCATTCTAGCGGGACAGAGCAAGCTCGTAGAACAAATCATCGCTCAAGTGAAATGGTTTGACGCTATCACGCTCTTGAATGAACCCAATGGTTTAGGAGACACAGCGCTGCATCTTTTATGTCAAAAAGGTGAATTCAAATTAGTCCAACAGATGGTAGAGAATACACTGTTGATCAGTAGAAGTATTTTGTTACAGGCTAAAAGTCATCAAGGAGAAAACTTGCTGCATGCGGCGATGAATGATCCAGTGAATCTTGACTTGATTGAATATTTAATTGAACAAGATGACGCACTCATTCATCAAGAAAATCAATCCGGAGAAAAACCCTTTGAAACTGAAGTAGGGCAACGTGTGTTTTCGCGTATCCGCAACGCAAAAGACCTTTATCCAAAGTTATATCAACTATTGGTCAATCAAAAAGTCGAACAAAATTACCAAAGACAACTGGAAGCGGCATCAGCAAGATTAAAACAGCCAAGCATTCTTCTAGAAACAACAATGGATAATACTTCCCAAGCTTCATCACAACCGGTTGATGTTCTGAAATTGTATCAAGCAGGAAAGCGAAGAGGTCGTGTATTAGATGAAATCGAAAATGAGAATGTTCCTTTATCTAAAAAGAATCCGGATCAAAATACCCTCTTACATTTAGCGGTAGTCAAAAATGATCTAGAAATGGTAAATCTCATTAAAGCACAGGCTGCCAGAGCCGAGCAAAAAGCAAAATGGATTGAGCTATTAGATATCCAGAACTCCGAAGGAGATACCCCATTACATCTAGCTGTCAAGCTAGGCCAAGTAGAATTAGTACGATTATTTTTAGCGGATAGAGGTGACTTCTTACTGAGCAAAGATGGCCAGGGTAACACCATCTGGCAAATCGCTTTTGATCTGAAAAATGCACCAATGTTAGCCGTCATGTTGGAAAATCTTTTGCTAGTTTTGCGCAGCTTTACTAAAGCCACCACGAACTCAATTGATTTCGACCAAGATAGAGAAGCCACCGATTTTTGGCTTCAAGTCATCGAAACTAAACTATTAGGCAAAAAAGCTTTACTCCATGTGCTATTGTTAACCGATAAACATCACCAAAGTTTAGGTCATGCACTCTTAAATAAAGCAGTGAAACATCAAGACAAAGATGCACAAGTGCTAATTACCTCTTTGTTAGTGCAACATCAATATGATGCAGCAATTATTCATGCGTTGGTAGGCAGCAGTGATTTTAGAGACGATGCGTTCAAGGTCTTCTGGATAAAACTGATTGAAGCGACACCAAAGGATCAAAAAGGTTGGTTAATCAATGCCCAAGATCGATACGGCAATACGTTGTTACATGTTGCTGTACAAGACATCGAAGTTGAAGAATTGGGAGAGAGCAACCTACCCAAAGTAGAAATACCTGGCAGTGTAGACTGGTGTTTAAGAAATGGGGCAATTCAAGAGACTGAATTTGAACTCGAATCATTAAAGCGTTTTTATGCTGAAGTTACTCAAGTATTCCAATATAAAACTCAAGACAAAATAGAGTCGTTTATTGCTCGTTTCTTAACACAATTTAACTTAAGTGAAACGGCCATAAAGGAGGCTCTCGCATCTTGTCAAAGATGCTTAGCCAATGATGAATTAAGTCGGGCTGACCAATCAGCGATAGTCGGGATACTGATAGAAGCCTGTGGTTTTGATAGGACGGTAAAAAATGCTGAAGGTAAATCGGTGCTGGCATTAGCCCGTGAAGGTTGGGAAGAAGATACTCAGGCATGGATGTTTAAAGATTATCATAAGAAAACCATCTATTTAGCTTTAATTAAACGGGTACTCGATGTTTTGGGTAACACTCAAGCACTACAAGAAGAGATGCAAATACAAACTCAAAAAGGACAGAAAAAGCGCATGACCTTCCAGAAGGAAGCAGGCGATACGCCATTACACCTGTTAGTCAAAACTAACTTGTTGAATGAGAAAAATTGGATAGGAACCTTATTAGGCAATATACCGAGTCTATTGGATATACCCAATGAGAGTGGACGAACACCGTTGCATATTGCGGTATTAAAAGGCGATCTGAACCAGGTAGAATTTTTACTTGCCAAGCAAGAAAAGTTAAATAAATCCGCAATTGTTAACTTGCAAGATCATGCAGGACAAACGGTGCTACATCTTTTAGCCAGTGGTGCGATCAAAGGAGAGGCTACAGACATCATTGCCATCACCGAACTTTTACTCAGGCAAGGTACTAGGGTCAATATTGGAGATAGAAATGGAGAGACACCGTTACATCAACTTGCAAAGAGACGAGATGATGTAGGGTTTGAATTATTTAAACGCGTTTTAGCGCGTGGAGCTAACGTCAATGCAGTAGACCAGAATGGTGAAACGGTGTTGCATCATTTGGCACAAAGAGAAGATGATAGAGCTTTAGAGATGGTCAAACTCATTCAAGCCACGAAACGAGCCAAAACCCATATTCAAAATCAGACAGGATGGACTGCGACTGCAATTGCTTGGGTTCAAAAAAATGAGGCATTTTTGAGTATGTTTCCGTTGAGTGCCAAAGAAGCCATTAATGTCAAAATCATTGAATTCAAAGACGCGATTAAGGGAGTCTTTAATCCTACGGAAGAGAAAGAACCGGCAGAAAACCCAGAAAAAATGGATACAGTTTATCCACCAGTGTTAAAAAATTCATCGGTTAGATCGCCATCGCCAGAACGTAAGAAAAATCAACCTGAGCCAACAGAAGAAAAGAAAGGACAATCTGTGCCTAACCTTCGAATATCGGGGGAAAATAACAATGACTAAGCCATAGCTTAGTAAGATGTTCA
Source organism: uncultured Gammaproteobacteria bacterium (assembly GCA_963844535.1). Classification (GTDB taxonomy): domain Bacteria; phylum Pseudomonadota; class Gammaproteobacteria; order CAWJOP01; family CAWJOP01; genus CAWJOP01. The sequence goes on along the minus strand of CAWJOP010000006.1, from coordinate 189,532 downwards.
TTTAAGTTAAAAACTAACTTTGTTGAAGATTAATATTATCTTTAACAGCATGAACAGATGATGTAGGGGAAGTTCTCATTATTTGTGGATAGTTCACTTTTAGATTTAACAGCGAAAAAGCTTTTTGACTTGCATAAGAAGCCGCATCGGTATGGTGAATGATTGTGGAGTTTTGTTCAAGCAAAGCAGCCGATAAATTAGCTTGATTGGGTTTAGGAAAACAAAGTGCTTGATACTGTAACTTAAGCTGAGCCAATTTATCGAGGATATCTTTGGAAAATAATGAGTGGTTTTGTAGTGCGTCAATATGTACCCACGCATTTTTTAACGAGGATTGTTCATTTTCGCTCAGTAAGATAGTTTCTTTTCCTGCCATGGCCTGTTTCAGGATCATGGCTTGTTTAGTTATCCAGTGTTGGGCACTATTTTTAAGCGATTGCTGATAATCTTGTAATCTTTTAACTGTGGCGGGAAAGAAAAAAGCTAGCGGATGTTTAAGCCATTTTTCGATTCTTTGATGTTCAGTGCATAATAAATTTAAGCACATCTGATTTTGCAGCCAAGCAGGGTGATATAAAAAATTTCCTAATATCACATTGGATAAATCTACCTCTGCTGTTAAAAATGCTGTTTCTTGTGCTCGTAAGAACTGACAATGCGGATGCTGAAAAAATCGTTCTCTGACTTCTTCATCCCAAAATAACCATTGTAAAAAACGAGGTAAGTGCTGGTAAAAGGAAGTTTTAAATGATGGTGTGTAGTTTTCTGATAGTGGGAAATGACAGTTAGCACTTTGTAAATTTTTGCAATTGTATTGCCAAAACTTAGTTGCTTGATTAAATGATTGACAATAATAAGGAAGCGTATATAAAACTGCCTTTTCTTCTTCATTACCATCTTGTTCAATAATTTGCTTTATATCTACAAAAGCTTGTGGCGTTAAGTGACCATAAGCTAATGCACGATCTAGTTTAGGTTCCTGTGGTAGCACGCCAATGGCTTTGAGCGTATCTCGCATACTACCTACCACATTATCCCAAGTACCATAGCCTTTTTTAAGCCCAATGGTTAATCTTTCTTGCAAGCAGGTACGCAGCAGAGTTTTTTCTTGCTGTAAAGCCATTTCAAACCAGGTTAAATATTCTTGATAAGATTTCCGAAAATCCACTGCTAAAGCTGCTTGCTGTTTTTGAAATTCTATTTTTGCATCATACAGCCACTGAGAAAAAACTGGCATGATGGTTTGATAAACATGGATCACATCTAATGTACTGTAATATGCGTAAGTGCCTTGTGATATCCATGTTTCTTGTAATTGGTGTAAAATTGTCTCTGCCGGTTTTTGCTGTTCTAAGGGAAAGTTGTTAATCTTCTCAAAGCATTGATACCAGAAAAATGGATCATCAAACCATTCAATCTGTTGGGCTTGCCACTTTCGGTAAGCTGGATCGATTAATCGTTCCCAACGTATTATTTCATCGTGATGTTGAAGATTAGTGGTATTTGATGATTGCTTTTTTAATTTAGCAATATGTTCATGGACTTTCTGAATTTCAGAAGCAGGTTGATAGATCAAAGCAGACGTAGACTTTAACATCGACCAGTTCTTTTCTGATACTGCTTCTATCCCTGCTTCATACCATTGTTTTAATAAGGGATGATAGGAGGTTCTTGCCAACTCAAACAGGCGCGTCATAACACTTAATTTACTGTCTGTTGAGAATTTAAACTGAATCTTTTAGAAGAAGGCTACTTTTATTGCCAACAAAAGATTTCCACAACGACATTGAAATCAGTGTATGACATCTGGAACAAATATGCTTTACAGAAGAATTACAACGGTGATGTGGGGCACGCCATTGATAGAAACGTATGAGTTGATCAGTGGGAATGGAGGCTTTAATTTTCATCAAAAAATCCTTAAGGTATTTATTGGGTTTTTCATACCTTAAATAATTCCTAATTGAAAAAAATACCTATAAAAATACTAATTTTTAGCCCAAACGTGGCAGTCAAGCTGGCTAGCCAGCAAATAAGCCACTTGAATTAATTTTTTGCATCCTAATTTTACTTTAATTTGTCGATGATAGTGGCTAACTGTACCAAAAGATAAATGCAAAATATGAGCGGTTTCTTTGATAGATTTTCCCTGTGCTGCCCAATACAAACATCGCCATTCATTGGGTTGTAATTGTATATGACATGCAGATTTTTTCTCCCCAAAAATGGTCACAATCAAAGATTCTGCGGCAATCATTTGTTCTGGTGTTGGATCACGTACCTGTAATCCATATAATAAATCGATGGCTATTTGTGTTAGCAGTGGTTTAAAGCACGCCATAAGAATTTTCCAAACATCATTTTTAATCTATTTTACTCTGTGCTTGATTTGATTTTCTCAACCTCGCCAAAATTTTGTTGAAGTGTCTAAGGATTTTTTATTTTTCTTATTGCCATTCGTGCATACAAATCTATAAAACAGATTTTTTACGCTCGTTACCAGCGCTCAAAAAATAGGAAAATATTTATCGACTCTTTTCAGTAGCTTTAACATTTCCAAGTTAAATGTATCGATTAAATATTAACTGTTGTCCAATGAGCGAAAAACTAAAGACCAATAAAGTAACTTCATTGCAAACTCGATTCATTCGTTTTCGCGATGCCCCTTACTATTTGGGTATGGATAAAGCATTGTTCAATAAAATGGTACGGCCTTATCTCATACAAATTCCCATTGGTGAACGCGGCATTGCTTTTGATCGACTTGACTTGGATACGTGGGCCGATCATTATAAATCCCGTAATGGGCGTCCCGCGGCTATTCACCTAAGAGGAGAAGAAGCATGGGAACGAAGAAGAATGCCAGGACTCTACCAACGTAACGGTATCTGGCACATTGATAAAATCGTACAAGGCCAACGACTTTGCGAAAGTTGTGACACAAATCATCTCGCAGAAGCGGAAAGGTACTTAGTCAGACGGATGGAAATGTTACGCCAAGCATCAGTTTATGGCGTAAGACCTAAGCGTACTTTTCGGGAAGCTGCCACAAAATACTTGTTGGATAATCCTGATAAGCGCAGTATCAAGGACGATGCAAAACGATTAAAACGGCTAGACTCGTTTATTGGTCATTTGCCATTAGAATCGGTACACATGGGAACCTTGCAGAAGTTTATTAAAGATAGGCGAAAGGATCAGGTTAAAAACCGAACGATTAATCACGGCTTACAATTAGTACGCCACATTTTAAATTTGGCGGCTGATGAATGGTTAGATGAGTTTGGTTTATCATGGTTACTATCAGCACCTAAAATTCGGTTGTTGCCAGAAACTGACCAACATGAGCCTTATCCATTGAGCTTCGATGAACAGGATAAATTGTTTGTTGAATTGCCGGAGCACCTTAAACAGATGGCGTTGTTTGCGGTGAATACCGGCTGTCGGGATCAGGAAATCTGTAACCTTCGTTGGGAATGGGAAATCTCATTACCCATAGGTGGATCAGTATTTATTGTGCCGAAACAGTGGGTAAAAAACGGTCAAGATCGCTTGGTGATACTTAACGAAGTAGCTCAGTCTGCCGTTGAAGCGGCACGCGGCAAGCATCCGGATTATGTATTTACTTATCAGGGACAACCGATAACCCGTATGTTAAACACAGCCTGGATAAACGCAAGAATCCGTGCAGGGTTACCCGATGTACGTGTACATGATTTAAAGCACACCTTTGGACGTCGCTTGCGTGCAGCAAGCGTTAGCTTTGAAGATCGGCAGGACTTATTAGGACATAAATCAGGAAGAATCACCACGCATTATTCCTCGGCAGAACTTCAAAATCTGATCGAAGCCGCGAATAAAGCGTGTGAACATCGCAACAGCGGGACAGTGCTCACTTTATTGCGAGCAAAACACACCAGCACGGCAAAGGAGCCTATGACAGAGCAGCAACCTACTCCCGCAAAATCCCCGCAAGGTTTTTTATTGGAGAGAGTGAGCTAGCTGAAATCCCTTGCTATCATTGGTGGCCAGACCTGGAATCGAACCAGGGACACAAGGATTTTCAGTCCTTTGCTCTACCGACTGAGCTATCTGGCCAAGAGAAATCGCTATTAAAGCGGCTACATCAGCTAACGTCAAGAAATTTTAACTAAAAACCTACTCAAGTGGCCTAATAAAATAAGCCAAATAATTTACATCCACATTTTCTGTGAAAAAATACTGCTTAGTAAGTGGCTGGTAACTAATACCGATAAGTCAACCGGCGCTAAATTCACTTGCCTTGCCCACGCGACAAGCTCTGAGGGCCGAATAAATTTTGCGTATTCATGCGTGCCCTTCGGTAAAAGACTAAGCACATACTCTGCTGCAACAATCGCAAATAAATAAGCTTTTAAATTCCGATTAAGTGTCGAAAAGAACACATGCCCATTTGGTTTAACTAATCGTGCACATGCTTTTATTAACGAAACCGGATCTGGAACGTGTTCGAGCACTTCCAAACAGGTAACCACATCAAAAGTACCCGGGAACTTTCTCTGCCAAGATTTCAGCTTGTATTTGAGAATATTCAATCTCAAACTTTCCTTCACTATGATTTCTAGCAACTTCAAGTAACGCTGCAGATTGATCGATGGCAGTTACTTTCGCGCCAAGGCCAGCCAAACTTTCGGCGAGTAACCCACCACCACAACCAACATCTAACGCGTGCTTCCCTGTTAGATTCACGCGATCTTGAATAAACTTGACTCGCAAAGGATTAATATCATGCAGTGATTTATAAGGTCCATCTAAATCCCACCAGCGTTCAGCCAAGTCGGAAAATTTTTGAATTTCTTCAGCATCAACGTTCATAAAATTAACGAGTAATGCCGCGTTCAGATTGATTTAACATATCTATCATCGACTGAATTTCAGGACAATACATCACCAGGGATGCTAATTCTTTTAGTGCTTCTGGTACAGTCAAATGACTGCGAAAAATAATTTTATAGGCCCGGCGTAAATAATTTGTAGTCTCTAACGTGAAATTATGACGCTTCAATCCTGTTAAATTTAAACCAATAGCTTTTGCATCATGACCATTAACTAAAATATAGGGCAGTACATCTTTAACCACCATAGTTGCTCCGCCAATAAAGCTATAACTTCCTATCTTGCAGAATTGATGAACAGCAGAAAATCCAGAAAAAATTGCATAATCTTGTACAAGAACATGTCCTGCTAAAGAAGCATTATTGGAAAAAACTGTTTGATTGCCAATCAAACAATCATGCGCAATATGCACATAGGCCATAAAAAGATTATCATTGCCAATCTCGTGTCAGGCCACCTCCCTGACCAGTACCACGGTGAATAGTGCAATACTCGCGAATAATATTTCGATCGCCAATTTCTAAATATGTGCGCTCACCTTGATATTTTTTATCCTGAGAATCTTCACCAACCGAAGCAAATTGAAAAATTTTATTATTCATGCCAATACGCGTTGGCCCTTTAAGAACAACATGCGGACCAATCCACGTTCCTGCGCCAATTTCTACCTCTGGACCAATAAGCGTCCATGGACCAATTGTCACATTTTCGCCAATGCGCGCACTTGGATCGATACAAGCTCTAGGATCTATCACGGATTCAAATCCTTTCTTGCACTTATCATATCAACTGAACAAACCAGTTGGCCGTCAACGCTCGCAACACCTTTAAACTTAAAAATATCCTGCTTTGATTTGACCAATTCAACTTCTAATATTAACTGATCACCAGGACTGACCATTTGTTTAAATCTGGCATTATCAATACCTGCAAACAAATAAAGCTTACTTTTTGGATCATCTTCCGAGGATTTAATCGCTAACACACAAGTTGCTTGCGCAAGCGCTTCCAGAATCAATACTCCAGGCATAACTGGTCGACCTGGGAAATGCCCAGTAAAAAATGGTTCATTAAATGACACATTTTTTAATGCCACCAAAGATTTTCCTATTTCTAATTTTAATACACGATCAATTAATAAAAACGGGTAACGATGCGGCATACACTTTAGTATTTCTTGAATATCCATGAGAGACATAAATTTTTTATCCAAATTGTAAAAAGTTAAATGAATTCGGCAGAGAATTGTTTAGTGAATAAAATTAGAGGGACAACTTACTTAGTTTTTTCTTCAATCTTTTTAATTCGCCTAGCCAATTGATCCAACTGCCGAAATCTAACAGCGCTTTTTTGCCAATCACGCTGTTTCAAAAATCCAGTTCCTGAAGCATAAACTCCCGCTTCCTCAATGGAATTAGTAATCATCGCCATTCCAGCAATAACTACTTGATCAGCAATTTTTAAATGCCCTCCAATACAACTTCCACCACCAATCATACAGTGACGACCAATCTGTGCGCTACCAGAAATACCTACACAGCCAGCAATGGCCGTATGTGCACCAATATGAACGTTGTGTGCCACCTGAATTTGATTATCTAACTTAACACCTTCTTCAATCACTGTATCACCTAACGCGCCACGATCAATGGTAGTATTTGCACCAATCTCAACATCATTGTGAATAATCACCGAACCAATTTGTGGAATTTTAACCCACTGATTATTATCTCTTGCCAATCCAAAGCCATCACTTCCTATTACAACACCACTATGAATGATAACACGGGCACCAATTTTCACCCCGTAATAAAGTGTGACTCGCGGCCATAATTGAGTGTTTTCATCAATTGAAACGTGATTACCAATGATACAACCTGCTCCGATGATAGAACCTTTCTGAATCGTGACATTTTCACCAATGACACAGTAAGGGCCAATACTTGCTGTGGGATCGATCTGACAATTCTCTCCAATGATAGCGGTCGGATGAATACCTGTTGTGTGCTTTGGTCGATAAGCAAATAGATCTGCAGCTTTGGCAAAAGCTAAATATGGATTACGCACGACTAGTGCATCTATTTGACAAAACTTCGCATCAGCGGGCGAAAGAATAACTGCTGCAGCTTTAGTTGAAGATAAATATTTTCGATAACGCGAGTTATGCAAAAAACTAATTTCAGAAGACGTTGCAGTTTGAAGAGGAGCAATGCCAGTAATAGCTCGCCCCTCATCACCTTTTAATTCTGCACCAATTAACTTTGCCAGTTCGGCAAGCGTAAATTGCATTGACTGCATTTAAACTACCGTTTTTCAAGCGCCGTTAAAACTGTACCAGTGATATCAAGTTTATCATCCACATAAGGAATTCCTTGTTTTATCATGATCATTGTATAGTTTCCGCCTTTAGCGATCTGAGTAAGTACTCCTCGCAATTTTTGCATAAATTTTTGCGTTTCTTGCGTTTGGGCAGCATTTACTTCTTGCTGAAAAGAAATTTCTGAACTTTGTAGGTTTGCTCTATCAGCAATAATTTTATTTTGTAGTTTAGTACGATCACCTTCTCTCATAACAGAGGCATTACGATTAAGTTTCTCTGCCTGATCTTGTAATACTTTACGTGCAGCTAAAATATTTTGCTGTCTTGGTTTAAAACGTTTTTCAAGTTGACTAGCAATAGCTGCTACTTGAGAAGACTTTTGCATAATCCTTTGTAAATCGACTACACCAATCTTGAGAGTTGTTGGGCTAGAGGCAGGAGCCGCAAAAACATCAGATGCGACTAAAAAAAATGCTGCTGCTGTCAATGACACAAGTAATTTTTTCATTATAAGTAGCTCCTTTTGATATAAACTATAAAATAATTCGAGTAGCATAGTTTACTCTATTTAGTAAAAAATACTACCGGCTTACGGGGTAGAACTGAATAATTCTATCTCGCAAATCAATGCTTTCACACAATATAGCAAGATTTTGCACAGACGCCTAAAAACTTTTACCCACTGTAAACTGAACTCGTTGCAATTCATCACCTGGACGATTATTCAGTGGCTGTGCAAAACTTACATTAAGAACTCCAAGCATCGGCAAGTTCCATTCAGCCGCTACACCTACTGAAGAGCGCAAACACCCCGCACGCTCGCTCACAAACTGTATGTCGGTATTATACACATTTCCGACATCAACAAAGAGACTCGTTCTTAAATCTTCCGTAATAAAATTGGGGAATGTAACGCTTGCGCTTCCAGCTGCAAGAAAATTACCACCCAACGGCTTATTATTAGAATCACGAGGGCCTAGCGTATTCGTTTCATAGCCGCGAACCGCGCCATTAAATCCGATACCGCCAGCAAAGTAATTAGCAAAAAATGGCAACCCATCTGTAGAAGCATATCCATTGCCATACCCTACAGTACCGCGAAGATTAAATACAAAATCGCCATCCTCATTAAATATTGGGTAATACCAGCTACCTAGATAATTTAATTTATAATATTCAAGCGGCGATCCACCTGCTGGCGTAGTCACTTGCATATTAGCAGTTTGCATTAACCCTCTAGTAGGGAAAAGCGCTCGATCTCGACCATCACGAGTCCAACCAAAATTCAAAAGCAATTGATCAAAATTTCGGCCATTTTGCGCAACAAAATCAAGCAACTCAAGCGAAGCTAATGCACCTATATTTAACTTGGTAAATTGGTACCCATAGCCAAATTGAATACTATCATTGTTACAACTTACTGGCAGACTGTAATTTACTGCAATGCCATATACATCCGTAGAATAATTAGTGACATTCACTTCACCAGGTGTGGTTCGTTGACCGTAAATAGCAAAGCCGCGTTGTACACCATCAATCGTATAAAATGGATTGTTATAATTAAAACTTATCCCAGTAGCAAAAGTAGTGGTATTAAATCGCACGCCCACTGCTCTGCCAGTACCTAAAAAGTTGGTTTGATTAACATTAGCATTAAATATCAAACCATTAGTACCATAACCTAAGCTTGCTGCTGCTTGCGCTGAAGGCGTTTCAGTAACCCGATACTCGATATCCATTAAATTTTCGGTGCCAGGAACTGGAGTTGTTTCAATTTGAATATCCTGGAGATAACCTAAAAGATTCAAATAACGTCTTGACTCCTCAATATTTCGACTTGAAGCTAAAGCGCCTTCAAATTGTCGCATTTGGCTTCGCAATACATTATCTGACGTTTTAAGATTGCCGCTAAAATGAATCTGACGCACGTAAAACCGATTGCCCGGATTTATATAAAAATTTAAAAACACACAGTGGTTAACATCGTCGATCTCAGGGATAACATTTATCGTCGGAAAGGCATAACCCAAATCTCCTAAATCAAATTTAATTGCAGCAACAGCACAATCAATTTCTGCTTTTGAATAAACACAACCTGGTTTTAATTTAATCGATTTCCGCAACTTACACTCAGGAACAAGGAAATCTCCTGATAATCTATATCCTTTCAGTTTATAGCATGCGCCCTCAGTGATATGGAGAATAATGGTGACATCTTTTTTATCAGGAGTTAGCTCAACTTGAGTAGAGTCAACTCGAAATCGAACATACCCTTTGTTCAAATAAAAATTCTGTAACGCATCAACTGAGTCTGCCAGTTTTTGCTTGCTATATTGATCACCATGTGTAAAAAAGGACCAAAAGTGCGTTGTATTAATTGGGATTTGTCTAATCAACTTACTTCTGGAAAAGGCATGGTTGCCAATAATCTCAATATCACGAATTAATGCTGTCTGACCTTCAGAAATCACAATTTTAACAGCTACACGATTTCGAGATTGGGGAATGGTCTCTATTGACACACGGGCATTATACCGACCGCGGTTATAATACTCAGACTGAAGGCTTTTCTGAATTCTGTCCAACACAGAACTATCTAAAACAGCTCCCTGTACTAATCCAACACTTTTGAGGAAACTGTTCATTTTGTCTTCAGGAATATCTTTATTGCCGATTACCTCTAGGGTGCCAATCGTTGGCCGTTCAACCACATGAATAATTAGTATATTCCCTTCTTGACTTAAAGTAATATCGCTAAAAAAACCAGTTCTATAGAGTGCCTGGATAATATTGGATGTATTAGATAAATCTGCCGCCTGACCTGGCTTTATCGGCAGATAGTGCAAAACTGTTCGTGCATCAACACGCTGTAAGCCAACAATACGGATATCTCTTATAACGCAGCCGTCTGCCGCAAAAGAAACATTAGCGACTATTAATAACCCGAAAAAAACTAACTTTTTTAAAAAATTCATAGACATAGATTCAAAACTCCAAAGCCCCTTAACGAAGAGGATCGTATACTAAGATAAGCGAGGATAGAGAGCAACTAGGATCTGTGTTAATATTTTTCCCTATGACTATACCTCTCGGGAACAGGTTTGTGGAGTTTTTTCGCTCAGTTTGCAAGATATTTTAATGTTCTGATTGAGAAAAACCGCAGGAATACTAGCCTGTATTTCGAGGTTTTTCGATTGAAGAACATTAAAATATCGAAGTAAAATGAGATGAAAAAAACCACACACCTGTTCCCGAGAGGTATAAACAAGGACTGTCATGGTAAAAAAACTGATTTTGATTATTTGCGCACTTATGCTAGCTAGCTGCTCTTCTTCACGCCATGAAAAGCTACAGGGATATATAGAAGGCCGATTTAATTATTTAGCTTCTAATTATGCAGGAATCGTTATCAAATTACTGGAAAAGCGCGGCAATACAGTTAAAGCCGGGCAACCTTTAGCAGTCTTGGATACGGAGCCACAAAAAGCAGCACTAGACGCCGCCAATGAAAATTTAAGACAAGCCCAAGCGCAATATACACAGATTAAAGCAAACCTAACCCTTGCCGAAGTAACTCTTTCCCGTTATATCGAGCTCGGGAAAAGGCATGCCATTCCACAACAATCCATCGATACTGCAAAAGCTAACCGAGACGCAACTTTAGCGCAACTTAATGCTGCAAATGCTAATTTATTGGCCATGCGTGCCAATGTCTCACAAGCAAAATGGTCGTATGGGCAAAAACTTATTATTGCCCCACTGAATGGCAGAATCTTTGATAATTATTACGAGGTGGGGGATCTTGTCCCCGCCAATTACCCGGTTTTTGGCCTGCTTGCGCCAGAGAATGTTTATTTGGTGTTCTTCATTCCCGAACCATTACTTGCCCAAATAAGCGTAGGCGAGAAAATTCAGTTCAGTTGCGATCATTGTAAAACAAACTGGTCAGCAACGATTCGTTTCATTTCGCCAAATACAGAATACACACCACCAGTCATTTATAGCCATGATAGTCGACAAAAATTAGTGTACCGAACCGAGGCTGCAATTGCGCCAGAGCTCGCTAGCAAACTACATCCTGGGCAACCAGTAGATATTGATATTACTCTTAATAACTAATTTTAGAGGTATATGTTAGCTATCGATGTTGAACATTTGTGCAAATCTTTTAACGGACAAATAGCCGTTAACAACATTTCGCTCAAAATTAACCAAGGAGAAATTTTTGGTTTTTTAGGCCCTAACGGCAGCGGAAAAACCACTACTATCCGCATGTTATGTGGATTATTAATTCCAGATAAAGGTGAAGGCTCGTGCTTAGGATATAATATTCTTACCGAATCACGTGAAATTAAGGCGCAAGTAGGGTATATGCCACAGCGCTTCTGCTTATATGAAGATCTAACTGTACTTGAAAATCTAGATTTTACTGCGCGAGTTTATAATATTGATAATCGCCAAAAAGCTATTGCCGATATCATTGAAAAAATGGATTTTCAAGATCGTAAAAATCAACTCGCAGGCAATTTATCAGGTGGATGGAAGCAACGCTTATCACTTACCGCTGCTTTATTACACAATCCTAAACTACTGTTATTAGATGAACCTACTGCGGGCGTTGACCCCGAAGCACGCAGAAATTTTTGGGAAATCATTCATCATTTATCGCGTGAAAATATCACTTCACTAGTAAGCACGCATTACATGGATGAAGCCGAACGCTGTAACCGCCTAGCTTATATCGTTCACGGCAAATTATTAATTCAAGGTAAAGCAACTGAGATTATCGAACGATCTGATTTATACACCTTTTCAGCAACTGGCGCTAATCTACAATCTTTAGCAGAACAACTTGAAAAAATACCCGCTGTAGAACAAGTAGTTACCTTTGGTGAAATTTTACATATTAGTGGACAAGATCAAAAAGCCTTAGAGCATGTTTTCTCTTCTTACAAAGATCGTTACACATTTTCTTTAATTAAACCTAATTTGGAAGATGTATTCATCAGCTTAGTGCGCCAACAGAGAGAACCAAATCATGGTTAAAACCTATTCTTGGGGGCGATTGTGGGCGATTATTTTAAAAGAATTTGTGCAAATAAAACGTGACCGCGGTACATTTGCTATGATTGTGGGAATTCCAATCATGCAAATTATTTTGTTTGGTTATGCAATTAACAGTGATCCAAAACATTTGCCTACGGCTGTACTAGCAGCAGATCAAAGCATATTTACTCGTACATTAATTAACGGTTTGGCAAATACTGGTTACTTTCATATTGTACGCGCTGCAGCAAACGAAAAAGAAGCTGACGAAATTCTAAAAACTGGTAAAGTACAATTTGTTATTCACGTTCCCACCTGGGCTTACTCAAGAATTTGTAAAAGGGCGTCGCCCAGAAGTTCTGCTGGAAGCAGACGCTACTGATCCAGCCGCAACAGGAAATGCCATTGCTGCTGCAGAACACCTCATGCAAACAGTGTTCAATCCAGATATAAAAGGCCCACTAAGTTACTTACAACCCACTTTGCCGCCGGTTAATCTCGTAGTGCATGCGAAATATAATCCTGAAATTATCACTCAATACAACATCTTACCGGGACTTATGGGAGTAGTTTTAACGATGACAATGGTGATGATTACTTCAATTGCGATCACCCGAGAACGTGAACGCGGCACTATTGAAAACCTTCTTGCTACCCTTGCTCAACCAGTAGAAGTAATGTTGGGGAAAATTATTCCCTACATTATTGTTGGTTATATTCAAATTTTATTAATGCTATTTCTAATCTATTATGTTTTTGCAGTTCCAATTAAAGGGAGTACTTTTGCTTTGTGTCTAGTCGCTATGCCATTTATTGCCGCTAACCTTGCCGTTGGTCTGGCATTTTCAGCATTCGCAAAAAATCAACTACAATCAACACAAATGACTATATTTTTCTTTCTACCCTCTATTTTGCTTTCTGGGTTTATGTTTCCTTTCCGCGGCATGCCTGAGTGGGCACAAATTATCGGTGAGGGGTTACCACTTACTCATTTCTTACGCATCGTGCGAGGGATTTTATTAAAAGGCTACACTTGGGGAGAAGTCTTTGTCGATTTGTGGCCCATTTTAATTTTCATGCTAGTTGCCATTATTGTGGGAGTTAAATCTTATCGAAAGACTCTAGATTAATAATTATAACATTAATGCCACCCATTTTTGCAGCATGCATTATCACAGATACTACAAGGTGGATAACAAATATGCGACATATTCACTACAGAACCCGCACACTGCATATAAGGCGCTTGAAATTTTGGATCTTGATAATAATAAATTCCGCTATTTTGCGAAGCCAATGCATTGAGGGAACACACTACACGTACATCTATCCTTGAACTATTATAGGATTTGACAAAAGCTCGTTTTGCTCGAAGATATCTTGCATTAATCCAGGCTGACTGAAAAGTATAAGCCTCTAAGGTTCCTACCGTACCGGCCAAACAAACTCTGGCTTTATTCATTGCACGCAAATAAAAATCATCAGAATTGATCCAATAGAGAGAAATTTCTGCATTACCGCCTGCGACTAATTTGCACAGTCTGACATTACCGTTAATAGAAACTTTTGGATTGCCACAAATATTTAGGGAAAGAGGATAGCGATAGCTAGGCCATGATTGTTTAATACTGATATTTCCCGTACCTTGAGTGTAATTCAATTGATCCAACCGAGATATAGCAAGCCGAACCTTCACGCGACATGAAGGTTGGCATCTGGCATAAGAAGCAATATAAAGTGTTTTTCCTTTTACAAACATCCTTACTGCTTGAGTATCTTTAAGTCTTCCGGAGATACACACTGATTGACCATAAGGGCTCCCATCAATTTGCAGATCAACGTTACCATTAGCTTGAATAGCTTGGAAATAAGGTAACTGTAATTGCTTAGAAACATATGGATTTTTTGGCGCACGACTGTAACGTATGGCAGCAACAGCTGAGTTTGTTAAGAAAAATAAAAGTAATATTGTGATAAAAAATTTTTTTATCATGGCAAACAGATCATCATTCTTATCCAATTTGTCATGCCAGCAAAAGCCGGCATGACAGATCTCTTAATACATCCAAGAGCCCAAGGTAAATAACGCAACTATCGCCAGAAAAATAATTAATGCGCGATCAATCAGCGACAAAGCTGCACGATACTCTTCTACATGCTGCGAGCTTTTTTCTGCTTTAACCGATCCTAACGAAATTAATCCGCCCTCAGAAATAAATCGACGACAATTTGCTAGCCCTGAAACGATATTTTCAAGCCAGTAAGTAAAGCTTGTATTAAACTGGCCAACTAGGGCAAAAAATAATGTGAAGATTCTAACTGGTATCCAATCAAGAATATTTTGAATTTGTTGTGCAGCTCCATATTGATTAGCAAACGGGCTATTTTCCTTACTGCTTGCTTGCCTTAACAATACAGTACAACGATAATATAAAGCACCAAACATTCCAAATAATATGAACCAAAATAAAACCCCAAATAAGCTTTGATTCGCTTGCCAAAAAATTGATTTAGTCATCGCATGAGATTCACTCATACTTGCACCATCTAACATTTGGTCTTCAATATCACCAATCGTTTCCCGAGGACCTTTTCCTTGACCATCGATATAAGCGCAAACTTGACGATACATATCATTTGGCCCAAGGCAATAAAGCAGCACAACAACGCTTAATATCAACCATACCAAACCATGCATTTCATGGAAAAGACGACTAAACAAACAGGCAACTAGTGTTACTACAATAGGAATAGGGATAAGCGTTAAAATAGCGCCCACCAAACCATTAAACCAAGATTGTTTTCCTAACATATCATGAACGCGATTTAAATAACTATCAAACCAACAAAAACGCTTTAGCTTACTCCCAACATTAAAATATCGTTCAAGCCCTAAAACAACTAATAAAATAATCAATTTCATAGTAAATCCCTGTTTTTGTTCGTTTGCCTTACAATGGACTTTTATCTGTCCAAGTGTATCCTGCTTACTTTCCTATGTACAGATGTACAGTCTTTAATCTTGCTAATTTCTTTATAGCGAAAACAATCAATTGTATGATCGTTCACCATTCCTACTGCCTGCATAAAAGCATAGCAAATTGTGCTGCCAACAAACTTAAATCCCTGTTTTTTTAAAGTCTTCGACATTCTATCTGAAATAACTGTTGTGCTGGGTGCTTCCCGTATATTATTCCAATGATTTTGCATCGGTTGACCATCGACAAACTGCCAGATGTAATCTGAAAAGCTTTCTCCTTTCTGCTGGATCTCGAGGTAGGCTTTGGCATTAGCAATCGCTGCTTGAATTTTTAATCGATTACGAATAATGCCTGGATTCTGTAATAATTTTTCAATTTTGGCTTGATCATACCGCGCTATTTTTTGTGGATTAAAGTTATCAAAGCACATACGATAATTATGCCGTTTTTTTAACACTGTTAGCCAACTTAACCCAGCTTGTACGCCTTCAAGAATTAAAAACTCAAACAGCTGTTGATCATCATAAATAGGCACTCCCCACTCATGATCATGGTAATCGATATAAAGTGGATCGAGATTTACCCATGCACAGCGTATTTTGTGTTTACCCATAGATACCTCTAAAATAGCAAGACTCATACATATTGTAACAATGAAACACCTAACCTATGAAGAAAAATATGCGGCAAATCTTAGTAACTAGCGCACTACCTTATGCAAATGGATCTATTCATTTAGGGCATCTCGTAGAATATATCCAAACTGATATCTGGGCTCGTTTCCAGCGCATGCAAGGTCATACTTGCTGGTATATATGCGGCAATGACGCACATGGTACGCCAATTATGTTAAGTGCCGAGCGACAAGGTATTTCACCGGAAGCACTGATTACAAAAATTCATGCTGAGCAATATCAAGATTGCCAAGATTTTCTGATTGCATTTGATAATTTTTACACTACCCATTCTGAAGAAAACCGTGTGCTATCTGAACTTATTTACCAAAAAGTGGTTGAACAAGGCGATATTAAAACTGAACGTATTGAACAAGCCTTTGATGCAACTAAAAATATGTTTTTGCCTGATCGTTATGTAAAAGGTCAGTGTCCACGCTGTGGTGCCTTAGATCAATATGGAGATAATTGCGAGGTTTGTGGCGCCACTTATTCTCCAACTGAATTGAAAAATCCCATTTCAGTCGTTTCAGGCACTACACCCATTCAAAAAACTTCTACACATTATTTTTTTGACTTACCCCGGTACACTACATTCTTGCAAGAGTGGGTACGAGAAGGTCATTTGCAAGATCAAATGGCCAATAAACTTGATGAATGGTTTAACGAAGGCTTAAAACCATGGGATATTTCTCGCGATGAACCCTATTTTGGCTTTGCTATACCAGGCACTGTTGGCAAATATTTTTACGTTTGGCTAGACGCGCCCATCGGCTACATGGCAAGTTTTAAAAATTTTTGCACACGAAATTCTGAGATAAATTTTGATGATTATTGGCAACCAGATAGTACAGCTGAACTTTATCATTTTGTCGGAAAGGACATTCTCTACTTCCATGCGCTTTTTTGGCCTGCGCTACTAAAAAGTTCAGGGTTTCGTTTGCCAACAGCTGTTTTTGCTCATGGATTTTTAACAATTAACGGTCAAAAAATGTCAAAATCACGCGGCACTTTTATCAATGCACGTCACTACTTAAATCATTTAGACCCTGAATATCTTCGCTATTATATTGCGGCAAAATCAACTAATCGTTTAGATGACATCGATCTCAATTTAGACGATTTTATGCAACGAATAAATGCCGACCTAATTGGCAAAGTAGTTAATATTGCTAGCCGATCTGCTGGATTTATTCATAAATTTTTTGCTGGTCGCTTAGCATCAACTTTATTATTGCCATCGCTTTATGAAGAATTTGTCAAAGCAGAAAAACAAGTTAGTCGCTTATATGAAGCACGAGAATTTAGCAAAGTAGTCCGTCTAATTATGGAACTCGCTGACAAAGCCAATCAATTTATTGATGAGTATAAGCCTTGGGCATTAAGCAAAGATGCAACAAAGCTTCATCAAGTACAATTAGTTTGCAGTTTAAGTTTAAATTTATTTCGCTTGATCATGCTCTACTTAAAACCCATCTTGCCTAAGCAAGCACAAAAAACTGAGGATTTTTTAAATACGAAACTAAGTTACTTTAATGAAACCGATCCATTACTTGATCACGTTATAAACCCTTTTCAGCCTCTATTAGAACGAATCACCAAAGAACAAATTACAGCCTTAAAAAACGTATGAACTTAAGTGAATATCTTGCAAAATTACAGCAAAAAGAACACACGCCTAAACAAGCTTTTATCCGTGAATCAGAGTGTATTGGCTGTACGAAATGCTTACAGGCTTGCCCAGTTGATACAATCGTCGGCGCTGCAAAACAAATGCACACAGTTATTACCCGTGAATGCACCGGTTGTGAATTATGTGTTGAGCCATGCCCGGTAGATTGTATTGATATGATCCCCGTAACAAAACCTGCCTTTACTCTTGACCAAGTGCGTAATCGATTTGAGGCGCGAATCCGGCGATTATCAGAATCTGTTAAAGCAACTAAAAAACCACCTGTCACAGATAATCTTGCAGCACACAAAGCTTATATTAAGGATGCACTAGCTAGGGTAAAAGCTAAGAACCTGTTCAAAATTTCTACTATGCCGGCTAAAAAGCCTTGATTTCCTGTGCTTCGTTGCTCACATACTTCTATGTATGCTGCGCTACGATGCTCGAAAATCAAGGCTTTTTTTCTCGGCCTAGCGAGATTTTGAACAGGTTCTAAGAACAGGTCCTAAGAAGAACTCTCCAATTCCAACAACCAACGCTTAATCGCAAGCTGTTCCCCTCGAGTCTGACCGGAATAACCACCTAAGCTATTAGCGCCAAGCACCCGATGACAAGGAACAAGAATCAGCAATGGATTAGCACGACAAGCATTGCCAATTGCTCTTGGACTTGTTTTAAGCTTGTTTGCAAGTTCACCATAGGTTACTGTCTTACCATAAGGTATCGACAATAATGCTTGCCAGGCTTTTTGTTGGAAAGAAGTTCCGCTAGGAAGAAATGGAGTTTGAAAATGTTTGAGCTGCCCAGAAAAATAATGCTCTAATTCGTTGATAGCGCGAGATACCAAGGGATTAGCACCATCGACAAACGGCTCACAGTCGCCCCGAATGAAATTAATCTGCGTTATACCATCCTGATTAACACAAAGACCTAAATTTCCAATCGGGGTTGAAACAACAGCCGAATATATTTTTTGGTTAGGGCTTGTTGACATTTGATTTACCATAGCGAAAAAAGCAGAGATTTAGCTAGAATTTTGCCAAATTTGAGGAGAATACTGGGTCGTATTTGACAAAAATTTGGCAAAATTCTGGCAAAGCTTATGCTTTTTGCAGCAGGTAAATCAAATATCAACAGGCCCCTCTATTCGGCTGCGTCATTATTTGTGTGTTCGTTTTCAACAACTGGCTCAATTTTTTCTGACACTAATAAATCAGTATTAACTTTACCTTTCAACTTTTCAGGAATACGTGCCGCACGGCCGCGTAAATCTCTCAAATAATAAAGCTTTGCCAACCGTACATCACCACGACGTTTAACAGCTATACTAGCAATCAATGGACTATATGTTTGAAATACTCGCTCCACACCAACTCCATGTGAAATCTTTCTTACGGTAAAAGCCGAATTTAACCCGCGATTACGCTTCGCAATGACAATCCCTTCAAAAGATTGTAACCGTTCACGGCTACCTTCTATTACTTTAACTTTAACCTCAAGATTATCGCCCACACGAAAAGGTGGAACTTTAATACTAACTTGCTCTCTTTCGAGCTCTTGGATAATAGGGTGCATAATTATCTTACTCCTAACCACTCTCTAGTTTGTGGGTAGCCATTTTATACTTCTCATGGCTTAAGATGCAAATTTTCAAGCAACGCGGGAATTAATCCGCACTTACGGGAAAATTAAAATATGTATTAGGGTATGGCTCTTCTTTAAGGGTGAAATGCCACCACTCTGTCTCAGAGTGGTAAAATCCATATTTTAGCATAATTTCGCGTAACAACCTGCGATTTGCCTGAGCGGTAGCGCTAATAACCGTATCAAACGGAGCAGAACGTACATCCATACAATCAAACCCCGTACCCATATCAATGCTATTGTCGCGATACCGACTATGGAGCGGGGCAAAACAAGCAACTAATTTATCCCCTGGGGAATAAGCAGCTTGTGGCCGTGCAGGCAATGCAACAATAGTAAGATCAACTGTACTACCACGACTATGCCCTGATCGTTCACGTACATACCCTAAACGAAAAAAATCTTTTTTATCAATTCTCGGATAAAACTCCGCTTTCATCATTTGGTTTTTTGGATTCCGGCTCCACTCTATAAAATTCGACACCGCCATAGTAGGCCGATAACAATCATAAACTTTAAGTGAATACCCTGACTGCTTAAGTTCAGTTTGTATTTTAGTCAAAGCCTGTGCTGCTTGAACAGTTAAAATACATTCCTCTGCTTTGTATCCTTTAATTGGCCTGCCGATAAAATTATGATTTCCCGCATAACGGATATCTTGCAAGACGGAAGGATCTACATCACGTAAATAGACAAAACCAGGCTGCAAAGCATACACTTGCCCCGTGAAAAACGCGGCGAGCAACAATAATAACCTGTA
Organism: uncultured Gammaproteobacteria bacterium; assembly: GCA_963844535.1. Taxonomy (GTDB): domain Bacteria; phylum Pseudomonadota; class Gammaproteobacteria; order CAWJOP01; family CAWJOP01; genus CAWJOP01. The sequence continues at coordinate 169,560 of CAWJOP010000006.1, read as the reverse complement.
TGAAAGCTTTAAATAACGAGTCAACTTTTTCTCTATCCTAGAGTGAGAATTGCCAAAAATTATATTGATTAGTAATCGTAAATCCACATGAGGTATAAAGGCGAAGCGCTGCCTGATTATCGCCTAACACATCTATTAAAATAGGCTTATTAGTTGGAAAAGAATATTGCTGGTACCAATAATGGACTAAGCTACAACCATAACCCTGTTGTCTTAAAGCCGGAATAATCCCAAGATCATGTAAAAAAATAGCATTGATGTCCTCTCGCATATGTAGCTTGCCAATAGGCTTTCCGTGCTGATCCTCTGCTATCCAAGTCCGACGATTAGCTTCCGATAACATTGTATTAATACGTTCTCGTATGTTAGCTAACGATGGTCCAGGAAAACTGGCCTGATGCAAATCCACCAATATATCTATATCAGCTTTACTCGCAGGCCGTAAAACAATTGGCTGTTTTGGTGCGCTACTTAAGCTTCTAGGTCCTTGCATTTCAATTTCGCTATGATGCAATTTCGCCCCTCGCTTAGCACATTGCGCATTAAAGTCTTCCGCTTTGGCATTACAAACAACTAAGTAAGATACCACTTGATACAAACGTAAAACATCTAGTGCTTTTTGCATCAATTGACTAAATATTCCCTGATGACGAAAATCAGGATCAACCATTGCAGTAATCTCAACACCATCCTGAAAATAATAAACACTGAGAAAACCTATAGGCAAAGGAGGATGACTCGGAGATGAGCAGTACATGTAGTCTAGCGCTCTGGCGTCATAGCGGCGTGCTTCTACTAGATTCCAATAAATTTTAGGTTGATGCCCATCGGCAGCTTCACAACGACGCGCAAGTTCAAATATTGGATTTAAAGAAGGAAGAGAAGTTAAACTTTGTCTAATCATAGCAGGGCTTATAGGTATATTAACATTCTGTGACGTTGGCCGCTAATCCTCCCAACGAAGTTTCTTTATAAATAGTATTCATATCCTTGCCAGTCTTTAACATGGTTTTAATGACTTTATCTAAAGAAACCTTATGATCTCCTTCTTCCATTAAAGCAATTCGTGCGGCATTGACTGCTTTTACTGACCCAAAAGCATTACGCTCAATACAAGGAATTTGCACTAATCCAGCAATAGGATCGCAAGTCATGCCTAAGTGATGCTCCATAGCAATTTCCGCAGCATTTTCAATCTGCGATATAGTACCGCCTAAAACTGCAGTTAACGCAGCAGCAGCCATTGATGACGCAACCCCTACTTCACCCTGGCAACCCACTTCAGCACCAGAAATTGAAGCACCTTTTTTATATAAAATAGCCATGGCTCCTGCTGTCAGCAAAAACGTAACTATTCCTTCTTCATCAGCTTCGGGATGAAAATTACGATAATAGTTCAAAACCGCAGGAATGATGCCCGCAGCACCATTGGTTGGCGCGGTCACAACTCGCCCTCCTGCAGCATTTTCTTCATTAACCGCCATCGCATAAATATTTAACCAATTCATCACATCTGTTTGATCATTTGGTAATGGTGAACCTTTTGCTTTAAGCTTTTTCATCAGCAAAGGAGCACGTCGCTTAACATTTAACCCACCTGGCAAGATTCCCTCGGTTTGACATCCTTTCTCAATACAAGCCCGCATAACTTCAGCAATTTTCAGTATATCTGCACGAATATTACGGTCAGGATGCAAAGTTTGCTCGTTTTGTAGCATAACTTCTTTAATCGATAAGTTATTTTCACGACAAATTTCCATTAATTCTTTTGCGGTGCTAAAAGGATAAGGAATAGAAGATTCAGATAACTGTGTTTTTTCTTGTTCTGCTTCCGTAATAATAAAGCCGCCGCCAATTGAATAATAAATTTCCTCAGCAATTTTTTCATCAGTACCCTTATAAGCAGAAAAACGCATCCCGTTGGTATGTAGTGGCAATAGTTCTTTACCATGAAAAACGAGATCATTTTCTTTAAGAAAGGAAACTGGTTTTGTTCCCAACAAACAAATTTCTTTTTGTTCAATAATAGCTTGCGCCCGCGGTACTACTTTGTCCGGATCGACAGTGTGCGGCAATTCACCTTCCAAACCATTTAAAATGGCCGCAGGTGTACCATGCCCTGTACCCGTTAGGGCCAATGAACCATAAAGCTCCACTTTAATTTTAGTTAGCTCCATTAAAAGCCCTTGCTCCGAGAGCTGATTTGCAAACCGACAAGCCGCTTTCATAGGCCCAACCGTATGAGAACTGGACGGACCAATCCCGATTGAAAATAAATCAAAAACACTTACTGTCATGTAAAATACCCTCTTTTTTATCTATTATAGCAGGTTAGATAAAATGAATGTAACTACTCGCCCCTACGCACCGCTGCCGCGAATAAATCGAGCGGTGCGTAGGCGGAAGAATACACGCTCTGGAGATTTTTAATGCCTACCACATATCGCTATTTTGCGTTATTAGCCCTTGTGGCGTTATTCGGATTTTACTATGGATTAGATATATATGGTCTTGCCAATAATAATGAAGGACTTTATGCAGAAATAGCCCGAGAAATGTATTTGTCTCACCAGCATATTATTCCTACATTAAACGGGTTGCCCTATATTGAGAAACCGCCATTACTTTATTGGCTTATCAATATGTGTTTCCACTTTTGGGGCGTAGGCATATTTGCCGCACGATTTGTCCCTGCCACCTGCGGCGCAATAACCTGCCTTTCTTTGGTATTTTTTGCTCAGCAAATAAACCGGCTACGCGAAGGGTTATATGCAGCATTAATATTAAGTACTAGTTTAGGTTTTATCTTAATTGCTCGAATTGTGTTTTTTGATATGCTACTTACTGCCTTGTTGTCTTTGAGCTTAATTTTCTTTTATCTCGCTTGGCTCCACACAAAACCTAAGTATATGCGACTAGCCTATTGCTTTCTTGGGCTAGCTGTTTTAGCCAAAGGATTTATTGCGTTAGTTTTAGCGCTTCTTATCACCACAATATTTTTATTTTGTACAAAAACTTTTCGTTCGCACCTTAAATTATTTCTTGATCCGATTGGTATTCTGATTTTTTTATTGGTTATTTTGCCCTGGCACATATTAGCAATTATTCAACATCCTGGATTTTTACAAACCTTCTTGATTAATGAACAATTACTACGCTTTTTTGATAAAAGAATTCCTCACGATTATTACCAAGGGCCTTTATATTACTATTTACCACGACTTGTTTTATATATGTTGCCCTGGGGATTATTATTGCCATTATTAGGACTAAAGAAATATCGCGAAAACACCCTAAAAGATCCACTAAACATTTTCCTTTGGTTATGGTTTTTAATTCCATTAGCGTTTTTTTCAATTTCAAAAACAAAAGCAAATTATTATATGGTGATAAGTTGTCCTGCTCTGGCATTATTGCTTGCTCAGGCAATATACAAAGATTTTTTGCAGAAAAAATGGCTCAAAACTTGGACAATTATAGGAAGTATTTTTGTAGCCATTAGCTTTTCTTCTATTGTTTTTGCTACTCATTTAGCTAAACAGCATGAAGATTTTTTTTCCGCAAAAAATCTAGCATATTTTTTTCAAGCACAAACAGAAAAAAAGCCCATTTTTCTCTATCAAGAATTTGAACGAGTATCTTCATTGGCATTTTATCTTGCAGAACCACTAAAAATTATCGATAGTAACAGCAAAGATCTTTGGTATGGATCACATTTTGCAAGGAAAAGTTGGTTCCCAACGACAGAAAATTTTGCAACCTATGCACAAACTCATCCATATTATGTGGTGCTGCGTAAAGAACGACTAAAAGAATTTCGTAAAAAAATGCATGATGGTAAATTTTATGCGAAAGCTTTAGTGGGGGAGTGGTTGGTTTTGACCAATACCTCTCCTAGAACTGTTCAACACTCTCCGTGAGGCCGTCATTGCGCGGCTTGCGCTGTTTGCAAGCCGCGGCAATCCAGTAAAAAACTATTTCTTTACTGGATTGCTTCGTGCATCCTGCACTCGTTCATTCCGGCCTCACGGAGGAGAGATAAACGCTCGCAACGACAGCGAGAACGAGCTTTTTACTAGCAAGGAAAATCTACTTATGAAACCACTCAAATTTTCCACCCGTACTATCCACGCTGGCCAACACCCTGATCCCACCACCGGTGCAGTGATGACACCCATTTATGCCACCTCAACCTATGTACAAGAAAGTCCAGGGCAACACAAAGGCTATGAATACTCACGCACACAAAACCCCACACGCAAAGCGTATGAACAGTGTGTAGCAAACTTAGAAAATGGAACCAATGGATTTGCTTTTGCTTCAGGAATGGCTGCTATTGCAACTATCTTAGAATTATTAAATAGCGGCGATCATGTTATCGCCATGAATGATTTATATGGTGGTACTTTTCGTTTATTTGATAAGGTACGCCGCTATTCTGCTGGTCTTAACTTTTCATTTATTGATCTAGCAGATGTAAATCAATTATCTGCTGCTCTGCAACCTAATACTCGAATGATTTGGCTGGAAACACCTTCAAATCCTTTATTAAAATTGGTCGATCTGCAAAAGATAGCTGCTTTTTCCAAACAACATCAGTTGCTCTGTGTCGCGGATAATACTTTTGCCACCCCGTTTATTCAGCGCCCGCTTGAATTAGGATTTGATATCGTTATGCATTCAGCTACAAAATATCTAAATGGCCACTCGGATATTATAGGTGGCATGGTTGTCGTTGGTGAAAATCCTCTGTTACAAGAGAAAATGGCATTTTTACAAAATTCGATAGGCGCTATTGCTGGACCATTCGATAGCTTCCTTGCGTTACGGGGATTAAAAACTCTCGCGTTACGTATGGAACGCCATTGTGAGAATGCTCTCGGGTTAGCTAATTGGCTTTCAGAGCACCCAAAAATCCAAAAAGTCATTTACCCAGGACTACCATCCCATCCACAACATGCTTTAGCAAAATCACAGATGTATAAATTTGGCGGCATGATTAGCTGTTTTTTAAATGGAGATTTAGAAGATGCACGACGCTTTCTTAAGCGATGTGAATTATTTGCTCTTGCGGAAAGTTTAGGCGGAGTAGAAAGCTTAATTGAGCATCCAGCAATCATGACGCATGCCTCTATTCCTCCTCAAACCAGACAAGAACTCGGGATCACTGATAATTTGATTCGCTTATCTGTAGGTATCGAAGATGTTGAAGATTTGCGTCATGATTTAGAATACGCCTTGGGGGGGTAATGTCTAAAGAAACTGATTTAAAATACTGGCTCGCACTAATTCGTACTCCTCTTCTAGGACCACAACGCGGCCTTAACCTCATTAAAAAATTCTCAGCTATTGCTGAAATATTCGAATCGAAAAAATAGCAAGTATTTTGAAAAATTACTTCCAATTGAAGCAGTGAATTATCTTAACAATCCAGATTGGGATGATGTTGAGCAAGATTTAGCATGGGCTAATAAAACTAACTGCCACCTTATTACGCTAAACCATCCTGCTTATCCATTTTATTTACGCCAAATACCTAATCCACCGCTGGTGCTTTATATAAAAGGTAACCTCAAATCTCTGAATAAGCCTCAAGTTGCCCTAGTAGGAACTCGAAACCCATCTTTTTCAGGGCAGGAGATAGCTTTTCAATTTGCTCATGATCTGGCCAAAAATCATATAGTTGTAACTAGCGGTTTGGCGCGGGGAATTGATAGCTTTGGACATCAAGGAGCATTAGCCGCCAATGGACACACCATTGCCGTATTAGGTTCCGGAATTAATTACATCTATCCCAAAAAACACTTAGCGCTTGCGGAAAAAATCAGCGAGCAAGGCGCAATCATTTCAGAATTTCCGCTAAAAACCCCCCCTCTCGCTAAACACTTTCCGCAAAGAAACCGTATTATTAGTGGGCTTAGTCAGGGGGTATTAATCGTTGAAGCCGCTATGAATAGTGGCTCTTTGCTCACAGCACGTTTGGCAAACGAACAAGGACGTGAAGTTTTTGCCATTCCAGGCTCTATTCACAATGCACTTACCCGCGGCTGTCATCATTTAATTCAAGCTGGCGCTAAGTTAGTAGCTACATTAGATGACATTTTTGAAGAGCTGAACTGCTTAGGTTATGCTAACCCTCAAGTAAAAAAAGCTTTTTATGCAGCAGATAAGTTACCGCCTATGACCATAAAAGAAAAAAAAATTTGGCAGTGTATTAACTTTGATCCTACTCCCCCAGACCTTATTGCCTTACGCAGTGGATTGACGATTGACGAAGTTTCCTCCATTCTTCTGTCTTTTGAAATAAATGGCTTAATCGTATCTACCCCCGTCGGGTATTTACGCAGCAGAAAGTTTTTGTCAACCCAGTAACCCGCCAAACAGGACAAAGCATGGGAAGTCTAGTCATCGTTGAATCGCCAGCAAAAGCGAAAACTATTAAAAAATATCTCAAAACAGCCTTAGGGAAAAACTTCGATGTGCTAGCTTCCTATGGGCATGTACGTGATTTACTACCTAAAAAAGGCGCAGTTGACCCTGAACACCAGTTCGCTATGCGCTACCAACTAATTGAAAAAAATGCCAAACATATTGATGCGATTGTAAAAGCCGCCAAAGGTGCAGATGACCTCTATATGGCAACAGATCCTGATCGAGAAGGGGAAGCTATCTCTTGGCACATCTGCGAAATTTTAAAACAAAAAAAAATATTGAGTAAAAAATCAGTTTATCGCGTGGTATTTAATGAAATTACTCAAACCGCAATTAATGCTGCAATCAAAGATCCACGAGCAATTTCTATGGATTTGGTTAACGCACAACAAGCGCGGCGCGCATTAGATTACTTAGTAGGCTTTAACCTCTCACCGTTATTGTGGAAAAAAGTAAGTCGTGGATTGTCTGCTGGGCGTGTACAAAGCCCAGCCCTGCGCATGATTGTTGAACGCGAAGAAGAAATTGAAAAATTTGTATCACAAGAATATTGGACAATTATTGCAGATGCTATGCAAAAGCAACAAGCATTCACTGCTAAACTGGCGGAATTTTCTGGAGAAAAATTAACTCAATTCAGTATTACTCAAGCCGAACAGGCAAATAACGTTAAAGAAATCTTACTAAAAGCAGCCAATGGTTATTTAGAAGTTATTAAGGTCGAAAAGAAAAAACGTAAAAAAAATCCTGCAGCACCATTCACTACTTCAACGCTACAACAAGAAGCTATTCGCAAATTAGGTTTAACTGCGCAACGAACTATGCGTATTGCGCAACAGCTTTATGAGGGAATTGATATTGGACAAGGGCCCACTGGTCTTATTACCTATATGCGAACTGACTCAGTAAATCTTGCCAATGAAGCATTAAACGATATTCGACAATTTATTACGGAGCGTTATTCTGCTGATGATTTACCGGACAAACCACAGCAGTTCCGCACTAAATCAAAAAATGCCCAAGAAGCGCATGAAGCAATTCGCCCAACCTCTGTATTTGTCGAACCTGAAGCGATTAAAACACACTTAACTAATGAACAATTTAAGTTATATGAATTAATTTGGCAGCGTACCGTAGCCTGTCAAATGAATCATGCGACTATCGATACTGTCTCGGTAGATTTAACTGCAGGAGAAGGAAACCGTTTTCGTGCAACTGGATCGACCGTTGCCAATCCAGGGTTTATGCAGGTTTATCAAGAAAGCATTGACGATCGCAAAAAAGATGATGAAGAGCATCGCATCTTACCACCAATGGCAATAGGCGATCGGGTTGCACTAAAAGAAATTTCTTGTTTACAACACTTTACTGAACCACCTCCGCGTTACACTGAAGCAAGCTTAGTGAAAACTTTAGAAGAATATGGTATCGGCAGACCTTCAACCTACGCCGCTATTATCGCTACATTATTACAAAGAAATTACGTTATTTTAGAACAAAAAAGGTTCTCTCCTACAGATGTAGGACGAATCGTCAATCGTTTTTTAACTCAATACTTTACCCAATATGTCGATTATGATTTTACTGCCAAACTTGAAGATGAATTAGATGCTGTTTCACGTGGCGAAAAAGAATGGATCCCACTATTAAGTGATTTTTGGGATCCATTTAAAGATAGAGTCGATGACGTTGAAGAAAACGTTCAACGCAAAGACGTTACCCAAGAAACCATTGATGAAAAATGCCCTGAATGTGGCCAGCCATTGTCCATTCGCTTAGGTCGCAGCGGTCGATTTATCGGTTGCACCGGTTATCCAGAATGTCACTACACACGAAGCTTAACTGAAGAATCAGCGGAAAATGCCACGCCGCAAGCATCTATTGATCATCCATGCCCACTCTGCGGCAATGAATTAGTCATTAAGCACGGACGTTATGGAAAGTTTATTGGTTGTAGCCAATATCCTAATTGCAAACATATTGAACCGCTCGAAAAACCTGCTGACACCGGAGTAGTTTGTCCAGAATGCAAAAAAGGTTCTCTGCTCAAACGGCGCTCGCGTCGAGGTACTCATTTCTATTCATGCTCTACTTATCCAAAATGTAAATATGCGATTTGGAATGAACCATTAAACGAACCTTGCCCTAAATGTCATTGGCCAATTTTGACATTAAAAGTCACTAAAACTAAGGGAACTAGTAAGGCTTGTCCGCAAAAAGGTTGTGGGTATAGTGTGCCGGTGGAAGAGAAATAATTAATCAAAATCAAATTGGTACTGCATCAGCTCAACCAACAAAAATCTCATTAACCAAGGAATGGCGGCGATTAATAACAGAATAAATAAAATTGATAGCCCACTAATCCAATAAAGCGCGCAAGTAATAGCTGTTACCTGCATCAATGAATGCGTTAAATGTTCTTTATCACGAAATTGTTTTCTCTGGTCAACACTAGTTCTACTTTCTACGATTTTTTGAAACGGCAATACATTCAGAATCAAACCACCTATAGGCAACGCAGTTAAGATAAGCGCTAAAATTCCCTGACGAATTACTGCCAAGAAATACTCTTCGCCTCCATATGCTAAAAATCCTGAAAAAATCACATAAGTACAACTGATTGAAACTATTAACCCCACCAAAATTTTTGCCAATGATTTTTGTTCAGATAGCTGAACAATCTGACTCGACATTAATGATGTTATACCCACCCACCATGCTAAAATAAATAATTCCCATTGAAAAACTGTTAGTCCATAGCTTAGAAATTGCACTGAAACGACCATTCCAGTAAGCGGTCTTGTTAACAGGCTTAATAAAACAATTACTATAATTAACCCTACAGCCAACCTAAAAAGTCGATATGCTCTACTGCGTTTTGATTTTATCCCACGACGTTTACGCCAACGTTTCGTAATAAAAGGCAAATAAATTAAAGTACTGCAAATCATGGTTTGTAACTGAAATCCTATAGGAACTTCAAATCCCAGCCAGCGTGCTAGACCTTCCGCAATACTCAAAATCACTACACTTAAAGAAATAGCTATCGTAGTAAAACCACTAAATCGAATAAAAATTTGATTGCTAATTAACAATTTTTCAGTTGTTTCAGCATGCTCACCAAATAAAAGTCGCTGAAGTTTGCTCCGCTCTTTCTGTTTTAAAAAAGCATTGTTGAGGTAAGGCAATTTTTTCGATGATACAGCCGCAACAATAACTTGTGCGGCTAAAAGACAACTTCCTACTAAGAAAGTAATCTGCCAAATTTTTGTCACCTCGCCAAAAACCAATTTTTCTGGAGGAAGCTGAGTTGCCGCAGTTAAAAAAACAAAAAAAACTGAACTAACCCCCAGCAAAAAAATCAATCCAAACAAAACGAACAACCACTTCAATGTCCTTTTTGCTTTATTGTCCTCTTGCGGCAAAGCGTCTAACTTCGCATCTTGAAGTCCAACGGGTATAGAAGAATTTTTGATACCTATCCAAACACTTAATATGGTAGAAAAAATTGCTATCCCAATTAAAAATAAGAATAAATGCGCAGGCCAAAAAACTACTAGCGCTAAGCTTGAAAATATAGGAGGTAGAAGATGCGCAGCTAAACTCCAGCGTGGTTTGATGAGTTTCATAAATCTTTAAGATCGTTGTATCAATAAAAATACTTCTCGCCTCTTCCCTTGTGGGAGAGGTCGGCAAGCGTAGCGAGACGGGTGAGGGGTAATCAAAAAATCATACCCCCGCATCAAGATCAGCTTTCTTAGATCCAGCCGCCAACATTTTATATTCTCGTTCAGAAATAACTCCTTCTTCAAAATGTTTTTTGGCATCGACTTCCATAGTTTGTCCTCTTTCTTTCACCAATTTGCGTGTCTCTGCCGTTACATTATCAGGATCTGCATCTAATAAAATATCACGAATTTCCTCGTCGAAAATAAGATATTCTCGCAAAGCAACTCGCTTACCATCAACAGATGACACTAACTTTTGCCAAATAACTAAGCGAATAGTTTCTAAAATATCAATAGTTCGACCATGACGTTCACCAGCAGGAAACGATGTTACCAACCGTCGCATCGTTTCAGCTACGCCATTAGTATGCAAAGTTGTATAGACCGGATGACCAGTCAAAGCGGCTTCAATAACTGCACTTATAGTTTCTGGATCACGCGCTTCACCAACCAAAATTAATCTCGGCTTTCGACGCAATGCATTACGTACTCCCATATCAAAAGACGGTAAATGCCGAGGAATTTCTGACTGACTCACGACGGAGGAAGGTTTCTCTATAGAATCAAAAACAAATTCAATTGGAGATTCATAAGTCAAAATTTTACGATGACTATCTACTTGCTCAGCTAATTCGCGAATAATTGATGCTAATAAAGTACTTTTTCCCGAACCTGTAGCGCCCGTTACATATACAACTCCCTGATGAGGAGCAATAGCTTCCAAAATATTCTTTGGGAGATTAAGCGCATCTAGCGGCGGCGGAGTCGTTGGAATCGTTCTTAACGTAATTTGAATACCATCGTGTCCTGATACTTGACATCCAGTGCCATTAACACGATAACGAAAACGCTCGATTCGATTAGGCCTAACTTCATAATGTGTATCAACATCATAACCACTTAAAATTTGTGTAGTTCCATTAGGGCCATAAATCGAATTCAGCATATCTCCCACTTCGGTGTTAGTGAGGCGTCGCTTGGTGATAGGATAAAGTCGGCCATAAATTTCGGCAAAGATAGGTTCATCTGTTTGAACCGTAATATCTGATGCATCTAAACGTTGGCAGTACACCAACATTTCATTCATCTTTTTAGCATCAAAGCGCGATGGCTCATTTGGCAATAAGTATTCTTCATTCATAGCTTATCCATAGCCTTAAGGAGGACAAGTAGCAGGGACACAACACCCTCTGTCCTGAGAGATAGCCGGTTTCCAGTCTTTACTATTGGTACAAAGTTGTGGCAAAGCAGTAATACGAAGTACTTGATCATTAATCCGCATACCAGAAGCATCGCAAGTAATACCTAAATTGGTCTTAGCCACGTAAGGTGCTGTCACCATACGTTGAGCAAGGAGTTTTCGATAACGAACCATTCCGGTGTAGTCACGTTTTATCCGCGCTAAATTATCTGCGTAAATAGTATTAGCTTGATTAATACCATCGTTCCAACCCTGCACCAAAAACTTATTCCATATTTTTCTTTCTGCGCCATTTTTAGGAAACATCGTTTGCTGCGGTAATTCTGGCTCAGTAAAATCAAGAAAAAGATATTCGCGCCAATGAGGTGGAGCAGTTACAAACCTTGCTTGTTGGACAATAAGATACATCCTATCAGCAATTCTAATCGTCGTAGTGTCTGCCAAATTCAATGTTTGGCGACCTTCGACCAATACGGGAGGTAAGATACTACAAGGTAGTAAAAGCAATTGAAAATTGAACACTTGATTTAAATATTTAGCATTTCTTTCAAGTTGGCAATTAATAACCTTAGCCCTTGCTGCAAGCCCCGCCTGCGCCCCTAAACTTAACGCTGTATCTTGCAATGCCTGATAACGAATGCTGCTAACTTCTTCACAGTTAGATCGAGTTGACCCTGCGGTTAAATCTTTTAATGATTGAATGCAATCTAATCTAGGAGCTACTGCTACATAATCCGAGCTGGGAATAGGATTGGCACAACGTTTAGGTCCTGTGGTAGAACAGGCCGTTATGAGCAAACAGAGAAAAAAAAAGGCAACAAAGCGCCTCATAAACAGCAGCCTCGCAAATAGCGCAATTCAATAATTCGTTTATCTGAATAAATAACAATGCATGCTCTTGTGCCACACTGAAATCCAACGTCTCTAACAATATCTGCTAATGGAGTATTACGTGCATTAATTGACACAATAATTGGGATAGCAGGAGGAACACCTAGCTTTCGCACTCGATAATGCGTCATACAACCAATGCGATCAACCAAGGGACCTACCGGACCTGCCCAATCAATAGAAACCAAATTTGCCATCTCACAAGTTCTAGTGACAGGTAAGCAAACGCATGGCGTTGGCGTATTCGCCTGCTGTATTGCAGAAAGTTCGGTTAAAGACCGGCTAATAGATGAAGCAGCCTCTGCAAGCTGAACAGTTGCTGTATCTTGTGGCTCAATACTTTCACAACATGTTTTTACTGACGCAGAGCAACACCCCGCCAAACTCACCACAATTAATAATAAATAAGATAGCTTAAAGCGCATGATGGTAAAATAACCTGTTAGCTTTTTATTCAACATTGAATCAATAGGTTAGCTCTATGTCAAGGGCATAACCTGAACCATATTATTCTCAATTCTAACCGGGAACGTTCGCACAGGCTCATAAGCTGGCGGTGCAGTTACAGCTCCCGTTTTCACACAAAATCTCGCACCATGTCGCGGGCAAACAAATTCATCTCCCTTTAGCTCACCATCTGACAGAATTCCACCATCATGCGTGCACACATCTTCAATCGCAAAAAATTCACCGAAGCAATTGACGACTAAAATGGTTTGGTTCTCCAAAACCACTACTTGCCAAGTTCCTGGAGGGAAATCACTAACTAATGCAACATTAACCCAAGTATTCATAAGCATATTATACTCTTTATGTTTCAATTTGCGGTTTTTTGCCAATTAAAACATAACTTTTTAGTGTGTCGCCACTTGAAAAACTACCGTTTTCACCCCGGGTTTGTTTTCCCAGGCTCTAGCATATACAAATTCAATATTAAATATATGTGGTGTAGTTAATGCCATTTTACTAAGTCGAAACCTCCACATTTCAACACCACCAGCACCTATTAAACTCTTGTTAGTATTAGCGATATATTGATGCTGAACAACTTTAATATAGTTAGGATCACACGGTTTTAAAAACCATGAATACCCAGTCGAAGGATTTGAATCTAATCGGATAGTAAATTCAGCCTGATTTGCGTTTTGTACAATTTGCCGATTTGCCTCGGTATACACTGGTATATCGTATGCAGCTACTAATAAAGGGGTCATTAGCATAAACAGGCCCAATAATATCCATAAATTTTTGTTCATTTTTTTTCCTTTAAAAAATAGTCATGCAACAATTCCAACGCAAAATGAACTGCTTTTTTACGAACCATTGCACGCGATCCATCAAATATCTGTAAATAGCTCTTAGATATCCCATTTTTGTCTGCCAATCCAAGCCAGACTGTTCCCACTGGCTTTTCGGCACTACCGCCTAATGGGCCTGCAATTCCAGTAATCGCCACAGCTATTCCTGCCTGACTATGTTTTAAAGCTCCTTTTGCCATAGCTTGTGCAGTTTGCGCACTTACTGCGCCATAAAACGCTAACGTTTGCTCGGTAACACCTAATAATTCTTTTTTAGCAGCATTTGAATAGGTAACAAATCCCCGATCAAACCAAGTTGAACTCCCAGACAATTTAGTTAACGAGGCAGCCAACAATCCGCCGGTACAAGACTCCGCCACCGCCACCATCATTTCAGATGAGTGTAAATAATGAGCAATTTTTTTTAATAGTTGCGTATTGGTCATGAACTTTCAAATCGTTTAATTGTTTTGGTGATACGTTTTTCGATTCCTAAAATTATTTTATCGATAATAGGTTTTTTGTGTTGTATTTGTGCCAACTGATTTTTCTCAATTTCTACTGCCGCAAGAATTAAATCCGCTTGTTTCCTAATTAACTGTTTTAATGCTGGATAAGAATACTGGATATCTTTGCACAGTTGTTCCAAATGGCGCGGCAACACTTTATCTTCTTCGTATTGGCTACCAATTCTCATCGCCATTTTATTAGTAAATTCAGGATACGCGCGCGTACAAACTATATCGTAAAAAGGCGCTATCTGAACAACTGAGGCACTTTGATGTAGTAGAGAAAAATTTTTCGCATGCGCATCCATATTGCCGATTAGAAAATTGAACACCAGCGCAGATGCTAGCTTATTACGATCGATAGCTGGTCGTAGAGTATTCTCTAACAGTTCAAAGCTTGCTTTGAACCCAGGGCCACCTTCATTTTGATATTTTCTACTGGATACAATGCCTAACGCTTGACAAAAATCTTCCTGATGAATGCGTTCGATTTGCTGATCGTGAATTTGCCTATCATAACGTTCTATTAATAAAAAGGAGATATCTTTTATATGTCGTATTTCAACAGTTGGCACATTAAGGCCCATATGAGCAGCTATTTTCAAACAAAAATATTCATTTTCAACAATGTTCTCTAATGTGGATATTTCTGGTTTTAAAATATGCGTAGTAGGACAACCAGCCGTAGGAATAGCAATTTCGCCATTAATGAGACAAACAGCTGCTTTGTCATATACTCCAGCAAGTGATAGTCTTAAATCATTGAGACCTAAAAACAAAGGATGCCTTGGTAAAGCACGAATATGAGTATAAAGATCCTTTTCACTTATAACTTCACCAGTTAAGGGAAAAAGCCGTTGCGGTAAAATAGGCTCATCCATTTCATGAAAAGAAATAGCACCAGCACAATCATGACCTATAGCTTTTAACAGAGCAAAGCTATTGTTATAACTTACACCATAGCGCTTACCAATCAGCTTTTTTACCTCTTCGTTTTCAGGCAAAAGCCCACCAAAAAAAGCTTCGCATTCCACTGTATGATAAACTTGTTGACTAAGCGGCATACCTAAAGAAAGTGATTGAGATACTGAGTCATTATAAGAAAATACCATCTTTCCATGAGATGCTTGCTCAAGAACCCCTATAGCATCGCCGTATAATCGAACAGAAAGCTGTGAATTTTTCATTTATGGTGACATGGTTAATTTAATTCCTAACATCCTTGCAACTAATAAAGCTTTTTCAAGCTCGCAGGTGGGTTTACCTTTTTCTAGTTCTCTAACAAATCGTGTTCCTACTCCACAAGCTGCTGCCAGCTCCATCTGTGATAATTTAAGCTGCTTACGAGCTTTTTTAATCATATTGCCAAATTCTTTAGCCGTTAAAACCATTATAGTCATCCTGTACGGGATTTTTTATATTATTATATACTAAGTTCCATTAAAAAGAACCCGTTCGGGATTTTTAATTTCAAATTAGAGGGAAAATTGTCAAAAAGGTCCCGAACGGGTTTATTTTAGTATAATTAAATAAAAATTATCACTCACCTTACGCAGTAGTAAACCAATACTTGCCGTAACTGGTTATTCTATAGCACATTTGTCATGCCAGCCTTCACTGGCATGACAGATTTTTTTAAATGAATAACGCACTCTATTATCCCGTTTTTATTCAATCTGCGTAAGGTGAGTTTATAATAGCGAAAGTAAAAAATAACCGAGATCATTATGACCGAACTCATGCTGACCCAACACACCCCAATGATGCAGCAATATCTAAGGATCAAAGCAGAGCATCAAGATAAATTGTTGTTTTATCGGATGGGTGATTTTTATGAATTGTTCTATGAAGATGCAAATAAAATTGCAAAATTACTCGATCTAACGCTAACCAAACGTGGTCAATCTGCTGGGGAAGCTATTCCTATGGCCGGTATTCCCTATCACGCTGCTGAACCTTACCTCGCGAAATTACTCAAACTAGGGGAATCCGTTGCTATTTGCGAACAAATTGGCGATCCAACAGGCAAAGGCCCAGTTGAGCGCAAAGTGGTTAGAATCGTCACGCCAGGAACAGTGAGTGATGAAGCATTGTTAGATGAACATGCAGATAATTTTTTAATGGCGATTCATCAAATGAATCACAGTTATGGCTTGGCTATTTTAGATATTACTAGTGGCCGTTTTTTTGTGGTTGAAGTGAATGACACCGAAGGGTTACTTAGCGAAATTGCGCGCATAAATCCGGCAGAATTGCTGATTAATGAAACTAGCCCATTAAGAGAATTATTAAAAAATCATCATGGTATCCGGTTAAGATCACCTTGGGAATTTGAATTTAATACTGCTAAACAATTACTCACTACTCAATTCAAAACACATGATTTAAGTGGCTTTGGGGTAGAAGAAATGCCCACTGCACTTTGTGCTGCAGGTTGTCTTTTGCATTACGCACAACATACTCAATGCACTGCATTACCGCATATTCGCAGTTTATCGGCTGAATATCGTGAAGCAAGTGTTATTCTAGATAGCGCTACCAGAAAAAATTTGGAACTAGTGCAAAATTTAGCGGGTGGCCAACAAAATACGGTTGCAGCAGTATTAGATAAAACCGCAACACCGATGGGCAGTCGTTTGTTAAGAAGATGGTTATTGCGTCCGTTAAGAGATCAGGTTGTATTAATCTCACGTCAACAAGCAATCCAAGCGCTTATTTCATCCTATGGTTTTGAGACCATTCGAACACATTTACAGGGAATTGGTGATATTGAACGCATTTTAGCGCGCGTGGCATTAAAATCTGCGCGCCCACGTGATTTAGTGCAATCTGCGTAAAGCACTGGCAAAAATCCCTTTACTAAAACAACAACTATCTAATATTGATGCAGCATTATTGCAAACTTTATGTCAAAAATTGCATGAATTTCCCACTCTGTTAACAGAGCTAGAACAAGCTATTATTGAACATCCTCCAGCCTTGATTCGTGATGGTGGTGTTATTGCACTTGGATATAACCAAGAGCTCGATGAACTACGCGCGTTGAGTGAACATGCTGGCCAATATTTAGTAGATCTTGAATTACGGGAACGGCAACGTACTGGCATTTCAACCTTAAAAGTTGGCTACAATCGGGTTCATGGTTACTACATTGAAATCAGTCGTGGACAAGCACATCTCGCCCCTACTGAATATATTCGCCGCCAAACGCTTAAAGGCGCAGAAAGGTTTATTACTCCCGAATTAAAAACCTTTGAAGATAAAGCATTGAGTAGCAAAAGCCGTGCATTAGCACTAGAAAAAGCTTTATATGAAGAGTTACTTACCTCGCTTTTAGCTGATCTAGTTAATCTACAAGTGGTTGCTGAAAGTCTTGCCGAGGTCGATGTTTTAGCTTGCTTGGCAGAGCGGGCAAAAACGCTAGATTTAATCGCACCTACTTTGACTAAAAGTGCTGGTATACAGATTGAACAGGGTAGACATCTAGTTATCGAACAAGTATTAACAACGCCTTTTGTTCCTAATGATTTACAGCTTGATGAACAGCGCCGCATGCTGATGATTACTGGCCCTAATATGGGTGGTAAATCCACTTATATGCGACAAACAGCGCTAATTGTACTACTTGCTTATACTGGTAGTTTTGTACCAGCCAAATCGGCCATTATTGGACCAATTGATAGGATTTTTACCCGTATTGGCGCGGCAGATGATTTAGCCAGTGGACGTTCTACCTTTATGGTAGAAATGACGGAAACTGCAAATATTTTACATCATGCCACCGAAAACAGTTTAGTATTGATGGATGAAATTGGTCGTGGCACCAGTACTTATGATGGCTTATCTTTAGCTTGGTCATGCGCAACTTATCTCGCCGAACGGCTTCGTGCCTTTACATTATTTGCTACCCACTATTTTGAACTCACTCAACTTGCTGCAACGATCGATGCAATTAAAAATGTTCATCTCGATGCAGTGGAATATGAAGATCATTTGGTGTTTTTACATGCGGTAAAAGAAGGCCCAACTAATCAAAGTTATGGCCTTAAAGTTGCGGCGTTAGCAGGTATTCCAAAAGAGGTTATCGCTAATGCTAAACTTAGATTAATCCAGCTTGAACAGCAGACCACAATAAGTGCAGCAACGGTTACTTCAACACCAAAACAACAGGATCTTTTTACTCAAATACAAACATCACCTGCTTTGGCTTTGTTAGAATCGCTTAATCCTGACGAGCTAAATCCAAGACAGGCGTTGGAATTTTTATATCAGTTGAGGGAGCTTGTGAGGAAGTAACACAACTTCGCCTCCCGCAGGAGGGCTGAGGTATCGACGCATAATCTTACGTCACGTCGTCCCTGGCGAAGGCCATTCGTGATAGTGAGAGGAGATAGGCGTTTTCATGGCCGAAGACCAGGGATCCAGGCGCGATAATCAGAGAATTCTTTCATTATCTTATCTGGATCCTCGCGACTCGATTGCGAAAGTTCAGTACTTCTTTTCCTATTTTGGGCAATCTCGCGCGAGGACGACGTGACGTAGATTATGCAATGAGATACTAAAACGGTTGAAGTGTTTGCGGTTTTTGTACGTCACAAACTCTATATAATTCAGTCAATCTATCATTTTTATCAAGAATCAGCGCTGCTTGTTCAATGCTATTTTTTAATTCAGGTACATCTGGATTTTGATTAAATTGAACGCCTAATCCTGCCTGTAAGTTCACATAAACTTTTTGATCAATATTATTTTTTCCATAAATTCCTTCCAATGCTGGTTTAAGCGTTTCCTCGCATAATTCTGCGAATAACTGCTTAAGATCTGGCTTAGCTTTAACCTCAGTTTGTAATAAGGGCGATTGATGGGGTTGTTGCAAAGACGATACTGTTTGCTCTGAAGTAGCAGGTGGACTACTAGAAACCCCAATGGTAGGAGGAGGATGATCCTCCTGCGGCAATGTCTCTTCAATTTTATCCGCTAAAAAAAGTACCGCGCTTGATGGAAAATCTGGTTTTTGACTAGAACTATACCTAGCCAAATATGAAGCCCCCACTACAAAAGCTGCTACCGACAAAAATATAATAATGGCAGCTATTATTCCAAAGAGTGGAAATATAGTATTCAATGCGAACAGACCAGCCACAGCGCCCGCAATCAGTAACGGACTAATCACTACCCCTGCTACTGATAACTTTCTGAAAGTATTAGCGTTAGCGCCTTCCAACATGCTAGCTGCATCGCGCATATTGCTAATATCTTGTCGGCTAATATTGCTTGTTGAAATATAGTTAGTAAGCAGATTTATAATGTTGGAGCGATTTTTCCATTCCGGATTATCTTCCACCCAACGCCAAGATTCTTCCTGTGGCTCGACCAGTGGTAATACATAGTAAATTAAATCAACTAACTCATGCTGGGAAACTGTTGTTTCAGTAATAATGCCAAAAAAACTCATTGCAAGCAGCGCTGCTTCACTTTTTGGTGCTCTTTTTCCTGATGATTTCCATGCCTCCCCAAAACATTCAACGCTATGGCCCAATCTTAAAAAAGCATCATCTGCTGCTATTTGCCGAGAAACCTCTGGAGAATTACTGTTAACCATTATGGTTGAAACTACCGAGTTACTGCTGGAAACCATCGATACTGTGTTTTTAGAAAATTGCAATGTCACCGTACCAATATGTCCATCAATTCCAATATCAGATTTTTTAACTTTAACTATTACTTCTTGACCTTCGTCGCCAGATAACTCTTTTTGGCCTGTTATTTCATATTTGTAGTTATTCTCAAAGGTCATTGCAAAAAATGATTTTAACACCTCAGGAATAGGTGTATTTTCATCCTGCAAGCGCAGGCGCGTATAATAGTTGCTTAGGGAAGGTATAGTGATTTTATCTAACATACAATCATCATTCTTTTATAACTTTAAATCCAATTATTCTCAGAATTTTACCATAAATTTACCCTAATTTCTTAACTGTGCTCATTTTTTTGCAGTAAATTATGATTCACTTATCTTATTAGAGCCTGGCTCCCATTCACATACATCCAAATCATCAACCACCTCTGAAACACTATTAAATTTATCAGGTGATTGAATCGGTTTAACAATGCTTTTTGCTAAAAAAATGCTATTAGGTTTTGCGTGTTTTTGCATGTGCCCTGCAATATCAATCACCCGATCACTGATTTCTTCTAGCGGCAAGGTGTCATCAAATAATAAATACCCTGCATTAACTCCACAGCGAATAGCAAAATCACGCTTCATAGCTTTTTTATCGGATTGATTAAACTCTGCCAACCCATTAATCATTGCTTGAGCAGTTTTTACCGCCTCTTCAACCGTATTGAAACAGGCCATAATCCCATCGGGCGTCCAAGTTGACTTAATACAACCATAAGCATTTAATTTGCTTTCAGCAAATTTACGATATTCAGCAAAGTCGTGCGCAACGATAATAGGATCTTCCTCATGCTTCATGCCGGTAGAATCAACCACATCAACCGATAAAAATGCTAAGTTACGCCCCATGGTTTCTAATTGTTTTTTAATTGCGACAAATTCTTGCAGCAAAGCTTCGCGATCTTTGCGGCTTGCGGTTTGAATTTTTTGCATTTTCTCATCGAGCTTAGCAAGTTTTAGTGCACCTACTTTAGTTTCTCTTAACTTATCTAGTTTTTTATCTCTAATAGTCAACTTGTGAAAACGCGCTTTATAATCGTAGCCATATTCAAAATTACTTGCGATCGTCATGAAAATGAATGCGGCTACCAAGGTTATAACATGAGAAATATCTCTACCACCAAAGTCAGTTGGCACATAGTAACGAACAAAATTATTAACTTCTGCATCAGCCGCAATAATATATTTAACATAATGAAAATGGCCGGTTTCTCTCATTTGTCTAAGCAATATACCGGTGATCACAATACAAATAATTGCAATAAAAAACCATTTGATTAGCTCAAAAATAAAGGCAAGTAACTTAAAAAAACAATATTTTATATTCATGTTACATCTCATGTAGTTCAATCTACACTAGCCCGGATATTTCATACCCCATTGTAGTGAAACCAAGCCCGCTCTCCTTTTATTTATAGACTAATTTAGATGTACCTTCCACTTATCAAATAGGCGCAAAAATGACCTATATTTAAAAGAGTAATAAATGAAATTAGACAACCATGCCGAAACAAACAAAAGAAACAGAGCAAGCGCTTAATTCTGCCCTTAAGGCTATAAAAAAGCTTAAAACCCGCTATAGTCAATTAAAAAAATCACTGGCGCTAGCTAAACACCAAGCAACCCATGATTTATTTACCGATCTCCCAAATTACCTTTTATTAAAAAAACGCTTGAATATTGCGATAAAAACTGCCAATCAATCTCATTCCATGTTTGCCGTCATCTATTTTTCATTGAATGAGATAGAAAAAATTAGTAATGGGCTTGGGCATCAAGCAAGCGTTTTTGTTATCCAAACAGTTGCCAACAGATTTAAAAAAACTTTTAACCAAGCCAAAAAAAATCATTTAATTTTTTCTGAACATAACGTTGACTTTTTTCGTACTGATGAATTTATTATTTTAATAGCGCCAATTATTAATCCGGAAACACTTGAAGGCTTGGCAGAAAATTTTTTTCGCGTCCTAGATGAGCCTATTAATTTTGAAAAACAACCACTTAAATTAACCGTTAGTATGGGGAATCAGTTTATATCCGCAGCATGGACAAGAATTTAAAACATTACTGATGAATGCAGATGCTGCTAGGTTGCATGCTAAACAATCGGGGGGCAATAAAATAGAGATTTATAAAGAGAAAATTAACCAAAGAGCTTTTAGGCAAATAGAAATAGAAAACCACTTATATGTTGCAATAAAAAACAATGAACTCAACTACGTTATCAGCCTTTTATTGAATTAACCACGGGTAAAATCTGTGGGATGGAAGCATTAGCCTACTGGAAAAACCCTATATTAGGATTAGTCTCTCCAACCGAGTTTATTCCTATCGCAGAAGCCAACGGAATGATTATACCGCTTGGAGAATGGATTTTACGCAATGCTTGTGCACAACTTAAAGTTTGGCATGAAAAAGGATTTGCCACATTAAAAACTGCAATTAATTTATCCGCAAAACAGCTACAGCAGAAAAATATTGTACAAGTTATCATCAATATATTAGCAGAAGTTAATCTAATGCCTGAATATGTGGAACTTGAATTAACTGAAACGGAAGCTTTCAAAGAAGAGGTTATTCCTATTATTAAACAGCTTAAAGAGATAGGACTAAAACTATCAATGGACGATTTTGGCACTGGTTACTCTGGATTAAAAAATCTTAAAACCTTTAATTTTGATAAATTAAAAATCGACAAAACTTTTGTGCAAGACCTTTATGGCCACAAAAAAAGTGAACTAATTATGGCAAATACGATTGCCTTAGCAAAAAAAATGAATATCCCCGTACTCGCCGAAGGGGTAGAAACTAAAGAACAAGTGAAATTTTTAATTAATCACGGTTGTGACATGGTTCAAGGTTATTACTTTAGTACTCCGCTTGATCCGGATGAGTTTACTGAATTGTTAATTATGATGAATCAGTAGCTCTTAATCCTTGTTTTGAAAACAAAAAATTCCTAACCTTATTTATCATTTGTTAGATCGTTATATAAATTTTCAAATGCTTTATAAAAATTTTTGCTACCATGTTTACGACGCTTGTGCCTGATATAAGGCCTAAAAACATTGTAATGAAAAATAAGTGATTCACCTAACAACGCTTGCAGTCTAGGTGTTTTGATATTTTCTTCTTTATGCAAATATCCAATTGTTTCCAAAAAATCCAGAAGATTTAGCACAAGCATAAATCGCCTTTTTTCTTCGATTGTTTCAGACATTTTTTTTATTCTTTTACCTATTTCCCTTTGAATCATAGAGTCTGTACTTAGTTTTCTTTCATTACAAACAGTCAAATAAATTTCATGAATGATAGTCCTTGCAAACAAAATTTCTTTACTAGTCCACCTTTCATCAATGCGTAATAGAAATTCAGACTCACTATTTTCACGAAGTTTTCTGATTTGAGTATATGCAACAATAACTATTGCCAGAGTCGCAATAGCTGTTAAACAGTAGAAAAGCGCGTCTGTTTCATTTATAGATTTTTGATTAGGAAGTTTGATATGAGGAATAATGTGAGCAACTTTATTACCTATAGAACTTTCAATTATCCCCTGAAAACTAAAAAAACAAATATAAAAACAAATATAAAAAATATTAAATATCCACATACCTTCCAGGCAGAATGCTCTTTTTTGCCACCAATCTTTCAAACTAGATTTTTGAAAAACACCACTCATAATTTACCTCCTTGTTTACTAATTTCCTGTAATTAATAAATTCCATTTCTAGATTATAGACTATGGTACAAACCCACCTATCCCGCGAAATCACCATTACAAGGCAGGGCTGTTCAATGCTACCCGTGAGGCCGTCATTGCGAGCGCAGGATGCGCGTGGCAATCCAGAAAAATTCTGCGGGAACGGAATTTTGTCGCGCAGCGACCCGAAGGGCGGTTTACAGGAGGTAAACTGCTAAAAATGCTTCCCACACCTTAAGCCAGCTATTTTTGACCTTCACTCATCATTATCTAAACTAATCATCACCCGCCCAGAAAACGCGCGAGCTAAAGTATTACCATCAATGGATTCTAGCTCACCACCCAAAGGTACACCATGAGCAATACGGGTCACTGAAATAGCATGTGATTTAACCAGGTCAGCAATATAATGCGCTGTTGCTTCACCTTCAATTGTCGGATTAGTAGCAATAACTATTTCTTGAATCGATTCATTCCTTAATCGCTCAACAAAATGCTGTATCCCCAATTCATGTGGACCTATACCATCCAAAGGTGACAAATGCCCCATTAAAACAAAATAGCGCCCACGGTAAATGCCAGTTTGTTCAATCGCCATGACATCAGCAGGCGTTTCAACTATACAAATTACACTAGGATCACGCTGTTTACTTAAACAAATAGAGCAGACTTCTTCTTCACAAAATGTTCTGCAAAAATTGCAATGCCCTATTTCGCGCATAGTTTGTTCAAGCACTTTAGCTAATTTAAGACCATTATCACGTGCGCGTGATAACAAATAGAACGCCATGCGCTGGCCTGTTTTAACACCAACGCCTGGCAAACAACGAAAGGCTTCTACTAAGCTTTCAATTAAAGGACTGGCAGCAATCACACTTAACTCTTATTCTTCTCTATCTTTCAAAAAATCATCAGGCAGAGCTAGCTGTGAAGTAATATCAGACATACTGCTTTGCAGTAACGCTTCAATTTTACGAGTAGCATCATTTAATGCTGCTTTAATTAAATCTTCTTGAATTGGTATTTCTTCATTAGAAAATGCTGGATCTAAAGTAACCTTAATGAATTGATAACGGCAAGTTGCTTCAATAGTTACCATTCCTCCACCAGAAGTTCCAATAACTGTTTTTTTAGCTAATGCTTCTTGATTTTCTTTTAACTGTTCCTGCATTTTTTTAGCTTGCGCCATGAACTGGCCAATATTTTTTAAATCTATCATAGGCTCCTCTCTTAAGTAAGAATTTTAACATTTTCAGACGACAGTTTGGCATCAAAGGTCTGCAAAATATTTTGCACTTGGCTGTTATGCTCGATATTTTTTAAAACCTCTCGCTGCCGTTGCTCCTCTTGCTCCTTTTGCATGACTGCTGGAGGCAATGTCTCGCTACTGCCAATACTAATTTCCAGCTTACGGGAAATACCATAAAAATTTGTTAACGCTTGCTCAAGGCGTTCACGCTGTTTTTCATTCAATAAAATAGCCTGACTTTTATCAAGCAGCAAGTAAATATGTGTGTCAGTTATCTCTTTCAATACACAATAAGAAGCCAGAGTCTTAGTGATACCCGTTAAATTGATCTGTGCTAAAACTTCTGCCCATGAATTATGCTGTTGTTTTAATTCAGACTGTGGCACAGCAGGATTGTCCGATGCTAACAATTTGTCATTCCCGCGGAGGCGGGAATCTATGGTTGAGTCTACATCGATGGATGGAAATGTATCGTTCAATCCTGAAAAATGGGTCCCCGCCTTCGCGGGAACGACAGGGCTTTTAGCATCGGACGGCCCTAGTGGCACAGTTAAAAAATTTTCATTAGGAGAAAAAAATAGCATCCGCAATAACACCATTTCAAACCCTGTTTGTGGTGATGGCGCTAATGGTAAATCACGTCGACCCATTAAAGCAATTTGATAAAATAATTGAACTTCTTCTGTGGTTAATTGTTTTGTCCACTCTCTTAATTTTTCAATATCAGCAAAATCTACTGGTGCATCTGCAATCAATTGAACAATTGCCATTTGATGAAATATTAATAATAACTCCGCCAATACCTGGATAAAATCACTAGTATGTTCAGCAATTTCCAAAATAGCAGCAAAAACTTGTTGGCTATCTTTGGCACAAATTGCATCCATCAATCGATAAAGATAAACAGTTTGAATAGACCCTAAAAGTGCATCCGTTTTCGCTAAAGTAATTTCGTGATTACTAAATGCAATTGCTTGATCAAGTAAACTTAATGCGTCACGCATGCTGCCGTGTGCTGCTTTAGCAATTTGTTTTAATGCCGAAGATTCATGAATTATTTTTTCTTCGGCTAAAATATGTGATAGATGATGTGCTATTTGCCCTGCTGATAAATGTTTAAGATGAAATTGTAAACAACGCGACAAAACAGTTACCGGTATTTTTTGTGGATCAGTGGTTGCTAATAAAAATTTAGTATGCTGCGGTGGTTCTTCGAGCGTCTTTAATAATGCATTAAAACTATGCCCGGAGAGCATATGCACTTCATCAATTACATAAACTTTATAACGGCCTAAATGAGGAACATATTGCACGCTATCTAACAGCTCCCGTGTATCTTCAACTTTAGTGCGTGAAGCTGCATCAATTTCAATTAAATCAACAAAGTTTCCATTATCAATTTGACGACAAATGGCGCACTGACCACAAGGTGTTGCTGTCACCCCAGTTTCACAGTTTAAACTTTTAGCAAAAATACGCGCGATAGTTGTTTTGCCTACACCACGCGTGCCAGTAAATAAATAAGCATGATGCAACCGATTATGGGAAAGCGCATTGCTTAACGCTTGCAATACATGCTCTTGTCCCACCATTTGCTGAAAATTTCGAGGACGCCATTTGCGCGCAAGAACTTGGTATGCCACTTTTACCTCAATACCTATAATGCTCGGGTTTATATGGCCCATCCATTGGTAAATTAAGATATTCTGCTTGCTTTGCTGTCATTTTAGTAAGCTTCGCTCCTAACTTTGCAAGATGCAAGCTTGCTACTTTTTCATCAAGCTTTTTCGACAAGGTATAAACACCAATAGGGTAGGGCTCGCTTCTTTGCCAAAGATCAAGTTGTGCAAGCACTTGGTTCGTAAATGAAGTCGACATCACAAAACTAGGATGCCCAGTTGCACAACCTAAATTCACTAAACGGCCTTCTGCTAATAAGATTAAACGTTTACCATCAGGAAAAATAACATGATCAACTTGAGGCTTAATATTTTCCCAACGATATTGTCTTAAAGAAGCAATATCAATTTCAGAATCAAAATGGCCAATATTACAAACAATTGCTTGATTTTTCATTCTCATCATATGTTCATGAGTAATCACATCAATATTGCCTGTTGCAGTGACAAAAATATCACCAAGCGACGCAGCATCATCCATAGTCACCACTCGATAACCTTCCATCGCTGCTTGCAAAGCACAAATAGGATCAATTTCAGTTACCCAAACAGTAGCACCAAAGCCGCGTAATGCTTGTGCACAGCCTTTACCTACATCACCATAACCAAGCACAACCACAATTTTTCCAGCAATCATGACATCAGTTGCACGCTTGATGCCATCAATCAACGATTCACGACAACCATATAAATTATCAAATTTTGATTTGGTTACCGCATCATTCACATTAATTGCTGGCGTTTTCAATGTGCCTTTTGCATGCATTTCATATAGACGATGAACGCCTGTCGTGGTTTCTTCAGAAACACCTTTAACTTTTTTAATAGCTCTGGATATTTTTCGTGCATAAGATAAGTCAAATCACCACCATCATCTAACAATCAAATTAGGACGCCAGCCATCTTGGCCTTCAATAGTTTGTTCAATACACCACCAATATTCTTCTTCAGTTTCACCTTTCCAAGCAAATACTGGAATATCCGCTGCCGCTATTGCCGCCGCTGCATGATCTTGGGTTGAAAAAATATTACAAGAAGACCAACGAACTTCTGCACCTAATGCAATTAATGTTTCGATCAAAACCGCTGTTTGAATCGTCATATGCAAACAACCAGCAATTCGTGCGCCCGCAAGGGTTTTTGCTTGGCATATTCTTGACGAAGCGCCATTAACCCCGGCATTTCTGTTTCAGCAATTGCAATTTCTTTACGACCCCATTCGGCAAGATTAATATCTGCAACTTTATAGTCGTTTTTTGATGTTATCATTTTTCCCTCGGCTACTTATTGGCATATGTCAAAATTTCGCAAAGTATAGCTGAAAACTAGCAATACCGTAAGCGTTTAGGTAGAAAATAAATCCATTTAAAAAATCTATATGGTAAAATGAAATCGATACTTAAAATTATTAATACACTAATGTGTCCTAATGAATGTAATTCAGCTTTTAGATCAAGTTATAGATATAGCAGACTGGCAAAGGCATGAAGAATTTAGTCAGTATCCAGAAGGAGCGCGTGATAAAACACTTCTATATTGTCCTTCCCCTGCCCCTTGCGGCTTTTTAAAAGAGAAACACCAGTATTTTTTTAAATTATCTTCTCCAAAATACCCAGAACAATTTTGGGTAGAAATTTTTGCCTACTATTTAAGCCTTAAAATGGAAACAGAAGTTCCTCCTGCTTTTGTCGCTTACGATAGCAAGAAAGGCCAATCTGGCGCACTAACAGAGTCATTTCTTAAATCAAGTAAGGAAAAATACATAGCGGGCGGCGACTATTGCCAACGATATATTGAAAATTTTGACAGAAAAAAAGGCACGCAACATAATTTTGAAACGGTTATAAAAATATTCAACGATCTTCAAGAAAATTTTCAAATTAAAAATGATTGGAAAATATTTTGGGCAAAAACATTGGTATTCGACGCTCTTATTGGGAATACGGATCGGCATCAAGATAATTGGGGTATTGTTAAGAATAGTGAGCTGCGTATTACACCTGTATTTGACAATGGCACAAGTATGGGACATGAAATTCTTTCTAAAAAGTTTTACTTATTTGAAGCAAATCGCCACACTGAAAGATATATCTCAAAAGGCACACACCATATGACATGGAGTCTTGATGACAAAACTAAGGGGCACTGTGAATTACTCCAAAAGCTTATTGATAAATACCCGGAAACACGCCTAGTAATGGTAAATGCTTTAAAAAAAGTAAATTATGAAATTTTTAAAGACATATTAGACTACCTTGTTAAATTTAAAGCTCCTGTTCAATTAAGCAAGGAAAGAGCAAGTTTTATGTTAAAATTACTAGAATTTCGACATCAAAGACTACTCAGTAAACTAGAGAAGTAACTATGCATTTCATCGAACATATTATAGAACCAACAAAGCTTCTACTGGCTTGGCAATCGCCTAGAGATCGCACTCGTTATATCGTAGGGGAATTTAATCGTCATGGTGAAGAAATTACACTGACGTATTTGGTTGATACTGCAGATTTTAAGCGAGCAAAAAAAAAGGGTTTTGAGTTCTATCCCGCATTTCGAGAACTCAATAAAATTCATCATAACGTATTAGATGCATTTATGCGGCGATTACCCCCAAAAACGAGAGGGGATTTTCCAGAATATTTAGAAGCGTTGAGAATTAAACCCGACGCCCAATTAAGTGATTTTGCATTGCTCGGTTATTCAGGGGCAAAATTACCATTTGACGATTTTTCTGTAATTCATCCTTTTAACAGTGTAGATGAAAAGTGTGAACTAGTTTTAGAGGTTGCTGGCTTTAAATACAACATCCAAGGCTTGGAAGACCAGGATATTAAGCTTGGCGCTCCTGTTTGTCTTTTAGAGGAAGAACATGAACCTAACACAAGTGAAAGAGCTATAAAGCTTACTGTAAACAACAAGCTTGTTGGATATGTCAACAGAGGGCTTATTCCTACTTTTTGGGATTGGATAGAAACCAAAAGAATTATCGGCGCTTGGATCGAAAAAATAAACGGGTCCCCCGGCAAACCTGCTTTATATATCTATGTGGCTGTCATGTCAGTGCATGAGCAGCCGCCGACGTTAAGAAATACCAGCTGCATCGCGTAATTGTGCTGCTTTGTCAGTCTGTTCCCAGCTAAATTCAGGCTCAGTACGGCCAAAATGACCATATGCTGCTGTCGCCTTATAAATAGGACGCTCTAAATTTAACATTTTGATTAGGCCTCGAGGGCGTAAATCAAAAAATTCACGCACAAGTTGAATGATCCGGTCTTGACCAATTTTGCCCGTACCAAATGTTTCAACGCTAATAGAGATAGGTTCTGCAACGCCAATCGCATAAGAAATTTGTACTTCGCATCTTTGCGCCAACCCAGCAGCAACAATATTTTTAGCTACGTAACGACTTGCATAAGCTGCCGAACGGTCAACCTTAGTTGGATCCTTACCAGAAAAACACCCACCCCCATGTCTGGCCATACCACCATAAGTATCTACAATAATTTTTCGCCCAGTTAAACCACAATCTCCTAATGGGCCACCAATTACAAACCGGCCGGTAGGATTAATAAAAAATTTAGTATTTTTGTCGATCCATTCTTGTGGCAATACAGGTTTAATAATTTCTTCGCGTACACTTTCAACCAAATCGCTCTGACGAATATCTGGGTCGTGCTGGGTGGATAACACCACAGCATCTACACTCACCGGCCTATTGTTTTGATAACGCAGAGTAATTTGACTTTTTGCATCTGGTCTCAACCAGGGAAGCCGTTTTGACTTACGTAACTCTGCTTGACGTTTTACTAATCGGTGCGCATAGGTAATAGGTGCTGGCATCAATACATCGGTTTCATCGCTTGCATAACCAAACATTAATCCTTGATCACCAGCGCCCTGTTCATGATTTACCGTTTCATCCACGCCCATAGCAATATCGGCAGACTGTTTACCTATCGCGGTCAAAATAGCACAAGATGACCAGTCAAAACCCATCTCGGAATGGTTGTAACCGATTTCTTTAATGACTTCACGGGTAATATGATCAACATCCACCCATGCATCTGTGGTGATCTCACCGCCCACCAACACCATGCCAGTTTTTACAAATGTTTCACACGCCACCCGTGCTTTCGGATCTTGCTGCAAAATCGCGTCTAAAATGGCATCTGAAATCTGATCAGCAATTTTATCAGGATGTCCTTCAGAAACAGATTCGGAGGTAAAAAGATGTTCTGTCATAGTATTTTCTCATATGGTATTGTCAAAAAATTCTGCGGGAACAGAAATTTTGTCGCTAAAGCGACCCGTAAGGGTAGTTTACCAGGATGTAAACTGCAAAAATTTTGCCTATTCTAACTTAAAATTGAAAATTATGAACCTAATCATACACAAAACCTTAACCTTAAGTGGGCAAGTAACGCCACCGAGTTCTAAATCGCAAAGTATTCGTGGATTATTTTTTGCCTCGCTTTGTAAAGGCGAGTCTACTTTAGTAAATGTTTTGCATTCAGATGATATTGAAGATGCGATACATGTTTGTAACCTTCTTGGGGCACAAATCATTGTTACTAATAATAAAATGACCGTAATAAGCCAAGGCCTACCCATTCAAACTCAGACCGAAGCTATTTATTCTGGCAATTCTGGAATTACCACTCGATTTCTTTTACCCATTCTTGGATTAAGAGACAATTTTCAGCAGGTGATTCAACTAGACTGCGGCGAACAAATGCGCATGCGACCTATTCAATCGTTAGTTGATGCACTACGACAATTAGGTCTTGAGATTCACTATCTAAAAAATGAAAATGTGTTACCCATTGCAGTTTCTGGTGTGCTTAAAGGTGGCAAAGCTGAAGTTTCCGGCATTACTTCGCAATATTTATCCGCTTTATTGATTGCTTTACCCTGCGTCGCAAATGATAGTGAATTAAGCGTAAAAAATCTTCACGAACGCCCCTATGTAGAAATGACTTTACGCTGGCTTGAACAACAAAAGATTTTTTACCGCCACGAAACACGCGCTGATATCGACATTTATCACATCAAAGGCAATCAATGCTATCAACCCTTCCATACTACCATTGCTGGCGATTTTTCTTCTGCTTCCTATCTAATTGCTGCGGCAGCACTGATGAATGGTCATGTCATACTAGAAGGTTTAGATATGAACGACAACCAAGGCGACAAAAGAATTGTGTCTATTTTGCAAGCGATGGGAGCTGATATCGTCATCGAACCTTCTCGCCTCACCATTCGTGGTGGAAAAACTTTAACTGGCATGAAAATTGATGCTAATGACATTCCCGATCTGTTACCAACTTTAGCCGTTATTGGCGCTATTGCTGAAGGGAAAACAGAAATTTGCAACGTACGACAAGCCAGAATTAAAGAAACTGATCGGATTCATTCAATGACTGAAGGACTTAAGCGCTTAGGATGCCAAGTAGAAGAATTTGCAGACAGTATGACGGTATATCAAAGTAAGTTAAAAGGTGCAGAGGTTAAAGGCTATGACGATCATCGTACCGTAATGGCATTAAGTCTAGCGGGCATGCTTGCTGAAGGAACCACATCAATTGAAGATGCTGAAGCAATCAATAAAACTTTCCCAACATTTATTACATTGATGCAGTCTCTAGGCGCAAAGATAGATTTAAGGTAAATCACGAATGAGTCCTGATAAAAAGCACATTATTTTGCTCGGATTTAAGCATGTTGGAAAATCTGTAGTTGGAAAACAACTTGCTACTACCATAAATAAACCATTTATCGATTTAGATGAAGAAACTGAATATTTATTTAAGAAAAAATTTAACCAACAACTTTCATCTCGCCAAATCATGCAAAATCATGGCGAAGAGTTTTTTAGAAATTTGGAAAAAGAAGCGCTAGCTAAAGTACTGCTTGCAAAACCAGCCATTATTGCTTTAGGAGGAGGAACTCCTTTAGATTTAGCAAATCAAACCATCATTAAGCCTCATTTATTAGTATATATAAAAGCACCTCATGATATAGTATTTAACAGAATCATGGCGCACGGACATCCTGCGTTTTTTTCTCCCGAAAAAGAGCCTTATGATTCATTCAAAAAATTATGGCAGGAACGTGAAAAAATTTATCAAAAGCTCGCTGATTTTTCAGTTGATAACGGTAAATCTGTTGAACAAACTGTGAAGCAGATTATTAAAAAATTGTAGGGAATGTTGGCAATTGACCCAAATGATTCGCGCTTGCACTTAAAGGGGAAGAATTATGAGCTACACTATTGTTAAAAAACTACCTTCTGCTCAAGAAATTATTCAATCCATCCCATTATCTGATGCAGGATATCAAAAAATTTTACAAGACCGGCAAGAAGTAAAAAACATCTTGGAAGGTCGTGATAACCGATTATTAATGATTATCGGTCCTTGTTCAGCATGGCCTAAACCAGCTGTTTTAGCCTATGCGAAAAAATTGGCGGCGCTAAACCATAAAGTACAGCATGTACTCAAATTGGTGATGCGAGTCTACATTCAAAAACCACGCACTACCAAAGGATGGACAGGGCCAGTAAATCAGCCTGACCCATTTGCCTATCCTGATATTGAAACAGGAATGAAATACTCACGTAGTATGATGATCGATGTTATTGAAATGGGATTACCCATTGCTGATGAAGCTTTATTTACCCACAATGCCGAAGGTTTTTTAGAATTATTATCGTGGGTGGCAATTGGTGCACGCAGTGCCGAAGATCAAGAGCATCGCATTTTTGCTTCTGCAATTGACTGTCCAGTGGGATTAAAAAATCCCACTCATGGTTCATTAGAAATTGCCGTCAATAGTATTATAGCGGCACAACATCCGCATGTTGCCGTGTTCGATGGTTACGAAGTACAAACTGAGGGCAATGCTTATGCTCATTTAGTTTTACGCGGTTCCAACCATATGCCAAATTATTCGATAGAGCATCTTAAGCAGGCAGAGCATTATATGACTCAGCATAAAATTAAAAATCCTGCCGTTATTATTGATGCCAGTCATGATAACTGCCTCATTAATGGCAAAAAAGATTATCGCTTACAATCTAAAGTTATGTTTGAAGTCATAGAAAATTTGCAGACACATCCTCACTTAAGAAAATTGATGAAGGGATTTATGCTGGAAAGTTTTTTAAAAGAAGGGAACCAAAAAGTGGATATCAATAATCCTACTCAAATTGATCTAGATGGCTTGTCTATTACTGATCCTTGCTTGAGCTGGGAGCAAACCGAAGAGACATTATTAACCTTAACCAATAAACTTACCTCATGATTGATAAAATAAAATTAGGCGTATCAGGTGATAAAGGATCATTTTCAGAACAGGCTGGGTTGCTATATGCACAAACTGTTGGTCTTAATCCTACTCTAGTTTACTTAACTAACATGGAAAAAACGCTTGCTGCAGTTTCAGCAGGGAAGATAGATATTGGTATTTTCCCAGTGGTAAATTTTCGTGGTGGCTTAGTAAAAATGGCTTTTACCGCTATGGGGAAATATTTATTCACTCCGATTGATGAAGTATGGCTTGATGTTCGTCAATGTTTATTGGCTGCGCCGAAAACAAAAGCTAGCCAAATCAAGAAAATTGTTTCACATCCTCAAGCAATTGCTCAATGTGAACGTTTTCTACAAAAAAATTTCAGCAGTGCAAAACTGATTGAATGGGAAGACACCGCCAAAGCAGCTAAAGATTTAGCCAAGGGAAAACTCGACAAATCAAGTGCTGTTATTGCCCCTGAACGTTCAGCCGCCATCTATGGTTTAGAAATTATTGCTAAAAACATCCAAGATAATCACCCTAATTTGACTGTGTTTATTGTCGCAAAAAGGAAAATGAAAAATAATGACCACATTAAATCAAATAAGAAAAAAAATTGAAAAAATCGACGCTGTCATCATCAAAAAATTGGCCGAGCGCCAGCATCTATCCAAACAGATTGGGATTCTTAAAGCCAAATCTGGCCAAAAAATTACTGATAGCAATCGAGAACAGGATTTAATGCAATATTATGAAAATTTATGTGAGCAATATAACTTACAGTTTCCCTTAGTTAAACGTTTATTTAAACTAATTATTTCTTATTCAAGAAAAATACAACAATAGATTTTCTTGCAGTAAATACTATGAAAAAGAATTCTGATTAGCAGTGGATAAAATTTCCGCATCTGCTTTATCCACTACGTCTGAGTTTTTACGAGCTCTCTCTTGGGTAAACACACAAGGAATTGCTGAAGGACTTCCAGACTCAATAGGCGTAGGATTCTCAGGAAATATCTTTTTATCACATGCTGTCATATAGGCGAGAATTAAGTCTTTGTTAATAAGGTAAACGCCTCTATTTTCTCTGCTAAGAACTTCAAATATTCCATTTTCCAAACAGTAAGAATAAAATTTTCTCGCGGTGTCATATTCCTTTTTTTCATGATAAGAAACGCCGACGATAAAAATTAACACCCGCCTAACAGACTCCATTTTTTCATCGGGAAACACTGCTCGCAGCAAATCTAACCAAGTTTTGGGTTCATTTAAAACCATATTCGGAAAATGCTTCGACAAAGCTTCAAAAGCTACTCTTAATTTAGCTCGATAGCAATATTTTTGAATATAGTCTTTTGCTCTAGTTTCAACATAACCAAGAGCATTTAATCTAAAATATGGAATAACAACTGAAATAGTTTCTGCAATTAAAGGATTTAACTTTTTTTCGCATGCTTTTTCAATAACTTCAAGCTGTTGTTTAGCACGATCCTCTTCCTGTTTAAGGCGTTGAATAAAATCTCCACATGCTTGATTCTCATCAGCCCTTGGCGAAGATTTTTGGATCACACTCAAAAAACTGTTATAAAGATTTTTTAACTCGGTTAGATAAAGCAAAACCTTATAGGGATCTTTTTTTAACAAAACCAATTTTTCAATTGGCTCATCATGCTCAAAATGAGCTAAAGAAGATACTGGAATAACGGTGGTTTTCACAAAATATTGCAGAAGCTTCTCTGCGCTTTCTTGCATTAAATAGTGAACCCCACGATCATCCATTTTTTGCAGATCGCTCAGCTTGTCAAATAATCTTTTTACTTCCTTTGTTTTACTATCTAATTCCTTATCCTGAAAAAATTGGGTATAATTTAACACTTCAATATAAAAACATAAATATTCATCAATATTTTCTTTGGCTTCTGTAAGCTTTTTTTTGCCGCTAATTTGCAATTGAAATTTAGTATTTCGGTCATAGCCATGGTAAGTGTCAGTATCTAAAAATATCACACCAAAAATAGCCAATAATACAGAACGCTTATTCATATCTTCAAACTTAAACTCTTGCGCATACTTAACAAGATCGCGCTTAAAGATTTCATAATACTCAAGCACTTTGCTTTTAAAAGAAGTGCGATTATTTTTATTTGCTAAGATAGTATTGATTTGATAATGATAGCCAAAAGCATCTTTAACCCTTGACTCCAAAACATCAACACTCATCTTTGATAAGATACCTAACCACTCTAAAATTTTTCCTTCTTGCTTTTCTCCAATTGGTTTGGAAAAATCACAAGCTAAAAATTCATCAAATTTTTGAATATATAAAACAATCTGTTTATGATCTATTAGTGCAGTCAAAAATTTATCCCCAAAAAGCGTATTTATCCCCTTGGTTTCTTGCATTGCTTTCAAACTACTGCGCGCAATCTCAAGAGATGAAGCATAATCTTTTGCACCAGGATTTTTTATAATAATATTTAGCGCTAAACCTAGAGTAGCTAATAAATTCGGGCACAGGGGAACTAGGCAACGCTTCAAGTGGTCTTTATTTTGTTGCGCAGCGTTTTTATAATAAAGCGCACTAGCCTTTTGTACGATATCAAGAAGTTTTTTTATTACGTCTTTTGCATCCACCTTATTTGAAGACGTATTGTCGCTCAGCGGATTAGCAAAAACCAAGAATTTACTTACTTCATCGATAAAAACAGCAATAGGATCAAATTTTGCTCCAGTAACTGCACTGACTGCAGCGGCAACCATCATTATTTTTTGATAACTTTCACGATCTATATTTTTTTTGCTGGCTTTAACAACTTGTTGCATTAATAGCCAAATACTGTTCAACACATCTGGCCGCTGCTGTGGACTAATTGCCACTTCGTATAAAGCTTTTATTGCAACGGCTGTTTCCAGCTTTTGAAACTCATCAAAATTTGCCAAATGACTCGGCAATACGATACTACTCGGTATAGTGCTTAAAAAAGCATAAAAACAAGCTTCTAGTTCAGAATGAACCGCTACTACTAGGGGTTTTTGATCCATTTTAATTACCTCTGGTATAGAAATTTATGATTATTTTCTATCCTTAGATAAGTTGTTCCACACATATATCATATTAAATTTATCTTAACAAATAAATTATATTCTAGTAGTGAATTTAAATAAATTTGATATATTGATGCAAAGAAAGGACAACATTAGCAGCAATGATGGGAGAATCTACACTATGCACGAAATAAAATTTATCCAAGATCTAGCTATTATTATGTCGTTAGCAGGCTTAGTCACTATTTTATTTCATCGATTTAAACAACCTATTGTACTCGGGTATATTTTAGTAGGTGTTATTATCGGCCCACATACCCCACCTTTTACCTTTATCAGCGATGAAGAAAGTATCAGAATTTTTTCAGAATTAGGTGTAATTTTTTTAATGTTTTCGCTCGGACTGGAATTTAGTTTACAAAAACTGATGAAAGTAGGGCCGCCAGCTTTAGTCGCCGCTATTTTAGAAATTTTAGTCATGATTTTTGTTGGCTATAAAATAGGAAAATTTTTCAATTGGCAAGATATCGATGCATTATTTCTTGGCGGCATGTTGGCAATATCCTCTACTACCATTATTGTCAAAGCCCTCAATGATCTTGATGTCACTAAAAAACATTTTGCACAACTTATTTTTGGCGTGTTAGTTATTGAAGATATCCTTGCCATTGCTATTTTAGTTTTACTCACGAGTATCGGTACTAGTAACTCTATCAGTACTATGAATGTAGCAATCACTTTAGGGAAATTATTACTGTTTTTAATTGTATCATTGTGCATTGGCATTTTAACCATACCGCGCTTTTTAGCTTACGTGGCAAAATTTCAACGCCAAGAAATTTTACTGATTGCCATTTTAGGCTTGTGTTTTGGTTTTTGCTTATTGGTGGTAAAACTGCACTATAGTATTGTTCTAGGCGCATTCATTATCGGGGCTATCATTGCCGAATCAAGGCAAATAAAAGAAATTGCCCATTTAATTGAACCATTACGAGATATGTTTAGCGCGATTTTCTTCGTTGCTATTGGCCTCATGCTTGATCCAAAAATACTCATTGCTTATACAACTCCCATTTTAATCATTACTATTGCTGTAATTATCGGCAAAGTAATTAGCTGTGGTTTTGGCATGTTTATTACGGGTCAAGGTGCGAAAACTGGATTACGTGTTGGGATGGGTTTGGCACAAATCGGCGAATTTTCTTTTATCATTGCTGCCCTAGGATTATCACTTAACGTAACTGCCAAATTTTTATACCCTATTGCTGTAGCTGTTTCTGCACTTACTACCTTATCTACTCCTTATCTCATTAAATTTTCTGATCCACTTGCTGATTATCTCAAAAAAACTCTACCAAAACCGCTTGCCCATTCAATTGAAAATTATACCGATCGTCGGCAAAAATCACGGATTAAAAAACAAAATTCTGAAATTAATCAAATCGTAAAAAGAGCTTTACTTAATATATTTTTAAATCTTTCTTTAGTCATTGCTCTTTTTCTTAGTATCCCCTATATCGAAAATACTTTGCTCGAGTTCGTTCCTTACATTAAGAATATCCAATTAAGTAAGGCAATTATTTTGAGTGGAACATTAGCTCTTGCCTTACCCTTTTTAATCGCAATTTACGGTAAGTTAGTTGCATTAAGTGTGGTATTAATTGAACTGCGAACAAAAAATGCTGCTGAGCAAGCTTTAATCGTTCGCTATAAAAAAATAATTAGAGGAATAATCCCTAATTTTTTAATCAGCATTATTACGCTTTGTCTGATTAAATTAAGCTATAGTTTTTTACCTTCGATCAAATCACTGATTATCATTGCAATCATCATATTAATGCCAGCAATATTCTTACGCACTTGGTTCATAAAATTGCATTTACATTTACAAACCAGTTTTACCCAAATCCTTAAAAAAACTCCTAAGGGGGACTGCTGAAATCTCGCTAGGCTGCGACAAAAAACAATGATTTATGAGTACCGCAGCGCAGCATATTATAGATATATGTGAGCAGCGGAACGCAGAAAATCATTGTTTTTTGGCCAGCATAGTAGAGATTTCAACAGTTACCAAAGAGCCGCCTCAATAGGACAGCACGATTACTGAAGTACCAATTCGCATAAAATTATTACTTAGCCATCTTGCATCAGCTGGTGATACTCGGATGCATCCATGGCTCGCGTTATAGCCTGGTACGGAAGCCGCGCCATGAATAGCGTATCCTCTTTCACTAAATCGCATACAATACGGCATTGGTGCGCCGCCATGAGTTCTCACCGGATAGATATGAGATTTGCAAGACGCGCCTCCCTTAGATAGTACAGCGAAGGTTCCTACAATAGTTTTACAAGGACGTCTAATATCTCGACAAAAGGCCCTACCCCCAGAAGCACGGCCTGTTTTAACACGTATTCCACTCTCATCATACGCGGCCCAAGCATGGGTTCTAGGACTAAAAATAAACACTCGACTACCCGTTGCAGCCCTAGTTTCAGAAAAAGAATTTCGCCCTGCGGCTTTTTTATGGTGGTGATGGTGATGAACTGGCTCCATCTCATCATCAGAGGACATATATGGTACTGGTTGAGCAGAAACATTAAATACCAGCAATAAGGCTAAGCAAATTACTATCCCTGTACGTAACATAAGCTTTCTCCAAAATTTAAATTTTCCCTCCTACGTTTGTAAAGTATAGTTCAATTATGCAGATACTAGCCGACGATGAGTATGTATTGACATCAAAATACCAAAACTAGCAATTAGCGTGACCATAGATGTTCCGCCATAACTTACTAAGGGGAGCGGCAAACCAACCACCGGCAAAATACCAGTCACCATGCCAATATTGACAAAAGCAGAAATGAAAAAAATCATGGTGATACTGCCGCTTAATAGAGCGCGAAAAAGTATCTTGGGCTTGAATACTAATATAAACGCAACGCCCAATAATCAATAAATACGCTGCTAAAAGTACAAGACAACCAACAAAACCAAACTCTTCGCCTACTACACCAAAAATAAAATCCGTGGCATGTTCAGGCAAAAATTGCAAATGAGACTGCGTACCATGCAGCCAACCTTTACCAAATAACCCTCCCGACCCAATAGCAATCTTGGATTGAATAATATGATACCCGGAACCTAATGGATCCCGCTCAGGGTTTAAAAAAGTTAATACCCGTTGACGTTGATAATCATGCATATAATGCCAAGCAACTGGCGCAATAGTAGCAATCGCTAATATACCCACCACGATTAAACGCCAATGCATTCCAGCTAAAAATAATACGCAAAGTCCGGAAACACCAATAATTAATGCCGTGCCCAAGTC
Source organism: uncultured Gammaproteobacteria bacterium (assembly GCA_963844535.1). GTDB lineage: Bacteria > Pseudomonadota > Gammaproteobacteria > CAWJOP01 > CAWJOP01 > CAWJOP01. The sequence continues at coordinate 129,520 of CAWJOP010000006.1, read as the reverse complement.
AGGTTGTTTCGCAGTTAATAATGCGGGAATACCTATCATCAATAAAGCAATAAAAATTTCTTTGAATGTCGGCGGCAAAGATCGATTGTAAAAAAACCGCGCTAACATCATTGGTAACGCAAGCTTCATTAATTCAGAAGGCTGAAAACGCAAAATGCCAAAATCTAACCACCGCTGCGCGCCCTTGCCAATATCTCCTATCACCAAAACCGCTATTAATAACACCAGTCCCGCACCATAAAGCGCTGGCGCCCAGTGTTGATATTTTTGTGGTGGAATTTGTGCCAAAGTAAACAACGCAATAAATGCTAATAACAGCCGGGTTAATTGGCGAATAATAACTGATAGATCTTTAGATGCAGCACTATATAACACTAACATACCTAAACTTAATAACAACAGTAGGCCATACAACAGCACTTTATCAATGTGAATCACTTGCCAAAAAGAAGAGTACGAATCCTGATTACGCTGTACAGTTAGCCAATCACTAGGGGAATTTGCTAAATTTTGTGATGAAAAAAAACGTCTAAGTCTTAACATAAGTTATTGTTACTCTGTTTTACTATCTGTACTGTTGCTAGGTGGTAAAATTTTTTCTTGCATCAAATAGTAATCCATCATTTTTCTGGCGATTTCTCCCGCCATCACTAAACTATTTTCCGCAACCACTGCAACAGCAATTTTAGGATTCTCTGCCGGTGCGTAAGCGATAAAAAGTTTATTATCTCGCAACCATTCTGGCACTTTAGTTTTATCATATTTTTCACCTGCTTTTAGACTAAATACCTGTGCTGTTCCAGTTTTCGCTGCAATCGCATAAGATGCTCCAGCACCATAATGATAACCTGTTCCTCCTGGTGACATAACTTTGCGCATTCCTTCTTGAACCACTTCCCAATCCTCTTCTGGTAATTGTATTTTGGGCAACGCTTCTGATTTTTCAACGGTTATTTTTCCATTGTTAGATTCGGATTTTAACAATACGTGAAGACGAAAACGTTCACCCTGTTTTGCAATAGCAGAAACAGCAGCAGCAAGTTGCAACGGCGTTACCAAAGTAAATCCCTGACCAATTCCTGTGATAACAGTATCACCTGGATACCAACTTTCCCCCTTTATCCGTTTTTTCCAAGCAGGTGATGGAACTAATCCACCCAATTCATCGGTTACATCAATGCCAGTTGGCTTACCAAAGCCAAACTGCCATAACATCTTATCTATTTGAGTAATCCCCATTTTAAAGGCAATGGTATAAAAATAAGTATCACAAGACACCATAATTCCTTTGGACATATTCACTCGACCATGCCCATGTTTTTGCCAATCACGATAAGTATGGGTTTTTAACGCAAAATAACCCGGATCACTGATCGTAAACTGTGGAGTGACAGCACCAGAAGATAAGCCAGCTAAGGCCATAAATGGTTTAATCGTTGAGCCAGGCGAATACAATCCACGCAAAGCACGATTATATAGCGGTCTTTCAGGCGCATTTTGTAATGCCTGATAATCTTTACTGCTAATACCCGTTACGAACGAGTTCGGATTAAAACTAGGATTACTAACCATAGCCAACACTTCACCATTATTGGGATCAATCGCAATTGCAGCACCACGATTACCTGCAAATGCCTGTTCAGTTGCCATTTGCAAACCACTATCAATGGTTAAATAAAGTGTATCCCCGGGCACCGGTAAGGTTTGTTTTAAAATACGCACCGAACGGCCGGTTGCATCAATTTCAACTTGTTGATACCCCACCTCGCCATGAATTAAATCTTCATAATATTTTTCAACCCCGTTTTTACCAATAAAATGGCTCGCCTGATAATTCTTATCTAAATTCGCTAATTCTTGTTCATTAATTCTGCCAACATAACCTAATACTGGCGCAAATGTTTGGTTATATAAATAATGACGAATTAATTTAGTTTCGATAAAAACGCCTGGAAACTTCACTTGATTAACCAAAAACCTGGCAAGTTCTTCTTCGCTCAATTTTGTTTTCAACACCACTGGCTCAAAGAGCTTATGCTGCCTAAGCTCTTTTCTGAACTGCTTTAAATCATCATCAGTTAACGATAACAATTTTTGCAAACGAACAAGTGTTTGCGAAAGATTTAGCGTTTTTTCGGGCACAACTTCCAAATCAAACACCGAAGTATTTTTAGCTAGCAACACTCCATGACGATCAAATATCAATCCACGTGGTGGATCGAGTGGTACTAAACTAAGCTGATTTTGATCAGATAAAGTGATGTACAATTCATGCTGAGAAATTTGTAGCCACACAAGTCGACTAATAACTGCCACCACAAATAACACCATCGCAATCGAGATCAAAACGATTCTACGGTGAAAAAGTCGAACTTCTTTTTGGGGATTTTTAACTACGCTAGGGTTTGGCATTGCTAAAAGTGTCTGAACGATGATAAGGATGCCCTGCTAAAATACTCGTTGCGCGATAAAGCTGCTCAATTACAATCAGTCGAACCAACAAGTGAGGAAGCGTTAATCGTGATAATGACCAACATACATTTGCTCTTGCTAAACAATCTTTAGAATAGCCGTCTGCTCCACCAATTAAAAAACATAATGTTTGTTCAGTTTGCAGCCAGTTTTTTAATTTTTCAGCGAGCGCCATGGTATCCCATAATTCTCCTCGTTCGTCACAAGCTATGACAAAACTTTGTGGAGAAATTTTACTTAACATACGATCGCCTTCGCGCTTTAACACCGGCAAAATTGGTTGATTTTTCGATCGGATTGATGGCTCAATTTCAATTAAATTAAACCTAAATTCTGCTGGAAAACGTTTGCAATACTCTTGATAACCCGTTTGCAGCCATTTCGGTGTGTTTTTCCCGACCGCGATCAATGAAATTTTCACGATAACTGATCCAATAACTCAACCGCAGGCATTTTCCAAAGTTTTTCCAAATTATAAAATTCTCTTGTTCGCGGCAACATAACATGGACAACAACTTCTCCCAAGTCGACCAAGACCCATTCGCCTTCCAATTCACCTTCTAATCCTAAAACAGCAGCATTAGCTTCTTTGGCTTTTTCAATGACATGTGCCGCTATCGACTTCACATGCCGCGAGGAATTGCCACTGCAAACCAGCATGTAATCGGTAATAGAAGTTAAGCACCGCACATCGAGCACACTAATATCAATGGCTTTAAGATCTTCTAGGGCTTTAATAACTAGGGAGATTAATTGGGATTTTCGGGGTTTTCGGGGTTTCATGTTATTACAAACTATATTCTCATAGAACTATAATACGGTTGGTATTACAAGTTAACCATACAATATGTAGTTCATTTTATCAATCAGAAACCTAAAAAGCGCTGTTTGCGTGCCCCATCAAACATATAATCCCTCCTGCTGAATATATTCCAAAACAACCTCGGGAACTAAATAATGCGGGCTTTGCTGCTTTGCAAGCTTGGTACGTATCAAACTTGAGGAAATATCTAAACGAGTAACACGTTGAAAAAATACATCTCCTGCTACTGAATTAAGGATGGTCTGCGGATTCTTATTTTTGCGAAAATTTAACACGGCTCTAAGCTCAGGCGGTAAACGTAGTTTTTGTGTTTCTCTGACACCACAATAATATGCGCCAAATCAAAAATTTTTTCCCACTCCCGCCAAGCAGTAAGCCCTAATAAAGCATCTGCCCCCAAAATTAGGGCTAACGATCTTTCTCGGCCAAATTCCTTACGAAAAGAATGTAACGTTTCAACCATATAAGATGGCGTTTCCCGCTGGATTTCTCGATTATCGACACAAAATCCAACCTCTTTTTCCACAGCTAAATTCAACATAGCCATACGATGAGGCGCTGCTGCTACTGTGGGTGCTTTATGTACCGGGGTTTGACAAGGAACAAAATATACTTTCGCCAATAAAAATTTTTCAGCAATTTCTAATGCCGCACGTAAATGCCCAAAATGTATCGGATCAAAAGCACCACCAAAAATCCCAATGGGTGCTAAGCTATTTTTAGCCTCAGGGAGTAAAATGCGCATAGTTTATCCTTTATACAAATCCTAAACAAAGCTCTGACAGCGCGTGCCAACTATCACCAGGCTCAACACCTTTAACAATATAATCTACTTTACTAGCCTGTTGGATTAAATCTCGACATTGTTGACTAGAAAATCTGGTAACAACTCGCTTTAACAAAGCTTGCTTTTTAGCAGGAAGATAAATCGATTTTATTATATTATCTAGCCGCTGTCCTTGCTCAGTTTGATACAATATCGAAGCAAGTAATCTAATTTCCTTAACTAGCATATTCAAAATAAATAATGGCTCAACTCCTTCGTCTTTTAATAAATAAAAAATTCGATAAGCGCGTTTTAGGTCCGCCGATAATAATGCCTCAATTAAATCAAAAATAGTAAATTGCGCCTGTTCACCAGCTGCTTTTAAAACGTCTTCACAGGATATGACTTGATGCGCAGTAACATTTTCAACACATAACAACTCAATTCGGTCTAGTGCTTGAATTGCGGCAAGTAAATTTCCTTCAACAAGTTCGGCTAAAGTTAATAACGCATCCTCGGCAAATTGTAACCCACGTTGTTTCGCTCTTTGTGAAAGCCAGATTGGCAATTGATTTCTCTCGATGGGCCAAACCTGCAAAATAGCACCAATTTGATCAATGGTTTTAAACCAAATGGTTTTTTGTGCATTAGCATCTAATTTATCTACAATAATAATTAAAATTTTATGCTTATGTATATGCTCAAAATAGCTTTGCAATGCTTTATTTGCAGCGAGGCTAGGCAATTCTTTAGTAAACCGTAATTCAATAATTCCTTTTGCACTAAATAAAGAAACAGTAAATGCATCATGTAAAAATTTTTCCCAATCAAAGTGGTTTTCTACTTGAAATACTCGATGTTCTAAAAAGTTCTGGCGTTTAGCCGCATTAGCTATTCCACTCGCAGCTTCTTGTAATAACAAATGCTCATTACCGCTAATTAGATAAACCGGCAATAAATGTTTTGTTAAATGATTAGTTAATTGATCAATTCGTAGTCGCATCTTAGGGCCTGTTTACATTTGATTTGCCGTAGCGAAAAAAGCAGGGATTAGCTAAAATTCTACCAAATTTTAGGAGAATACCAGGTCGTATTTGACGAAAATTTGGTAGAATTTTAGCTAATCCTATGCTTTTTGCAGTAGGTAAATCAAATGTAAACAGGCCCTCTATACCCCCTGCTTTAAACTTGCTTCAATAAACTTATCTAAATAACCGTCCAATACCGCTTGGGGATTTCCACTTTCCTCGCCAGTTCTTAAATCCTTAACACGAGAATCGTCTAAAACATAAGAGCGAATTTGGCTGCCCCAACCAATATCCATTTTACTGGATTCAAGCGCTGCTTTTTCTGCGCGACGCTTTTGCATCTCTAGTTCATAAAGTTTTGCTTTAAGCTGACTAAATGCATGTGCGCGATTCTTATGCTGAGATCTGTCTGATTGACATTGCACTACAACATTGGTGGGAAGGTGGGTAATACGCACCGCCGAATCAGTACGATTAACATGTTGGCCGCCAGCGCCGCTAGCACGATAAGTATCAATGCGTAAATCAGCTGGATTAATTTCAACAGCAATATTTTCATCTACCTCGGGATAAACAAAAATGGAAGCAAATGAGGTATGACGACGATGTCCTGAATCGAAAGGAGAATTTCGTACTAATCGATGCACGCCAGTTTCAGTCCGAAGCCACCCATACGCATAGGGGCCCTCAAATTTGACGGTGGCGCTTTTTATTCCTGCAACTTCTCCTTCCGAAATAGCAATACACTCTACTTTAAAACCTCGCCGCTCACCAAAGCGAAGATACATGCGTAACAGCATTTCTGCCCAATCTTGCGCTTCTGTCCCGCCAGAACCTGCTTGAATATCCATATAGGCAAAATTGGCGTCCATTTCACCTGGAAATAGCCGTTGAAACTCCAGTTCAGCAATTTCTTTTTCCAGCAGCTTAAGATCAGCTGCTACATCCTGCAGCACTGATGAATCTACATCTTCCTGCATCAGCTCCAACAAAGCTTTCGCTTCGTCAAGTCTTTGCTCAAGATTACGAACCTTTTCAATCACTGCTAAAAGCTCTGCGCGTTCACGCCCTAGGGTTTGAATTTTTTCGCGTTGATCCCAAATGGTTGGATCTTCTAATTGTTTCTCAACTTCTGACAGTCTTTGGCACTTTGCCTCAAATTCAAAGATACCCCCTGAGATCATTAAAACGAACAAAAAGCCCTTCAATTTGTTGATTGAGTAGCATAGGATCAATCATTATAGTAAACCTCTTTCTTTACAGTGGAGTATTTATGTCTAACCCGCTAGTTGGCCTCATCATGGGATCAGAATCCGATTGGAACACCATGACACATGCTGCCGATATGTTAAAAAATTTACATATCAACTTTGAAAAAAAAATTGTTTCGGCACATCGTACACCAGATTTAATGTTCGAATATGCCAATAGTGCCGCCGAACGTGGTTTAAAAGTCATTATCGCTGGTGCAGGCGGGGCAGCACATTTACCTGGTATGATAGCATCTAAAACTATTTTACCAGTACTAGGCGTACCAATTAACTCACAAGCACTTAATGGTCTTGATTCGTTACTATCCATTGTGCAAATGCCAGCAGGAATTCCAGTTGCTACATTGGCAATCGGCACAGCTGGTGCGACTAATGCGGCTCTGTTAGCTGCTGCTATTTTAGCGTTAGATAATCCAGAGCTAGCTAAAATGCTCAAAAACTATCGCGATCAGCAGACACAAAAAGTACTTCATTCAACCTTGGACAGGTAGGGGAACCCAATTTTATGCTAAATATTATCTGGTTGGGCTTAATCATCTCCGCCATCATTATTAGTCTCTTTAATGGCACAACGGATGCCGTTGTCCTGTCAATAACTAGTGCTGCGCAGCAAGCAGTAACCATTGCAATAGGACTTGTTGGCATCATGGCATTATGGTTAGGTATTATGCGGATTGCTGAAGACGCAGGCCTTATCAAATTAATTGGCCGGCTGCTAACCCCCATCATGAAAGCGCTATTTCCTAGTGTGCCAGCCAATCATCCCGCCATGGGCTCAATGACGCTGAACATTGCGGCAAACATGTTAGGGCTCGGTAACGCGGCAACACCTTTTGGGTTACGCGCGATGGAACAATTAGCCAAATTAAATCCCCACCCCAAAATAGCAACTAATGCAATGTGTACCTTTTTAGCAATTAACACTTCAAGCGTTCAATTAATTCCTACTACAGCTATCGCTATCTTAGCCGCTAATGGCGATATGCATCCTACTCGAATTATTTTTCCTGCATTAATAGCAACTTGTTGTTCAACGATTGCCGCAATTTTTGCCGTTAAATTCTTTGAAAAACTACCATTATATCGAGAAAAAGCATCGCATGAACTTATCGCAACTGAGTAATCTTATTTCTAATGTTCTATTGTTATCACTAATTGGTGGAATACCGCTATTAGCTGTTGCGCGCAAAGTAAATGTGTTTGAGTCATTTGTTACTGGCGCTAAAGAAGGTTTTGAAATTGCGATAAAAATTATCCCTTATCTCGTTGGATTTTTAGTCGCGATTAGCATGTTTCGAGCAGCAGGAGGGTTTGATTTCTTAAGTAAAATTTTTGCGCCTTTACTCACAAGCATCGGCTTCCCGACCGAATTATTACCAATTGCCTTGATTAGACCTTTCTCCGGCAGCGCTTCAAATAGCCTATTAGCTGATATTGCTCATACTTATGGTGGAGACTCATTTCTTGCCCATGCCGCAGCCACAATGATGGGCAGCACAGAAACAACTTTTTATGTTGTCATGGTTTATTTTGGCGCTGTTGGCATTTCCCGCACACGACATGCCATTCCCGCTGGACTTATTGCCGATTTTGTTGGGCTTGTTGCCGCTATTGTGGTCACGCGATGGTTTTATGGATAGAGTTTTCAATTATAGTGTTTCCCGATAAATTATTATCTACCTCCTCCCAATGAGTGCCTAGATTCGACTTCTATATTAACATTAGCAGCAGTTTGAGACGGTTCACTTACAGCTTTTCTTAACGCATTAGCAATATTTTCTACCGGCCTGTTAACTGGATATCCGCGAAAAGAAGGAGCTTTTTCAATAGTATTCAATGTAGCTTCACCCACCACACCAGCAAAAATTAAACTATCTGTTAAAACTTTTTGTTCAGATGATGACGCCCCTTTAGAGAATTCACACTTACTTTTAGTTTCTTCAATATTTTCTGCCAGATTTTCTACTAATTTTTGTTCAGCGCCAAACGATGCTAAAGGCTGTACGATATTTGTAATGAAATTTTCAGTTTGTTTTACTATGTTACTGATTTTATCTATCTCTTCTTTGTCAACTGTTTTAGTGGATCCATTTGGTTCCGCTGTCTTTGTTTGCAGACTATCACAAAGTTGTTGTAGTTTTTGTTCCATATTTTGCTTTGCCTCAACTGGGAAAACTGGTGAATCTTTAACAGCCTGCTGAAAACTACTAGTTAAATGATTAATTTCTTGATTTAACTGATTTAATTCATTCTTTTGTTGATTAGTTATTGTCGGAGAAGTAACACTGGCAACCTTTGGAGGAGACATAAAAGTTTGATAGGTTTCTTCGGCTGAAAAAGCTGTTCTGGGCAACACATCCAAATTTGGAGGAATGTTCCCTGCAATATCTTTTTTCTGCTCATTTGAGAGGATTATTTTTACTGGCGCTCCTGATAAATCAGGAAAAGGAAGCTCTTTATATAAATCCTTTGACAATGATCTAAATTCTGTCTTTCCGGTAGTGGGTTCCTGCCAATAAACAACTACTCCTTTATCCCATTGAACCAGTGCTGGCAGCTTATATTTATCTGGATTTTGTTGATAATCTTGATCCAACGCTAATTTAAATTTTTGCGCTAGCTGCTCCGCTTCCATAGAACTGTCAAACTGAAATTCAAATGAAGTTAAATGAAAATCACCCTGCAAGGAAACTAACTCGTTAAGAGGTGTAGTATGACTCTCTATCTCTCCTAAAAAAGCCAAAGGAGAATAGACCATACTTGCCTTATGCTCTTCAGGATTATCTAATCCAGCATGCAAAGCAGCATAATCAGAAACAATTGCATCTCCCGAAGCATTGACCGCACGTTTATTTTCTGTTGGCAAAGCTTGATAAGCAGCGGCTATATCGTGATCCCAGCCCTCTGCACGTAACATGGCTTTAACCAAAGGTTTTAAGATAAAAGCCAACGCTTTCCCAAACCATGATTCTTGTTTACCAGAATTTTGACCAAATCCACCACCCGAACCGATGGTTCTAATAAACCCTAAGACCACATTGGTTAAACTCGAAAAAGTGCGATCGGCAAAGAGGTTAATATTTTGATTTTTACCTTCATCGCGAAATTTGTCGTGAAAATGTTTAGCTACCAAAGTAGCAACACCTCCACCTAAAGACCAACCGGATAGCGTAATATTTTCTGGTTTGACGCCTTTATCAAGTAAACGCTGAACCTGTGCGATCCCATCCGCCACGAGATCATCCATCGACCTTGCGATACCGGTACTTTCACCCGCGCCACGATAATTAAACCCAATGGAAACATGCTGAAAATCTTTGGCATCTTTTTCAAGCCGTTCAAAGTTATTCTCATAAAATTCTGCCTGTCCTTTAAAATAAATTGTGTATTTTTGATCTTCTGGCTTTTTTCCAACGAGGCTTTTAGGACATATTTCAACTGTATCAAGCTTTACTTCTGAACCATCAAAAGAACGACCTGCTGATAACTTCTCATTTTCATATTTATACTGTTCAAGATATTTGTACTCCCGTATTTGCGGGGTGTCATCAGCATCATCTATTGCTTCACCCAGACCAAGCTGCTCACCACCTACTTGCGTTACATCCTCTTCCTCACCCCACAAATCACTAAATTGTTCACGCTGTACTCTCTTTGTTTTTTCAAACTTTTCTTCTTCACCCAATTCTTGGTTTTGGGCAAATAAAAAAGCTCTACTTAAAAAATTACCTTGCCTTAGTCCATCTGCAAAGATTTTAAACAACTCAGAAAGCCATCCTGACCCTTTATATCTAGCTTTTAGCTCATTCATAACTACCAAACTTCATCTAGCCTATAACTTTAAGTTTAGACCAGATTTTTCGGTAACTTGTGTATATATCTTTGTTTTAAGGGAAAAGTTAACGCTTGGGATAAGGGTAGCTTAATTTTTAACTAGTAGCTGTTTTGCGTGGCAAATGAACATTTTTTCCGGAATTGTTCACTACAGGAACTGTAGTATTCTCTTGTGTACCTTCTGGGAAAAGATCAGAAAACTGCTCTGGGTGCTGCTGTTGAATATTGGTGGTTTTTACTGGTGCGGAGGTTATAACAGGTTTAGGTTGGGAAAGCATAAAATTATTGTAAATCTTTTCAGCTAAAAAAGTTTTTGAGACGATGTAAGATGATATAGACATTTTCAATGCAATAGCCTGTCGCTGTTCATTAGAAAGCGCTACTTTTTTTATTTTTACAGATTCGGATAAATCAGGAAAAGGAATAATCTGTAATGGATCGTTATCCCCATTATGCTTAAAATAAAGATCATAATATGAGAAAGATGATAAATCGGAAGCCTGATTTTCTTCTTTAAACTCGGCCTTCATTTCTTCTGTAAATCGGAGCATCAATGCATAGCCCTCTGACTTTTTGACTAGAATTGGAACGTCGCCAACTTCTTCTGTGCAAAAATCCAATTCATCCTCAGAGGACATTAAATAAAACTCTTGGGGCAAACAAACTAATTGATTAAGAGGCTTTTGATGAACATCCAAATTTTTTGGATCAAAAACTAACTTAACATTATGTTTTTCAAGATCGCTTATAGCAGAATATAAAGAACCATAATCAGAGAGAATAGGATCTCCAGGGGCACTGGTTGCACACTTATTTTCTTTGGGTAAAGTTTGATAAGCAGCTGCGATATTATGATCCCAACCCGTAGCCCATAATACAACTTTAACTAACGGCGTTAATATCACAGCAAGCACCATCCCAATCCACGATTCTTGGTTGCCAGAATTTTTACCGAATTCACCGCCTGAACCAATCGTTCTAATATGTCCAAGGATAACATCAGTTATGCTAGAAAAAGGACGATCAGCGAAAAGTTTTACATTTATACCTTGCTCATAAAAATGCTTGGCTACTAAAATAGCCACTGCCGCACCCAACGAATGGCCAGATAGAGTGACATTTTCTGCTTTAACTCCTTCCTTATTAAGCAGCCGTTGCACCTGCATAATCCCATCTCGCACCAAGTCGTCCATCGAACTTGCTATGCCAGTACTTTCGCCCACTCCCCGATAATTAAACCCGATGGAAACTTGCTGAAAATTTTCGGCGTCTTTTTCCATCTCCTCAATGGAATCCTCATAAAATTCTTGCTGCGCTCCAAAATGGAGTTGATATTTTTCTTCAGAAGGAGGTTTTTGGGAAAATAGACCAGATTGCGTTTGGTTAAGGATTTTATAATGCCTGATCTCAATTGTATCCAGTACAATTTCTTCGGTAACAGCTACTTTTTCGTTTGTATATTTATAGTACTGAGAAAATGAACCATATAATCCGGAAAAATGTGTTCCTGGCCGTTCTCTTTGGCGAAAAGATTGTTGAGTTTCTTCCAAATTTTCAGTGGATTTAATTTTTTTATTCTTTTTTTGCTGAATTGTTTCACTCAATTTTTGATTTTGTGCAAACAAAATCAACCTACCAATCAGATTACCCGAAACTAAACCAGCCCAAATAATCCGAAACCAGGATCCTTTATACTCATCCTTTAACTCATTCATAACTACTTACTTTATCTAATTTTCAGGCTATATTTTAGCACATTTCTCTACATTGGCCTGATTTTTTCTACATTAATCCCTAAAATTGAAGGCTCTTCAAGATAAGCGTACCTACCATATCGATACGTAGTTAGATAATCTCCAAATGGTATAGAGACAACTCTATTACACTTTACCGCCGAAACGCCTTTAGGTGGAATTTTTCCATCACAATAATAATGCCCGCTACCATCGCGGTAATAGTAATAACCATTGGGATAGCCTTCAGTTGCATGGGCAAACATCACTTCGGTACAACCTTGTGGTTGACGACAAACCACTGGAGTTACCTTACATACCTTTTTTTATTAACCATAGTGCAGTAAATATTTTGGTAAATAACTTCATTCATTTTGAAATACTGGCGGTAAAGTAAGCCTAGATGAGAAACATTAATTCCTGAACCAATAACTTCCGCAATATTTTTACCGCCAATATTCCATTTACGAACATCTCTAACAATCTCAACCACCGATGGAGTAGGTAGTTGGTTAACCATGTTTTCATTAACTCGATAGGTAACCGGATTACCAGAAAACGCTATTTTCTTAACAAACACTTCCTTAGGAATATAGCTAATAGTTATTGTTTCCGGAGAAAAATGATGTAGTGGGGCAGGATAATTACGCTCTGCTCGCTCTGCCATATTAACTCCATTTTTAGCCAATAAAACGCGTATGGTGCTTTTAATCGATTCAGGCTGCATTTGTTTTGCAAACCACTTTTGACGATCAATTACCGCACTAGTTTGTTTAGCATAAGTCGAAAAAATGCCTTGTTTTGTCACATCGACAAGTAATCCATTTCTTTGATTGACTGGATTAAAATCAGCGCTAATAAAGTTGTTACGATTATAATAATGAATGCTGGATGGAGGTTCGTGAGCCGCACCATAATTAATAGACAAAATATTTTGATTAAATTCTTGAATATTATGTGCCTGCAATAACGCCAATACTACTTGTACGAGTGTACTACAGACAAAAATATCCGTGCGATAGATTGGGTCTTGCTTAATATGCGGGCATCCATGGCGTGTCGGATATTCTGGACACCAATCGCCTTCTCCTTGGACACCAGTAATTTGGTAGGGGCGATCACTGAAATATTTAGCTGACAATGCAACTAGTTGATTCAGATAATCTGGCTTATTCTCATAGGGGTTAAGCAGAGCAATAAGATGCTCAATATCTTTTTCCGATTGCTGAACAACTCTTTGATAATTATACTCTGAAATCACAGTATAATTTTTAGGTGTAAACCATTTTATTTTTATCGTAATACTTATTACTGCCAGTACAGCAGCAAAGATAAAAAAAACTATCAGTTTCTTTGGCATGGATAATCCTTATGAAGTCGTCAACCAAAATATTTCACAATTTATTAGTATTTACACTTGTCTTTTTTTTCGCTTCGGGCAATAGCGCCGCCAAACCAACCAAACATATACAGATTAAATCTGATAAAAATAATATAGAGAAAATCATTAACAGTTTCGCGCAAAATTTGAATATAGGTATTTTGGTTCAGGATGTAAATACTGGAAAAACACTTTACCAGAAAAATGCTGATCGTTATTTTATGCCGGCAAGTAATGAAAAATTATTTACCGCTTTTGCTGCACTTCATTATCTAGGGCCTAATTTTACTTATCAAACACGACTTTTTGCTGATCTTGCCAAACTAGAAAAAGGCATATTGAAAGATAATATTTATCTACAATTTTCTGGTGACCCCACTTTAACCTTTGCGCAACTTGATCACTTAATTGGCACTCTATCACAAAAAGGTATTTCACGTATTAACGGCAGTATTATTATAGATGATTCTGCTTTTGATCAAACATTTCAAAGCCCTGGCACTAGCTGGGATGATAAAGATTTTGGGTTCGGTGCTCCAATTAGTGCGTTAATTCTTGATCACAATAGTGTAAAAGCAGTTATTTTACCTGCCACAAAGACGAACCAACCTGCACAAATAAAATTTCCCAATCAACCACAGTTTATGTACTTCATTAATCATGCGCTAACCTCTGCTGGAGCAGCAGAATGTAATTTAGATACAGTGCCCATTAATAATTCCACTTATCTCATCAGCGGCTGCGTTAAAATGACAGATCTTCCTAAAGAAATTGTTATGGCAATTCATGATCCGCGCACAAATATTCAATCGATGCTGGCATATTTACTGCGTAAAAATCAAATTAGCATGACAAATCAGATAGCATTTAAAAAAATAACTATTCCACTCAAGTTACTTGCTAGTGAACCCTCGCCACCATTAACTGAACTCATTAACCAAATGTTAAAAGAATCTGACAATATTATTGCTAATTCATTATTTAAAACTATAGGAGCAATCTACGCTCATCAACCAGGTAGTTGGCAAAACGGTAGCGATGCTTTACATTATGTTTTTTATCAAGTATTTGGATCAGCCATGCCTAAAAATATACTCCTCGATGGCGCAGGTAGTTCCCGATACAACTACATCACACCACAACAAATTGTTACTTTATTAAATAAAGCTTATTTTTCTAATCATGCTAAAATTTTCATCGCTGCTCTACCAATATCAGGTATAGATGGCACCCTTAAAGATCGATTAAATAGCCCAGAAACTCGCGGAAAAATTCAAGCTAAAACTGGCACAATGTCAGCAGTTACCGCATTATCTGGTTATCTGGAAACCCAAAAAAAGCATACCCTTATTTTTTCTATCCTGATCAATGGTTTTATTGATTCACCAGTTAAATATAAAACATTAGAAGACCAAATTTGTACTGCCTTAGTTAAAGGAACCGCATGAAGATAGGTATTTTAGGTGGTGGACAATTGGCACAAATGCTTAGCTTGGCAGGTATTCCACTTGGTGCACATTTTATTTGCCTAGATCCAGAAAAAAATTGTCCCGCACATCAAGTTGCACGCATAATTCAGGAGAGTTATCACAACCTAGTTGCAGTTAATCAGCTTGCGGAATCAGTAGACGTTTTAACTTTTGAATCAGAAAACATTCCTGCAGAGGTTTTAAACAATCTTTCGACACCATTTTATCCATCTAGCAAAGCACTTGAAATTGCTCAAGACCGATTAGCAGAAAAACAGTTTTTCAAACAACTTAACATCCCTGTAACTGAATTTATGCCGATCAATCACCCAGGCGACTTAAACAAAGCTGGTGAAGAATTTGGTTTTCCTTTTCTGCTTAAAACTCGTAAATTAGGCTATGATGGCAAAGGCCAACAATTAATTCACACTAAGAGCGATACAGTTGAAGCTTTATCACCCAATCAATTGATTGCTGAAAAACTAATCAATTTCACTCAGGAAGTTTCTTTAATTGCTGTACGCAGTCAAAATGGACAAATTAATTTTTATCCACTTACCGAAACTTTTCATCGCCAGGGTATTTTGCGTTGCTCAAAAGCACCTTTTTTAAATGAGCCGCTTACCAAAACTGCGCAAAATTATTTACAAACTGTATTAGAAGAACTCAGCTACGTGGGTGTTTTAACTATAGAATTCTTTGTTACTCAAAATGGCAATTTAATTGTCAATGAAATGGCGCCTCGAGTTCATAATTCTGGCCACTGGACAATCGAAGGCGCTAAAACTAGTCAATTTGAAAATCATTTGCGCGCTATTTTAAATTTACCGCTAGGCGAAACAACAGCTCGCGGGTTTTCAGCTATGGTCAATTTTATCGGTGAGTGCCCTGCATTAACAGATTTATGCAAAATTCCGTCTTTACATATACACCTTTACGGAAAAACTCCCAGACCCGGTAGAAAATTAGGACATGCCACTTTGTGTGCGGATAATTTAGCAGATCTGGAAAAAAATCTTGCGCTATTGAAACAATTTTTCTCGTAGAAATTGTGGATTTATTCATTTTTGTCATTCTAAGATGATAAAACAAACTTAACCTCATAAGGCATCAAGCGCTGCATAGCTTCAATCTTAACGGCCTCATTAGTAGGATCTTCAAGCACCAACGTAATGACTCCATTAAAAAAGGCAATGGGTAACAAATGATTTTCCAATAACCAGCGATAATTTATTTCTGCTACTGCGCCTAATTCATGCGGCTCTAACAACTTAAATGATTTCGCATCCACTATTTCAAAATTGTACTGCTTGGCCAAAGCATCAAGAATTTGTTGCGGCGTAACCAGATTTTCTTTCAGCAATAAATCACCTAATTTTCCAGGGGTGTTAGCTTGTATTGCTAGTGTTTTGCTGAGTTGCTCTGGTGTAATTGCTTGGTTTTCTACCAAAAATTCACCAAGTTTGCGTTTGTAAGTTTTTAATTCCTTTGCTGTTGGAAATACATTCTTGGTTTTATCCCAACCGGACTTAGTCTTTTCTACGAAAAAAAATCCCCAATAGGCGCGCAAAATCGCGTGAAAATTAATAAAATTGCTATATACCGTTCGTGGAACACTCAAAATTGCCGGCAACCACCCATAAATTTTATAGGTAGATATAGCTCTTTGGATAATTCGAACAACCATCAAAATAGTACAGCCTACTAAAAGATAAAATACGAAGGGAGCGTCGTTAAGGAAAACACTTAAAGGTGGTTTGTCACCTAAAATAAGATAAATAATCCAGTAGCCAAAAACAATGTAGCCAAAAAAATTAATAAAATGGGTAATCAATGCTTTTCGATCGTGAAACAATGTATAACGAGTTGCAAAACTACCCCTCCACCCAGTATTGCGCCACTCTTGAAAAGCAATTCCTAATATCCAACGCGCACGCTGTCTTACTGCATTAATATATTGCACGGGAAATAATGCTCTAGTTGCTACCAATTCTTTTACCGTTTTAGGAACTACTTTTCCAAACCAGATAAACCTTTTTCTAGTTTGCACTCTGTCAACTGTTTGGGTTAAAAAAATACTGTTAAGTTTTAAATTGTGTATCCTAAGTGACACACTATAGTCTTCGGTAAATGTATGCGTATCAAAAGGCAGACCATCATTTTCTTTTGCCAACAGAAAAATGGCATGCCTAGAAAATCCCGTTCCTACTCCAGCGGAAGGAACTAAGCCATGAATAAATTCACGAACAATCATTGCTCGGGTGTGATTTTCCGCAAATTCATCCGCGTAAGTCCAATGAGTGGCAAAACTATAATGAACTTCCAAAGGAAATATAGGAATTTGCACCATATCCTTGCGAGGAATTAAATAGTTATACATTTTTAATGACAGAGGATGAATCACATCTTCAGAGTCATGAAAAACAAATATTTCATATTTAAAACCATGATGTTTTTCATACTTGCGAATGTATTCATAAATGACGTTCAAATTGTTCGCTTTGGTAGTAGGGCCTGGTTGTGGATTTACCACACAATGCACATTAGCAAAAAGTTTTTGTGCCATCTGAACTGCAAACACAGTTGGTTCATCGTTCGGATAAGTGCCTACAAAAATATCATAGGCTTTATAGTTTATAGCAGGGACATTATGCTTGAGCATGTTGCCAATGACTAAATCTTCATGCCAACACGCTACCATAATCGCTATTTTTTTCTCTGGGATAGCAACAAGTTTTTCGTAAGTAAGTGGTTGATACTTATAACGCCGATACTTCCATTTGCGATACAGAAATTGAAAAATATAGGTTAAATCGAAAAACAACTCATCGATAGCAGAAATAAGAACTAATGCTGCAACCACGATGAGCAGAATCCACATAATATAGGCAATTTCATTCACTGCTAATTCCTTTAAGTACTTTGGTTATATCTTGATATAAAACTCCGCAATCCCTAACATATTATAGTAATGTGCGCCGTACGGATTTGGTGTAGGGCTATTTACGTTGAAATAATAACCCTGTAAAAATTCAGCACTCAATCTAAATCCGTAGCGATTATTAGGCGTGAGTCTTATAGCAGGCCCGATTTCAACAAAATTATTATAAAATTCTTGATTTTTATCAAAAGCACTTCTCACACTGACATAAAGATCTAAATTAGACGTATGATATTCTGCCGCACGCAACCCTTCTGTAAGGTTGAGATACCCAATTAAATTAGAATAACGCGAGTAATAAGAAAGATCACCATAAGCAGTACCTACCTGCTTAAATGGAAAAATTAAAGTTTCTGCGTACTCATCCTTTGAGCCCCACCTAGTATCAAAAAAGAACCCACCACGTGCATCATTACGCCATCTACTCTGGAGAGGATGTTGATCGATTAAATCATATGCTTTGCCTAATTCTGTATAAAGCGCAAAATTAGGAAATGATTTATAGAAGGGCTTATAGCGAACCCCCAGCGCAAAAATTGCTACTTCATCATCAAAAACTTGTGGCAGTTGACCAACATTCGCACCTGCCGCGCCACCTTTCGATCGATTATCAGTCGTTGCCCGAGTGGAAGCATAAGCTTCCCACTCTTCATGTTGGCCAAACGTTCGCCCAAAACGAACTTGTATAGGATAAACTAACAATCTAAAACGACTATAATAGAGCGGGGAAAAATACATATCGGCAAACCAGGGTTTGCACAAAATCTTAGTCTGTGTCCCTGCCAAGTTAGTCATAGCTTGGTTAGCAGTTAAACTTAATTTACAATCGGGACTAACAGAGGCCGCTGCAAAATAAGCATAGGCTTCTCTTTTTCTAGCTAAGTTATCGAGTAAATAGCCTATCTGCATTTTAATTTCATAATTGTTTTGCGTTAATCCATCAACAATTTGAAAATGACATAATGCTAATCGATAGTTTTTTTCATTTAATAAAATATATCCCATCTCTTTTTGTGCGGTGACATTTTCTGGATCTTTCATCAGTAAGCGTTCAAGCAAAATTTTTGCTAATTTAAGATTGGTTTTTTTCGCTTGATAATATTGATTTAATAAGGCATCAGTTGCTGACAAGGAACGATTAGCTGATACGCTGGCAGCAGCTCCTGCTTTTTTACCTCCTGCAACAATACTAGTTTTTTTGTTCGCGGATAATTCTTGATTAATATAGTCAACCTGTTTTTTGATCAATTCATCATTAGGTTTGAGCCTACGCACAACCATAAAATGTTGTAAAGCCTGTGGCAAATCATGTTTGGCTAATAATAAATAACCCATCTCAGCTTGTGCAGTCGCATTGTTAGGCTGTTCTATCAAAATCTGTTGCAGTAAAAGCATGGCATTTTCAGGATCTATTTTTTTTAACTGAAAATATTGATCAAATTGAGTATTGATAACCACAGCAGGAACAGAATTATTGGTCGCACGCGCAGAAACAACCGGCGTTGTATTGCTTGTATTATTTTTAGCAGTCACTGGAGCATTTGGATTTACTGTTCCAGCTTCATTGGAAAGAGCAACAGGCATATACAGCATTAATAAAAGTAAAAAGTTCTTATGCCACATCAGCTTTTTTTATGCCTTAAATAGTAACTTATCACGAAACAAACCAAGGTAACCATGACGAAAAATAGTGTGATTAAAAAACCATAATGTTTTAACACATATCTCTCTATTTTCTGTGCCGCAGTTTTTTGTCCATAAGTATTAACCACTGTTATCGCTTTATTTTCATCAATCTTAGCGAAATTACCATTTAATTTTGTCCGCAGTGTATCATCCAATAATAAATTTATGGCCCAATTAACTGCATCATTATCAGAACCAGTAATAACCATAACTCTTTGTTTTTTGTTCCATGGAGAATCCATTAATTTAACCATACCCCATTTTTGATTTTGCTGAGAAATTGGCGGTAATTTAATTGCTTTAATCCAAGGATTATGCTGGATATCACCGATTAAAATAGCAGTTTGTTCTTTTAATCTATTTTTAGTTAAATTTTCTGCTGAGACAATCTGTCCAGTTTGCAATGGCTGACCCAACATGCTACCAAGCTTAGTAAAAAATTGCAGTAGATTTGCAGTTTCTTCTTCTGTCGGTTGATTTGGAATAACAATTAATGTTTTAGCATCAAATGGAGCAGGAAATTGATTGAGCAAAGCTTCTGGCAACACATCGCTAAACTCAACCTCCATCGAGCTATCAGCAAATATAACACCCCATCCCGGAAAATAAGCCCGTGCCGTTGATCCTTCCTGCAATCCGCGTAAATTATAAACTAAGTCAAGAGCATTTTTGCCAGGCAAAAGGCTTGCCTCATTGACATGAACATGCCAAATACCTTCATTTTCATTGGTTTTATCTAAAATTAAACTGGCTTGCTTAGTCCCATTAACTACTAAACTTAAAATGGCATGATCTCGATAAGCAAAGGGTGAATGGCTAAGCTTAACATCCATATCTAACGATACTGGCACCTGATTAAAAGGCAGATTGAATGAGTAAGATATTGTGTTCTGACCTAATCCTAAAACGCTTTGATCTGAATACCCCAATGTTTTTAATGTCACTTTATCCCAATCTAGAGGTTCCTGATTAAAATTAACACTTTCATTAACTAAAACATAATTCTCTTGGTCAAAAATAGTTGAAGGTTGTAAAAATGCACTGGCTGCCTTTTGTACTGCTAAATCATTAGCTCCGGTTATTGCAAGTGCTCCATGGATATTGTTCCAAGGCGAGGCAGTTAACATAATCACCCCTGTACCTACCGATACTTGCTCATCCTTTTTAGTCATCAATTTATTATCTTGTAATGTTAACGGCCAAAAATTCATTGTTTCCATTACCGGAGAAAGTTCATTAATTTTGCCGACAAAAATTAAATTATTATTTACTTTATCTGCTTGGGTTAACGCATTAATATTTTTTGTTCCAAGATTAATTCCCTTCAAAATCGCCTGAAATCCTAATAAATTGGCAGTTTGTAATGCTGGGATTAATTGATTCGCAGTTAGGCCATCAGGTAACACTATCAATGTTGTTTTTGGCTTTAATGTTTGCGCACTAACAAATGGATAAGGCAACTTAGTTAAATCAGGAACAAATGGTAACTCTTGGTAGTTAAAAGTAATGCCTGAACTTGGCGATATATATAACCAATTGCCTGGATTATCATAACCTGAGCTCAATTGCATAAAGCCAATAAACTTAACTGCTAGCCATTCACTATCTAAGGCACTCAGCGGTAATTCAATATCCCAAGCAGTAGGATTACTATTTTCAGGCGTTAATTTAAGACTAGCAACGGGAGTCTGATTAATTCCTACCGTTAAACTAGAGTTTGGTTGTAAAAGCGCTGAATGAGAAATAATTAAATGAAGTTTAACTTGATTTAATCGCCATTGCTGGGGAACAGCTAAATAAAAAGTTTTTTCCGCTCGCGCACCAAGTAACTGATTTCCGCTATTCCATTTAAGCTCATCAAAAGTATATTTTTCTATAACTGGGCCAAATCCCCTACTAACTTGGCGTGATTGACTAATTTGATCTTTAGCAAATACTGAAACTGCGACAAATAATAACCCTAATAAACTTAACAAAACTTTTCTTACTTCCTTGTTAATTTTCATAAATAATTTTTATCCAAGGTTAAAATTTACATTCGATCTAAAGTTTTTAGTCCCAATAAAGTTAATCCCTGCTTTAAAACCCTCGTAGTTAATCCACACAATAACAGGCGAGAGTTTTGTTGGACATCCCCTTCAACCCGACAATCACGAAAAAACACATTAAAATACAAAGCAAGCTGATAAAGATAATCGGTTAAATGATGTGGCAATAAATCCTTGGTCATTAACTCCAATAACTCACCGAAGCGATTGAGATGTAAAGCCAGTTGAATCTCGGCAGGATGTTCCAGTGAAATTTCCGTTATTGGTATCAGCTGATCAATCGCAAGATCTACCTTACGCTGAATACTTAAAGTCCTTACATAAGAATATAACAAAAATGTGGCGGTATTTCCTTCAAATTGCAGCATACGATCATAGCTAAATACATAATCGCCTGTTCTATGACAGCTCAAATCTGCATATTTAATGGCATTAATTCCGAGAATTTTCGCCTTTTCTGTTAAAACTTCTTTTGATAAATTCGGATCTCGTTCTTGCAAAATAGTTTTAGCTTTATCAATAGCTGTAGTTAATAAATCAATAAGCCTTTCTGTTTCGCCTGAACGAGTTTTAAATTTTTTACCATCTGGCCCTAACACCAAGCCAAAAGCAACATGATCACAGCGAACTTTCTGTGGATCAAGATAACCCGATTTTTCTGCGACTTTAAACAACATCGAAATATGCAGTGACTGTCCTGCATCTATGACATAAATTAAGCGATCACCTTTTTCTACTTCAATTCGATGACGAATAGCTGCTAAATCTGTAGTGGCATAATTATATCCACCGTCAGATTTTTGCAAAATGAAGGGCAATAATTCACCTTGGCGATTTTTGAACTCCGGTAAAAATATACACTTTGCGCCATCTGAAATTTCAAGCAGATTTTTTTGTTGAAGATCGTCAATTAAAGGCTTAAGAAAAGGATTATAAAATGACTCGCCCCGATTTGTGATTTTTATATCTAATAAATCATAAATTTCTTGATAAGCTTTTTCGGAAATCGCACAAATTATTTGCCAAGCATGTAGAAATTCTGGCTCACCACTTTGCAGTGAAACCACGGCTAGTTGCGCCCGCTTTTTAAATTTTAGATCTTCATCAAAACGCTTTTTTGATTCACGATACCATTTGACCAATTCAGATAAATCTGCTGATTTTTCGCCTTTTAACACGGGTTCAGCAGTATCAAGCATATGAGTAATCAACATGCCAAATGCTGTGCCCCAATCCCCCATGTGATTAAGCCTAAGCACTTCAAAATCTAAAAACTCAAATAGTCTGGCTAAACAATCGCCAATAATGGTGGTACGTAAATGCCCCACATGCATTTCTTTAGCCACATTAGGGCTGGAAAAATCAATAATGACTTTCTCTTTTTTCGTTGAGATAGGTGCACCTAGTTTCTTATCAACCAACATCATTTTTAACCGCACACCAAGAAAAATAGGATTAAACCGAATATTAATAAATCCCGGCCCAGCAAGTTCGCATTCAATATCTTGGTGAATAGGTAAATTTTCGATTGCTGCAATGATTTTTTCCGCAATTGTTCGCGGCGGCTGCCCAAGCAACTTGGCAAGTTTTAAAGCACTATTACATTGATAATGCCCAAAAGCATCTTGGGTACTGAGCGTAATCTCGGCATTAACACTTTCTTCAAGTGTCGGAAACGCATGCTGTAAAGCCGTAGTGAAATTTTGTCTTAATAATTGGATTAATGTGTGCATAGGCATTTATCTTAATCAAAAATTTTTAGTTTTTACACTGAAATTTACTCTGAAGTGTAAATTTACTATTAACTTCAGAGTAAATTTCAGTGTTACTTTTCAAAAGTACTAGAAGCCCCACATCAACTTGACAAAAACCCATTTTTGTATAAAATTACCCCCATAATTTCTGCAAACTTTGCAGAAAAATAGGGGGTAAATTGAAGCGCATTATAGAATTTCAGCTATTTCATTGGAAAAATCAGAAAAATCGCATGCCTTTATTATTACGTGGGGCGCGCCAAGTGGGTAAAACATTTACCGTCGAAACCTTTGGTCAAACCTATTTTACTAATACCCTAACCATTAATTTTGAGCGCCAACGTGAATACTTAGCTTGTTTTGCAGACTCCTTAGACCCTAAAAATATCCTTACCGCCATTAAATTAATCAGCCGCGAATCCATTATTCCAGGAAAAACACTGTTATTTCTTGATGAAATTCAAGAATGTCCACGCGCAATTATGTCATTACGCTATTTTAAAGAAATGATGCCAGAATTGCATGTTATTGGTGCGGGCTCGCTTTTAGAATTTGCGCTCAACCAAACAGGATTTCGTATGCCAGTGGGTAGAGTTCAATCTCTTTATCTAAAACCACTTTCATTTAGGGAATTTTTAGGTGCGCTGGGATATCAAGAGCTTGACAACTATTTAAGCACTACTGAATTAAATACTAAAATAAATCCTGCTATAGAACAACACTTGCATACTCTGCTTCACCAATATTTTTCTATCGGTGGGATGCCTGCAATAGTTAAGTGCTTTATGGAAACACAAGATTGGAGACAATGCCAAATTTTGCAATCTTCGCTCTTGAGTACTTATCGAGATGATTTTTCTAAATATGCAAAAACTTCGCAGCATAAATATCTACAACGCTTATTAGAACAAGCGCCCAGTATGTGTGGACAACACTTTCGTTATTCAAAAGTGGATCCTGATATGCAATCACGTGAATTAAAATCAGCGCTCGAAGCACTACAATATGCAGGAATTATTTACAAAGTTCACCAAACCAATGCTGCAGGATTACCCCTCAACGCACAACTTAAAGAGAAAAAATTTAAATTATTGTTTTTAGATATAGGATTAGTTAAAGCAAGCCAAATGCTCGATGTTGAACTATTACAACAAAAAGATTTGTTATTGATAAATCGTGGAATGCTAGCTGAACAGTTTGTGGGACAAGAATTATTAGCTTACATGGATCCTTATTTACCTCAACCTCTATATTACTGGGAGCGAGAAAAGAAAGGCAGTGAAGCAGAAGTCGATTACGTCATGAATATTAATGATAAAATCATACCTATTGAGGTAAAAGCAGGAAAAACCGGCAGTTTGCGTTCATTACAATTGTTTTTAACAGAGAAACAGCAAAAAATAGGGTTACGTCTTTCTATGCAGCCACTCTCTTTTCATGATCGTATTCTTTCAGTTCCTTTATATATGCTTTGTGAATTAAGGCGGTTAGTTCGTTTGATTGATTAAACAGGCCCTATTAATTCAAGTGGATATATTTTTATAAAAGAGTACAAAAAAGCTTTATCTCATTTTTTTCAGGCGGATTTTCATCGAGAGACTCATGGGTTCGTTTGCGTTCAAGAACATCTTTATAATATTCAATAACCCCTCGCTTCCCTAACCAACTTTCATCTTCTTCTGTTTGCCAATCTGGTTTTTCACCATCTTGCTCTAGGTTTTCGGGTGTTTCGATACGATTATCAGGCGTTTTTGTCGCCCGTTCATAGATTCCACTTCCTATGCGTCGAAGTATCTAGCAGATTTGTTGGTGCTAAAGTTAACGTAGCTACTGCTAGCACGGAACATAATAACGAGAGAATAGTTTATATATTTTTCTTCATCTGAGGTTTCAACTTTTCCATTCTCAACGCTTTTTTCATTTGTTAAAAATCTAATATTCCTATTCCGAAAAACCAAAGCCTCCATTTTCAGCCAATGTACTGCATAAATGATTGCTGTTACGGCGGAAAAAGCTACAAATCCCAAGGCAACAAACATCAATACAGGTGGGCACGCTATTCCAAAACCTAGTAAACTTAAGCCAATGATGGACAAAATAAATGCAATTGCTAAGGAGTTCCCAGGATGGAAAATTTTACTTAGTGTATTTTTTAAGCGCCAAAGCTTAAGTGATTTACGAAGTGCAGATTTATGGCCAATATCATAATTATGATTCTCTTCATCTTTGTTATCCTTAGTTTTCTCTAGCTCCTGCCCCCAATCTTTCTCGAAAATCGTACCCACTATTTCATAAGGAAACTCTTTTGTACGTGCTTTGAGAAGAAAACCTCTAGGATCTTGGCCAAGATGGTATACAAAATCAAAGAATTGATGAAGTGAATCCGGTAAGTTGAGTATATCCCCCTCTTTAAGATCTTGCTTATTGTAAATAATAAATTCAGGCATATCTTCTCTCAATAAAATAGCTTCAGCTTTGCAGTATAACCTACTATTCTTCAAGATTTATTATGCTACGCGTGACTTGTTTCACATCTTCAAATTCAATTGGTATATAATGCCCACATGTACCAACCCAACACGCGCTCTTCTTGGCAGCAAGACATCCTGCTGTTAACCATTATTTTAAGCATTTTCTTTAGTGTCTTAGCCGGCACCAGACCCCTTGCCGTCCCTGATGAAGCACGCTATTCAGAAATACCTCGTGAAATGGTTGCTACTGGCGATTACATCACACCTCGGCTAAATACCATTAAATACTTTGAAAAGCCGGCATTATTTTATTGGCTTCAAGCAGGTTCAATTCACTTGTTTGGCTTATCTGAATGGGCAGTAAGATTGCCGAATTTACTATTAGGTCTGATAGGCTGTCTAGCAATTTATGCAACCGCTCGTGTTCTATTTAATCGGCAAAGTGGCTGGTTAGCCAGCATGGTTCTTTCAACTAGTATTCTTTACTTTGCCATGGCGCATACCATTACCCTCGACATGGCTATTTCTGTATTTATTACGCTATGCCTATCTGCATTCATTCTAGCAGTTGATATGCCAGACAACGCTAGAAGAAATATGTTGCTTTGGTCAGCTTATGCATTTGCGGCACTAGCAGTTCTTACGAAAGGGCTAGTCGGCATTTTATTGCCTGCGGCTATTATTGGTAGTTGGATTTTATTATGTAATCAATGGCAAAAGCTTCGCCAAATTCGATTATTTTCTGGCGCATTAGTTTTTTTGATCATTGCTGCGCCTTGGCATATTTTAGTGCAACATGCCAACGTAGAATTTTTTCATTTCTACTTCATCGAACAACAATTTTTACGCTATCTAACTCTATATGCCAAACGCTATCAACCGGATTGGTTTTTTATTCCTATTTTATTATTAGGTTTTTTCCCATGGGTCGCATTTTTATTTCAAGCGCTGCGCCATCATTGGCCAACCACTTGGAAAAATCGCAATGAACAAAAAAAACCGATTTTTTTAATGCTGTGGACTGGGATTGTTTTTTTATTTTTCTCATTATCAAAATCAAAACTTATTCCCTACATTTTGCCAACTTTTCCCCCTTTAGCAATATTAGTAGGCCACTATATTTCCGATCAACTCGCAAAACCTTTAACCCTACGAAAACCATTTTTAGCTATCTTAATTTGCTCGTTACTGATAAGCATTGCGTTACCTATAATTCCTTATTTTGACCAAGTTAACGACACACAATTAGCTTTGTGGCTGCTTGGATCTATATCAATATGTTTGACTGCTGGCGCTAGTATCGCGATGTTTTATGCATATCGAGCCGCTATCAAACCAGCATTGGCCATTTTAGCTGCTACTATGGGTATTTTACTGATTCTAGCTAATAATCTAGCAGTGCCCGTAATAGATACTCGTTCAATTAAGCCACTAGCTATCGCATTAAAGGAAAAACTCAAACCAACTGATGAAATTGTAGCGTATCAACATTACTACCAAGACTTGCCCTTTTATTTTCAACGACGGATTACAGTAGTGAATTGTCGTGGAGAATTAGATTTTGGGATGCAACATCAAAATACCGATCAATTTATGATTGATGATGCTAATTTTTGGCGGCGCTGGCATACAAATAATAATGTATACGCTGTCATGGCAATCGACAAATACGAAGCATTAAAAAAATGTCACTCCGATATGCATTTATTAGCAAGCACTAAGGACAATGTGTTGATAGGAAACAAATAATTTTATGAAAATTCTTGCTATTTTTGGGACTAGACCCGAAGCGATAAAAATGGCTCCCGTGATTAATGAATTAAAAAAATCAAATAAACACCAAGTGCAAGTTTGTATCACTGCGCAGCATCGCCAAATGTTGGATCAAGTACTGGATATCTTTAATATTCAACCTGATTATGATCTTAATATCATGCAAGACAATCAAACCCTAACACAAATCACTTATTCAATCTTAAATAAATTAGATGATATCTACCAAAAAATTCAGCCCGATTTCGTGCTAGTACAAGGTGACACAACTACAACGTTCACCAGTGCATTGTGCGCTTTTTACCACAAAATTCCCGTAGGGCACATTGAAGCAGGACTACGTAGTTATGATATGTTTGCTCCTTGGCCTGAAGAAATGAATCGAAAGCTGACTTCACACCTTGCCAAAATTCATTTTGCGCCAACTGAAAATTCAGTTGAAAATTTACTTAAAGAAGGAGTGAACAAAAAAAACATTTTTGTAACTGGCAACACAGTAATCGATGCATTACTACATACTCTTTCTTGGTTAAATTCCAATAAAAAACTCTTAGCAACTTATAAACAACAATTCGCCAAGCTTAATCCAGACAAAAAATTAATTCTGGTTACCGGACATCGCCGTGAAAGTTTTGGCCAAGGATTTGAAGAAATTTGCAAAGCGTTAGCAACCATTGCGGCAAGAAAAGATGTTGAAATTATTTATCCAGTGCATCTTAATCCTAATGTTTCAACACCTGTTAACACTTACTTAAGTCAATATCAAAATATTTTTTTGATCCCACCACAAGACTATACCACCATGGTGTATTTAATGAACCGCTGTTATCTTGTTTTGACTGATTCAGGCGGTATTCAAGAAGAAGCGCCCGTCGCTTGGCAAACCCATTATTGTCATGCGCAACAAAACCGAACGCCCTGAAGGAATTATTGCTGGAAATGCTAAATTAGCTGGAGTAAATGCAAAAAACATCATTAACGAAACTGCAGTCTTGCTTGATAACGTTGATACTTATCAACAAATGAGCATTAAACACAACCCTTATGGTGATGGCCAAGCAGCTAACCGTATTGTGGAGATACTTGAACAATCCATCCCTTTTTAAAACTTGAAAGCTTTAGCATAACTTGCTAGGGCCTGTTTATATTTGATTTACCTACTGCAAAAAGCATAAGATTAGCTAGAGTTTTCCCAAATTTTCGTTAAATACGACCTAGTATTCTCCTCAAATTTGGGAAAACTCTACCAGAATCTTGCTTTTTTCGCTACGATAAATCAAATATAAACAGGCCCTATAGTTTTTCGTTTTACATCGATTGAGTATGCGCTAATGATCAAACTTTCGGGTATCGAAAAAATCTACTCAACTCATAAAGCCTCTGTCACCGCTTTAAAAAATATTCACCTAGAAGTTAAAGCTGGTGAAATTTTTGGTGTCATTGGCAAAAGTGGAGCAGGTAAAAGCACGTTAATTCGCTGTGTTAACCTACTTGAAAGACCAGATAAAGGCAGTGTTATCGTTGATGGTAAAGAATTAACCCTGCTATCAGAAAATGCCTTGCGCCAAGCTAGACGAAATATCGGCATGATTTTTCAACATTTTAATTTGCTTTCCTCTAAAACCGTTTTTGAAAACATTGCCTTGCCGATGAGGCTTGCCGGTATTTCTGAGCAAGAAATAAAAAAACGAGTTTTATCCTTACTAGATTTAACCCATATAGCGGATAAACAACATCAATACCCAAAACAATTAAGTGGTGGGCAAAAACAACGAGTAGCGATTGCTAGAGCACTTGCATCCGAACCAAAAGTACTATTATGTGATGAGGCAACCTCAGCTTTGGATCCACAAACTACTCGAACTATTTTAAGTTTGCTCAAGGAAATTAATCAAAGATTAGGCCTTACGATTTTGCTGATTACTCATGAAATGGAAGTAGTAAAACAAATTTGCGATCGTGTGGCGCTGCTTGAACAAGGCCAATTAGTAGAAGAAGCCGACATATTAAAATTCTTAACTACTCCAAAGACCATGCAAGGGAAAAACTTTGTCAATGCACTGATGCGACAAGAACTTTCACCAGTGATAAAAAATCGTCTGATTTCAGCGCCAAAACCACATGCTTTACCAATCGTAAAAATTACTTTTCACGGCGTTGCCGCAGCTGAACCAATTATTTTCCATTTAATTGAAAATATCAGATTAGAAATTAATATTCTCCAAGCTCAAATTGAGCTGATTAAAAATGAAACCATTGGCACTATGATTATTGAAATTAACGATAAAAAAAATGGCTTAGAGGAAGGCTTAACGTATCTTAAAAATAAAGGGCTACAAGTTGAGGTAATTGGTTATGTCGAACATGCTTTGGTTTGAATTATTAAAAGCTAGCTGGGAAACCATTTATATGGTGTTCATATCTGGCTTAATTGCCGCTTTAATAGGCATTCCGTTTGGGGTTATTTTATCAAGTACCAGCAAAAATAACTTGCTAGAAAATCGCATGTTGCATCAAATTTTAGCCGGTATTGCCAATGCAACTCGATCCATTCCCTTTATTATTTTATTAATCGCTATTATTCCTTTTACTCGCTGGCTCACTGGAACTTCAATTGGCACTACAGCAGCGATTGTTCCTTTAACCATTGGGGCAATTCCTTTTGTTGCTAGATTGGTTGAAGGATCAATCAATGAAGTTCCTATTGGGTTAATAGAAGCTGGGCAGGCCATGGGTGGTTCATCTTGGCAAATCATTCTACATATTCTGATGCCTGAAGCGTTGCCCGGCATCGTCAACGGCATAACCGTTACGCTAGTCAGCTTGATTGCTTATTCCGCTATGGCAGGCGCAGTTGGTGGTGGTGGGCTTGGGGATTTAGCCATTCGTTATGGCTATCAACGATTTGAAGTTCAGGTTATGATCATGACGATTATTGTGCTTATCCTGCTCGTACAAATTATTCAATACCTTGGCGACTGGATTGTGCGTCATTTAGCATCACACATTAGATAGGGTCTGCGGAGAACTTATGAAAAAATATTACATCACCATCATTGCTGGCGCTTTCTTACTGAGTCTTCTTGATTGTTCACAACCGAAGAATCCTAACGATATACGCGTTGGAACTATCGCCGGTCCAGAAACAAAATTGGTTGAAGCCGCAAAAGAGGTCGCACAGAAAAAATATGGCATTAATATTGAAGTTGTAGAGTTTTCCGATTATTCCATGCCAAATGCTGCCCTCAATGAGGGTAGTATCGATGCAAATGTTTTCCAACATGAGCCCTATTTAGAAAATTCGATCAAAAATAAACATTATGATCTAGTCAGCATTGGCGAAACATTTATTTATCCAGTAGGAATTTATTCAAAAACTTTAAAAAATCTCGATCAACTTAAAGATGGTGCAAAAATTGCTATCCCAAATGATCCTAGTAATGAAGCACGAGCGCTATTGTTATTAGAAAAATCCGGATTAATTAAATTAAAAGAAGGTGTTACCACTAATGCCACTCGCTTAGATATTGCTGCTAATCCCAAAAACCTTGATATAAAGGAACTAGAAGCAGCGGAGCTTCCTCGAACCTTAGATGATGTCACATTAGCTGTGATTAATTCAAATTACGCAGTTGCGGCTGGATTAACTCCGGAAAAAGATGCAATCTTTTTAGAATCAAGGAAATCACCTTATGCAAATTTGATTGTGGTACGCAAACAAGATGAACATAATCCAAAACTACAAAATTTAGTATTAGCCCTTCATTCAGAACCGGTGCTAAAAACCGCAAAAGAAACTTTTAATGGTGCAGCTATTCCAGCATGGAAAAACTAAGGGCTGTTGACATTTCGCTAGGCTGTGGCAAAAAATAGGGATTTTCGAGAATCGCAGCGCAGCATATAGCTAATATGTGAGCAGCGAATCGCAGAAAATCCCTATTTTTTGACCGGCATAGTAGAAATGTCAACAGCTCTTTTAGCATCTTCTTTTAAAGTTGCAGCCATCCAAATGACCTCTAACCAAGAGGTCAGCCGCAATCTTGAAACCGCCGCAAAGTTAGTTCAATCTGCTGCCATGGATGGCGCAAATCTTATCGTCTTACCAGAAATGTTTCCTTTAATGGGCGGCCAAGAAAAAGAAAAAAACTTGATTGCTGAGCCTTTTGGCAATGGCAGATTACAAGACTTCCTCGCTAACCTTGCGGCAAAACACGGCATCTGGCTAATAGGAGGAACTATTCCTATTCGCGATCACGATCAAACAAAATTATCCGCCACCTGCTTTATTTACAGCGATTCAGGTAAACAAGTTGCCCACTATAATAAACTGCATTTATTCGATGCCACTGTACAATCGGGGGAAGAAATTTATCAAGAATCACTAATGACCGTTCCTGGTAATTCAATCGTCATAGTAGATACTCCTTTGGGTCGCTTAAGCGTTGCCATTTGTTACGATTTACGTTTCCCCGAACTTTTTCGCATCATGCTTAAACATGGGGTTGAAATAATTGCTATCCCCTCGGCTTTTACTGTGCCCACTGGAACAGCGCACTGGGAAGTATTACTTAGAGCGCGAGCAATTGAAAATTTTTGTTATGTAATCGGCGCCGGCCAAACTGGCGCTCATTCAAGTAGCAGAAAAACTTATGGACATAGCATGATTGTAAATCCTTGGGGAGAAATTCTCGCCATGCTCCCAAAAGGCGAAGGATTCATTACTGCAAACATCGACCGAGAAAAATTATTAAAAATTCGGGAAAATATGCCAATCCTTTCTCATTGTCGAATTAATGTTAGTACGGATTTAGCAGTCAAAATTGTTTAAGGTTATCTGAAGAAAGAAAAACCACCTCCCCATCTTCAACATGATAAACTGCACCAATAATTTCTATAGCCTGGTTTTTTAACTGTTCACGGATAATTTCACTCTCTTGAAACAATGCTTGTATGCTGTTCTGAATGTTCTGCTTTGTCACTGCTAATAAAAACTCATGTTCATTTAACGGTTCGTTTTTTTTAACTGCAGCAATCGCTGGCTTAATTTTATTAAGCAATTCTGTAATATAGCCCTCTTTTACGCCATCATTCGCCGCACGAATAGCGCCACAACGCGTATGCCCCAAAACAACGATTAATTTTGCACCAGAACAACAAGCAAATTCGATGCTGGCAATAATATCTTTGCTTACTACATTGCCAGCAACTCGTACACAAAACATATCACCTACTCCCATATCAAAAATGGTTTCGACTGGCACGCGAGAATCAATACACCCAAGCACTACCGCAATTGGATATTGACTATCTGAAGTTGCTTTAACATCTTGTAATAAATCTCGGTGAATACACTGATTGTTTAAAACTCGCTGATTTCCTTCTTGCAAAATAGTGAGCACTTTTTGCGGTGTTAACGATGCCTGTATCCCATAAGTAGTCACGCTAATAAAATCGATATGATTATGAATATCATAACGTTGTTTAAACCCAACTAAGTTAAGCGCTATTTTTTTATCTACTGCGCGAGTTTCTTTGAATTCTTTAAGCAACTCTAAAATATCTTTATCAATGTATTCTGTGTAACTTGCATCAATAACCAACTGAGATTCATCAGGTATGCTGTTAAGTTCAGCAATTAAGCTAGCTTTTCTTAAGAAAGAAACCTGCTGCGGTAAAATCATGCGCCTTACAATACCAGCAGGATGCATCTCTTCAATAATATCTAATCTAATTTCACTATTTGATTTTAAGATAAAAAAGAAACTCACAAATAACCCTACCAAAATACCAACCAGTAAATTAGTAAAAACGATAACGAGTACTGTAACCAAAAAAGGAAAAAAACGTTCAAACCCTTGGTGATACATTCTTTTATAAATTGATATTCTCGATAACTTATAACCCACATAAATTAAGATTGTAGCTAACGATGCCAAAGGAATTTTATTTAGCCAATTAGGCACAAGTCCAACTACTGCAAGAATAAGAAATCCATGAAATATAGTGGAAAACTTAGTACGTGATCCGGCTTGGATATTGACTGAACTGCGCACAATAACTGAAGTAATGGGTAGTCCACCAATTAATCCTGAACACATATTACCGATACCTTGTGCAATTAATTCTCGATTGCTGGAACTATGCCTTCTTCTTTTATCTAATCTCTCAACCGCTCTTAAATTCAATAAGGTCTCAAGTGATGCTAACACCGCAATAAACGCGCCAAAAAAATAAACTCTAGGATCTAACCAACTGCTCCATGCCGGCAATTGAAACTCTGCCAAAAATCCATTCAACCCTTTATCAATTGATATATTGACCAAATGTGCGCTGTCTTGGGTTAACAATGGCCAAAAAAAATCGTATGCCTCATTAATAACAACTCCTAACAAAACAACCATCACCGGTGCAGGAAAAAAATTGAAATTAAATTTTTTGCTTGTTAATTTGTCTTCGGCAATTAAAACGCCGATTGAAATAAGCGAAATGATCACTGCGCCCAAATTAATCTGCGCTACAAGGTGAGATAGTGGATTTAAACTTAACGTTTGCGCAGCTTCTTTTAGTGCTGGCATTAAAATCTTATGTTCTGATGGATGGGTCAATGCAAGCGGCAATTGTTTAATGATAATTAAGATACCAATCGCGCACATTAATCCTTGAATAACGTTTGAAGGTATATAGTCACTGATAAAACCAGCCCGCAAAACCCCAATCAAAATTTGTAAAAATCCGGCAACTACTACCGCCAATAAAAATATATTGAAATCACCTAATTGAGTAATTGCGGTAAAAACAACCGCTACTAATCCTGCAGCAGGACCACTGACGCTTACTGGTGAGGCACTGATACTACCTACTACCATACCACCGATAATTCCGGCAATAATTCCGGAAAAAAATGGCGCGCCTGAGGCAAGCGCTATCCCTAAACACAAGGGAATAGCCACTAAAAAAACCACCCCCCCTGCCACCATGTCGTATTTTAAATAACGACGGTGATATTTATTTAATTTTGCCAAAACATTCACTTTTGAAATACTTATCCTATATAAGTTAAGATAAAAGCTTACCCGATTATCAAAAAGAAATTTTTTATCATGAAACACTATCAACAACAGTTTATTCAACTTATCTTACAACGTAATATTTTGCAATTCGGAAATTTTACGCTCAAATCAGGGCGCAATAGTCCTTACTTCTTTAATGCCGGGTTATTTAATTCCGGAGCAATACTTCGCCAAGTTGGTATGTATTACGCTATGACCATTCAAGATAGTAGCTTGCCCTATGATGTACTATTTGGCCCTGCTTACAAAGGAATTCCTTTAGTATGTAGTACAGCCATAGCACTAGCTCGTTACAATTGCGAAGCTTCTTTCGCTTTTAACCGCAAAGAAGCAAAAGACCACGGAGAAGGAGGTCAAATTATTGGTGCTCCACTGAATGGAAAAGTGTTACTCATTGATGATGTCATTACCGCAGGCACTGCAATGCGTGAATCAATTCAGTTAGTTAAATTAGCAGGAGGAGAGGTAAGCGGGATTGTCGTAGCGTTCGACCGGCAAGAAAAAGGATTAGGTGAACAATCTGTGATCGAAGAATTTCAAAACATTCACAAAATTCCCATTATCAGTATTTTGAAATTAGCTGATTTAATTACCTTCGTTGAAAAAACCCCTGATTTTTTAGCCGTTAAAGAACAGCTGATCGCTTATCGAGAGAAGTATGGAGCGGTGTTTTAGTTGAATAGCAGGGCCAGGGCTGAGGTATCGACACATAATCTATGTCACGTCGTCCCTGGCGAAGGCCATTCGCAATAGTGAGAGGAGGCAGGCATTTTCATGGCCGAAGGCCAGGGATCCAGATACGATAATCAGAGGATCCTTTCATTATCGTATCTGGATCCTCGCGACTCGATTGCGAAAGTTCAGTGCTTCTTTCCCTATTGCGAGCAATCTCGCGCGAGGACGACGCGCTAAAAATCTAATTACCTCTCACCTTCTTCAAAATATCCTTAATTTCTTCTTCACTCAATGCGCCTGAAATAATATAAATTTTTTCCCCTTTCAAATCATTAGCATTTTTTGCAATCACGATAGTCGGTGTGCCATGAATACTAAGTTTTTGCGAAAGCGCTAAATTAGTCTTAATTTCATGCGCTACTGCTTTGCTACTCATGTCATGTTTTAGTTGAGTCATATCTAACCCAGCTTGTTTAGCGGCGCTTAATACTTGTTCTTGATTGAAAGAAGCCCCTAATGCCATCAAGCGATTGTGGAACTCAAGATATTTATTTTGTTTTGCAGCGGCTAATGCAGCTTTAGTTGCATATTCTGATTCATCACCCAGTATTGGCAACTCTTTAAAAACTACTCGAACATTAGGATCTTTCTTTACCAATCCACTTAGAGTTTGGCTTAATTCCCCACAGTGCCGGCATTGATAATCGAAGAAATCAACAATAATAACATTTCCATTTGAATTTCCTTCTGTTGGGCTTTGTGAGTGAAACAGCTGGTCAGCATGTGTTCTGGCTCTTTGTGAATCGATATCATCCGCTGCATTAGCAGAGAAAGCCAAGAAAACAAACAATCCAGCCAAGAAAAATTTGATAGAAGACAATCTACTAATATAGTGCATAGGGCTCTCCATAAGTCATAATTGAACTAACCATAGTATTGAATTGATGGTTTCTCGTCAAATTGTGCTCTTGACGATATTGCCCCATTCCCGTAACGTTAAAATGTGCTATAGCCTAAGGCTATAAAGCGGGTGTAGTTCAATGGTAGAACTTCAGCTTCCCAAGCTGATAGCGTGGGTTCGATTCCCATCACCCGCTCCATATTAAATATTAAAAATCATTATTAAGAAATTTATGAAAGCCATCATTTTAGCTGGCGGATTAAGTTCTCGCTTATATCCAGCCACTTATATATTCAGCAAACAATTATTGCCTATCTACGATAAGCCAATGATTTACTACCCGCTTTCAACAATATTGTCAGCTGGATTAAGAGAGATTTTGCTGATTTCAACTCCTGCTGAACAACCTTTATTCAAACAACTATTGGGTAATGGAGAACAGTGGGGAATTTCCATTGAATATGCAATACAACCAAAACCCGAAGGTATCGCACAAGCATTTTTAATTGGCGAATCATTTATCGGCACTGATTCAGTATGTTTAATTCTTGGTGATAATATTTTTTATGGGCAAGGCTTAGAAAAGTTATTAATAGAATCGACCCAACAATCAGGTGCTACAATTTTTAGTTATTTTGTTAGTAACCCAGAGCGTTATGGGGTAGTCACTTTTGATGAAGCAGGTAATCCAGCTGATATCATCGAAAAACCAACAAATCCTTCTTCGCATCATGCTGTGGTTGGTTGTTATTTTTACGACAATCAAGTCATTGAGTTTGCAAAAAACTTAAAACTTTCTTGGCGCGCAGAACTTGAGGTAACTGATATCAATCGTTTATATCTACAAACACAAAAACTTCGGGTTAAAAAGTTGGAGCGTGGAACTGCTTGGTTAGATACTGGAACCCCAACCTCAATGTTAGAAGCTGCCAACTTCATTCGGACTTTAGAAAAAAGACAAGGGCTTAAAATTGGTTGTCCCGAAGAAATAGCTTGGCGTATGGGATTCATTGATTCTGCACAATTAGCAGCATTGGCAAAACCATTAATTAAAAGTGGGTATGGCGAATATTTATTATCTTTATTAAATTAACTCTCATATGAAAACTATCCTTACAAAACTACCAGAAGTACTCATTCTTGAACCAAGCATTTTCACCGATAATCGCGGCTATTTTTTTGAAAGCTTTCAATCAGCGCGCTATGTAGAACATGGAATTTCGACTACTTTTGTACAAGATAATTTTTCTCATTCCAATAAAAATGTCTTACGCGGTTTGCATTATCAACTACAAAAGCCTCAAGGAAAACTAGTGAGTGTCACTAGAGGCGCCGTCTTTGATGTCGCGGTAGATATTCGCCAAGGCTCGCCAAATTTTGGTCATTGGGTTGGTGTTATTTTAAATGATCAAAATCATTGGCAACTTTATATTCCACCTGGATTTGCCCATGGGTTTTGTGTGCTTTCCGATTCAGCAGATTTTATTTATAAAGTTACCGATTATTATGACCCTAAAGCAGAGCATGGTATTTCCTGGCAAGATAAAAGTTTAGGCATTGAGTGGCCTACGAATGAACCCATACTTTCGGAAAAAGATGCGGCTTATCCTAATCTTGCTGAAGTTGATTCAAGTTATTTGCCGGTTTATTCGGGTGAAAATTAGAGTTAAAGTATCGACACATAAAAAACCTCTATGCCGACGTCCCCTGGCGAAGGCCGTTCGTGATAAAGAGAGGATCTTGAAGTTTTCACGGCCGAAGACCAGGGGATCCAATAGAGATAGTGATAGGATTCTTTCACTATCTCTATTGGATCCTCGCGACTCGATTGCGAAAGTTCAGTGCTTCTTTCTCCATTACGGGCAATCTTGCGCGAGGACGTCGGCACCGTGGAAGAATTTGCTCACAATTTATCCGCCAATACCTCAGACCCCAGAGCCGCTAATATTTTAACTAATCCTTTTTAGGAGTTTTACCTGTACCAAGCTCAGTCTTGCTGTCCCCCGTTGTAGGCTGAACGGGTGGTAGACCACCTATCACCTGGTCGCTTTGATTTGCTGTTAATGCAGAAACTACTCCCCTGCCTGTACTAGTCGGATTAGTAGATGATTGATAACCAAGAGGGTTATCAAGATCTTGATTTCCCCCAGGCAAAGACCCCGGTGGTGGCGGTGGATTTCGATGCCAAAGCCCAAAACCAATCCCCGTAATACTAAGTCCCAAAAGGGGCGCAGCAATGAGTACTGCTAAATTCCATGCAGTTACAGCGCCGGCAAATGCTCCACCTATGGCGGTGAAAAACGCTCCTGGCCCACTCCAAGCACCTGCTGCAGCACCAATACCAAAACCTATCGCTCCAAGCACTACAGTCAGAGCTGTAGCAATCAATAAAAATAACAACACTTTGCCAAATATAATTAACCCTGGCTCTAGCAATTTCCATATGGCATTCCAGTTTACTTCCGAAACAATTGGTTCAGCATATTCTCTTTGTAATTTCCTAGCTACACCTTCATCTACAATGGGCATAACAGATTTTTTAACTAGCGGATCATCTTCTAGCTTTAATTCTTTAGTAATTAGCTTTTGTGTTTGGATTTTAGCTGAGTAATAAATGATATCTTCTTTTGGATTAAAACCATCCGGTAAACCGCTTGCGGAACCAATCTTTTCATTACATCCGGCTTTGATCTCGTCTATTCTCGCTTCATCTGTCTGTGGATCTAACGCTACTCCAGAATCTTCATCCATTTTACTAACAACAATCTTCACTGCAGCACTGGGGGCAGAGTCAGATACTGCTTTTAAAAACTCTGACAATACTTCAGACCCATCTTCTCCTCTTAAAGTTTTATGATCTATTACTATCAAAACAACGGTTGTGCCCTTTATATACATCGGAAGTAACGCACGATACCTTTGCTCGCCAGCTGTATCCTGCAAATCTGCGCCCATCAAAGAACCGTGCTGCGCACCTATTGTGGGCTCTCTTCCTTCAACAAATACTGTATTCTCTCGCTTTGTAAAATTATCAAAAATTTGGCTTTTACCAACACCACTTGGGCCAATTAGAACAATTTTTTGCTGCATGAAGTCACCTCTAAATTTTCTTAGCGTCTCTGTTTAATATAGTATAAATTTCTTGAATAGGCGCTTACCCTATGGGTTAAGGCCTAAGAAGATAATGAGATTTGGGGTTAAATCAGACTAGAGTTCACTGATTTTTTTTGGAAAGATTATCCCTGTCCTGCTCACTGCTTAGGTTGGTATTTTCTGTTGTTGTAGACGTCGGTGGTGACGGATTACCTACCACACGGCTACTTCGATTTTTTGTTAATGCAAGAATTTCTTCTTTTTTGGCGGAGTACACATCAAAATCTCGATGCTGCCGAGGACCCGTACCATCGGGATTTTGCTCCGATCCAAGTGAAGAATCCGATGGTGGCCGTGGGTTTCGATACCAGAGCCCAAAACCAATCCCCGTGATACTAACCCCTAACACCGGCGCAATGATTAATACTAATAAATTCCCTGCGGTCACAGCACCAGTAAATGCACCACCTATTGCAGTGAAAAATGCTCCTGGCCCGCTCCAAGCGCCTGCTACAGCACCAATGAGAGCACCTATCACGCCAAATACCACGGTAAGAGCCGCAGCAATCAATAAAAATAACAACACTTTGCCGAGGATAATTAATTTCGGCTCTAGCCATTCCCATACAGCATTCCGATCGAAAAACGAAGGTCCTTCTAGCTGAATGTCATCCACTGGAACATTGTTAAAAACAACAGATTGAATAATCGGATCATCTTTTACTTCTTTTCCAGTAGAAATTTCTTCTGCTTCTTGCTTAGCCGAGTAATAAATGATGTCTCTTGAGGGATCAAAATCAAAGTTAAACGTTACTTGTTCAACAATAATTTTTTTACATGCTTTCTTGATGTTTTTTATAGCCAATTCATCGGCTTCGGCTTCAGCCTCTAAATCTACCCCTACTCCCTCTCCCTGTTCTCTATCCACCTTATTAACAACAATTTTTATTTCAGCGTTAGGGGCATACTCACGAGCTTGGTTCGAAAACTGGGTTATTAAATCCGCGCCTCCCTCTCTTGTTAAAGTTTGATGATCTATGGCTACAAGTACCACATTAGGCTTTACTTGATTAAAATACCCTCTCATTAATCCTCGAAAATTTTCCGTACCAGGAGTATCCCAAACTTGTATTTTTGTTTCAGGTTCACTTGATATCGTTTTACTCTTAAACGCTACGGCTACCGTTTGAGGTCTATCTTCTTTAAACCCTGTTCTTGCGGTTAAATTTTCAAGAATTTGGCTTTTGCCCACACCTTGAGGGCCAATAATAAGAATAGTTTTTGTTTCCATGGGGATATATCTCTTTTAATACTCTATAAACTTTCAATTAATATAGCATAATTCTAGTAAAATCTTCCTTTACCACACTAGATAACACTTAATAAATTTCCGGATATACCAGCATGAATATTTTAGTCACCGGTGGAAATGGACAAATTGCCACCGCAATTTCACATCATTTTCCAAAGCACTGGCATACTACCTTGCTATCTCACACCATGCTTGATGTTGGCAATCATCAAGCGATTAAATCGGCAATAACTCAATTTTTACCAGATGTCATCATTAACACTGCTGCATTCACTGCGGTTGACGAAGCAGAAAAAAACCCCATGGCAGCTTTTTATGCCAATCATGAAGCTGCTGCCATCTTGGCCGCATTATGTGAACCAGCAGCCATCCCACTGATTCATCTGTCAACGGACTATATATTTGACGGCAATCAATCCTCTCCTTATCAAGAAACCGATATTCCAAATCCACTGAATGTTTACGGATTAAGTAAATGGAAAGGTGAAGAAGCTATTCGTAATTCATGTCAGACTCATATTATTTTAAGAGTCAGTAGTGTTTTTAGCTCCTATGGGCGCAATTTCGTCAAAACGATCTTAGAACTAGCCAAGCAAAAAGAAACTTTGACGATTGTGGCTGATCAAACCCATTGTCCAACTTCAGCCAATTCAATTGCCTTAGCTTTACAAAAGATCATTGAGAATTTATCAGATAAAAACTTCGGCACTTATCACTACTGCAACTCACCGCCCACTACCTGGTATGAATTCGGCAAAAAAATTATTTCCATTGCTAATCATTACCAATCCTTAAAAGTTAAAACGATTGCAGCAACTACAAGTGCAAAATTTGGCGCTTTGGCAGTGAGGCCCAATTATTCCGTTCTCAACTGTGGTAAAATAAGTCGCTTTTTTAACCTTACCGAACTAAACTGGTTTGAAGAATTGGAGAGAGTTATTGAAACATCTATACTTCTCTGAAACAGGTTTGCGGGATTTTTTCGCTCAGTTTACAAGAAATTTTAATGTTCTGATTGAGAAAAACCGCAGGAATACTCTTTATGTATTTCGAGGTTTTTCGATTGAAGAACATTAAAATTTCGACGTAAAATGAGATGAAAAAAACTGCAAACCTGTTTCAGAGAAGTATACTTAGATGCCGAGTGCTTCGTTCTTTTATGTCCAAAGAAAAAAATCGTCGCCATCTTTCCTGGGAATCTTTCATGGCAGAAAGAAATGCGGTCAAAAATAAGGGGCTAAAAAAATTTTTACCCTACAGCTATATCGATAGAAGAATTGTCGTTTTCTTACACGATTTTCTATTTATCCCAGCTGCCTGGTTTGGTGCTTATTGGCTAAGATTTAATTTAGGACCTATCCCACCATTTATTTTTCATCAAGCACGACATGCGCTCCCAACAATTTTATTGGCACAAGCCTTTGCTTATTGGACTTTCGGTGTTTATCGAAGTGTTTGGCGATTTTTTTCTTTGCCTGACTTATTAAAAATTTTAAAAGCCATTACATTAGGCGGAACTTTAGCTGCAATTTTATTATTTTTTAATCCGGAAATTTTAAACTCCCCCAGATCAATCTTCCCCCTCTATGCGCTTTTGCTCATGGCTTTTCTATGCGCTCCTCGTTTTCTTTATCGGTTAGTACGCGCTCCCAAACCTTCTGCTAATAAGATGCAACGCGTACTCATTGTTGGCGCGGGCCAAGCAGGAGAAGGCTTGGTAAGAGAAATTTTAAGAAATCACTTCCAAATATATCAACCAGTTGGTTTTGTTGACGATAAAAAACATAAACTTGGCTTAGACATTCATGGAATTCGCGTGCTAGGCGCATGCAGAGATATTCCCAAATTAGTACGCCAACTTGGTGTTGATTTGATCTTCATTGCTATGCCATCTGCTTCTTCGGCAAATATGCGTGGTACTGTTGAACATTGCGCAAATGCTGGAGTTCCATTTCGCACCTTACCTGCGTTACAAGATTTAGTATCGGGAAAATTTAGCATTGATAGTCTGCGCAAAGTTTCATTAGAAGATTTACTAGGAAGAGAACCGGTTTATTTAGACTTTGAAAAAATTCAGCAAGTCATTCAAGCAAAAACGGTGCTCGTCAGTGGTGGCGGCGGTTCTATCGGGTTAGAGTTGTGCCATCAAATTAGCCGTTTTAACCCTAAGCATCTAATTGTCCTTGAGCACAATGAATTTAACTTATATAACTTACAACAAGAATTAAGCCAGCAAAATCCTGATCTTAACTTTAGCGGCCATTTGGTAGACATAACCGATACTATCAGTGTTGAACATGTATTAATTAAATATAAACCAGAAATTATTTTTCATGCAGCTGCCTATAAACATGTGCCGATATTAGAAACACAAATTCGCCATGCAGTTAAAAATAACATTTTAGGAACAAAAATATTAACCGAAGGAGCATTGCGACATGGGGTGAAAAAATTTGTGCTGATCTCTACTGATAAAGCAGTTAATCCTACCAATATTCTAGGCGCAACTAAGCGAATTGCTGAAATCATTTGCCAATTATTAAATAAAAAAAATCAAGCGCATTTTATTACGGTTCGGTTTGGTAACGTGTTAGGATCTGCTGGTAGCGTCATTCCATTATTTCAAAAACAATTAGAAACTGGTGGCCCATTAACCGTCACTCACCCGGAAATTACCCGATTTTTTATGACCATCTCTGAAGCAGCACAACTTATTTTACAAGCCACAGCAATTGGTCAAAGTGATGAAGTTTTCGTACTTGATATGGGCAACCCAATTAAAATTCGTTATCTTGCTGAACAAATGATTCTTTTATCTGGAAAAATTCCTGGTGCCGATATTAAAATTCAATATATTGGTCTTCGCCCCGGAGAAAAACTTTATGAAGAATTGTTTTATGCTACAGAATCTTCAATAAAAACCGAGCATGAGAAAATTTTTAAAGTAAAACCTGTATTGCCCAAAACAGCAGACGAAATTAATCAACTCATTGACGCACTTATCAATGCCTGCTACGAACATAATGAACAAATATTAAAAACCTTGTTATTTGAACTTGTTCCAGAATATACGCATAGTATTTCAACGCTACCCGCGAGGTCGTCATTGCGAGCGCAGGATGCGCGCAGCAATCCAGTAGAATGCTGAATTTCTTTATAGTGCAAACATCATGATCATCTTCCGTTATCTTTCCCGAGAAATTTTACTCACTTTTCTAGCAGTCACTTTAGTGCTCTTACTGATTTTTTTAAGCAATCAGTTTGTGCACTATTTAGGAACTGCTGCCATAGGAAAGCTTTCCAGCAAAGTGCTACTGGATTTAATGCTGGTTGAAATTCTACATTTACTTGGTTTATTAATGCCATTATGTTTTTTTCTCGCTATTTTATTAGCATATGGCCGTCTTTACGCTGATGGCGAAATGGGTGCATTAATTGCCTGCGGATTAAATAAATTTGCGCTGATGAAAATCACCCTCATTATTGCTGCGATAGTTACTGTAGTAGTGGGGTTTCTATCGCTCTCTTTTAATCCAAAAATATTGGCTTATCGCAATCAATTACTGGCAAAAGAAGATGCTGAAACATTAATTGGTACATTGTTGCCTGGAAGATTTCAACAATTACCAGGAAAATATGGCCGAGTTTTTTATGTTGAAAAAATGAGTCGAGACAAAAAAATCCTTGAAAATATATTTCTAGCTGAACACCCTGCTACGGATGATAAAACCAGCAAACAAAGTGTATTATTTGCACAAAATGGCTATCAACTGCGTGATCCTAAAACACATCATTTATTCTTAGTGCTCAAGAATGGTTATCGATATTTAGGAACGCCAGGAGAAAAAG
Organism: uncultured Gammaproteobacteria bacterium; assembly: GCA_963844535.1. Classification (GTDB taxonomy): domain Bacteria; phylum Pseudomonadota; class Gammaproteobacteria; order CAWJOP01; family CAWJOP01; genus CAWJOP01. Next base: position 85,170 of record CAWJOP010000006.1, on the reverse strand, counting down.
AATATCAAATCATTCGGTTTGAAAGCTTAGGATTACGTTTAGATCGCCCAATACTTCAATTTGTGCAACTAGAACAAGAATCAATGCCCACTCTTTCTCTTTGGAACAGAAATGGTGATCGAAATGCAAATTTGGCAGAATTTTCTTGGCGAATATCTTTGCCTATTTCTGTGATATTACTCAGTTTACTAGCGCTTTCACTCAGCGAAGTTAAGCCAAGACAAGGGCGATATGCAAAACTTTTTCCAGCAGTGTTAATTTATACCATTTATGCAAATTTACTGTTTATCAACCGATCGTGGATGACACGAGGAATTATTTCACCTGAAATCGGTCTGTGGTGGACTCATGGCTTTATAGCATTAATTACTGTTATCCTTTTATATTTTTCCTACCAACACCAACCATTTCTTAGCAAAATTAAAAATTTTTATGAACGTCTTACAGCGCTATCTCACTAAAACTCTGCTAGAAACCACCCTAATCGCTACTTTGATTATTTTAGGATTAGAAATTTTTATTGTCTTTTTAGGAGAGCTTCGCGATATTGGACATGGCAATTACAACTTGCCCTCGGCTTTTATTTATGTGCTGCTAGATTTACCAACCAAATTATATATGTTATTTCCCATGATAGGATTATTAGGCATCCTATTAGGATTGGGTTTATTAGCAAGCCACCATGAATTAATTATTTTCAGAACTTCAGGCATTTCTATTTTTCAAATAGATTGGATGGTCATTAAAATTGCGCTGATCATGATTGTCGTAATGACCGTGATAGGTGAGTGGGCAGCGCCCAAACTTGAACAAATGGCAGACAATTATAAGATTATTAAAACTAGTAATGGCCAAATATTCAAAACCATTCATGGGCTATGGATACGCGATGAAAATAAATTTATCCACATTGATAGCGTCTTTTCAAAAAATAAACTAGCGAACATAACAGTTTATGAATTCGATAAAACACATCGATTAACCAAAAGTTTTTTTGCAGAAAGTGCCATTTACCATAAGCCAGAATGGCTGTTTAAAAATGCTGTTGAAAGTAATGTCAGCGAATATGAAATTACTACTAAAAGCTACCCTGAAATAATTATCCCGCTGAGCTTAAATCCAAAACTGATTCAACTTTCAAGTAATGAACCACAAGATCTTTCGCTTAAGCAATTAATTAGTTACATGGATTTTCTCAAAAATAACCACTTAAAAAACTCAACCTATGATCTTGTTTTTTGGCAACGAGTTCTTAGGCCTTTTGCTACACTGATTATGATGTTGCTTGCTGTGCCTTTCGTATTTGGGCCACTTCGATCAACTACTCGAAGCTTGCGACTTTTAGTGGGTATTTTACTTGGATTCGGTTTCTATATCCTAAATCAGTTCTTTGGTCCAATCAGTATCGTTTATCAATTTCCGCCGTTACTTGCAGCTTCTTTACCTACACTTGTTTTTGCAAGTTTAGGAGGGTTACTAAGCTACCGAGCAAATCGATATCATTAATTACCTTAAGAATTTTAAGTTTCTTCTGGATGCCAGCTTTCGCTCACTAGTGTCCGGGGAAGCTGTATAATAAGCAAGCAGGCTGTTTTTCTGTAAAAAAATAAAAATATACATCCCCTCTCCCAGCCCCAAAGCATAAAAAAATCTTCGAGTTTTATTCTGGGAGAGGGAACGAAATATTAAGCAAAGGTGAATAAAACTTACTCACTTTCCCCGGACACTAGTGAGCTTTCGCTGGCATGACAACCTGATAGGGATGAGAAATAAAACTACCCAGTTCCAGTTCCATATTTCTGTTGCAACGCTGCAATCTGACTTTGTTGCTCTGGTGTTGTTAATGACTGCTGTTGCTGCTGCTCTTGGGTGTTATTTTGATTTTGCGACGGAGGCGGGGGTGGAGAAGGTGGTTTGGGCAACTCAATAGTACTTGCCTGCTGATCTAGTAATGCTTTTTGTGATTTTAAGCTTTGTAACTCCATCGCAGACATAGTAGATAATAACCGCTCATTTTCCATCCGGATTCTAAACAATTCCAAACGAATCTCTGCTAACACATACAAAGTTTCCCTAGCTAATGTAAGCGGCGAAGTAGCTGATTCCATATTTTTATACCAAGCAGGATCATACACACGCCGCTTAGCTAAATACTCTTCCGCCTGTAATGGACTTACATCAGCAATCACTTCACCAGGAATAATTTTTCCTTTTGCATCCACCGTACCAAATTTATGAACATTTAAGGTTTTACCAAGACCAGTCTGAATGACGCGTCCGGCATAAAGATGATAAAAATTATTTAGCCCTACTGATTGAGCACTGGTATAAGATCGAAGTTCAGCTAAATAATTTTGAACCTTGACAGAATTTCGAAACTCCTCAACTGGAGCTTCACCAATACCTTTTGTTTTTAGGGTATTAAAGCTAGGTACTATCGGTGGATTGGATAACCCTGAAACATAACCAATGAATCCTTGTGCGGCATAGCTCTGACACAATGGTTTGTTGGCACTTGCCTGTCCTGGAGCAGACTGACAATCATTATTACCCTGGGCTGAACCATCAGGAAATGCAATCTTACCAATTAAAGTATCCAAACTAAACGGACTGGGGCCTTGGCTAGAGTTCGCCGGTGAACTAACGCTCAAATTAGGTCCGATTTTATAGTTTTTATATGGGGGAAAATCTGGCCCAGGCAAGGAGAGTAACTTAGTTTGTGGAGCAGTTTGCAAATTATCTGTTGTGTTGGTAAGAATATCTCTAATCGCTGTTTGCGTTAACGGCAACTCGTACTCTGACTGTTGTTTCGAAATTCCTGAACCAATTTGTGTATTAGCTTTTGTTACATTATCAATTTCAGGTGTAGCTACCGTTAATGCATCAAGCACTTGTTTGCCAGTACTTTGAAGATTGGTCAAAATAGTGTTGACATATTTAGCAGTAGCTTGAGTGGCATCACGAATTTGCATCAACAAAAGTTGAACAGAGTCTGCCCTAGCTGCTGGTACAACACTGACCCATAAAAAACTAATCGCTAATAATTTTACTATTTGTTGCTGTGGTTTTTTCATTATGTTAGAACCCCATCTATCTGTACAGATTTGCTGGTGCTTGGGGTGTTTGCGGTGGCAGCGCAGGGCGTGACTCCCCTCCCGATGGCGGACCAACCCCTGCTGGCGGTGGCGGCGGTACATAAATATTTGCAGGAGGATTATTCGGTAACGGATTAGTATTGGTAGGATTAGCATTGGGTAGAGGCACGTTTGATGGAGGCAACCCCGGAGCAGCTGGACTTGATCCACTAGCAACATTTTTATCACTTGACGGATTAGTGTTAGCTTGATCCGCTGTCCCTTGTTGATTAGCAGAAGCTGCTTTATTAGCTATCGAACTATTTTGTGCTTCATTTTCTTTTTGATTTTGGCTAAAATCCTGCAGAATTTTTTGCCGTTGTTCTTCTCTTGCCTGGTTAAGCATCAATTCAAACGGATCATTACCAGATGCAGCATTATTATCCTGCGCATGCACCACACCAAAAACAATAGGAATAATTAATAACCCAAAGCGTGCAATCCAACTATTCATAGTCTTCTCCTTCTAAAGCTTTCAAAATCAAAGCAAATCTTTCTTGCGAAAAAACTCGCGCCATAAGACGCAACCTTTCAAACACAACATTACGACGAAGTAATAACCCCGGTGGATCATCAATTTTTTGAGTAACTTGTTCTGCATGGGTAAATAACTTAGATGCAGTACCTGGATGGGTAGTATCAATAACATGTAAAAACCTAAGTGCCCTTGACATTTTTAAGCTACACGCAATTTGAATTAATAACATTTCTTGCCCTAGCTTTGAAAAATCTACTTTACTAATATCATCAAGTTCTTTACTTAACGTTTTAAGTGCATCTTCAAGTGTCGGATCACCATCAAGCGGCCATTTCTCGACGCTTTCCATAAATGCCACCACCCGATAAATAATAGGGTCCTGGTATTGACTCCAGAATTGATGAGCTCCTTCGAGCGAAAGATCAGGCATAAATAACCTTGCATCCTTAGTTTTGCTTGTTTTGCTTTTTTTATTACTTTATAGCATTTATCATAATAATCAATAATAGAAGCCAGTATAAAATTGGATGGCAAGGAAAAGGTTAGGAAAAAATGGCGAGTCTAGCTGGGCTAAATGAGCCATTTTTTCCTAACCTTTGACGACGCCAGGCAATTTTATACTGGCTTCTATTATTGATTATTATGATAAATGCTATAGACTGCTTACCATCCTTGCGCAAGTAAAACCCTGCCCCGTAAGGCCGTCATTGCGAGACTTGCGCTGTTTGCAAGCCGCGGCAATCCAGAAATATTAAATTGGGATACTAAAGGATATGCGAATTATTCAAGGCACCAAGCGTATTTTAAAACCGCTGGTAGATTTTCCAACCTGGATGGGTTATCGAACAATCGTTGATAATGGCAAAAGTGTCATTCAAAACCTAAAAAACATATTTACTCCTCGAACACCCAAACATACCGAATCTTTTGAACAAGCCATCTCTCGACTTGGCCTAACAGAAAAAGATATAAAATCGCGCGAAAAAATGTTTTTGTTGCTATCTCTATTTTGGGGTCTAGTAGCTATTGGTATATTGATTCATGCGGGTTCGCTGTTTTTTAACAATGGAGTTAAAGGTGGCTTACTAGCACTTGCGTTAACATTTTTCGCCCTAACACTTTGCTTTCGTTATCACTTTTGGTATTTCCAAGTCAAAAATCGTTTATTAGGCGCAGACTTTAAAACTTGGCTTAACAAATCATTAGGAATAAAAGAATGAAACGAATTCATTGGCAAACCATTGGCATTTTTTTCGTTAGCTTTTTGTGGTCATGTTTAAGTTTCGCTGCCGACTCAGGTGGATTCTCAACCACTGACGATCTGATGGGTGGAATTTCACAAAGCGATCTTTCTGTTCGTTTTTTATCTAACATTTTTGGTGTAGTCGATGGCGTATTGCATGGCAGCGGCTCACAAATTTTTGGCGCTATGTTTGGTGTATTTAACTCGGCCGTTTTAACCTTAGGCACTTCTATTTTAGGTTATACATTGTTCGTTTCTACGCTAAGAACTGCGCATGAAGGAGAAGCCCTAGGTAGAAACTGGAGTTCAATGTGGATCCCATTTAAATCCGCTACTGGGTTTGCCTTAATGCTACCCAAAGCCACGGGTTATTCCATGATTCAAATCTTTGTAATGTGGGTTGTGGTACAAGGTGTTGGTGCGGCCAATTTAATTTGGAATGCGGCTCTCGATTATTTAGGATCTGGCGGTGCAATTATCCAACCACAAACCCCTTCTCTTACTGGATCGGTTAATTTAGCTTCTCAAATTCTTAAATCTGAAGTCTGTATGTTCATGATTGAAGATGCGCTAGATCAAGACCAAAAGAAAGTCAGTCAAAATAACGGGACAACTGCAGCCCTCATCCCTTCTTTTTCTCAGTCAATTACTAGCCCAACTACCGATAATCAGCCCGATTATACAGGCGATAATCCTAAAATTGGCTTTCCCGGTGTAGTTAAAAATACCGATGGAAGTATTTATGGTTCTGTTGTTGATCCTAATAAAGGATATGCTGGTATTTGCGGTAACGTATCTTGGGCAGTCGCTAAGACGCCAGGATCAAAACAACTAGCTGATGCACGTAGCTTAGCAGTTGTTCAAGTCATTACTGACTTAATACCTTATGCACAACAAATTGCAAAAGACTATGGGCCTACTCAGACTAATACACAACCAACCTCCCTAAACACCATGAACCAAAACATCTTGCATGATGCAGGCAATGATTATGAAGGTATTGTTGGTCCAGCAGTCAATCTCTTGCAAAACTATCGAACCGGTGCCCAAGGTGCTGGCCTCAATTCTTTTGTTCAGGGAGCTAAGGATGATGGATGGATCATGGCTGGGAGCTATTACCAATCTGTAGTGACCCTAAACCGAAATTACGCCACTGATGAACAAAGTTACCCCACCGCTACTTTTACCTTTCCCACTTCAAAACTTGACTCTTTACCCACTGGCATGAAAGGGCTCACTTCATTCTTCCAAGATAGCAGTTCCGACTTAAACCAATACATTAGCAGGCAAAAAGTCGACGCCACATCAAATGGTCAAGGAAAAGCTTTTGCTATTGCCTCTTACGATTTGGGTTCTGGCATTGGCGGTCAATTTGTATCGATCCTTACTCTTGGCTTAAGTTCCATTATTCAAGGATACGCAGAACTATGGGGCAATACCGGCCTTCCTACTACCGGCGCAAATAATGCTATTAGTGTATTTAATCCTGTTACTTCTGCTGCCACTTTGGGTAGTGGTTTAGTAAGTTTAGTAGCAAGCATTTGGATTATGGGGGCTGTATCTGTGCTCGGTATTGCTGCGGTTGCCGGTATAGTTCCCTGTGCGAACCCTATGGGGAATGCTATCAATTCCTTTTTAGCTTGGTTTATGCCAATGCTATCCGTGTTAATGGGAATTTTATTTCTTTTGGGCGCCACATTAGCTTATTACATTCCAATGGTTCCTTATATTTTATTTTTATTTGGAGGAATTGGGTGGCTCATTGGTGTGATTGAATCGATGGCAGCGGCGCCATTAGTAGCAGTGGGTATTATGTACCCTGAAGGATCACATGAAATTATGGGTAAAGCTGAACCCGCTGTCATGCTGCTCACCAACATTTTTATCCGCCCTTCTTTAATGGTCATTGGCTTCATTGCTGGAATTTCATTATCTTATGTAGGTGTTTGGTTACTGAACGCCGGCTTTGCTAGAGCCGCTTTAGCCATGGCAGCTGGCACACAAGGTCTTGCCTGGATATTTATGCCCATTGCCATGATGTCTATTTATACCGCATTAATTGTGCAAATCATCAACCAATCTTTTGGTTTGATTCATCTCCTACCCGATGAAGTATTACGCTGGGTTGGTGGCGGCGGCAAACAGTTTGGCGAAGCTCAGGGTGAACAAGGGGTTAGAAAAGCCTTTGGCGAAGATATGGCCGGTATAGGCAGAGGCGCAGGAACCACTGCTGACAAAGCTCAAGATAGGAAAGAGAAAGAGCAAGCGGAGAAAGATAAACTCGGCGTACGTCCAGGCGAGAAAGATAGTGGCGTTAAGACTAAGACTGACTGACACGAAACCGCCTTCACAGTAGTGCTTGAAATAACAAATAGACTTTTTCAATACCCTTAATATCTTTCACCGCATTCATATAAGATGTTTGTAATGTTTCGCTTTCTCTAGGGGTTGATAATACCGAAATAGGCAAAACAACTTCTAGAATCAGTTTTCCTTTCAAATAATGAATATTCAAAGCCGAAATAACCTCATAGCCTTTTAATTGTTGCCAACGTACCTTAAGCAAATCATTTAACTCTTGACGGGACGGCAGATCTTTAGAAGGGGTACTGATCTCATCATTCTCCGGATCAACATGCACAGTGACATCAATTACGCTTTCAAAGTGGCTTATTAACGCCGCCTCTACTTGTGAAGCAATATAATGCCCTTCGGAAACACTCAGTTGTCCATCTACAAGAATGTGAACATCGATTAAAATATTTCCAGCCATCTGGCGCGTTCGTAATTGATGTAATGCACAAACACCTGGGGTATTAATAATAGTACTTTTAATAGAACTTAATGTGGCCGCATCCAACCCTGTATCCACTAATTCTTGTACATTTGACCAAGCAAGTTCCCATCCCATTTTAATAATCATAATCCCAACAATAAGTGCTGAAATAATATCTAAATAAATCCAGCCTAATAATGATCCACCCACTCCAACTACCACAATAAGGGAAGAAGCAGCATCACTGCGATGATGCCAAGCGTTAGCTTCTAATAGTTGATGTTTGATCAGCCTAGCCTTGTAAAGTGTTAAACGAAATATCACTTCATTGGCTATCACTGAGAAAATAGCAATAACTAAAGTGTAAAAATGTGGTATCTCAAATTTTTTAGTGGTAAAAAAATGTTCTGCTGAAGCGTACATAATGCCAAACCCAGCTAAAACAATTAAAATAGCCAGTGCTACACTAGCTGCCGTTTCAATGCGTCCATGGCCATAGGGATGATCTATATCAGCATCCTGACTACCATAGCGGGCAGCAAAAATAACTAAAATATCGGTAATTAAATCAGAAAGAGAATGAACCCCATCAGCTGCTAATGCATGAGAAGATCCTAACCAACCAAAAACCAACTTAAAAATTCCTTGTATTCCATTAATAACCGCACCAGCAAAAGTGATGTTTCTTGCTTGCTGGTAACGTTCAAGTGATTTCATCATTTAGTTTCCATTTCAATTCGATCAATCCGCTGAAATCCTCGTGGTAATTTATGCCCGCGGCGACCTCTTTCACCGATATAATGTGCCCAATCGGTAGATTTTAACATCAATGATTGTTTGCCCGATATCAACTTAATTTGGCTGTTCGCTGCAAAGGCAGTTATTAATGTCACAAATTCCTCTCGTGCTGCTAACTTATGGGACGAAATATTGATGATTTTGTTGCCCTTCCCGCGATTAAGTTGTGGTAGCTCTTTAACTGGAAACACTAATAAATGTCCAGTATTTGTGACCGTGACAACATAATCATTTTCTATATCTTGAATCACTACAGGCCTTAGTAACTCGCTGTGCTTTGCTAATTTTAACACGGCTTTGCCATTACGATTTTTGCAATAAAGCTCTTTAACTTTACAGATAAATCCATAACCAGCATCTTGTGCGAGTAATAGAAATTGTTCTGGATCTTCCAAAACTACCGCGGCAAAAGTTGCGCCCGGCAATAGATTCATACGACCGGTTAATGGCTCACCCTGACCTCGTGCAGAAGGAAGTGTGTGCGCCATAACTGAATAACTGCGGCCGGTTGAATCAAAAAACACTGCTTGTTGATTACTCCGCCCATAAGCTGCCATTTTAAATTCATCACCCGCTTTATAAGTTAAAGCAGCGCCATCAATATCATGGCCTTTAGCGGCTCTTACCCAACCCATCTTTGACAAAATAATGGTGATAGCTTCACTAGGAACAATATCACTCTCGCGTAAAGCTTGTGCCTGGGCGCGCTCAACAATTTGAGTGCAACGCACATCACCATATTTTTTAGCATCCTCTAAAAGTTCTTTACGAATTAATCCAGTAAGTTTTTTTGGTGAATCAACTAATGCTTGTAAATTGCGTTGCTCTTCAGACAGTTGATTTTGCTCGGCTTGTATTTTGTGTTCCTCCAAACGCGCTAAATAACGGAGTTTTAATTCTAAAATTGCTTCAACTTGTTTTTCAGTTAAATTAAACGTATTCATCAATACCAATTTTGGTTCATCTTCAAACCGTATGATACGAATGATTTCATCAATATTAAGATAAGCAATTAACAACCCATCAAGAATATGTAACCTGGCAATAACTTGCTCTAATCGATACTGCAAACGGCGTTTAACAATCATTTCGCGATACGCTAGCCACTCTTTTAACAGCGTCAATAAATTTTTAACTTGTGGTCTTCCATTTAATCCAATTATATTTAGATTAATCCGATAACTCTTTTCAAGATCGGTTGTTGCAAATAAATGTGCCATTAAACTTTCTATATCCGTTCGTTTAGAACGCGGAATAATAACCAGACGGACTGGATTTTCATAATCTGATTCATCGCGCAAATCTTCGATTAAAGGTAATTTTTTAGCCTGCATCTGCTGTGCAATTTGTTCTAAAATTTTGGCGCCAGAAACTTGATAGGGTAGTGCAGTAATGACAATATTTTCCTCTTCCATGGTATAGGTTGCGCGAAGACGAATTGATCCATTTCCTTGTTGATAAACTGATAAAATCTCTTCCCGAGAGTAATCATTTCAGCATCAGTAGGAAAATCAGGGCCAAATAAATAGGTCATGATTTCTTCTAAAGTTGCCTTGGGGTGATCCAAAAGATGAACACAAGCATTAACTACTTCGGTTAAATTATGTGGGGGAATATCCGTCGCCATACCCACCGCAATACCAGTAGTTCCATTAAGCAACACATTAGGCAATCGTGCCGGTAATAGCGTTGGCTCATTAAGGTTCCATCAAAATTGGACACCCAGTCCACAGTGCCGGATTCAAGCTCGCTTAATAATACATCGGCATAACGTGATAAACGCGCTTCGGTATAACGCATGGCAGCAAATGATTTAGGATCATCCATCGAGCCAAAGTTGCCCTGTCCATCAATGAGGGGATAGCGATAAGAAAAGTATTGTGCCATCAAAACCATGGCTTCATAACAAGCCGTATCACCATGGGGATGAAATTTACCTAACACATCGCCAACGGTTCGAGCAGATTTTTTAAACTTGCTTAGCGCCGTAATTCCTAGTTCCGACATGGCGTAAATAATGCGACGCTGAACCGGCTTTAAACCATCGCCAATATGAGGTAAAGCACGATCGAGAATAACGTACATCGAGTAATCTAGGTACGCCTTATTTGCAAATTCTTTTAGTGATTTTGTTTCAATATTATTCAATGCGCCCTTAGTATTCATGAGCTTATCCTCGTACTCCAATAAATAAATAGATAGAATAGATGAGAAAGTTATACTATATTCTATGAAAAAATAGCGCAAAATTTAAAAACTATCCCGTATAAGGAATTTACCCATGCTAAAACGTGATATTTCTACAACCAATGTCTTAGTTGCTGCTGCGGGAGCGATGATTGGTTCAGGTTGGTTATTCACTCCTTTCATCAGTGCACAAATAGCCGGCGCTAATGCTCTCGTCAGTTGGGTGATAGCGACTATTTTCATGTTATTTATCGCCTTGCCATTATGTGAATTAGGCGCAATGTTTCCTATTGCTGGTGGCATGTCAAACTATCCAACATTTACCCATGGCAAAGAAGTAGGATTTTTGTTCGCATGGGTTTCATGGCTATCTTATGTCGTGATGACCCCAATTGAAATACAGGCGATATTGCAATATGCCAGCCATTTTTTCCCTATTTTACTGGTCAAAGACGCTTCAATTTTTAAACTATCTAGCTACGGTTATGTAGTAGCCGTTTCTATTATGTTTTTTGTGGTGCTATTAAATACTTATGGAATTAAACTGCTTGCAGAGTGCAACAAATATGTGAGCATTATAAAATTTGTTCTCCCTTCTATTGCGATCATTACATTAATTCATACAGCACCCTCATTTGAAAACATCAACATTCACTTATCAGGAAAAGAAAGTTGGCAGCAAATATTTTCCGCTCTTTCCATCGGTGGTATTGCTTTTGCCTTTACTGGTTTTCAAAACGGATTGATTCTCGCTGGTGAAGTTAAAAATCCCCAGCGCAATCTTCCTATCGCTATTTTAGGCGCGGTATTGATTGGGTTTGTTTTATATTTTATGTTGCAGCTCAGTTTTATTGTCGCTATTCCTAAAACTTATCTTACTCAAGGATGGCAACATTTAACTTTTCCAGGTGATAGCGGTCCTTTAGTAGGATTAACCCTATTATTAGGCCTTGGTATCGTTGCCACTTTATTAATGTTTGATGCAGCATTTTCTCCTTTTGGCACAACTCTAGTATACACTGCGGCAACTTCTCGTATTCTTTATGGCATGGCGCTTAATGACCATCTACCAAAATTTTTCCTTAAACTAAATCGTCATCAAATACCTTATATTACGTTATATGCTAACTTTTTAGTGGGGGTTTTAACTTTTCTGCCCTTTCCAGGATGGCAAAAAATGGTGGCTTTTCTTTCCTCTGCAAGCATTTTATCTTATGGAATTGGGCCTATTTGCCTCTTAGCTATGCGTAAATTACAGCCCAATATGCATCGAGCATTCAAAATTTCAGCCAGCTTACTTTGCTGTCATATAGCTTTTTATGCATGTAATCTAATGCTGTACTGGTGCGGCTTTTTAGTTATCTGGAAGCTTTATTTCGCGGTAATTATTGGCCTGATTATTCATCTTGTTCACAAAGGTAAGAGCTTCTTCAATTGTCACCGCGGATTATATTGGTTTTTTTATTACATGACCTCGTTACTAATACTTTCCTACTTAGGTTCTTTTGACGGCATTCAAGTACTAAAATTTCCATTCGACGTAATTGCTATTTTACCGTTTAGTATTTTAATGTTATATCTCTCGCAGCGTTATTTAGTAAATGCAGGAGAGTTAACGAATTTATCTGCGATAGAGGGGATTCAAGTTCAAGACACGCCCTCGCTTTAACAATTAAATAAAAATTTAAACTATAAAAAATTAAGGAGGATTTTTATGTTAGGTCCATTTTTTTTCCAGAAAGCGACAAACAACACATACATCGAATAATAAAAGATCACTCAACAAGGGTTCTCTCCAGAAAACCAAACGTGCCGTAGCATTAATAATTGCCGCTGTTGCTACTGTTACTGTTGGGATCATGCTAAATCGTTGGTATCGAAAAAAAGATGATTATGTTCCCAATCCCAACCATACCCCTTTCCGGGACCATCTTGAACAACAGCGCAAACAGGGAAATGAAACCGCCAAACCGTGGAAAACAACAGACGCTAAAGTACTAGAACTATTGCGACACGCGCAAGAAATAGTGATCCCTAATATGGAATCTACTCAATTACTAACTAACAGGGTTGCAATTAAACCATTAAGTGAATGTCCTTATAAAAATGATAGTGCAGAAACCATTGAAAATTTAGTGGTTGGTGGTGCACCAGCTGCAATGGTAGCAATGCAAAAAGCAATCGATGGTAAGCCTGTTTTATATGTTAATTACACTAAAAATGCTATTGCCATATCAGATGGATCCGCTTTGCACGGCGAACCACAACGGGCTATCGATGGTCCTGCTTATGAAGCTGGTAGCACGCCAATAAAATTTATTAAAGAAGAAATAAAAGAATTCATTTCACCGCCGCGCTATAGCAAAGAAGTTGTGCAGCCTAATTTACGTTGGAAAAATTAGGTTGGTCAGAATGGCTAACTCGCCCTGGGCAATGGCTTGAAGGAATAGGCGTTGCAATGGGTAATCAACAGCTAGCCTGGCACTATCAAAAAGCAAAAGAAAACAATACTGCAACGGGTATTGAAGGCTTGACCGAAGAAATTCAGCAAAGCGGCGAATATATTAAACAATTAGATAAATATCTTGGCGGTGGTGTCATCATCCAACCAGGACGAGATTCGCTGCTGGTGACACGAACAGATGCTGACGAAAAAGCAGCAGAACAAGATGCAGCAGCGCTCAAACAAGAAGGTTGTCAACTAATTAAATTAACCCCTGAGGAAGTTAAACAAGAATTTGGATTTGTGCCACAAAACGCAAAAGGGTATTGGAAAAAAGTAGGAGATTTTTCTTTACGAAAAGATTTTATGAAAAATTTAACGCAAGCTATCGTGGAACATGGTTGTGAAGCTCACAATGACTGGCAGTTGCAAACCGTTTATATCGACCCAGATAAACAAGGCGGCTGGGCTGTATTCACGGAACAAACACCTAATGGTGAAAAAACCCTCGCACGAAAATTTTCTAATATATTTCTCTCTCTTGGCGCTGCAAATTATTCTGATATGGTAGCGCCTGTAGCTACAGTTTCCGGTGTTAGCTGCCAAGGAATTATTAGCGGCGTTGAATTAACAGCCGGTAAATCCTTAGTTTTGGGTGATACCAATCATGTTACTCCCTTAAGTAACACCAAAGATGGTCCGGTAGACCCTGAAACCGGAAGACCTATGCGCTTAACCCCCGTACAATTTACAAATAGCGCGCGTGTTAGACCACGTAATATGGGAGGAGAATGGGCAAATTTTGATCCACAATATGCATTACAGCTTGATGAAAGCATGCGTACCACCTTACCAAAAGGGGCGCATTATGAAGTGGTAACCTGTAGAGGGTGTCCGAGACAGTTGAGTACAGAAGGGGTATTAACCTGGCATTCATACGGTAGTATGTGGAGACAAGTAGGAGCAGGTGGCGGTGGACTTACCCAATCCGGGCGAATGGCTCGTCAGGTTGCAAATAATCCGGAAAATCCAATTCCAGAAAATTCAACAAGCGCTAATAGACTTTAAAGTAATTTAGCCAATGTCTCTATAAGATATACCACTCGTAATTAAAATAACGCCTTATTAGTTTTCATTGCAAGTGGTGTACAATCTGACCAAAAAACTATGATAGAATGGTAGATTTTTCAGGGAAGATGATGTAATGACTATCGTACTTAATATGCAAAATACTCTTGAAACACCAGTACTAGTAACCCGCCCTTTACGCGATTATGTAAAATCAGCTCTTGCCCAGTACTTTCAACAATTAGAAGGTCAAAAAATTGTCGACCTTTACGAGTTTGTATTGGCAGAAGTTGAAGCACCTCTGATGGAAGCGGTAATGGCCTACACGCGAGGAAATCAAAGCAAAGCGGCAATTTTACTAGGGGTTAGCCGCAGCACGCTTAGAAAAAAGCTCAAGCAATACCAGTTAGAATCTGTTTAACTTTTAGTTTATTTTTTGGCAGTAACCATTTTAGAAAATGGTTAGACATTCTCTTCTTCCTTGGCAGCTTTCTGTTCTCGATAAAGCCCAACTAACCTTTCAAAATCTACCAGAGTAAAGTGAATATCCCCGGCTAATTCCTCAGGAAGACAAATAATCTGCCGGTATGCTGGATTAATTTGCTGTTTCAAATAAATCAGTAGTTCCATAGCCTCATGATTTTTCTGCGCAGCTTTTTTAACTAACATTGCAATAATCTCGTTAAAGGCATCAAAATCTTTAGCATCAAATGCATCTTTTAAACACTGCATAACTTTTTTATACTCATTCTTCTTAGACTGCTTATTACTGGCTCGCTTAAAATTATCCTTAAAACTTTTTAACCTGGAAATTATTAATCTATTCATAAATTTAATCACTATGGTCTTTTAGACTCCCTGAGAAATTTATATACTCGCTAGTGTTGCAAAATACCCAATTTAGCGCATTTTGTGGTATTACAGGTATATCTTAAATGAAAAACATTAAGGTTTTATTAACAAAATACATCAGCTAGGAATACTCCCTTGCCATTAAATATATTACAAGTTTGCCGGCTGACCCCATTATGGGGGATTGATTTATTTAAACAAATTTCGCTAGCCTATGAAAATCATCATATAACTACAGTATTTTTATCCGGAAAGCCAACACCAGAACTTTTACACCAATACCACGGGCAAGTTATCTTTTTCGAGATCGACCACAAAAAGCCGGGCTGGCGATTCAAAGCCGCATGGAAACTTTGGCAACTTTGCCGAAAAAACTTTTTTGACGCTGTTATCTGCCATCATTACAAACCTACCGTCATTATGGATTGGGTCAGTTATTTTTGTAAAACACCTCACTATTTTTCGGTTCATCATACTATAGGAAATTTAAGGCGATATGGCAGACGTTTTTATACCCGTCTATCACTTAAACGCAAATGGCAATTTATTTCAGTATCAAATGGAGTAAAACATGATTTAATCAACGCTGGTGCAGGTATATCAACTGCTCAAGTTAAAACAATTTATAACGCTATTATATTAGAAGAAGTATCCAGCAAACAGTTATCTCGTAAGGCAGCACGTGAAATATTAGGGATTCAATCTAATCAATTTGTTTTTGGAACTATTGGACGATTAGTCAATGCAAAAGGACATCTACCGCTGATTAAGGCGTTTGCTAACGTTCACCAACTATTACCTAATGCGATACTCATCATCTTAGGAGCGGGTCCACTTGAAACATCGCTTAAATCAACGATTAAAAATCTAGGGCTCAGCGAAAAAATCATTATTGCTTCAAGCCATGCAACACAGGCAGGACATTTAATTAAAGCATTCGATGGATTTGTTTTTCCTTCTATCGAAGAAGGTTTTGGTTTGGTGTTATTAGAAGCCATGGCTGCAAAACTGCCAATTATTGCTTCTTGCCAAGGTGGAATCCCTGAAGTAATGGGAGAAACCGGAATGATTGTATCAGCAAATGAAAAAGACCTCAGTCAAGCTTTAATCCAACTATATGTATACTCAGAACAGGAACGTTCGTCTATGGGATTGGCAGGATATGAAAGGCTATGCCAAAATTTTTTACAGTCTAATTTTAAAGCTGCGTTAAATTTGCTTATTCATCATCGTCATGAAGAACTAGTTTTGGCGAACCAGGAGGAGGACTGGAAGTAGGAGTAGGAGTAGAACTAGAAGTTGTACTTTCTTCTATATCATCAGAACCTTCTTTAAAAAACCTTATGAAGCTTTTTTCCGCTGTAGCAATATTTTGTTGAATTGGTTCGATATAAGATCTATAGAAATGAGAAGTTTCTGGATTGTCAGCTGGTACAGGTGGCTTTAATTCTTCTTCAACTTTAGCCAAGCTTTTTTCTGCCTCTTGCACCTGTTCAAAAGCTTGTTTTAACCCTTTTTTATTAACTGTTTTAAGACTATCTTTTATGGCTTTAACATTTTTATCATCCGTGTTAGCCCACTTTTCTTGTTCAATGACTTTCATTTTATGATACATGTTATAAATGCCATATATTAGACCTACAGCAGCAGCAATACCTACCAGAACCGGTAGAGAAAACGGTGCCAGACCGAATGCGCTCATCAGCAATGGCAGTGCAATATAGATCAAAGCACCGGCTACAATTTCTCCATAAAACAACGCATAAATCACTCTGAATATGTCTTTATTAGTAAATCCCTGATATTGATAAATTTTAGACAATTGAGTTGGAAGCAACTGCAATTTTTCTGTATGTTCCCGCATACTTGTTTGCGCTTCAGAAATTTTTGTCTTCAGTTGTTCATCTTGTTCAATTTTCGAACTAAATTTCTCAGTTAAATAATTTAATTTACTATTGCAGATATTTATCTCAACCCTCAACGCTTCTGCCTCTTGTTTAACTGCTTTAGATCGATTGCTAAAGGTAACCATGGCATCAAGCCTGGATTCAACTTGGTTATCCTTCATATAAGCTGATAAAACGCCATAAAGAACTGATACTGCAACCGCTATTAATAGGTAACCTGGAATTAGTGTGCCAAAAAAAACATGGCTCACCAAAAAAATAATAATGGCAACAAAAGCAAAGGCTGTAGTGGCATCGCTAAGAAAAGCATTAATTTTTTCCCAAGTACGCATACGCTGCTGCGCTGGGGTGAACTCTTTTTTAGACTGCAAGATTTGTGGAGAATTAAAAAAGCTACCTTCTTCTGAGAGCACGCGTTGAATAATGGTATTAATCGCGGAACTTCGTGGCTTTTGAGGATTGGCTTCTAAGGCTTTCTTTTCTTGCTGAATTACTTCGCTTTCTTGTGGTGTTAAATTAACTTCAATAGGAATAAAAGAACTTCTAACATATCGTTTAAAATAAGCTACTGTCTGATTTTGACCATGTACAAAAATAACCTCATTGAGGGAAATTTCATCTGGAATTTTTTCAGGAATATCAAAATCATATTTATTCAACAGTTCATTAGCCCGATCAGTTAAATATTGATAACGCCAATAACCGGTTGATATCCCCCAAATCAAGGCAATAGCGCCAACAACACAACAAGCAGCAATTAATAGTGTTACGGTAGGAAGGGCAGGAAGGGCAAAAAAGCCAGTGATAAGCAGCGATAAAATCCCGGGCACTACGATAATGCCTATTGACCAAACACTAACGAATCGCTCAATAATTGCATTAAATGTTCTAAACCAAATAACCCGTTTGCTCAACTTTCTGCCTGCAATAATTTATTTATCTGATTTTTATTGTACCCTAGTTTTATCAATAAAAGCTTTTTAAAGAACCCCAACACTAGGGTCTACGCATGAAAATAAATTGCCGTCGTCCCTGGCGAAGGCCGTTCGTAATAGTGACAGGATCGTTAAAGGTTCACGGCCGAAGGCCGGGATCCAGGGGCAATAGTCATAGGATCCTATGACTATTGCCCCTGGATCCTCGTGACTCGATTGCGAAAGTCTTGCGCCCTTCATACCATCTCGAGCAATCTCGCACGAGGACGACGGCAATTTATTTTCATGCGTAGGGCTCTGACCCTAATACGCTCTAACCTTAACAAACAACGCCTGTGCAGGCTCTGAAAAATTATCTATTTCGCTATTAGAATTAGCATTATTAAAAATATTAGCATAAGCCAATTGAGACCGCGTATTACACAATTCTGCTCGCAAATTTTTAAAAAAGGTTTTTTCGTCTTCACTAAAGCTTGCTGATTTACTTGGATCAGTTAACTTTTTATGAATTTTATGTGCACTCAAGATTTTTAGTTCGCTGTCTTCTAATGAATCAGCAACATCTTTTTTTACTTCTGTCAAAATTTCAAATGCTTCTATCCCAAAAAAAGATTTTATGAAAGATTTTTCTGCTGCTTTTGATATTTCTTCACGTGACCAAGCTTGCAACTCCGATAAACTACAACAAAAATCCCACAAAAAACTTAAAGGATAAATCAACGTCACAGTTAAAACGATTAATAATATTTTGCCTGGAATGTCCGTATGTGAATGACTATGCTCCTCGTGAGCATGTTCATGCTTTTTGTGATCTTTATCTTTTTTCGAAACTGATTTTTCTGGATCCTCAGCTAATATTCTCGTGCCACTTGTTTCAGCTTTTTTTTCCTTATGTTTTTCAGAATGTTCATGGTCATGTCCTTCATCAACAAAAAATGGCATATCTGTTGTGATTTCAACGATTGCACCAGGAACAACACAAGCTTCAGCAGGGATCGGCTGAAATCTATCGCCCATTACCGCACTAGCAGCCACATGACCTAAAAAGAATAAAAATCTAGCAGGCAACTCAATGATGGCGCTAAGGAATCGAAATGGATTAGCACGAGACTTAAGTGTTTCTTTCTCAGCATAATTTTTCCTATAAAAAGATGATTGATAATATTTCTTTTTAATCGATTCAATACTTAAATTTTTAATAAACTTTACAAAACTTTTAGCGATTCCAACTGATTTTAACGAGTTATAAAGATTAAACCCTAATTGCGCTATTCCCATTACTATTACAAAGGGGGTACTTAATAACGCAGCAAAACTTTGTAGCCGCGGTAAAATGAAATTTACCCCAGCTTTAGCAGCATACCACCAAGTTCCAGCAGTGGTGATCGTCGCAAAAATGCAAAGACCAACTAACAACGCTACACCAATCGTTGCAGCAATTTTTATGATTAATGTTTCTTTAGGCGACGAAAAAAACTCCCGAACATTGTTTATCCAATTCCTGACTGCATCATTTTGCAGCATGTCAGTTAAAGTATTATAAATTAATACGGTATAACCCATTGCCGCAATAACGGCTAAAATAACAATAGCAACGGTTACCCCAACTGGAAACGCCGAAGCAGAAAGCGCTACCCCAAAAAAAGTTGCTGCAGCAACAATACTTTCTGGCCCAACGCTGAAGAATACCAACCCCATGCCAACCCCAGCACATACTCCAGCTGCTAAACACCAGGGAGAAATTGCATGTTTTTTATCAATTTCTTCCGAAATTTTATTTCTTTCATCGAAAGGAAATACAATATCAAGATCTTGTAGTAAAGGGTCGCCTTGTCTAGCGCCAACACTTTCTTGGCTTATATCAACTAAATCAATAAAATACTTTTGACCATCTTGTAAACGTTTCTCAGCTTTTTCAAATTTTTGTTTGAATGCGCCACTAAAAAAATAGAGCACGCCTAATCGTTCTTTTTGCTCTTGCAAAACTGCTAATTCTTCAGCAAGCTTTTTATACGCTTGCAAAAATTGAGATTGTCGAACTTTAGCCTTGTCTTTTAATAAAAGATTAAGCTCACGAACATAAATCGCTCTTTTTAAATATTCACTTTCGAACCACTTACCTTTAAATAGTTTTTCAAGACCATGTAGAATGCTTTGTGCATAAACCTCACCCTCTATCATGCCGGTCAGTACGAAGCTGCCAATAGCAACTCCAACTATCCCACATAAAACGAGCATTCCGGTAAAACTGATAAAGCCAAGCGCTACGATTACGGCGGGAATTAATAAGCAAGCCAACCCATACTTGAGGACTTTTTTAGCTCTTACTTGCATAAGGAACACCTAAGGAAAAAATAAATAAAATACACATTGAATATGCCACAAATGAGAACAATTATCAATTAGGGCTTTATGCTAGTACACTTGAACTCTTGCTCGCGCCATTTGTCCATTAATATCGGCTCTTACTTCAAGCGGTAGCTTAATTTGCCTCGCTTTAATCAGCCAATACTGGCTTTGATTAGGTTGAATATAACTAAATACCGCTTGTTTTTTACGCGAAAACAACTTGTTAGCGCTAAACAATTGCCACTGATGGGTAAACAATGTGACGTTGCCGATATTATGCAATTGTAATTGCAGATGTTGACTATCCTGCCATTTAGCTGACCAAACAAACTTGCGCTGTATTGCCTCCGGATAAACAAAAATAGGAATACTAGCATTAAGCACAACTTTCGATTGACTATTAAAACGTTGAGGGCCTTTCTCCACTATCATTCCACGTAAATAAATACGATATGCTTGTTCATAGTGAGCATTTATCTTCTTTGGGCCAGCAAAATGAATAATTTGTCTTTTGTAAGGAGGCAACTCAAATATAGGCGGTACCGCTAAAATATTTCTGGTTGGCCGGTAGTAGTCTTTACCTTGCTTTTGCATCCAATGCATTACTCTAATGTGTACCAACACTGGCGTATCATTAGAATTAGCTAACATTAGCGTCGTAACTGGCCGTTTTTCGGATAAAAAAAGCTGTATAGGTGTTACAGTCAACGTCCCTGCATCACTAGGCATAACAACTAATACACTTAACAAAACCATTAGTAACTTTTTCATAATGGCTTAATCCCTCTCTGTTAACATGATAAAATTCCCTATTCATAGCTATTATATACTTCTTGTATTAGACTTCTTTCAAGAAAGAGGTACAACAAACATGAGTGATTTTTTTAAAATTCATCCTGACGATCCACAGCCACATTTGATTCGCCGTACCGCAACAATGGTACAAAGAGGTGGCATCATTGTTTATCCAACCGACTCAGGCTATGCGCTCGGCTGCCAAATGGGTAATAAAGCAGCGCTTGATCGTATTCGAACCATTCGACAATTAGATAAAAAACATCCTTTGACCCTGGTATGTCGTGACCTATCAGAGTTATCGCTCTACGCCAGAATTGAGGACACTGCAATTTATCGTTTACTCAAAAATTATACACCTGGCCCTTATACTTTTCTGCTGAAAGCTACTCATGAAGTTCCCAAAAGGCTTATGGCACCTAAACGAAAAGTCATTGGGATTAGAATCCCCGATCATAAAATTGCACTAGCTATACTGGAAGCGTTAGGCGAACCATTACTCAGCACTACCCTGATATTGCCTAATCAAAAAATGCCATTACTTGAACCAGCGGCTATTCACGATATGCTAGGCCAGCAAGTAGACTTAGTAGTTCATGGGGGATTTTGTGGTTTAGAACCTACCACTGTTATTGATTTAGTCACAGGAACTCCTAGTCTTGTTCGTCTGGGTAAGGGTGATCCCAGACCATTTCTATGATAGTTTTTATACATAATCATTATTCACTTGAACTTGCAGGAGCATTGTTTGACATTTTCTTCTTCTAACCCCCGCGTTCTCTCTGGTATGCGTGCCACTGGAAGGCTGCATTTAGGTCATTATCACGGCGTACTAAAAAATTGGATTAAACTTCAGCATGAATATGAATGTCTATTTTTTGTTGCTGATGTGCATGGGTTAACTACTGAATATAAAGCACCAAAAATTATTGGCGACAGTATTTGGCCAATGATTATTGATTGGTTAGCTTGCGGAATTGATCCAGGGCTTGCAAATATTTTTATTCAATCCCAAATACCAGAAATTGCAGAACTACATCTTTTGTTATCGATGATAACACCACTAAGCTGGCTTGAAAGAATTCCAACCTATAAAGACCAACAAGAAAAATTACGCGAAAAAAATCTAAATACCTATGGTTTCTTAGGATATCCACTGCTGCAAAGCGCGGATGTATTAATTTACAAAGCAAATTATGTTCCAGTAGGTGAAGATCAACTTTCTCACATTGAAATGACGCGCGAGCTTGCAAGGCATTTCAACCATTTATATGGCTCTGAACCTGATTTTGAAACCAAAGCTGAATTAGCCATTGATAAAATGGGGCGAAAAAATGCTAACCTATATCGTGAATTAAGAACTCGTTACCAAGAACGTGGTGATCATGAAGCTTTAGAAATTGCTAAAGCCTTGCTAGAGGATCAACAAAACATTGCATTAGGGGATAAAAACAGATTATTTGGTTATCTTGAAGGAACCGGCCGAATTATTTTGCCTGAGCCTTCCGCTCTACTAACATCCGCTGCAAAATTTCCTGGGCTCGACGGGCAAAAAATGTCAAAGTCGTACCACAATACGATCTCATTAGGTGATGAGCCTTTAATTATTGAACAAAAAATTCGGACCATGCCAACAGATCCCGCGCGCGTTAGACGAAGCGATCCAGGTGAACCAGAAAAATGTCCAGTATGGTCGTTTCATAAAATTTATTCTTCAGATGAAACAAAAGAGTGGGTGCAAAAAGGCTGTCGCAGCGCCGGAATTGGCTGCTTAGATTGTAAACAGCCGGTGATTGATGCCATTCAAAAAGAACAGGAACCTATCCGCGCACAAATAAAAGATTATGAAAATGATCGCGGCTTTGTTAAAACAATCGTTGCTCAAGGCTCTGATGCTGCACGTGAAATTGCACAGCATACGCTTGATGATGTTAAACAGGCGATGGGGCTAGACTATTAATTATGGATGAGATTTTAAAAACTCCACATCTTTTAACCACATCACACGGAAAAATGCCTGCGCTCGAACAAAAACTACTCGAGCAACAATCCGCAATTGAAGCATGGTTTCGTAATCAATTTCGTCAAACGCCTCCACCTTTTTATGCTTCGGTCGATCTTAGAAATGCAGAATTTAAAATTGCGCCGGTTGATACTAATTTATTTCCTGCCGGATTTAATAATTTAAATCCATTATTTTTACCACTCGCTATTCAAGCAGTTCAGGCTACTATCGAACAATTAATGCCAGGATGTTTAAAAATTTTACTCATCCCAGAAAATCATACTCGCAACCCATTTTATTTTGAAAACATCAGCATACTACAAGAACTCATTACCAAAGCTGGATTCATGATCAGAATTGGCTCATTACTTCCCGAATTAACAACACCTAAAACTATTAGCTTAGCTAATGGCAAAGAACTTTTATTAGAACCTGTTGCAAGAATTAATAATCGTCTCATGGCAGGTGATTTTAATCCCTGTCTAATTTTACTTAATCATGATTTATCTGAAGGAATCCCAAAAATTTTACAAAATCTTGATCAAATTATTGCACCACCAATAAATATGGGATGGTCAACTCGATCCAAAACTCAACACTTTGAACATTATGCAAAAGTTAGCGAAGAATTTGCTAATTTCCTTGCAATTGATCCTTGGTTGATTTCACCGTTATTTACTCATGCAGAACCCGTTGATTTTATGAATAGGCAAGACGAAAGTAATCTCGTTGAAAAAACACAAACGCTGTTAGAAAAAGTGCAATTAAAATATCAAGAATATCAAATTGAAAAAAAACCTTTTGTAACGATTAAAGCAGATACGGGTACTTATGGCATTGGTGTCATGATGCTTGATGATTCAGCAACACTTAAAAATTTAAGCCGAAAAGCCCGCAAAGAAATGTCTGTTACCAAAGGTGGGAAAAAATTAGATCGCGTGATCATGCAAGAAGGTATTTATACGAATGAAACCTGGGGTGAACAAAATTCTTCTGCTGAACCAGTAGTCTATATGATCGGAAAATATGTAGTAGGTGGTTTTTATCGCATTCACCCCAACCGTGGCAATAATCAAAATCTAAATTCACCAGGTATGAAATTTATCCCACTGGCTTTTGCAAGGCCCTGTAATAGCCCAGATTACGAACTGCCGGCACGAGATTGTCCCAATCGATTTTACGCTTATGGAGTCATTGCTCGTTTAGCTTTAGTCGCCGCTGCAAGGGAGATGATACATGATTAAGCTCGGCGTTATTATGGATCCATTAGAAACTATCCACTTTAGCAAAGATAGCACGCTTGCGATTTTGTTTGCCGCAATACATCGAGGTTGGTCTATCTATTACATGCAACAAACAGATTTGATATTACGTGACGGACAAGTCTATGCAAACGCACAGCAATTAACCTTATTTGAGCACGAAGTGTCATGGTTTGAATTAGAAAAAAAAACCGAAATTGCATTAAATTCGCTAGATGTTATCTTGATGCGCAAAGATCCGCCGGTAGATATGGCATACATCTACACCACTCAATTATTAGAGATAGCTGAGCAACAAGGTGCAATCATCTTTAATAAGCCCGCCTCGTTACGCGACGTTAATGAAAAAATATTTGCTAATTGGTTTCCGCATTGTTGCCCGCCTACCCTGATTAGCGCTGATTCTCTGCTAATTAAAGCATTTTTAACAGAGCAACAAGAGATTGTGCTAAAACCTTTAAATGGAATGGGCGGTCAAGGTATTTTTCGTGTGACGCAAAAAGAATTAAATTTAAATGTCATTCTTGAAACCCTAACCAACAACGGACAACGTCCAATTGTAGCTCAGCGTTATCTGCCAGAAATTACCGCGGGGGATAAACGAGTATTAATGATTGACGGCGAACCCATTGATTACGCCCTTGCTCGCATCCCCATAAAAGGCGAAACACGCGGAAATCTTGCTGCCGGTGGTAAGGGCATCCCTATTCCACTCGGAAAAAAAGAACGTTCAATCTGTGAACAGGTAGGCCCTGTTCTCAAAGAAAAGGGATTGTTATTTGTTGGTCTTGATATAATTGGTGATTATTTAACAGAAATCAATGTTACCAGTCCTACTTGTATTCGTGAACTTGAACGGGAAACGCCAATAAAAATTAGTCAAAAACTTTTGGACGCAATAGAAAAAAACATAGGATCTTATGTTAAAATAGTTCATTAGTTAGTTATTTACTACTTAACTTACGCGGAGAAAATTATCATGCCTGAGATATCTATTATAACTACGCTTGTTACCCAAAAAGCTCCTGATTTTTCTGCTGCTGCTGTTTTAGCCAATGGTGAAATTGTCGCTAAATACAATCTGGCTGAAAACTTAAAAAACAAATATGGAGTTATTTTTTTCTATCCACTTGGATTTACTTTTGTTTGCCCATCTGAGCTTATTGCACTCAATAATCGAATCAATGAATTTAAGCAACGTAACGCAGAAGTGATTGGCATATCAATTGACTCGCAATTTGTTCATCATGCTTGGCGTAATACCCCCATTGAAAAAGGCGGTATTGGTCAACTTAACTACCCATTAATTGCCGATATAGATCATTCCATTTGTCGTACCTATGGTGTTGAACATCCAGAAGCAAATGTAGCGTTACGAGGCACATTTATCATTGATAAAAAAGGAATCATTAGATCTGCAATCATTAATGATCTACCTATAGGTCGTAATGTTGATGAATTCCTTCGTCTCATTGATGCAATTGAACATCATGAACAACACGGCGAAGTATGCCCTGCTGGCTGGAATAAAGGAGATACTGCAATTAAAGCATCCTCTGCGGGAATTGCTGCTTATCTTGCTGAAAATGCTACGGAGTTATAAACATCCGTATTTACGTTACGTCGTCCTCGCGCGAGATTGCCTGCAGTAGGGAAAGAAGCACTGAACTTTCGCAATCGAGTCGCGAGGATCCAGATCGGTTAATTATCACCATCGTCGGTTCCAGAGCTGGTAAGTGTTGGTGTAATTGATGAACCTTTTCCTTTCTCTTCTGTCTGCCCCTCTGAAGAAGTAGCCTGCGTTGAACTACTACCCCGAGGAGAACCCGGCTGGCTTATCACCTGCGTCGTAAAAGTAGATTTAGGTTCAGGCTTAGGCCCATGGCCGAGGCCTTCCGTATACGATTCCATAAATCTTGAATCATCAATTTCATCAATATTAACAATAGGCCCCATACTATCATCGTCTTTGTCTTTAACATACTCGTGATAAATTGCACATCCCACATTCCACGCTAACAACGCAGCGCCAGTAATAATTGCTGCGCCAATAAACGCTGAAGGTAAAATACCAAAAGTTAAAAAACTACCTACAGCAAATGCAGCTAAAACGAAAAGCGCAACTCCACCTGCCACAACTAAACCATTACCACCAATCCACACTTTTTCATGCGTTTCCAGACCACCTTTCGGTATATCAAATTCTTCATCTTTATCTTCATCTTTATTTAACTCATGGCGGTTAACATAATCTGCTCCAACTTTACCAAACAGCCCAGAAACATTTTCCTTATTCTTAGCTGAGCAGAAAAAAATAGCATCATCTTGTAAATCTGTTATACCAGCATTTTGCACTATTTTTCTTAATTCACCCTCAGCTGCTTTTCGATCCTGAAAATCAGGATGTAGATTATCACTTTTATTTACTGCAATATAAAATTGTGCATCAGCAGGAGCGCCTTTTTTTGCCTCAATAAGCCGCTGTTGGATATTGAGTTTCTCTTGTAGACTAAGCGGTTTCTCCCCATCAACCACGAAAACAAATGCATCTGCTCCACGAAAAAACGCTGCAGCCATTGCGAGATATTTCTCAGCGCCGCCTGTATCCCATATCTGCAGACTCACGTTCTTTTGATTTTGCAGTGCAAAATCAGCGCCTATCGTTTGGGTTTCTCTTCCAAACTTCCAGTCTTCGTATATGATCTTGCAACCTTTTTTTGGACACATCAAAGAGAGATGTTTTCCTGCATTTGGTACACTCTTTCAAACTCATTAGGTGATAGATAGTTTAAAAAAGAGTGTCGCCGTTGGTTGTTATAAAAAATTTCTACATATTCAAAAATACTTTGTTTTGCCTGTACACGGGTTTCATATTTGTGAAAATAAATATGCTCAGTTTTTAAAGTATGAAAAAAACTTTCTGCAACCGCATTATCAAAACAATTACCTGTTCCACTCATACTGCACGTAATCCCTCGTTTTTTGAGTAAGTCTTGAAATCCACTACTCGTATATTGGCAACCCTTATCTGAATGATGTATCAGTCCGCCATTAACCTCACGACGTTCTAAGGCTTGGTTAAGCGCTGTTATCACCACCTCTTTTTTTAACCGTTCGCTCATCGACATGCCCACCACCTTGCGTGAAAATAAATCTAAAATAACCGCTACATATAACCAACCTTCCTCCGTCCATACATACGTAATATCAGATACCCACTTTTCATTTGGCTTATTCGCCTTAAACTCTTGCTGTAAACAATTAGGCGCTGCTACCACCTCTGGGTCGACTTTCGTTGTCACCTTAAACTTTTTTCTCATCTTTGCACTTATCCCTGCTTCTCTCATTAATCGCGCTACCCGTTTCCTGCTGCAACCATGACCTTTAGCACGTAACTCTTTATGAATCCTTGGACTTCCATAAGTCTCTCGACTCCCTGTATGAACCTTTTTAATGTCAGCTAATAACCGTTCATTCGCTTGGGTTCTTTCACTTAGAATTCCTTTTAAAAATTGGTAGTAACCACTACGGCTGACTTCCAAAACATCTGCCATCTCCTGGATAGTCCATTGTTCCGCATGCGCTTTCATAAATTCATATCGCTCCCCCCGTACGATGAGAAGATGGCTAGTGCTTTTTTTAGAATATCTCTCTGACGCCTTAGATAATTAACTTCCTTGCGTAAACGCCTGACTTCCTCTTCGCCTGGCCTTGCATTTCCTTTTCCGGGAAATGCTTCAATTCCATCTCGCTTATGACTCTTTAGCCAACCCGCTAAAGTCGCTTCCGGAACTCCTAATTCTTCACTTAGCTTTGAAATACTACGGTTCCCTTCTAAGTACAAATTCACTGCATTGGTTTTAAATTCTTTGTCATATTTTCTCATCTCACGTCTTGACATCACACCTCTCCTCTGATCAACGATTTTTACACTTTATCGTCTCTCTTCGATGTGTCCACTAAATGGTAGCAAGATCAATACTAACGACTTCATCACTGACGTTTTCCCCGCTTGGGTATCGCCAATTAATACGACTTTCATTAATTTATTTTGCATAACCACCTCTACTAAAGCTCTTCTTTAATTATAGTACCCTCTTTCAATATAGCTCAGCCTCACGGGGGAGGCTGAGCTTTTACGTAAAAATAGACTTTTTTAGTTGCGCTCAAGTAAGGGATAACTTAAAACACCCTTTCGCTTTTGGATTAATATAATCCTGCCCATTGCTCGCCAAACACCATAACTTAGCAGCAGAATACCCATCGTTCCGATAAATACATAAAGAACCTTGAGGCTTGGAGGTAAAGAAATTGGCAATAAATAAGATTGGATAGCAACAATTACCGGATACTGCATGTAATAACACCAGTACGAAGCTTTTCCTGAAAAAACGAACCACGAATGACAACGATTCAAATAACGAAAAAATACTGAATAGACACCAAGCAACATAAAAATGGCATTAACGGCTTCTAATATATTAATCACTATTCTTAACCAAAGAATTTGATGGTAAGGCCAAACTTTAAGCGCTAAAAAACTAAGAACAGGAAAAATAATAGCGGTTGCAAAAAATAGCAGCCAACAGTTATTCGCAGTCACTAGTCTTAAAACAACCGAGTTTTTATACCCGATCCAACCACAGCAAAAAAATAAAAAATAATACAGTAAATCCCAATGAGGAATTAAAGACAAAGAAGGCATTATTACCGCTACTTGTGCAACTAACATAATAATAAAGAGAAAACTGCTCGGTAATAAAATAAGAAGAAATAGCACAAAGGAGGAAGATTTTACCAAAAGCCTGGTCATTTTTTTAGCAAGATAATCTAAGATGGCACTCAGACCCAATGCCATCATTAAATAAAATAATAATAAATAATAAAGAAACCAAAATATGCCAGTAAAAATAACTCTATTTAAAAAAAACTTAACCAGCATGGCATTATCATTAGAATAAAGCCCTATCGCATAAATTAAATAAATTGGAATTGGTAATAACATTCCAAATAAAAACGGAAGACCAATTCTAGCAAAACGTTCCTGTAAAAATTTCCACGTTCCCAATTTTTTATGCAGATATTTACCGAAATAACCTGCTAGACTGAAAAAAACCGGCGTTTGAATCCAGTAAATATATAACACCAAAACGCTAGCCCATGGTGCTGGCGTAAAGTTTTTAACAAGCCAAGGATAAAAACTTGCTGGCACCAAAAAGAGTAGGCAATGAGCCAGCATTCCTCCAAACATAGAAAATACACGCAAATTAACTAAGTAAGGAATCATCTTGATCAGCTTCTCCGGAAAACTGAAATAAACCTTCGATCACAGGTAAAAGCTCAGTCTCCTCCGTGAGGCCGTCATTGCGAGGCTTGCGTTGTTTGCAAGCCGAAGCAATCCAGCAAAGAAATTTAAGCATCTTTACTGGGTTGCCACGCGCAACGGAGCGAGTAATGACGGCCTCACGGGGTGAGTAATTACAGATAAAGTTGAATTAAAACACACAAGAAGTCAGTTTGAAATTGACTTCTTGATTACATTGTTTAGGACGTTCTTTTAAATTGAGGGTGGAAAACCGAATACAAATTCCATGCCGACCTACGCTAATTTCAGGAAACAATTTTGAATTATTTGGCAAAGCAACCCGAATTAATTGACAAGCAGCATGAGTATCCATTGTCGCTTGAAAAAAACCATCTTTTGCAGTTTTACTCACTGGCGCTGCACTATTTCGCACAATTTTCAAAACAATATTAACTGCCGCCTGAATTGCTTCAAATTCTTTGAACCAATTTTCTAAATCTTGGTGATGTTGCGAAACAGATTGCTTTAACCATAAAAAATATGCAGGAGAATCAAACTCAGAAATACCACCTGGATTAGCATGATGTTGGCGAATAGCACTTACAAAGTCACTGTCCCTTAAATCCTGACCAATTTTGCCTCGCACAGCTTGTAATGAATCAATAGAATTTTCTAATTCAATTAACAACGTTGACAATTTTTGATGATCAACTTCTGATGTTTTTTCCAAGCGACCCAATACAGATAAATACCGACATAATTCCTTGGTTAATTTAGTTTTTAGATCAGGACGATCAAGCAAATTTAAAATATCAATAAGCGTAGCAACTGCCGCACGACTATCCCAAATTGAACCTGCTTGCAAACGGTATTTAGCTTGTTGAAATAAAAGTTCAAGTCTTAAACAAACTCGAATATGTTCGCTAATTGGCTGTTCATAAACTATTTCATTTAGCATAGAGATGGCCTTCGTCTTTTTAAGCGGCAACATAAAGTGACTATTAAAGTTATTTAAAATTGACGACCATTTGTTTGACCACACCATAAACGGTTGTATTAACGGTAAACTCAACAATCGGATAACGTGGATTTAAAGGCTTAAGATACCTTTTGTTCCCATCACTAACTAACTGTTTAAGTGTTGCTTCTTTATCGTGGCTTACCGTCACTACTACAAAAGAACCATGTGCAGCAACTTGGTCTGGATCAGCAACGATAATAACACCATCTGGAAAGCTTACGCCAGAAGGCGCTTCCATACTATCGCCTTGTACTTGAAGTGCAAATGCTAAAGAACCAACTTCAGCAGTGGTTGCAACCATTTGATCGGGATGCTTTGGCTTATAGTCATATGCTAATTGATTCCACTCTCTCGCCTCTTGCCAGGTAATCAGCGGTATCTGACGACACAAAATAGCAGATTGACCTTGATCCGTTCGATAAATAGCTTGTGCTTCTTCAATAGAATAATGTTCTCGGTCGAGCCAACCCGCTGGCTTTTCAAAAACTGCTTCAACTTGGGATGCAATTTTATCACCAATATTTTTTATCGGGGAAGCGCCAATTAAATGACTAATTTGGCTTTGAGATTTATTTAATCTTAAGGCTAATTTACTAATGCCGCCAACTGACTTGGCTAAGGCACGCATATTTTCTCGTCGTATAATCTTTACGTTCATCTACATTATCTTAATCTCTATACCATGCAGATAAATATCCATAAAGATAAACAATTCTTTGTTTTTACAGAAAAAATTACACTTTCGGTAAATAATAGCGTTTATTTTCTTAGTAAAAACGGCTTGAGTTTCTTGGGCACGAGTATATTGTTCAGGGTGACATATTGCGGCAACCCATTTTTATATGGTGGATAATCCTCTCCCTGAATTAACGGCGCAATGTAATCCTTACATGCTTGAGTAATCCCAAATCCATCTTTAGTAATAAAAGAACGTGGTAAATGCTTCTCTTTATTGGCAACTTTCGCTAGTGAAGCCTGCCCTATTTTCCAACGATAAGGCTTAGAAGAGCTACGAATAATTACCGGTAAAATTGCATTTTTGCCTAATAAAGCATAATCAACTGCGGCTTTACCTAGTGCATACGCCTGTTCTACATCAACTTTCGATGCAATATAACGCGCTGATCGCTGCAAATAATCAGCGACCGCCCAATGATATTTAAATCCCAATGATGATTTGATCAATTGCGCAACGACAGGCGCTACTCCGCCTAATTGCGTATGACCAAAAGCATCTTTTAACCCTGCTTCAGCCAAAAATTGACCTTGCTGATTTCTAATCCCTTCCGAAACCACAATCACGCAGTAACCATACTGTTTAACAGTAGTCGCTACCTTTTTTAAAAACTTCTGCTCATTAAATAAAATCTCAGGGAACAAAATAATATGCGGTGATTGGCCTTCTTTAGTAGCAGCAAGCCCAGAAGCGGCAGCAATCCAACCAGTATGACGACCCATTACCTCCAAAACAAAAATCTTGGTCGAAGTAGCAGCCATTGAAGCAACATCAAGTCCGACTCCTTGAATAGAAACCGCAAGGTATTTAGCTACTGAACCATATCCAGGACAATTATCAGTTAATGGCAAATCGTTATCTATCGTTTTTGGAATACCAATACAAGTTAGAGGATAATTCTTAAGCTTGGCAAATTCCGCCACTTTATTTGCTGTATCTTGCGAATCTCCGCCGCCATTATAAAAAAAATAGCCAATATTATGCGCAGAAAACACTTCAATTAAACGATGATATTCCGCATCATTTTCTTGCCAGGGTCTCAATTTATAGCGACAAGAACCAAATGCACTAGCTGGAGTATATCGAAGATTGGCAATGGCTTTTAAAGGCTCTTTACTTGTATCAATCAATTCTTCTTGCAATGCACCAACAATACCGTTCTTTCCTGCAAATACCTTACCAATCTTACTTTTATTTTGACGAGCCGCTTCAATAACGCCCTGTGCCGTCGCATTAATTACCGGTGTAGGCCCACCGGATTGTGCATAAAAAATATTTAACATAGAGTTCTTTTAAGTAATTTTGTAAACTGTTGGTGAAATTCTAGCAAATTCTATGCTTTTTGCAGTAGGCAAATCAATTGTAAACAGGCCCTAATGAAAAGGAGAACTTTTTTGCGTTACCTTTATATAGTTTTATCATATCTTTTAATGCCATTTATTCTACTTAGGCTTTTTTGGAAATCTATTAAGACTCCTGTTTATATTGAACGGCTGCAGGAACGTTTCGGATTTTTTGAAAAAAAGACAGACCGCTGTATTTGGATTCATGCCGTATCTGTTGGGGAAACGCTCGCCGCTGTCCCACTCATTAAAGCTTGTTTAAAACTATATCCACATTTACCGATCATCCTTACCTCAACTACTCCTACTGGATATGAAAGAGCTAAAGCTGTTTTTAACAACACTGTAATTTGTGGTTATATGCCTTACGACTTACCAGGTAGTATTCGAAGATTTTTAAATCGCACCAATCCTTGCATTGCCATTTTTATAGAGACAGAGTTATGGCCTAATCTATTACATGCCTGTCGTAAACGAAACATCCCCTCATTTCTAGCGAATGCTAGACTTTCAGAACGTTCAGCAACTGCTTATCAAAGACTTGGATCTCTCACCCGTGAAATGTTTGCCAGCTTATCTAAGGTTGCTGCGCAAGCTGAGCCAGATGCCAACCGGTTTATTCGGTTAGGTGCTGTAAAAAATTCTGTATCAATTTGTGGCAACTTAAAATTTGATATGTCGCTACCAAAAAATATTTTGGAAGAAGGAAAACAATTGAGAAAATTTTTAGGAGAAGATCGTTTGGTATGGATTGCGGCAAGTACTCATCAAGGCGAAGAAGAATTAATTTTAAAAGCTTATGCCAAGCTTCGACATCAGTTACCAAAAATGTTGTTAATTTTAGTACCACGACATCCCGAACGATTTAAAACTGTTGAAGCACTTTGCAAAAAATTTGATTTTTCAGTGGTCACGCGTAGTAGTGGTGAAGCTGTTGTTGATAGTACACAAATTTATCTTGGCGATACTATGGGTGAAATGATGCTGATGTATGCAGCTTGTGACTTTGCTTTTATCGGGGGAAGCCTGATTGATAAAATAGGCGGACATAATCTGTTAGAGCCTGCAGCTCTTGGCAAAGCTACCATTTCAGGCCCATTTCTCTTCAATTTTTTAACTATTGCAAAAGAATTTTCTGAGAACAACGCACTGCTTATTGTTAATGATTATAGTCAACTTTCCGCATGTGTAGAGAAGTTATTTAATGAACCTAAACTACGACAAGAAATGGGTGCAAGAGGCCATGCAATAGTAGAAAAAAATCGAGGCTCTCTCGACAATCATTTAAACATTTTGCAAACACTTATTCCGGATACAAAATGAAACAACAACACAACTCTAGTGTGGTAGTGCTTGAGCCGGAAAATAAAGCAACCGCCAGTGTAATTTGGTTACATGGGTTAGGCGCAGATGGATATGATTTTTATGGAATTGTCCCACAGCTTAAACTACCACAATCTTCAAATATTCGGTTTATTTTTCCGCATGCACCAATCAGACCAGTGACGCTCAATCAAGGAACAAACATGCGCGCCTGGTATGATATCGTTGAAATTAGCGCTGGTGCTTTCGAAGATGAAGCAGGAATTCGCGCTTCAGAAAAAGTGATCGCCACACTCATTGAAGAACAAGAAAATCAAGGAGTTCCTAGCGAAAAAATTGTTCTTGCCGGTTTTTCTCAAGGTGGCGTGATCGCATTACAATGCGGGCTTAGATACTCTAAACCACTTGCCGGCATTATCGCTTTATCAACTTACTTACCCATTGCCCATACCTTAGCTAAAGAAAGCAACCCAGCTAACCATGCTATTCCTATTTTTATGGCACATGGTATAGCAGATGATGTACTGCCGATTGCGTGGGGCAGAAATAGCCGACAAATTTTAAATCAACATCAGTACAATGTAGAATGGCACGAGTATTCAATGCGACATACTGTTTGTATACAAGAGCTAGATGATATTGGATTATTTTTACAACAAATATTAAAGGAGAAAAAAATTTAAATGGATACTTCATTATTTCTTGCTAAAGTTATTGGGCTTGTTTTTCTTATTTTTGCGATCTCCATATGCATCGCAAAATCTCAGTATCAAACTGTACTAAAAGACCTTATCACTCATCCCGCATTAATCTTACTAAC
This sequence comes from uncultured Gammaproteobacteria bacterium, assembly GCA_963844535.1. Lineage (GTDB taxonomy): Bacteria > Pseudomonadota > Gammaproteobacteria > CAWJOP01 > CAWJOP01 > CAWJOP01. The sequence continues at coordinate 50,390 of CAWJOP010000006.1, read as the reverse complement.
TGGAACGTTTAATTTAATCATTGGCGTACTAATTGTTGTCAGCCATAACATTTGGGAGCTTGATTGGCGTATTTTAATTACACTAATTGGTTGGTTACTTTTGCTTAGAGGAATCATTTGGACAACTTTTCCTAAAATCATCTTGACCAACGTCACAAGGCTTTCAGAAACTCAGATATTTCGAATTCTTTATATCAGCGCGGTAGTTATTTTTATAATAGGAATTGTTTTGTGTTATTTTGGATTTAAGATTTAGGTAAAGTAAAAACTCAGTTCCTACTTCGCAATGACAGTCTTACGGGAAGGAACTGAGTTTTCACCAACAATAGATAGCTACAAACTCTTTAACCAATCTTTTGCTTTCTTGCTAACCTTCTCATCTTGAATTGCCATATCAAGAATAATCTTTTTACGGTTCAAATCCTCGCCATACATATCATCAAGAATTGCATTCCAAAGCGTTAACACCTCAGAGGAAGGTATTTTTCCAACTTGAGCAAGAACCTCATAAATACGCTTTTTATAGTAGGCATTTACAGCCTTTTCTATCCAAGCCACCATTTCAGCTGTTAACCCAATTTCTGACAATCCTTTCCCTTCCCCAAATCCTTGTTCAAACTTTTTGGTTCTTAAATGAGCATATTTTTTCCCATACAACCCATTAATTAATGTCATAAATTTTTCTGCTAAACGAATACCCGTTTCTGATTCCGGATCACATTGGGAATTATTTTTTATTTCCTGAATTAAATTAGACCAATTTTTTTCAAAAGTGGCTTTTTGTTCAGGGGTAGAAGCCTTTAATTTGGCCTCAAAAGCCACATATTGTTTTAATTCTTCAGGGGTAAATATTTCTTTAACCCAAGGATGTTCAAGTTGCTCTGTCATACGATATACCTCAATTAATTGAATAATAGTTTTCCAAGGAATAGATTTATCGTCTTTTACATCAGAAATAATCACCTTAAGCGCCTTGCTCGCATCAAATAAAGCATTTGCTTTTTTCTCTAAAAACTGGGACTGCGCTAAAAAATGCTCAAGTGCTCCAGCATCATCCATCAGCAATGCTTTTATTTTTTCCAGCTCAAAACCAAAAAACTTCAAAGCAATAATCTTTTGTAATTTCAACAAATCTTTTTCGGAGTAAACACGATAACCATTAGCTAATCGCAAAGATGGTTTTAACAAACCAATGCGGTCATAATGATGCAGCGTTTGCACGGACACATTAGTTAATTTGCTAAGATCTTTAACGTACCACTGATTCATCGCATTATCTCCTTGTTACAAAAGGTAAGCCATATAGCAACTATAGGGTCAAGAGGTAATTTTGAAAATGTTACAAAGGAAAATTCTATGTTGCATACAACATTTCGTCTGAAGCTATTTAAAGTTAGCCAAATAATATCTATAACGGCTTGTTTCTTGTTCTTTATTTTTCCAGCACATGCGAATGATGTCACGCAAGTTAAACAACAAATAAATCCTTTCGTAAAAAACATGGAATCAGAGTCAAAAGCAATACAAGGAGGTGCTGTAGCCATTATATTAGATAACAAGGTTATTTATAAAAAAGCTTTTGGCTATACAAAAGCAAATGGTTCTCTTATTAACGATGATACTACATTTAGTCTTGCTTCAGTGTCTAAGCCAATTGTTGCAACAGGAATCGGTGCGTTAGTTGATAAAAGACTTTTAAGTTTTGATGAAAAACTGAAATTAAATTATTTAAAAAACCCCTTATGTCTTAGAGATTTTTTAAGCCACACTACGGGATATAATGTTAGGGGCGATATTGAAATAGAGCATGGATGTAGTAGACAAAAATTACTTAATTATTTGCAAAAACAAAAACCAAATTTTCAGTCCGCACCACCTTACAATTATAGCAATTTAATGTATAGCCTCGTTGCGGAAATTTTAAAAACAAAAGGATATGAACTACAAGATATTGTTGATCTAATCAACAGCAATTCAGGAAGCAATGGTATAGTTTTATTGCCACTTACGTCCGCTAAAAATTTCGCGCGCCCACATTCTCGTGATAAAAAAGAATTAACATTTCCATCTAATTATCAGAAGAATGTGCCAGCGGCGGCTGGATTAATTGCTTCATTAAATGGAATGATAGAATTTTTGCAAATATCTTTAGGCAATAGGCCAAACATAATTTCCCAAACCACCCTTGATAAGATTTATAAACCTGTTGTCAAAGCGAGTGATATATTTGGGTGGAAGGTAGGGATACCATTTGATCAAAAAAGAATACAATCCTGGTATTGTCTTGGATGGCGAGCTCTTTATTTAGACAACAACTATGATTCAAGGTTAATTTTTCATTCAGGCTATATTAATGGCGCTACAACTTTTGTCGGATTTGTACCGTCGCGTAAATTAGCTATAGTAATACTAACTAATCAATCTTCTAAATTCGCAGTCAGTAACGGATTAAAGTTTTGGCACGCGGTAATTGTAAATGCCAAAAATTAATGAAGTAAAAATTCTTAATTTACCTTCGATTACCTCGGCGGCGATATTAATGTCGAACCAACAACCTAGCACTACATCAAAAGTAGGTTTGTGAATAATTAATATGGGGAGCGAGTACAGAAATGATTCGGTAAACATATTGTTTTTATCTCCAATACTACCCATGTTATGGGGTTTATTGGAGATTATTTCAATATGGCTCCAGCTAATTGCTGCAACCATTGGTTGCAGTTTTGTATTTTGCTGATACAGATAATCTAAGTAAAAATTACGCCTAATGCACAGTGATTGACTATTCATTCGCGCAATGTTTTTTTCAATATGTTGTTACAATTACTTGACAATAAAAAATCAAAATATACAATATATGTATATATTAAACCGATATCATCAAGTAAATGAAGATAAAATTATTTTTTGAAGCCAATCCAGTTTTCCGTTATGAAGATTTTGCAGCCTATATGCAATCTCAGGGTATTACTCGCCCAGCAAGTTTAAGGCAACAACTAAGCTATCACCATAAAGTAGGAAATCTGGTTCATATACGGAAATTTCTCTACGCAGTAAAGCCAACTTCAATAGAAGAAAAGAATTATTGGATTGACCCTTATTTGATAGCAGCCAAATCTGCGCCTGATAGCATACTTGCTTATCATACCGCATTAGAGTTACTAGGAATTGCCTATTCTTCTTTTGAGGAATTTACTTTTCTAACTACCCGCTCCACTAATTTATTTACTTATGGAGGGCAACGATTTCGCCCTGTTTTATTTCCAAAGAAATTGCTCAAACAAAAAATGACAACCTATGGAGTTGAAACCATTAAACGACAAAACACTGTAATAAAATTAACAGGTATAGAACGCACACTAGTTGATGTGCTAGATCGTCCTAATTTAGGAGGTGGATGGGAAGAAGTGTGGCGCTCGCTAGATAATGTTATTCAAATTGATGTAGATAAATTAATTGAATACACCTTACTGCTTAAGAATGCGACCATTGCCGCTAAAGTAGGTTATTTTTTGGAACAACGACCTTACCACCTTGCTGTTGATCAAAAATATTTAGAAAAACTTTTACCATATATTCCAAAGCAACCTCATTACATGAATCGTAATCGAAAAGAAAAAGGAAAGTACATTGAAAAATGGCAATTGATTGTTCCACTTGAAATTATAGAACGAGAATGGGAAGAACCTTATGTTTAAGATATCGAAAACACTCATAACTTAAGTACTGACTTTTCTCCATGAAACCTCAAATACATGCGTGCTTTTGCGTCAGCCTGGCCTGAACGTAAATTGGACAGGGTTTTGCCTTTATCGAGCAACAAGTGCATTTGGAACTGGGCGATTAAAGTGATTTAATTGATAAATTTTAGTTTCTAGGAGAATAATCATGAATCAAACGTTAGCCAAAAGTGCTCAAAGCGTACAAGATGCTTTAGCGAGCAAAGGACTCGAATGCAAAGTTATTGAACTTTCCGATAGCACAAGAACAGCATATGACGCCGCATCTACTATTGGGTGTGATGTTTCTCAAATTGTTAAATCACTTATTTTCAAAACCAAATCGACCCATAAGCCTGTATTAATACTTGCATCAGGGCCAAACCGTGTAAACGAAAAATTAATTGAGTCTTATGTGGGTGAAAAAATCACTAAAGCTGATGCTGATTTTACTCGAGAAATTACCGGCTTTGCTATTGGCGGTATTCCACCTATTGGCCATAAGCAAAAAATTGATTTTATTTTTATCGATGAAGATCTTCTGAAGTTTGACAATGTATGGGCGGCTGCTGGTACTCCAAATAGTGTCTTTAATTTACAAGGTAAAGATTTACTTTCGATGACAAATGGAAAGGTCATTTCGATTAAATAAGGTTATTTATGAATTTTTATGACTAGGAAATGGAATGATAGTAAATATTTTGTTCATTCTTTTTTCTATAACAGATTTTTCAGATAAGTCCGCGATGCGATTGCAAAGATCTTTAAGAAAATTCCCAACCCCGATAATAAAATCGTTAATCAGTGATACGATGCCTATTGCTGCAAATGTAGAATCGACATCTGGTTTAAAAAAGTGCTTTCCCCCATTGGTATAGCCAAATCTTATTGTGCCGGGGTTCTCTTGATGAAATGCTGCCTCTGATGAAAAAAAATGTAATAAAGCGCACCTAGCGCCATAAATATCAATGCCTCTATATTGGTAAGCTTGAGATGGATGAGCCTTAAGGTATTTATCAACCCAATCGATAAAATCGGTTTTGGTATTTTTTGACTTAGTGATTGGCATATTAATATATGCTAAAGCATCGATATAAACGTAAATTTGTACCAAGCATGCTGTAGTCGCTCCTGCCGCTTGGCACTTTTTAATTTCATCAATCATTTGAACAATTTGCTGCACCATAATTGTGCATCCCTTAAAATGTAATTGCTCCAATTAATTTCTCGCACCATTGGTGCAAGTTTTTGATTTTGATAATAAGCTTCGTTCTGATTTTTATCTCACAAATAATGTTAAGTACTCTTCGGTTGATTAAAATTATTCATGATTCTTTCTTTATCAAACCTAATAATCTTAATTCCCTTTAAATATAGCCTCTTTTTAAAAATTTTGTAAAACTGCCGTTATAAAAGACTTTTCCCCGCAAAATCTTAAATACTTGCGTGCCTTTACATTAGCCTAGCCTGAACGCAAAATTGTGCAGACAACACTTGCACAATTGATCTGGCATCACATTAATTATCAATCACTATATCCTGTGGTTTTATCCACACAACTTGCCCATTTCTTAATTCACATACCGGATTACCTGCTTGCTTATGTTTTAACAAAGCATCATGAATAGCAGATTGGATAATGAGCCTTACTCTTTCTGGATCGCTCATAATTTCGGAAATTCGATCGTCATCTTTTCGAGATTTCATCATATTTCTCCAATAAGGGTTACGTAGGGCTTCTCTAACAAGGTGCTTTATGTATAGCAAATCTAAATAGTTTAATTAGCAATCTCTCTAATTACTCAGTCTAAATTTCACTTTAATTTTGCAGGAGGAAGATAGTTTTGTGTGGAAATAACTTTTTTGCCTGTATTTTTTTCCAGTTCTAGTCTAGCTTTCTTGGCAATATTTCCCCATTTTTTATTGGCTCTTTTATTTTCTGTCATTCCTCTCGCCCATACACTCTCAGCAATTTGGCGAGCAGAAAGCTCTGCCAAAGCAGTAAACATTAATTCTGCCTCACTCATGTGATCACGTAAGTTTTGAGTTTTTAACCCTTTGATGTTTTTATTCTCTTTTTACGTTTACCCTCACCTAAACCAACTTGATGAAGCACCTGTGCCAAGGTATACGACGGTGTTTAGTTTGTATGATAGGGATTATTATGCGGGGAAGGAGAGCACGGAGCCCATATGTTTTAGAAATTGAGCTATATTGATAAGTGTAAGTGCTTTATAAAGTTAATTTGGATTAAAATAGGAAATTAATTAATGTCATATTTAGGATCATTAGGGTTAACCAGTTTAATAGCAACATCCATTGTCTCATTAATACTGTATTCCATACGTAAATATATAGCCGAGTATATTACTCATGATATTCAGCACAAATATGATAAAAAATTTGAAGAATTTCAATCAATTATAAGAAAAGATGAAGAAGAAAGAAATTTTATTCGGAATGCCGTACTTAATACCATTTCATCAACTGATAATGTCGTAAAATCTCGTCAGATAGCTGCTTTTGATGAACTATGGCTTAGCTTAATTGAAAAAAAGAAATTTACAGGACTAATGAGTGCTTTTTCATTGCTTAATGTAGAAGTATTAAAAAAATGGCCTGAAGACAAAAAAATAAAATTTTTAGAGCCTTTTAAAATAGATATGAAAAGTTTAGCGAATGAGACTCATAAAGCAGAGCGTGTCAGGCCTTGGATATCACCGATGGGTTGGGCTTTATATTTAGCTTATGATTCTATTATGTATTATTTTGTATCTCAGATTCATATATTAACCCTTGGATATGATCCAAATGAATTTTTATCTAAAGAATCAGTTCTTGAGTTAGTTAACTCTGCTATACCAGAAAGTAATATAGAATCAATTGAGAACTCTTTATTAGTTAAATATTTTGAAATTTTAGAACTGAAATTAATAGTAGAACTAAAAAATCAAATTAAGAATTTACCACTGAATACAGAAGCTGATGAACACGCAGATCGGATCATTAAACTGGTTTCAAGTATTAATTCTAAGATCAACTCTTTAGCTAACGTTCAATCTTAAAATGATTGAAAAAAACAATATAAAATTGCTTTAAAAATAGAAGCTTTATATAAATAGCTAGATATAATTTAGATTTCTCCTATTGTAAAACAGCTATCTATACCCATCACAAATGAAATAAAACCGAAATTTTTATAATCTACCTCTCCTCTTTAAGCCGATATTGAATTTCTTTAATTTCTCGTTTTAATTCTGCTTCCAATTCTGCTTCTGTGGGTAAATGAAACTGATATTTGCTTGCAAAAATCTGTTTTGCTTTATCGCCCAAAGTATATTTAACCATTGCATCACTTTTTTTCGTACACAGAATTAAACCTATCGTGGGATTATCGTTGTCAGTACGTACTTTTTGATCAAAGTAATTGACATAAAGCTGCATTTGTCCAAGATCACCATGCGATAGCTTGCGAGACTTTATGTCTATAATGACGTAGCACTTTAAAATAACATGATAAAAAATTAAATCAGCGTAAAAATGATCGCCGTCCAACGTAAGACGTTTTTGCCTAGCAATAAAGGCAAAGCCTTTTCCTAATTCAAGTAAGAAGGTTTGTAGGTTATTAATTAATGCCTCTTCAAGCTTAGATTCAATCAGTCGGTAAGATTCTGGTAACCCTAGAAACTCCAGGATAAGAGGTTCCTTAATCGCATCTTCTGGCTTACTGATTTCTTGCCCCTTCGTGCTCAGTTTCATTAATCCTTTTTTATCTTTACTCTTAGCTAATCTATCAAAGAGTAAACTGTTAATTTGTCTTTCAAGTTCCCGCCCACTCCAACGATTCTTTTCGGCTTCCAGCGTATAAAAACGACGTGCTTCTAAACGATGAACCCGCATGAGCGCACGATAATGCGTCCAGCCTAGATTGAGACTAAACTCGTCAGAAGATTCACCACGCAGTGCGTGGTGAATTGAAAGGTGAGAATAAGATAAATAAAGTTGGCGCATATCCCGTAAAGTAGATAGCCCAAAACCTCGTCCATATTTGGTAGTTAACTGTTCAGAAAGCACTTGCAATAAAAAACTACCATATTCGGCTCGCTTTTTGCCCAGTTGTTCTTCTTCAACGATCTCTTGACCTATAAGCCAATAAGCTTTTACCATTTCAGCATCAATAGTGCGCTGTACGTTCTGACGTGCACGATCTATATGAGTTGAAATACGCGTGTAAAGAGAATCAATACGTTTGTCAGCCAAAACTGTTTTTGTTTTTGTCTTTTTCTTGAACAGCAATTTCTTTGTCATGAATAAATCTCATATCATCTTTCATTGGGATTCCGTTACTATTGGATTTATCAGCTTATATTATAAAAGATGGGCTGGCAGGAATAATAAAAGAATTACCTATCCTTTGTCCACGTAGACCGCATACTAAACTAACTAAAATTTTTGTTTTCATTTAACCCCACCCAGACGGGTAAAAATGTCAATAAAAAAGAATCGGCCATATCTCAATTCCTATCCATAAAATTAGGGCTGTCTAACCTGAAAGCAAAAAAATTTTCATGCTCTATACTTTAATCAAGTAATGATCAAATGAGAAATTATGGATACTAAAATAAATACAAATATAGATACAAAAGTATTGCTAAACCAAATTTCAATATTGTTGGATAAGTATAGGATTGAAAAATTAGCCCAAACTACTTTTACAAAATATAAAACACAATGCTTTTTCATAGATGAATTGGATTCTGAAATACTAACCAAAAAATTTCAGTTAATATATGATGCCAGTATCGGTATCCAAACTGAACTAGGTTTAATGCTTATAGCAATTGAATCCTATAAAAACTTTAAAAAAGATGAAGAAAATAGGCTTCTATCAGTTAGTTTGTTTCGTCATCATTACTACATATGTATTGAATGTATTTACCGCGCCTGGGAAAGGTTTTCTCATGTTCTAAACTATATTCATACCAGTAACCCTGAAAAAGAAGAATACTACGATAAAATCGTTAATGAAATTCACAAATGTAACCAATATTCAGAAAAAGTAACTTATCAGTTGAAAAGACATCAAAAACATTGGTCAAAAATTGCTGAAGTTAGAAACTTATATAGTCATGAGGATAGTACTTTGTTACTTCATGGAGATTTTGATCTTTCTTTAGTAGTTGACTGGAACGGATTACCATTTCCTAAAAATGTTCGGCTTAAATGGAAGGAAGATTTTGATTTTATCAAACAAAAATATGAATATTTAAAAAAACTTGATAATTCCACAACTGCTTTTTTTGAAGAAGTTAGAAATAAAACTTATCTTAGGAGGAAAATTTGGCTACCAAGGACATAAATTTATTGGCTGGGGGACTAGGATTCGAACCTAGGTTGATGGAGTCAGAGTCCATAGTCCTACCACTAGACGATCCCCCATCAACTAATAATATATATTAACGTTTGGAGTATTGTGTACCGCGACGAGCTTTGTGTAAGCCCACTTTTTTACGTTCAACTGCTCGTGGATCGCGGGTAAGATAACCTGCTTTGCGTAATTCAGAGCGTAGCCCTTCATCATATGCTAATAAAGCTCTGGCAATGCCAAGTCGAATAGCGCCTGCTTGACCAGATTTACCGCCACTTGTGGCGTTAATCAAAACATCAAATTTTCCTAACATGCCAACCAACTCAAGCGGCTGCCTAACCACCATGCTATAGGTATCGCAACCACCAAAGTATTGCTCAAGCGGAAGTTTATTAATAACAATTTGCCCTTTACCAGGTCTTAAAAAAACTCGCGCGACAGACGTTTTACGACGCCCAGTTCCAAGATATTGCTGAAGTGCCATAATGCTAATTTCCTGTTTCAATGTTGAGTAACTCGGGCTGTTGTGCACTATGATGATGCTCTGGACCCGCATAAATCTTTAATTTTTTCAGCGTAGCATAGCCTAGCGGTCCTTTAGGTAACATTCCTTTTATTGCTAGCATCAGTACACGCTCTGGTGTTTTGGCCAGCAATTTTTCAAATGTAATGGTTTTAAGACCACCGGGATAACCAGAATGCCGATAATAAACTTTATCTTTCGCTTTATTGCCAGTAACCTGAACTTTCTCAGCATTAATGACAACAACATAATCTCCCGTATCCACATGGGGAGTAAATTCTGGTTTATGCTTGCCTCTTAAAATATGAGCGATTCGACTGGCTAAACGTCCTAGAGTTTGGCCTTTCGCATCAACCAAATACCATTTCCTTCTAACAAGATGTGATTTGGCAGTAAATGTTTTTGTGCTCATTATTAATCTCTGTAAAATCATTTATGATATGAAAACCGCTAATAGTACAAAAACTACCCTAGAAATATCAAGAAATTTATTAACCTCATATGAATAAAATCGCTTTAGGGCTTGAATATGACGGAACAAACTACCACGGATGGCAAAGCCAAGACCATTTAAACACGCTACAAAGTTCGGTAGAAACGGCCTTAAGTGCTGTCGCAAATCACCCAGTTTCAGTAGTTTGCGCTGGCCGTACCGATGCAGGCGTCCATGCCCTTGAGCAAGTGGTTCACTTTGATAGTGAAGCGCCAAGGACATTAGACAACTGGGTTATGGGTGGTAATGCCCATTTGCCAGACAATATTGCCATTCGTTGGGCAAGGATTGTAGATGAGACTTTTCATGCGCGTTATTCGGCATTAGCAAGAAACTACTATTATGTAATTTATAACCACCCTATTAGATCGAGTATTTTCCGGCACAGAGCCGCTTGGTGGTGTATGCCCCTCAATGAACATTGGATGCAAGCTGGGGCAAATTATTTATTAGGCGAACATGATTTCACCTCGTTCCGTGGAATAAATTGTCAGGCGAAAAACCCCGTAAGAACCATTCATCAACTCAGCGTAAAAAGGCAACAGGATTTTATTATCATAAAAGTAACAGCCAATGCTTTTTTGCATCATATGGTGCGCAATATTGCAGGCGTACTCATTGCTATTGGTGAAGGAAAAAAAGCACCACTATGGGCGCTAGAAGTTTTGCATGTATGTGATCGAAAAAAAGCGGGCATCACTGCGCCACCTACAGGACTCTATTTTGCAAAAGTTGAATACCCTGAAAAATATGCGCTTCCCACTATGCCCATTACACTGCAAAATGAGATTTTTGCATTTTGAAGTGTGCTTTAAACATCCTCAGCATGTTGCCATTTCATCCAAACATAGGCTGGCACTGCGCTTAAAAATAACAAAGCGCCATAAAAAACCACGTCATGTCCAGCACCAATGATCATCCAAAAAGCATAAACACCGGCTATTACTGAAACGAACAAAGAAAGTTTTGGATATTTAAGTTTAAATTCACTTCGCCTGGTAATAAATAACACTAACTCAGACATCACCGTAAAAAAATAAGGAATCAAAGAAGCTAACGTAGCTAATAAAATAATTAAGGTAAATTGCTTAACTAGAGTGGTACTCAGTGTTAGTAAAAGTAATATGCTAATAAAAATGGATGATACGCACAGCGCAAACGCAGGAGTTGCAAAACGTGATTCTTTAGCAAAAACCGCTGGAAAAAGACGATCTCTTGCGGCGGCAAATGGAATTTGTCCTTGTAGTAATATCCAACCATTAAGTGTTCCAAAACAAGAAATTATTGCGCCTAATGCAATCATTTTCCCGCCCCAATCACCAAAAATTATTTTTGCTGCATCAGCATAAGGCGCGGTAGAACAACCTAAACAACCGAGTGGTACAATTCCCATAACAGCTATAGTACTTACAATATACACAACTGAAGCAATCAACGTTCCTAAAATTGTTGCTAAAAAAATATTATGTCCTGGGTTTTCTGCGCTTTCTGAGGGCACTGTTGCTGATTCAAGCCCTATAAAAGACCACAAAGTTAACGTAGCAGCGCCAGTGAACGCTGAAATAGTTGATTCGCCACTAACATTAAACTGTTTAAGGTGCGCAAACTTAATATAAAACAATCCTATTATCGCAATCAGAATCAGTGGAATAAGTTTTAATATAGTGGTGATAAGTTGCAAAAATCCTGCGCGTCTGATGCCCAAAATATTCACTATTGTCAGCAACCAAACCGTTAAAATACAAACCATACAGGGAATGATTGGGTGACTATTTTTTAGCACGGGGAAAAAAGTCATTAAATAACCGGTAAACGCTACTACAATAGCGGCATTGCCAATACACAATGCAATCCAATAATTATACGCTATCAAAAAGCCTACAAAATCACCAAATCCCTCGCGGCAATAAGCATAAGGGCCACCAGTTTTTCGAATAAATGTGCTAAGTTTTCCAAACACCAATGCAAGCGCTAATGCTCCAAACGCAGTAAACACCCAGGAAATAATACCAATTGATCCATAATTAGCTAATGCTGCTGGCAATAAAAACACGCCCGAACCAATCATATTGCCGGTTACTAGCGCAGTTAACATCCAAATTCCTAGAGTCTTAAGTTTTGGAGGCTTATTTTGCATAAGAGATTGATCCCGCTACTAAAAATGTTTGCTTAAATCCAATGAGAAGAAATACTGGCAATAAATAAACCAGAAAACTCCAAATATAAAAATAAGTCCAGCCGGTATAGTCTGCAATGGTTGCCGCAACTGGCCCAATAAATACTCTTCCTATAGCAGCCAATGCGGATAAAAGCGCAAATTGTGTTGCCGTATAACGTGGATCACAAAGGTTCATCAATAAAACGGTGAACGCTGCTATTGCCATACCATTACAGAAATATTCAGCTGCAATAGCGACACAAAGCATCAACATATTTTTCCCAATCAACGAGAGCGCAACAAATGCAAGTATCGATATTGCTTGTGCAAAGCCAAATCTTAACAATGCTTGTAACAAGGTTAATCGCTTCATCAACCAACCGCCGAACAACACTCCTAATAAAGTAGCAACAAGCCCAACAGTTTTATAAAAAGTTCCCACCACTGTGAGGGAAAATCCTAAGCCACGCAGCAAAAAAGTACTGGTTAAATTTAAAGTAAACCCATCGCCCAATCGATATAACACGACTAATAATAAAAATAAAATTGCCTGGTCTCTTGATAAAAGTTGTCGAAAGGGCTCAATCACTGCTTGCTTGAGTGTAGTCGGTGGAGATATGTGCGCCTCATTAGGCTCAGTTGAAAAATAAGTTGTTAAAATACCAACGAACATTAATAGCCCCATCAACAAATAGGTAAGAGGCCAGCCTAATTGATCAGCTAAAATGAGCGCAAATCCACCAGAAGCAATCATGGCAATACGATACCCATTAACAAACCAAGCAGCGCCTAAACCACGTTGTTCTGGCTTTAAAACTTCAGTCCGATAAGCATCCACAACAATATCTTGTGAAGCAGAAAAAAATGTTACGAGCAAAGCAAGTAACCCCACTCCTACTGGATTTTTAGCAGGATTTAAGCCAGCAAAACACGCAATGGTTATTAATAACAATAATTGTGTTACTAACATCCAGCCACGACGTCTACCCAAAAAAGGCAAGGTAAAACGATCCATCAATGGCGCCCATAAAAACTTATAGACATAAGGTTGCGCAACTAAACTTAAAAAACCGATGCTCACAATATCAACACCGGCAACAGTGAACCAAGCTTGCAATGTAGAAGAGGTCAGGGCGAGTGGTAACCCAGAGGAAAAACCCAACAAAAAGATGTTTAGCATACTTTTCTAGTTTTCTTCCACGGCTTTACAATAAGTTTCCCTAATTAAGGGAATAGTAAAAATTGAAATGGCCAACATAACAGGCAACGCAATCAAAGCATCATGAAAATTCGTAGCGCTATAAACTCGCGTACTACCTTCCATTTGGCCTTGCCAAAATAGATCTAATAGAAACCCAACTAAAGGCTGACCTGCCGCACCACCAACCATATTCAACATATTCATAAAACCCAATGCAGTTCCATTAATAGAAGGGGGATTAATTTCACGAATAATTGAAAAAGAAGGCAAAAATCCACTGGAAAAAAACCCAAAAGCAAACAACAACACATTAAGCTGTAATAGCGTAAGGTGAGGAACGTAAATCAGGAATGCCAAAGCAATAAAAGCGCCAATTGAGGCCATGTATAACACAGAAAGTCTGCGGCCAATAAAATCAGAATACCAGCCGCCTAAAGGACTACCAATAACCCAACCAATAAACGCCATAGAGATAACGCCCGCCGCAACTGGACGATCTAGATGATAGGTTGCCATTAAAAATGGCACGCCCCATAAGCCACAAAAAATAGAAGTCGGTGCGTAAACTAGTCCACCATAAAGCGCTACTAACCAATTTTGTTTTTGCCTGACAATATAATAGAGACCTGAAAAAAGTGATTTTTGTTTCATACGCGCAACATTAACGCTTTTCTTGTCGCGAACAAAAAACCACATCAACAAAGATAATCCGACGCCAATCAAAGCTAACGTAAGCATACTGCCGCGCCAACCTACGCCCGCCACCAACAATGCTAAAGGTGTCTGCGCGCCAATAGCACCCAACATTCCTGCAGTAACGGTCAGCCCTGTTAATAACGCAAACCGGTTAATTGGAAACCAGGTCGCTGCAATACTTAAACAGCTTACTACGGCAAATGCCGAGCCAAAACCGATAAAAAGCCGCCCCATTTCAGCAACACTTAGCAATTTCGCCGTGCCAAATAAAAAACAACCGAGTGCACAAAGAGCTGTTGCTATTGTAGTTAGCCGCCTTGGACCGTAACGATCGAGTAAAACACCCACCGGAATTTGCATCGGAGCATAGATATAAAAATACGACGCCACAAGACCGCCAAGCGCTGCAGCATTAACAGAAAATGCGTGCATTAATTCGGGAACCATAACTCCAGGAGAAACTTGAAGAAAATATTCGTAAAAATAGAAAAAGGCGGCCAAGCCCCACATAATCCACGGAGAAGTTTTAAATTCATTACGGATTTTTATTTTTGTAAATGTCATGAGCTTCTCCGTTAAAGGGAATTTTTATCGATAATCGCACGAGAAGATTTCAAGGGCAAGCGCCAACCCGCATCCACATAACAATCTAACGCAAGAATTTTTGGCAAATCTTGATCTAAGCTAAATTGCTCTAGTAATGTTGGTATATCATACCTTAGTTGTGTAGCAAAGGCCGCGCTGTCGACAACCATACGCAAGGTTCCTTGATGAAAACTTGCCACATAGCAATGCGGAATAAGCTCAGGGTGTAAATGCTTAGTAATCTTTTCATTTAAGCTTTTCAACTCATCGACTTTTTTTAAAATTTCAGCAAGTGGGCTTTGTTCCTGCTGAATAAAATTTTTAATCGGCTGGCTCATAGTTTCATGGTATAATGTGAGTGATATATTTAGCCTAGCGTAACCAAACTCAACCCTTAACAGCAAGCGATTTTAACTATGATACAAAAACTAATTCAGAAAGTTTTTGGTAGCCACAATGAACGAGTGCTCCGAAGACTACAACATGTCGTCAACGAAATTAATGCCCTTGAACCCATCATGGAACGTCTTACCGATGCGGAACTTGCCGAGAAAACACCTCTTTTTCGACAAAGACTAGCTAATGGCGAAACGCTTGATAATCTCCTTCCTGAAGCATTTGCTGTGGTAAGAGAAGCTAGTCGACGTACACTAGGCATGCGACATTTTGATGTGCAGCTTATTGGTGGCATGGTATTTCATGAAGGAAAAATCGCCGAAATGCGTACTGGAGAAGGAAAAACGCTCGCGGAAACACTACCTGCTTACTTAAACAGCTTAACAGGACGAGGCGTGCATATTGTCACGCCGAATGACTATCTTGCAAAGCGCGACGCGGAATGGATGGAACCTATTTATCATTTCTTAGGGCTTTCTGTTGGTGTTAATTTAACCAACATGCCCACTGAGGAGAAAAAAATCGCTTATTCTGCTGACATTACTTATGGCACCAATAACGAATTTGGTTTTGATTATTTGCGCGATAATATGGCTTTCAACTTGGAAAGCAAAGTACAACGCGACCTAGCTTTTGCCATTGTTGACGAAGTCGATTCTATTTTGATTGACGAAGCAAGAACACCTCTGATTATTTCTGGTCCATCTGAAAATAGTTCAGCAATTTATCTTAAAATGAATGAACTGATCCCTAAGCTAATTAAACAAAAGGAAAATGGATCGGGAGATTTCACGCTGGATGAAAAAAGCCGCCAAGCACATCTTACTGAAGAAGGGCATCAACATGTTGAACAATTATTGGTAGCTGCTGGATTACTACAACCTGGTGATAATCTTTATAGTCCTTCCAACATTATTTTAATGCATCATCTGTTTGCTGCATTACGTGCACACACATTATTTCATCAAGATGTTGATTACATCATTACAGATCAACAAGTTGTCATTGTTGATGAACATACTGGCCGTACAATGCCAGGACGACGTTGGTCGGATGGATTACATCAAGCAATTGAAGCAAAAGAAGGCGTGCCCATTCAAAATGAAAATCAAACATTAGCTACCATTACTTTTCAAAATTACTTTAGGCTTTATCAGAAACTTTCTGGTATGACAGGTACTGCTGATACAGAAGCTTATGAATTTCATCAAATCTACGGGTTAGAAGTTATCGTCATTCCAACTAACCAACCCATTCGACGCAGTGACTTGCCTGACAAGATTTATTTAACAGCAAAAGAAAAATTCGATGCCATCATTTTAGATATCAAAGAATGCCGACAAAAAAATCAGCCGGTTTTGGTCGGTACTGCTTCTATTGAAACATCCGAATTTCTTTCTCGCCTTTTAACTGAAGAAGGCATTGTCCATCAAGTATTAAACGCTAAATTTCACGAAAAAGAAGCGCATATCATCGCCGAAGCAGGTCGCCCAGGAACAGTCACTATTGCAACCAACATGGCAGGAAGAGGAACAGACATTGTTTTAGGCGGCAAACTGGAAGCTGAAATTGCGCAACTTAAAGCAAACCACGCAGATGATCTCACCCTACAAAAAACGAAAGAAGATTGGCAAAAACGCCATCAACAAGTCATTAAAAGTGGGGGCTTACACATCATCGGCAGTGAGAGGCACGAATCTAGGCGTATTGATAACCAACTTAGAGGCCGTTCAGGTCGTCAGGGTGATCCAGGTTCAACGCGTTTTTATCTTTCTTTGCAAGATAATCTGATGCGTATATTTGCTTCAGATCGTGTATCCATGATCATGCAAAAATTAGGGATGAAAGAAGGTGAATCCATTGAGCATTCATGGGTAACCAAAGCAATTGAAAATGCTCAACGTAAAGTCGAGGGTCGAAATTTCGATATTCGCAAACAATTGCTTGAATTCGATGATGTTGCCAATGATCAACGTAAAGTAATTTATGAACAACGTGCTGAATTAATGGCTACAGAAAATATTTCTGAGACGATTAAGACTATTTCCCACGAAGTGATAGAAGAAGCTGTAGCTGGTTTCATTCCACCACAAAGTCTTGAAGAACAATGGGATGTAGATGGCCTTGAACAACAATTAACCCATGACTTTGCACTTTCTTTGCCGGTTAAACAATGGCTGCAGCAAAATCCTGACCTTTATGAAGAAACTTTAAAAGAGCGAATCTTGGATGCTTTCAATACACATTACGCACAAAAAGAACAGCACGTAGGAAGCGAAGTCATGAGGCAAGTTGAAAAATCGATTATGCTACAAAGCTTAGATACGCACTGGCGTGAACATTTAGCTTTGATGGATCATTTACGCCAGGGAATTCATCTTCGTGGTTATGCGCAAAAAAACCCTAAACAAGAGTATAAGCGAGAAGCTTTTGAATTATTTGCGCAAATGTTAAATGCACTTAAACATGAAGTCATTGCTATTTTAAGTCGAGTCGAGATTCAGGCCGAATCAGATATTGCCGTACTTGAAGATCAACGCCGGCATGCTACGCCAAATGATATGCACTTCCAACATAGTTTTGCCAACGCAGTAGAAAATATTGAAGAAAACAACCAAAGCGAAGAATTTGACAAGAGCAATGTAGTGCCTTTTGTTCGCAGCGCTCCTAAAGTCGGCCGTAATGATCCCTGTCCTTGTGGTTCAGGTAAAAAATATAAGCAGTGCCATGGTCAACTTTAAACCAACACTTAAAGTGGTTGCTGGAATTCTGATTAACCCTCAAGGACAAATTTTGGTGGCACTAAGGCCCAATCATGTCCCCCAAGGGGGGCTCTGGGAATTTCCCGGTGGCAAAATTGAACCTAATGAAACTTCACTACAAGCATTACGTCGTGAACTTTGGGAAGAAATTGGCATCGAAGTAAAAACTGCTAATATTTTTTCAACAGTAGAACATTCTTATAAAGATAAGCAAATTATCTTAGAGGCTTGGCGTGTACATACTTTTATCGGTCAGCCAACAGGCAAAGAAGGCCAAAAAATTGAATGGATTTTTCCCTCTGAACTCAGTCAACGCAGTTTCCCTATAGCAAACCAAGCAATTATCGTAAATTTGGCAAAAGAATTACCCGGTTAATACACAGGCCCTTGACATTATGTCAAATTTAATTTACATTTAAGATAATTTTTTATTTATAGCCTGTTATTTTAGGTCTTTGCGCATGGCAATAGTTTTTAGCGTTGCCACAAAAAGTCAAGGGATTTATAGGGCTTTTCAGGAGCCTTCATCCTCTAACGAACCTCCCTCATGCGGAATCATTAGAAGCGCAGAAATTACACGGATGAATCCAGAGAAACGTGCAGGAACCAAAATTCTATTGCTTTTTCCTTGGGTTCTTAGCTTTACAGCTCGGTAAGTTCACAATTCTAATTACTTCATGAATAACTTTCGTTCGAGTTAGTGTTCCTAAAAAATAGATCCAAATTACCTTAGTATCAAGCTAAATAAAAAATCAAGTATTACCAATATTGTTAGGTATATAAATCAAATCTATTTAATATAGAGCTGACAAACATACCTTTATATGGACCCACGCAGGAGAAAAAATATGTTAGTACTCGGACGCAAACCCGGGGAAAGGATTAAAATCGGCGATGACATCACTATTCATGTTCTCAGCCAGCAAGGACAACAAATACGCATCGGAATCGATGCCCCGGCTCATGTTTCAGTTCACCGCGAAGAAATTTATGAAAAAATTAAGCGAGAGCATGTGGTAGAAGAAGAAAATGAAGAGTAATTCATTTTTTCTAGTGACCACATAATTTTTTCTTCCTTTATTAAGTAAAGCTTTCTTTCCCACAAAAGCACACGGACGTTAATTTCGTCTGTGTGCAACCGTGGGCTGTTATTTCTTTGTAAAATTTATAGTAGGCATTTCTTCGAATTGGAGTTACTATTATCCTTGTAATCATTCCAAAAATTTTTCTTTCTCTAGAGAAAACCGCAAAGAAATTTTATGCTAAAAATTGCCACCTGGAATGTAAATTCTCTTCGTGTCCGGTTGCCACAGGTGTTGCGTTGGCTTGACGAAAATCAACCCAATTTATTTGCTCTACAAGAAACAAAAGTAGAAGACGAAAAATTTCCACACACAGCTTTTAAAGAATCCGGCTACAATGTCATCTTTACCGGACAAAAAGCTTATAACGGAGTAGCTATTTTAAGCCGAGAACCGCCACAAAATGTTCTCAAGCAACTTCCCCTTGCAGACGCTGATCAAAAACGTTTTATCGCTGCAACTTACTCCATTTCTAATGGTAATAACCCATTTGATTTACGCTTAGTTAATCTTTATGTCCCGAATGGTGAAGCTGTCGGCTCAGAAAAATATATTTATAAATTACAATGGCTAAAACAATTAGAAAAATTTCTGCAACAAGAAATTAAACAACATAAATATTTAGTTATCTTAGGAGATTTCAATATTGCACCTTCTTCACTAGATGTTTATGACCCCATTAAATGGGAAGGAAGAGTGTTATTTAGTGAGCCAGAACGAATGCACTTTGGCCAATTAATTTCGATGGGATTTTTCGATGCATTACGAGAAATATCCCAAGAACCTAATACATTCTCTTGGTGGGATTATCGAACTTTTGCTTTTCGTCGCAATCACGGTCTTAGAATAGACCATATTTTAATAACATCCCATTTAGCAAAATATATTACTAACTGCTATATTGATAAAGAACTGCGCGGAGCACAACAGCCATCTGATCATGCGCCGGTTATCGCCGCTTTTAAGGATGTCCCATGAATTATAAAATATCTGCCTCCGTTCTATCAGCTAATTTTGCCAAACTAGGAGAAGAAGTTAGCAATGTCTTAATAGCAGGCGCTGATATGATTCATTTAGATATCATGGACAATCATTATGTGCCTAATTTAACTATTGGTCCTATGGTTTGCGAATCTTTAAGACAATTTGGCATCACCGCACCTATGGATGTTCACTTAATGGTAACGCCTGTTGATGCATTAATTAAAAGTTTCATTAACGCTGGTGCTAATTACATTACATTTCATCCAGAAGCTTCGTTGCACGTGGATAGAAGTCTGCAAATGATTCGAGAAAATGGCTGTAAGGCAGGCCTTGCACTTAATCCAGCAACACCAATTTCTGTATTAGAAAATGTATTAGACAAATTAGACATCGTACTAATTATGTCGGTTAATCCTGGTTTCGGTGGACAGACTTTTATCCCTCATGCGTTAAAAAAAATATCTCGTGTAAAACAAATGCTTGCACAAGCAAATCATCCGATTCTTTTAGAAGTGGACGGTGGCGTTAAAATTGAAAATATTCAATCGATTGCAAAAGCTGGGGCTGATACATTTGTCATAGGATCTGCTTTATTTAAAACGGCTGACTACCAAGAGACATTAAAACAATTTAGAACAAAACTAGGAGACTAAAATGGGAAATGTTTTAAAAGCCATTAAAGATCAAAATATCCAATTTGTTGATCTCCGTTTTACTGATACGCTTGGCAAAGAGCAACATATTACTATTCCTGCTCCAATGATTGATGAAGACTTTCTTAAAGACGGTAAAATGTTTGATGGTTCCTCAATTACTGGCTGGAAAAACATTGCTCATTCCGACATGATTTTAATGCCGGATTTACAAAATCCTTTCCATTTAGATCCTTTCTGTGAAAAACCAACCTTACTACTTCGCTGCGATGTGATAGAACCTGCTACGATGAAAGGTTATGAACGCGATCCTCGTTTCGTCGCTAAACGGGCAGAAGCTTATCTTAAAGAAACAGGTATCGCAGATATTTGCTATTTTGGCCCAGAACCTGAATTCTTTATTTTTGATAATGTGCGCTGGGGCACCAATATGAACGGCACATTTTACGCGGTAGATTCACAAGAAGGCACTTGGAATTCGATAACTGAATACACTAATGGCAATCTCGGACATCGCCCATCAGTAAAAGGCGGTTATTTTCCTGTGCCACCCGTTGATTCTTCGCAGGATATCCGCTCAACCATGTGCAAAATTTTAGAAGATATGGGTATTCCTGTTGAATGCCATCATCATGAAGTAGGAAATGCTAATCAAAATGAAATCGGCACAGTATTTAATTCGCTGCGCATAAAAGCGGATCAATTAATGATGTTTAAATACATTGTACACAATGTTGCACATAATTTTGGCAAAAGCGCCACATTCATGCCAAAACCTTTAGTTGGAGAAAATGGTAACGGGATGCACTGCCATCAATCTCTTGCAAAAGATGGGCAAAACCTATTTGCCGGAGAAAAATATGCAGGCCTTTCTGAATTAGGTCTTTATTATATTGGCGGAATTATTAAACATGCTAAGGCCTTAAATGCTTTCACTAATCCGGCAACCAATAGTTATAAGCGTCTAGTTCCTGGCTTTGAAGCACCTGTTATGCTTACTTATTCATCCAAAAATCGCTCTGCTGCGATCAGAATTCCTTTTGTGTCTACTCCAAAAGCTAGACGAATTGAAGTTAGATTTCCTGACCCTTTAGCTAATCCATATCTTGCCTTCTCCGCCATGATGATGGCTGGTTTAGATGGAATTTTAAATAAAATTAATCCAGGCGATCCAATGGATAAAGATTTGTATGATCTGCCGCCAAAAGAAGCAAATAACATTCCTACTGTTTGTAATTCGCTCGATCAAGCAATTGATGCATTACAAAGAGATCATGACTTTCTTTTAAAAGGTGATGTTTTTTCAATTGACATGCTAGAAGGCTACATTGAGATTAAGAAAAGTGAGATTGCAAGGTTGCGGATGGCGACGCATCCGATAGAGTTTGATATGTATTATAGTTTGTAAATCATTAATTTCGTTGCGGGTCCTGCCCCGTGTGTGGCGCTTGCATAGGTTTATACATAAGCAGGCCCATTGCCCAATCGCCACGTGCCGCGGCTTGTCCGCGGCATCCAATTGAAGGAAGAATACGCTCATACTATGTACATAGATTGGGTTTATTATGAGGTATATGAGCCTTATATTGAGACTGCTCAGCGTGAAAAACGCTTTAAAAATTGGCCTTTGCAAATGACTGGATGCCGCGGACAAGCCGCGGCACGTAGGCAGAGCGGAGTGACTTGTACGGAGAGGAGATGATGGATTTTCTTTTTATTAGCATCATAATTTTATTTTTTCTTTTGTGTTTTGGGTTAATTCGATTTTTTGATCGCTTAACAGGAAAAAAACCATAATGCTGCTTTATCTAATCTGCGGGTTGATTGCGTTGGCTTTATTTATCTACTTATTAACAGTATTGTTTAAACCAGAGTGGTTTTAATACATATTTTAACGGCCTCACGGTGGGCTGAGCTTTTACTTTAATAAATACTTTTTTAGGGACGATCCTTTGATTACGGAAATCGGTTTACTACAAATCATATTATATCTTTCAATTATTCTTATCTTAGTTCAACCATTAGGTTGGTATATGGCATGTATCTATACCGATAAACCCTGTGGATTAAACCGCATATTGCGGCCAGTTGAAACTTTATTTTATCGCCTTTGTAATATCCATCCCACACAAGAAATGGGATGGAAAAATTATTTATCTGCGATGCTATGGTTTAACTTACTTGGATTACTATTAGTTTACGCACTGCAGCGGCTACAATTTTACCTTCCACTTAATCCACAAGCTTTTTCCGCTGTTTCACCAGATCTAGCATTTAATACTGCTGCAAGTTTTACAACCAATACAAATTGGCAAGCATATGGTGGTGAAAATACTTTAAGTTATTTAACACAGATGATGGCGCTCACAGTGCAAAATTTTTTATCCGCGGCTACTGGAATGTCTTTGCTGATTGCTTTAATTCGCGGGCTGGCAAGACATGAAACTTCACAGCTAGGTAACTTTTGGGTTGATACAATACGAAGCACTCTCTACATTCTATTACCACTGTCATTAATTTTAGCTACGCTGCTTATCTCTCAAGGCGTCATTCAAAATTTTAAACCTTATCAAACTGTTCAATTACTGCAAGCTTATACGGATTCGTCAAAGCCATTACCTGAGATGTCGAAAGGGCATGCTAAAACACTTATACCTACCATATCCCAACAAATCATTCCGATGGGGCCAGTGGCATCACAAATTGCTATCAAACAATTAGGCACAAATGGTGGCGGCTTTTTTAATACGAATTCTGCGCATCCATTTGAAAATCCAACGCCATTAACAAATTTTCTCGAAATGATTGCCATATTGCTTATTCCTGCGGCTTTTTGTTATACCTTCGGCATCATGGTTAATGATAAACGACAAGGCTGGGCTATTTTGTTTGCGATGTTATTAATTTTAATTCCATTAATTTTTATAACAGTTAGCATGGAACAAAATGGCAATCCGACATTAACTCAAATGGGCATTTTACAAACACCACAGCATGATAGTTTTCCAGGTGGCAATATGGAAGGCAAAGAAACTCGTTCTGGTATTACATCCTCTGCCTTTGGGCTACGGTAACTACAGCAACTTCTAATGGATCAGTAAATTCTATGCATGATTCATTTACTCCTTTGGGTGGTTTAATACCGTTATGGTTAATGCATTTAGGGGAAGTAGTATTTGGCGGTGTGGGCTCGGGGCTTTATGGTATGTTGATGTTAATTTTCATCACGGTTTTTGTTGCTGGTCTTATGGTAGGAAGAACTCCCGAATATTTAGGCAAAAAAATTGAACCCTACGAAATGAAAATGGCATCTATCGCTGTTTTAGTTATGCCGTTAGTGGTGTTGATTTTTACTGCAATTGCCACAGTAACTCATATGGGTGCTGCTTCAATTGGAAATCCTGGAGCACATGGCTTTACAGAAATTCTGTACGCTTTCACTTCAATGGTTAATAACAATGGCAGTGCTTTTGCTGGTCTCGATGCTAACAAACCTTTCTATAATATTTTAGGTGGTATTGCTATACTGATTGGCCGTTATTGGATTGCCATTCCTGTACTAGCTATTGCCGGTTCATTCGCCAGAAAAAAAATTATTCCCAATAGCGTAGGAACACTTGCAACACATACACCACTTTTTATTATTTTATTAGTAAGCATCGTTCTTATTTTAGGTGCGCTGACATTTTTTCCAGCACTCGCATTAGGCCCTATTGTTGAACATCTCATGCTTTGGGGATAACTAGGGCCTGTTTACATTTGATTTACCTACTGCAAAAAGCATAGGATTAGCAAAATTTTACTAAATTTAGCAATTTACTTCCTGTAAATTGCCCTTCGGGTCGCTATGCGACAAAATTCTGTTCCCGCAGAATTTTTTGTCAAATACAACCCAGTATTCTCCTCAAATTTGGTAAAATTTTAGCTTGCATCCCTGCTTTTTTCGCTACGGCAAATCAAATGTAAACAGGCCCCACTCGTAATCGAACAAGGAATATCGATGCAATCCGAATCAAGCTGGAATTTTGATATTTTAAAACCTGCTATCGTAGCGGCTTTTTTAAAGTTATCGCCGCGTTCTCAAATTCGCAATCCAGTCATGTTTACTGTGTATGTTGGATCACTATTGACCAGCTGTTTGTTATTTCAGGCTATCGTAAGTCAAGGTGAAGCACCTGCTATTTTTATTTTAATGATTACTTTGTGGCTTTGGTTTACTTTACTGTTTGCTAATTTTGCAGAAGCAATGGCAGAAGGACGCGGTAAAGCACAAGCGCAGCATTACGTAAATCGCGCCGTGAAATTCAAGCTAAAAAATTAGCAAAGCCTGCTCGTAATGCAAAAGTCACTTTGGTTCAATCAGCAAATTTACGAGTTGGTGATATTGTCTTAGTTGAAGCAGGTGATTTTATTCCCAGTGATGGTGAAGTTATTGAAGGCATTGCTTCTGTTAATGAAAGTGCTATTACGGGTGAAAGTGCGCCTGTTATTCGTGAAAGTGGTGGTGATCGTAGTGCTGTAACTGGCGGCACACAAGTCATTTCAGATTGGTTAATTGTGCGTATTACCTCAAATCCAGGCGAAACTTTTTTAGATCATATGATTGCATTAGTTGAAGGTGCAAAACGCCAAAAAACACCTAATGAATTAGCGCTTAACTATTTTATTAGCCGCACTAACTATCGTATTTTTATTAGTTTGTGCCACATTGTTACCTTTTTCTATTTATAGTGTGCAGCATGCTAGATGCTGGCAAAAGTTGTTACCATTACTGTACTTGTTGCTTTATTTGTCTGTCTAGCACCAACCACAATTGGTGGTTTGCTTTCTGCTATTGGTATTGCTGGCATGGATCGTATGATTCAAGCAAATGTGATTGCATTATCAGGACGTGCTGTTGAGGCAGCGGGTGATATTGATATTTTATTATTAGATAAAACCGGAACCATTACTCTTGGCAATCGACAAGCTACGGAATTTATTCCAGCAGAAGGGGTTACTATTGAAACATTGGCCGATGCAGCACAACTAGCATCACTTGCTGATGAAACACCTGAAGGACGCAGTATTGTGATTTTAGCAAAAGAAAAATATGGATTACGTGGCCGTGATATTACTGAACTTGGCGCAACATTTATTCCTTTCACTGCGCAAACGAGAATGAGTGGCGCAAATTTACCAGGGCAGACAAATTCGTAAAGGCGCAGCAGAAGCAATTGAAACTTATGTTAAGCAAATGGGAGGTACTTTTCCTACTTCAGTACAAAAAAATGTAGATAGCATTGCGCGCCAAGGTGGAACACCATTAGTGGTTGCAGAAGGAGCAAATGTTTTAGGAGTTATTCATCTTAAAGATATTGTAAAAGGTGGCATTCATGAACGTTTTGCACAATTACGGCAAATGGGTATTAAAACCATTATGGTTACTGGAGATAATCCATTAACTGCTGCTGCTATTGCAGCAGAAGCAGGTGTCGATGATTTTCTTGCAAATGCAAAACCAGAAGATAAACTCAAATTGATTCGCAAGCTTGCAAGCAGAAGGCCATTTAGTCGCCATGACTGGTGATGGCACCAATGATGCGCCTGCCTTGGCACAAGCAGATGTTGCAGTTGCGATGAATACTGGAACACAAGCAGCAAAAGAAGCAGGAAATCTTAGTTGATTTAGATTCTAATCCAACAAAACTTATTGAAGTGGTTGAAATTGGTAAGCAATTATTAATGACTCGCGGTGCATTAACCACATTTAGTATTGCAAATGATGTTGCAAAATATTTTGCAATTTTACCTGCTGCTTTTGCAGCAACTTATCCTGCTTAAATGCTTTAAATATTATGCATCTTGCTACACCTCAAAGCGCTATTTTATCTGCGGTAATTTTTAATGCGTTGATTATTGTTTTTCTTATTCCACTTGCTTTGCGTGGTGTGACTTATCATCAAGTATCGGCAGCAAGTTTACTACGTAGTAATGTTTTTATTTATGGATTGGGTGGATTAATAGTGCCTTTTATCGGTATTAAATTGATTGATTTGATTATTATGTGCTTCGCCTTCATTTTGAGGTTAGGATTACACCAAGGAAAAAATATGTTTTCAGAAACGATTAAACAAATTAAAATCTGCAGCTACTCTACTAATTTTATTAACTATTTTAACAGGGTTATTTATCCGATTTTGTCACTGGCTATTGCGCAACTATTTTTTCCCTGGCAAGCTAATGGCAGTTTGATTACACAAAATAATAAATGATTGGATCAGTATTAATCGGCCAATCATTTTACAGATCCAAAATATTTTTGGGGACGTCCTTCTGCAACTACACCTTTTCCTTATAATGCAGCAAATTCTTCGGGCTCGAATCTGGGCCTTATCTAATCCTAATTTTTTAACTACTATTAAAGATCGAGTCAACTATTTTACGCAAGGCTGATCCAGAAAATCATAATTTAATTCCAGTGATTTAGTGACTGCTTCAGGCAGTGGCTTAGATCCAGAAATCAGTCCATTAGCTGCATTTTATCAAGTCATCGCATTGCTAAAGCACGTAAAATTTCAGAAAAAGATCTTCAAGTATTAATACAACGCTTCACAAAATCGGTACCTTAGGAATTTTAGGCGAACCACGCGTTAATGTTTTAGAATTAAATCTTGCTTTGGATGCATTATCACACTAAGGATCGGCATGACAGGAAAAACGCCTAATCCTAAAAAATTATTGAGCGCGTGCAAGAAGAAGAACATCAAGAACAACGCGGCAAACTTAAAATTTATCTGGGTGCGGCGCCCGGTGTTGGCAAAACCTATACGATGCTGCAAGATGCACTTGCTAAACGCGCACAAGGATTAGATGTTGTTGTTGGTATTGTTGAATCCCATGGACGTAATGAAATTGAATGCTTTACTCAAAAATCTCGAAATTTTGCCACGGCAAACTATTAATTATCGACGACAAAAAATTATTAGAATTTGATTTAGATGCTGCATTAAAGCGAAATCCAGGCTTGATTTTAATTGATGAAATGGCGCATACCAATGCGCCTGGATTGCGTCATACGAAACGTTGGCAAGATATTAAAGAAATTCTGGATCGTGGAATTGATGTCTATACCACTCTCAATGTGCAACATATTGAAAGTTTAAATAATGTTGTTTCGCAAATTATTCATGCCCCTATTAAAGAAACCGTTCCTGATTCCATGCTAGATTTAGCAGATACTATTGAATTAGTTGATTTACCACCTGAAGATTTATTAAAACGCTTGCAAGAAGGAAAAGTTTATTTTCCAGAACAAGCAGAACATTGCTAACAGAACATTTTTTTCGTAAAGGTAATTTAATTGCATTACGTGAATTGGCATTACGAGTCACTGCAGAACGTGTCGAAGCACAAGTACTTTTATATCGTCAGGGCCAAGGCATCAAACATATTTGGCCAACAAAAGAAAAAATTCTTGTTTGTGTAGGTCAGGGAATAGAATCATCTAAATCTATTCGTACTGCGCGGCGTATGGCGGCCAGCTTACAAGCAGAATGGATTGCCGTGCATGTCGATGCGCCTAATTCAGCTTATCAGAAGAACAACGTAATAATGTGATTCAAAATTTACGGTTAGCTTAACAGTTAGGGGCAGAAACACAAACAATCACAAGTAGTGGTTTTAATATTGTAAAGAAATTATTGAGTTTGCCCGGGAACAAAATATTACACAAATCGTGATATCAAAAAAAATCAGCCACGTTGGAAAAATTTATTACACCGCGATTTGGCCGACGAAATTGATGCGACAAAGCGGCGAAATTGATGTTTATATTATTACGGGAGAAGTAGCCACATCTCCATCAGCAAAAATCAGCTCGGTAAAACAGCCAATTAACTGGCGAAATTATGCAATTTCCACTGGTATTGTTATTGTTGTTACCTTAATTAACCTATTGCTCCATCCATTTTTAAATACGAACAATTTGATTATGATGTATCTACTAGGTCTAACATTCGTTGCATTCTTTGGACATATGGGGCCTTCTGTTCTAGCCGCTATTTTAAGTATTTTAGTTTGCGATTTCCTTTTTATTCCACCTCTTTACAGCTTCGCTATTACTGATACTCAATACTTTTTCACCCTGGTGTTGTGTTGTTAGTAACACAAATTATTAATCACTTAACTGTTTACACCCGCAATCAAGCTGAAACAGCTCGCCTTGCAGAGCATTACACTAAAGCACTACACACATTAAGCCGTCAATTGGCAAGTACTCGTGGCATTGATAAATTATTGGAAATTGCTGTTCGTTACATTACCGAAGTTTTTGCGAGCGAGGCATCAGTATTGCTACCTGATAATAAGCATCTTTGCATTCATGCAAGCTATCCAGCTTCACGGAATTTAAGTGCTAAAGAGCAAGGTATTGCCGAGTGGGTATACGAGTTAGGGCAAATGGCTGGACTTGGAACCGACACGCTGCCATTTTCTGATGCAATTTATCTGCCACTATTAGCCTCGCAAGGAACTATTGGTGTACTAAGAGTACGTCCCACTCAATCAGAATATTTGTTCTCTCATGAGCAAATGCACTTGCTAGAAGCCTGCGCTAATCAAATCGCTTTAGCTTTAGAAGTTGATAAATTACAAGAACAAGCAAAAAAATCCGAATTAAAAACTGAAACTGACCGCGCACGTAATGCTTTGCTACAATCTGTTTCACATGATCTTAGAACACCATTAGTTGCCATTATGGGCACTGCCAGTACATTGATGGAAATGAGCGATGAACTCACTGCAAACAAAATTAAACAATCTGGAAAAAATATTTATTTTGAAACTGAGCAGCTAAGCCGGCTAATTAATAATCTTCTACAAATAACTTATTTAGAGGCTAAAGAAATCAAATTGCAAAAAGAACTATGCTCTCTTTACGAGCTGGTCTCTTTAATTATTACTACTTCAAACAAAAAAATAGGGAAAAAACCGGTACACATTAACATTCCCAAAGATCTTCCCAAAATACCACTGGATAAAATTCTGATTCAAGAAGTCTTTATCAATCTAATTGACAACATCTTAAAATTCACCCCCGCAGAAACGCCGATTGAAATTTCAGCGATCTTAATAGCTACCAAAGTTACTGTTTACGTAAAAGATCGTGGGCCTGGTATTGTTCCTGATGAAATTAACAAACTATTTGAAAAATTTTATCGCGGAAGAATGTTAGCAACGGCGCGAGGGTTAGGCTTAGGACTAGCTATTTGCCGTAGTATTATCAAAGCACATCATGGAGAAATTTGGGCAGAAAATCGCAAAAATGGTGGCGCGGCTTTTTGTTTTACGCTGCCGTTGTAATTCTTCATTGCCCGATCGCCTGCGTGCTGCGGCTTGTTTGCATAGGCGTCAGTTTAAAGAATAACATCCCTGTTTTCGCGTAAAAGCTCAGCCTCCCCGTGAGGCCGTCATTGCGAGGCTTGCGCTGTTTGCAAGCCGCGGCAATCCAGCAAAGAAATTTAAGCATTTTTACTGGATTGCCACGCGCATCCTACGCTCGCAATGACGGCCTCACGGGGAGGCTGAGCTTTTACGATTTTACTGATTTTTTGGGATAATCTGCTGGTTCTGTAACTGGATGCCAGCTTCCGCTGGCATGACACTTAATTCCTCTCTCCACACCGGCGCAAAACTAGCACTGGTAACATCCGCTTCAAAAGTTTGATCTTGTTTAAGCAAATGTTGCTCTGCCAAAATAGTTTCTTTTAACGTAATTAAAAAAAGAAATCGAAATAGCTCGTTATCTTGCGCATAGTACGCTTCAAGAAATTCTTTAATCACGGCGACTAGGTTATTTGATTTTGTTTCAAATTGATTGAAGTTACTTACATTTTTAGGATCTGCTATTAATTTTAATGTGTACTCAAGCGCACGAATTGAAATAGCTGAATTTTTTTGGATTGTTCTTATTATTTCATCAAAACAATCTGGTTTAGTTTCTGGCATACAAGCATTTAGGCTGTCAAATAGTTCGCCTTGCGCCAACTCTTCAAACTGCCAACTAGCAAAAAATTGCTCGTTGACTTGTTGCTCTTCTATCATTGCTTCCTGCAAAGCAGTAATAATTAAATTGTCGTATGAATCGTCTAAAGGTCGAACAGCCATTAAAAATTGATACATCATGAAGCTTGGTGGTATAGCCTCAGGGGTAAACAAATAAGCTTTACTCCCAGTGATTTTCTTAATATGTTGAAAAGCCGTATAAATGGCTTTAGCTGAAAGCTGCTGTAATTGCTGATCATTTAAAATATCTTTAGCTAAGCCCCATGCTAACTTTGATGTTGAATGGCGATCTCTAATATAAGGGCTAATGTTCTCATAAAAATCTTTCGCCATTTTGCTAGCATCTTCAGCTATTTTTAAAACTGATTTTTGCCTTATAGCTGGATCTTCTCCATTTAGCTTAGCTAGATAATAATTAGCTCTTAATGCTATTACAAAACTAACTAACTCTTGTTGAACACTGCTTACAACTGTGCCTAGTTGATGAGCATTTAAAGGTTGTCTAGTCCACGGACTCTTTCCATAATTTTCATGGTATATCTCAATTGAATTTTGATTATAAAATTTACCATCTGCTATTAAAAAAGGTGGGTTCATTAAACAACCCGAGATAACACAAAGGTATCGTTCGGGCATTAACCAAGTAGCCCCTAAGTTTTCAACACTCTCCTGCCATAAATTTTTCTCTGCTGGCACATCAATAGTAGGAGCTGAAATGCTGTTAAAACTATTGGTTTGCGCTCTGGTGAAATCATCATTGTTATCAACATTTTGTAATCTTATTTGAAGTAATCGCTCTTCTAATCGATGCGATAGTAATCTATGTCTTTCTTCTAATTCACGTAACTGTAATCGATGCCTGCCCGTTAATTGAGGTAGGTCTTGGTCTGTTGGGTTTATTAGCTCTACTGATTGCCTTTCTAACAATTCAAGTCTCTCTCTCAATTGACTATTGGTTAATGTAAGTCCGCGTTCATATTCAATAAGTCGGCGTTCCAATTCAAGTTGATCTTCATAAATAGGAGTTGGATACTCTAATGGCTGAGGGGGTGTAATTACTCGCAGAGGAGAAGGAGAAACGATTTCTTTAACAGCAATACCAACTCCAACAGGAATACGAATAGCCGCTTTAAGTGCATGATAAGGTACTTGAAGCAAAGCAAGAAAAGTAAAAACTAATGTGGAACCTAGTGGCTCGGCAAAACCCTTTAGCAGTTTTATATAGTTTCCGTCTCTCATTGGCTCAAAAAGCAAAAGAATTGGTGCTCCGAGTATGCATAGTACAAGTCCCAAAAAAAGAAAGGTAGCCAATAGAGTTTTGCCCAAAGTTACCACTGACCAAAATAACATTTCTGGAATAGTAAAAATCCAACCCAAAAAAGAACTAACTAATTTGTCTTCTGGCTCAGTAAGACCGCCTTTATAGTGCCAAATCGGGTTTCTGTAATTTGAATAAAATTTCTTTTCGCATGGTTTTTCATTATAGGGGAAAGGAATTTCTTTAGCATAATCTGAATACATTTCATAAGGCGCAAGAGTAAATTCAGGAAAAGAATAACTACTATTCGTGTAAGAAAAAGGATAATAGGGAGAACCAATCGTACAATTACGCTTACAAACATCCCAACAAGAAGCTAATGCAGTTTTAAATGACATAATTTTGATACTCTTAATTATTATTACTTCCCTCTCAAACGGGAGAGGGAAGAATAAATATTCGCGAAGTATACCATAAGTTGAGGCATTTTAACGGCTATTCAGGGACATAACCCGTAGGTTTAACATCCTCTTCCTCAAATAAAAATTTCACCATTTCTTGTTGTAAAAATTCTTTTGCTTTTGGATCTAACAAACTAAGTCGATACTCATTAATAAACATAGTTTGCCGATTAAGCCATTGCTTCCAGGCTTCTTTGCTAATAGAAGTAAAAATTTTCTCGCCAAGTTCTCCGGGATATGGTGGAAAATCAAGACCTTCTGCTTCTATTTTTAACCGCTGACAAAACACCATACGACTCATAAGATAGTTTTCCTCTGCATTAAAGCTAAAATCTTTTTTACTGGTGTTGGTATGGCTGGTTCTAATTCACCTAAACAATACCATAAATAGTGATTGCCTTCGTTAATAAAATGACTAGCTTCATTAAACTTAATTTTTGCAACTAATGGTAAAATATCCAATTGAAAATGGGTAAATTTATGTTTCATTACTGGCCATAAGGTGAAATCCTCAATTCTATAACCAAAATCCTGATATAGCTTTTCAATAACAGCCGCCCTAACCAAAAGATCTTTTTGATCCATATTACTCTCAGGAAAACTCCACAATCCACCCCAAATCCCTGCTGATGGGCGTTTTTTAAGCAAAATTTTATTATCCTGTTGAAAAATTATCATGGTAGTTGAACGGCATGACAATTGTTGCTTAACTTTTTGCGCCGGATAAATTGCTGTAGTCTGCGTTTTAAATGCATGACATCCCTCCTTAAGAGGGCAGTGCACACACTCAGGTTTTTTTCGACAAACCGTTGCACCCAAGTCCATCATTGCCTGCGTGTAATCAGCTACGCGCAAAACCGGAGTATATTGCTCGGCAATATCCCATAGTTTCTTAAGCGTTTTTGGTTCACCAGGCCATTCTTTAACTCCATGAAAACGCGTTAACACCCGCCTCACATTGCCATCGAGAATAGACGCTTTTTGACCAGTAGCAATGGCTAATATAGCACCCGCAGTTGAACGACCAATTCCAGGAAGTTTTTGCAAAGTAAGTAAATCCAACGGAAATTTACCATTAAACTCTTGTTGAATTAATTTGGCACTTTTATATAAATTTCTCGCTCTTGCGTAATAACCCAATCCAGCCCATAAAGTAAGCACTTCATCTTCTTTGGCTTTAGCAAGATGCTCAATTGTTGGAAAATGCTGAATAAACCTTTCAAAATAGGGGATAACGGTTTTCACTTGAGTTTGTTGCAACATAATCTCGGAAACCCAAACTCGATAAGGGCTAACCATTTTTTGCCAAGGAAGATTTTTACGACCATGCTGATCAAACCAATCAAGCACTAAGCTACTAAACATAGTATCCTTCCGAGATCCTTTCACAAAAGATCCCACCGCACTATCCTAGCAATGACCCAAGATTAAGCTTTTTAAGCTCATTACCTAGTTTTTCTTTTAATTCGCGTTTTTTTGTTGACTCGTCAGATGAATCCGATTTCGTTGCCTTAGCAATAACATCTACAAACTTATCTGTAAGCGTTTCTTTAGCAATTTGCGCAGCATCTGGTGCTATCATTGGATGATCAAGAATCACCACGAATCAAAATTGGCACTTGGGCCTTATGACCAACAAGACCAGCAATTAGATGATAATCAATTTGTTCATTTACTAAATTAATTGTTCCTTGCCCATTTGCAGTTAATTGACTTGATTGTAAAGTTAAATCCCGATTAAACATCACCCCATTTTGTATTTGGAATGTTCCCTTAATCGTTCCAAAATCTGTTTGGTTATTAACAACATTTGGCAATGCTGTCCGCTTAACAATTGCTTGTCCCAATTCAATTAACGCCGGAAGATTAATCCCATGCAGAACTCCATTTTGCAATCTAACAGTAATATTGCCGTTTAATGTTTTACGCATATCATTTCCCAAAGTGAATTTAAGCATACTGCTCATATCCACCATACCAGTAAATGGCTCATCGTTCTTATGCATAATACTAGTAAAAAGCTGGCCGACATTAGCTCTTGTTAGCATGCCATTTAACGTCACTGTTGGTGCTCCCATTGGACGTGTATCAACTAAAATATCACCAGTGTAATTACCTTGATACAAATTAGCAGTTAATGAATTAAGAGAAATGATGGCGTTTTTAATCTCAATGGCTGTTTGTACATTCTTAAACAAAAAACCACCAACAAGTAATGCCGTGCTTTGCAAGCGACCATGTGCAGATAAAGTTGGATTAAACGTCCCCGTCAAAGTGCCGCTAAACGTGTAATCATTTAGTTTTGCTGCTAATTGAGTGAGAGAAAATCTGGCATTTTTCGCGATATATTCCAAGTTGCCAGTAGCATGAAAATTTGATTTTTTTTCCGCATCATTAAAACTACCATCAAAAATTAAATCTGAAAAATTAAACACATTTTTTGCATCATCAATATTTAATATTCCATTTATCTTCAGATTTCCGGAAAAAACATTGGCACTTTGCTTAAAATAAAATGACAAATTAAATGGAAAAGCCTTATTTAGCGCAATATTTTTCGCACTAAAAGCTAATCCATTAAATTCCATATTTTTATGCTTTTGTTGATCATCAAATAAAATTTTTCCTTGCGCAAAATTAATCGATTCAATTTGGTGTATAGTAAATTGTTGGCTATCTTCTTTTTTATCTCCCAAATCTTGCGATGTTGAATCCGAAGATAAAAAATGATCCCAATTTGTTTTGCCAGCAGAATTTTTAATCAAGTAAATATTAAACCCATTAATAAAAATAGTTCCCACCTCTAAGCGATGAGAAAACAATGGTATTAATTTAACATTCAGTTGAATATTGTCTGCTTTAGCTAATGGTGTTTTCCCAAACTCACTATTGTTATTCATCACCACATCTTGAACTTTAACCCCTAACCAAGGAAAGAAAGACCAATGAATATCACCATTAATCACTAATGAATGCCCGGTTAATTGGTAGACTTGCTTAGTAAGTTCGGTCTTAACAAAAGTGGGCGCTAGTAAGCGCGAAAATACTATCAAACCAACAATACCTATACCAATGACAATTAACAGTATTGAAATAAATTTAGTTGTTTTTTTCATAAGTTGACACTCCATAGATTCTACTGACTACCGCCCTCGCTCAACCGTATCACTTCCACTTTCTGCTTTCTGCTCAATAAATTGAATAATTAACTTTGCAACATTAACCTGTGTTGCTTTTTCAACTCCTTCTAATCCGGGAGAAGAATTAACTTCCATGACTAATGGTCCTCGCTTAGAACGCAATAGATCAACTCCTGCTACATTAAGCCCCATAATCTTTGCCGCTTTTTCAGCCGCCATACGCTCTTCTTCTGTAATTTCTATTGCACTTGCTTTTCCACCTCGATGAAGATTAGAACGAAATTCACCTGGTTTAGCCTGGCGTCTCATCGCAGCAACTACTTGTCCACCTACTACAAAACAGCGAATATCTGCTCCCTTCGCTTCTTTAATATATTCCTGCACCATAATATGCGCTTTCATACCAAGAAATGCTTCAATCACACTCTTAGCAGCTTGATTAGTTTCAGCTAGTACCACACCAATTCCTTGTGTACCTTCAAGAATCTTAATCACTAATGGCGCGCCTCCTACCATAGCAACCAAATCGTTAATATCATCAGGAGAATGAGCGATTCCAGTTCGTGGCAAACCAATATCTTTGCGCGTTAACAACTGAATAGAACGCAGCTTATCCCGTGAACGGGTAATTGCAATTGATTCATTAACTGTAAATGTGCCTACTGTCTCAAATTGTCTAAGTACCGCCGCTCCATAAAATGTGATAGAAGCGCCAATACGAGGAATAACCGCATCAAAATCTAACAACATTGCGCCACGATAATGAACCGACGGCTTATGCGAAGTAATATTCATGTAACAACGTAATGTGTTAATAACTTGAATGTCGTGACCGCGACTTTTAGCCTCTTCAACTAATCGAATAGTTGAATAAAGATTAGGACGACGAGATAAAATGGCAATTTTCATGTAGCACTTTCACTGGGGTATTTTCCAAATAAGTATGAGGATGAAGGATCAATTAAAAATTTTTCAGGAATACCAGACCTTGCCAATAAAAAACGAAACCGCATATCATCACGATTAGTTAAAGTTATTTCAATCTGCCAAGAATACTTACCAGCTACAATATTCGTTTTAATTACCGGCCTTAGTTCTTTATGCCCTCCTGAATCGGTAATCCAACGAATACCATGTAAAAAATTAATACATCGTACTACTCTTTCTTTTGAATATTGATCTGGATGAATAGAAAAATCTACCATTTTTCTACCTTCATCTTCGAATATATTGACTTGAAAAGCGTGCAGTACTGATGTGCGCGCGCCGGTGTCAACTTTGGCCTTGATCCTATCAATTTTAAGTTCGGGAAGAGATAGCCATTCTCGCCACCCAATAATATTATGAAGATCTTTATCCATAAAAAGTTATTCGACAATTCTCAGATCCGGTTTCCCTTTTTTATGCTGTTGTGTATTTTTTTCCGATGATTCTAAAACCACTTCCGATGAAGATGCTTTTTCTTCTTCACCAAAAGCAGTACCATGGCCGTTTTCTTTTGCATAAATTGCTAAAACAGCCTGAATTGGTACTCGAACTAACCGAACCACTCCAGAAAATCGCGCATAAAAATCAATCAGCTCATTAGTTAAATGCAGGTCTTTCACTGCTAAAGGAGCAATATTAAGCGTAATCTTATTTTCTTTAATATATTCATGAGGCACATCTGTACCGGGAATTTTAGTATTTACCTCAATATATGGTGTTAGCTCATTATCGACAATCCATTCATGAAAGGCGCGAATTAAATAGGGTTTAACCGACGTCATAGCAGAATGATTACTCTTCATAGGCTGGCTCAGGCTCTATAATACTGGTTTTAAACGCTGGTCTTGCAAATAATTGATTAGCATATGTTTTAATCATCTTTGCTTTAGGAGGCAACTGTAAATCCAATTTTTCCAAACGCCACAACAGTGCGGCTAAACAACAATCAACCAATGAAAATTCATCACTTAAAAAGAATGGCTTTTCAGCAAAAACCGGGGCAAGACTTACTAAACTATTGAAAAGTTCACGATTCGCCATTTTATTTTGTTGGCCAGAAGAGGTTTGCATCTGATAAAGCAAGCTAAACCAATCTCTCTCAATTCTATGCATCATTAAACGTACTTTTGCTCTAGCAATTGGATACACTGGCAATAAAGGAGGATGAGGAAAACGCTCATCCAAATATTCCATAATAACTTGGGGCTGATAAAGAACTAAATCTCTATCAACAAGTGTTGGGGTTGTACCATATGGATTAATTTCAAATAATTGCGCCGGCGCTTCAGCAGCATTAACACGGATAACTTCAGCGCCTATCCCTTTTTCCGCTAACACCATACTTACAACATGGCTATAAACATCTGTTGGATCTGCATATAAAGTCATCATAGAGCGTTTGCTACTCGAAACAGCCATTAGAAACTCCTCAATATAGGTAGTTAAAAATTAATAATTGAGCACATTATAGCATTAATGTAAGCTTTTCGACGGAAAAAAGATTTCTATCTTTAGCCCTTGGCCAGAAGCCGGAGTACCAATACTCACCCTTGCATCATGCAATTTAGCAATCTGCTGCACGATTGCCAATCCCAAACCACTTCCCGGACTTTTATGGCCTAAAATACGGTAAAAACGTTCAAACACTCGATCATGAAGTTCTGGGGGAATTCCTGGGCCATTGTCAACCACCGTTAATAAAATCCCATCTTTCTTATTTTCAACTAATACGTCGATTGCTCCCTTCTCTGGGGTATAGCGGATGGCATTATCAACTAAATTCCTAACCAAAATACCAATTGCAGTTGGATTACCAACCATTAGTGCTGGCTTTTCAGCAATAAGTTCAATATCTAAATCCTTTTCAAGTGCAATATGTCCTATTTGTGCAATGATTTCTGCTGCCAGTTTTGATAAATCAAATTCAGCCACATCCTCTAATTCCGATGCTTCCGGCACTAAGCGACTAAGAATTAAAAGTTGTTGAACTACATGTGCACAACGATCTACTCCTATAACAACATTTTGTAAAAGCTTGCGTTGCTCC
This sequence comes from uncultured Gammaproteobacteria bacterium, assembly GCA_963844535.1. GTDB lineage: Bacteria > Pseudomonadota > Gammaproteobacteria > CAWJOP01 > CAWJOP01 > CAWJOP01. Next base: position 11,833 of record CAWJOP010000006.1, on the reverse strand, counting down.
ACAATATCTACTGTTTTTAAGGCAACCTGTGCTTGAGTTTTGAGTGCAGCAAGAGGAGTGCGAAGTTCATGAGCAGCATCGCCAGCAAAACGTTTTTCTCGTTCAAATGCTTCTTGTAATCGCAAAAATAAATGATTTAGCTCCTCAACTAGCGGCTTAATTTCAACAGGAACTGCTTCAATCCCAACTGGCTCCAGACGTGTCGGCGCGCGATGAGCAACTTCATTAGTAACAGCTCGAATACCACCTAATCCCCTGCCAATAATGAACCAAATAAGTAATCCCGATAAAGGATAAATTAACAGCATAATATAAATATCATCTTGAGTAATTCTACGTGCGAGTTCTGTTCGGAGATCATATTTTTCAGCAACAACAATTTTTAAATCACCGTATGAATTTTTAATGACAAATACGCGCCAAATAGTACCACCAATTATCTTGTCGCTAAATCCTAATGGCTGATTATTAAAAGCCAACTCATTCACATTGGCGGTATGTAGTAATAGTCGCCCTTGGCTATCTAATACTTGTAATTGATACCTGGTTTCGTCATTTTCTTGTTTTTTATCTTTATCATTATCTTTACTGAGCACTTTCTGCATCAATCCTGGAATTTTATCAAGTCCTTTTTGAATTTGATTAAAATCGTTTTTATCAAGCTGCGCTGTTAACAGTCCAGAAAATGCGAATGCTGTATGACTTAACAACATATCTAAGTGAGATTGAACATCTTGTTCATCAATATAATAGTCACCTAGTGCTGTTAATGAGGTAGTAATAGTAATGGCCAACAATAAATTAATAAGTAAAAATTTACGAATTGAAACTATCATCTTAGGGTATATCCCTAGTATCTGATTTCTGTTCTTCTCGCTCTATCATATAACCAACGCCGCGAATAGTACGTATATAGTCACCTTTCAATTTCCTTCGAATATTATGAATATGCACTTCTAATACATTACTATCAACACTTTCATCCCACCCATATAAATTTTGCGTAAGAAATTCACGAGATAAAACATGCCCAACATTTTCAAGAAGTTTTTGTAACAATGCAAACTCCCGACGAGGCAATACAATTAATTTGCCATTAACTGTTAAGGCATGTGCGGCGGGATCCAAACAAATATCTTGATAATTAATTGTGGTCTCAGCGCGTTGATGAACCCGCCTATGTAATGCTCTCAAGCGCGCCAATAATTCGACAAGCTCAAATGGTTTGGTCATATAATCATCTGCACCAGTATCAAGACCTTTAATGCGATCATTAACTGTTTCTTTAGCAGTAAGCACCAAAACTGGCGTATTATTGGCATTGGCGCGCAACTTTTTTAAAAACTCTAATCCAGGAAGTCTTGGTAACCCCAAATCCAAAATAATACAATCGAAAACTTCAGTTTCTAGTGCAAGCAGGGCCGCCATCCCATCTTTGACCCAATCGGCAACATGTCCATCTTGGATTAACCCTAAATACAACCCATTTCCAAGCAACTCATCATCTTCAACAAGCAAGATGCGCATAAAAGACTCCTGGTTTAACTGACTCTAATAATTAATATAGTCCATTAATCCAGATAGCGCTGTAACAGTCCCTGATAAGCGTCGATCCGTCTATCCCTGAGATAAGGCCAAATTCGGCGAACAGTCTCAGTTTTTAGTAAATCTATCTCATATGCAATAATTGACGGTTTATCTATAGGCGCTTTTACCAATAATTCACCCTGTTGACCCGCAATAAAACTACTTCCCCAAAATTCAATACCGTTCTTCCCATCTTCGCTCATTTCGGTACCAACACGATTACACACTAAAACCGGCAATCCATTAGCAATACTATGAGAGCGCTGAATGATCTCCCATGCTTCATGCTGGCGTGCATTTTCCTCCCTATTTTTCTCGTGAATATCCCAACCAATTGCCGTGGGGTATAATAATAAATCCGCGCCATTTAATGCCATTAGCCGCGCAGCTTCAGGAAACCACTGATCCCAGCAAACCAATACACCCAAAGACCCAACCGATGTTTGAACTGGCTTAAATCCTAAATCCCCAGGAGTAAAATAAAATTTCTCGTAAAACCCTGGGTCATCAGGTATATGCATTTTTCGATAAATACCAGCAATATCACCATTTTTCTCAAAAACAACAGCGGTATTATGATAGATGCCTGGAGCACGCCTTTCAAAAATTGACGACACTATAACCACTTGGCATTGCAAAGCTACTTCAGATAACTTTTTTGTTATTGGCCCAGGAATAGGTTCCGCTAACTCGAAATGATCAACATTTTCTGTTTGACAAAAATAAGGAATAGAATGAAGCTCTGATAAAAGTACCAATTTGACCTTATCTGCCGCTAGTTTTTCAATATGAGCAACAATTTTTTCAATATTTTCTTTTTGGTCTTTTGAAAAAGATTCTTGGATGACACCTACTTTTAAATTTTTCATTAGCCCTCTAGCTTCATATGTTGTTTATGCCTTTAAACCCCTGAAAAAATTTCATCATACCCCGCTGATTAGAAAATTTTTTCATTAGCTTTTGCATTTGTTCAAACTGTTTTAACAAACGGTTCACATCCTGAACTTGCGTACCAGAGCCCACAGCAATACGCCGTTTACGCGAGCCCCTAATAATACTTGGAAACCGGCGTTCCTTGATCGTCATCGATCTTATAATAGCAGTTGTTTTAACAAGAGCTTGTGTATTCATTTGCCCCTTTGCCATTTGAGGCAATCCTGCCATACCAGGAATCTTATCTACTATGCTTGCTAAACCGCCCATCTGATTTAATTGTTGAAGTTGAGAAAGAAAGTCTTCGAAATCGAACTCTCCTTTCTTCAAAACTTTTTTAGCTAATTTTTCGGCTTCCTCCTTATTAACCCTCTTCTCAACCTGCTCAACCAGCGATAGAACATCTCCCATACCTAAAATTCTAGAAGCAATTCGATCTGGATAAAAAGGATCAAGTGCGGTAATTTTTTCTCCAACACCAATAAACTTAATTGGTTTGCCAATTGTAGCTCTAATAGATACCGCTGCTCCCCCACGCGCGTCGCCATCTACCTTAGTCAAAATAACTCCGGTAATTTGTACTGCATCGTTAAAAGCTTTGGCAGTTTGGACTGCATCTTGTCCTGCCATACTATCTACCACTAAAAGAACTTCTGTTGGACAAGCGATTTTACAAATCGTTTGTATTTCGGCCATCATTGTTTCATCAATATGAAGTCTTCCCGCAGTATCAAGAATTAAAATATCTTTAACTTGATTTTTAGCTATCTCAATTGCATGCCGAACAATATCTTCTGGTTTTTGATCTACCTCTGAATTAACAAAGCCAACTTGTATTTCATTTGCTAGTGTTTGCAGTTGTTTTATTGCAGCAGGTCTATATACATCGATACTGGCTAGTAGTACCGATTTCTTTTGCTCTTCTTTTAAAAAACGCGCTAATTTAGCAGCCGTAGTTGTTTTACCACTACCTTGTAGCCCAACCAGTAAAATAATCACAGGAGGCTTTACATTTAAACAAAGTGCTTGCTCATTTTCAGCATCTTTTCCAAGAAGTTTTTCTAATTCTTCCTGAACAATTTTGATAAAAACATGTCCTGGAGTTAAACTTTCCAGCACCTCTTTGCCAATTGACCTTTGCCTTACATCCTCAACGAATTGTTTTACTACAGAAAGTCCCACATCCGCTTCTAACAAGGCAACCCGAATATCACCTAATACTTCGCGAATGTTATCTTCAGTGATACGACCTTTACCACTAAGTTTTTGCACAATTTGACTAAATTTTTCAGTGAGATTTTTAAACATATGTGTACTTCCTATTCAAATTCTTTACTATATTCCTATTACGCGACGGGTTTTTTAATTTATTAATACAGATAAACCCACAATAAAAGGCTATTATGCTCACACTCTTTTCAATTCTTACTATCATTTTATATTTTCTTAGTACTTTTTTACAGGGATTTTGCCTTAAAAATCATTCACCTACATTTACAAAAATTACAACCATTTCAGGATTTTTCACTATCTTTGCACACGGGGCTCTACTATTTTTGTTTATTTATTATTACCACAATCTAACTTTATCTAAATTAATTTCTCTAGCATTTTGGTTCATTAATCTTCTCGCATGTTTAAGTGCTTTAGAGAAAAGAAGTATCCAAAAGCTTACTTTATTCACTTTCCCCCTTGCTGCACTTTCCCTTTTACTAGTTCTACTTTTTAATCACGAACCAAGTTTTATCGATACTTCAAACTCAAAACAGCTTTTTCATATTATATTATCAACCCTTACTTTTACGACGATTTTACTAGGCGCTATTCAAGCAATTATTTTAACCATACAAGATAGAAAACTTCGCAAGTATCATCGTGGATTTTTTTCACTACTTCCATCAATTGAATCAATGGAAAATTTTTTATTTCAGATACTTACTATTGGATTTTTTTTATTCACCGCCCTACTTATCAGTAGTATTGTTTTATTTTCTGAAATTGATTCACACAAACTTATTAACAAACTTATTTTATCCTTTTCTGTATGGGTCGTTCTAGGTATACTCTTGGTAGGAAGATTTTACTCTGGCTGGCGAGGCGTAACTGTAATTCGCTGGACCCTTTTAGGAGCTTCTTTACTTACGTTGATTTACTTTGGTAGCTTATTCAGTAAATACATCATATTACTTAATTACTTGATACCGCCCAAACATTGAACTTAACTACTACATTAATTACAACATTAATTTTCCTTATTTTTCTGTCTGGATTCTTTTCTATGGCAGAAACCAGCATGATGTCAATCAACCGTTATCGTTTAAGACATCTTGTGAAAAAGAATAATCGCAAAGCAAAACGGGTTTCGCAACTACTTGAACATCCCGATAGATTACTCAGTGTTATTCTTGTAGGGAATAATTTTGCTAACATCCTTGCTTCTGCTATAGCAACCTTGCTCGCTGAACAAACTTGGGGTAATCGTGGCGTTATTGTCGCTACTATTATTTTGACTATCGTCATTCTGGTTTTTAGTGAAATTGCCCCTAAAACTTTTGCGGCGTCCTATCCGCAAAAAATTGCACTCTCAATTTCTTTAGTCTTAACTTGGTTGTTAAAAATATTCTACCCAATTGTTTGGCTACTAAATATTTTTGTTAAAGCGCTTTTTGCTATATTTGGAATAAAAATAGAAAAAAATATTATTGAACACCTTTCACATGAAGAACTAAGAACTGTAGTTCATGAGGCTGGCGGACGGCTGTTAATCGAACACCAAGACATTCTCTTAAAAGCTTTTGATCTACAAAAAATTACTGTGAATGACATTATGGTTCCCTATTCCGAAATTTATGGGATTGATATTGAAGATGAATGGGATATCATTCTGGAAAAAATTACTCGTTCACATCATAGTCGTTTACCAATCTATCGTGGTAACATCAATAATATGGAGGGAATATTACATTTACGAAAAACACTTTTACTCCTAGAAGAACAAAAACTTACTCAAGAAAATCTACTAAGTCTAATTGACGAACCTTATTTTTTACCCGAAGAAACCCCATTACTCACTCAACTTACTAATTTCAGACAACGCAAATATCGTATTGGCTTTGTGGTAAATGAATACGGTGATGTTCAAGGATTAGTAACACTTGAAGATATACTTGAAGAATTGGTAGGTGAATTTACGACAAATCTATCTGGCATTTCTGGTAAAGATGTCTTCCCACAACCTGACGGAAGTTTTATTGTTGATGGAAGCACAAATATCCGTGAACTCAACCGCTTAATGGGTTGGAACCTGCCTACAGAAGGGCCAAAAACTTTAAGCGGACTTATTATTGAACGTTTAGAAATGATTCCAACCAACGGCACTAGCTTGTTAATTGCAGAGTACCCGACTGAAGTTATTCAAGTAAAAGATAATATGGTTAAAACCGCGCGCATCTTTAAGAAAATAAACCAAATAGAAGAACCATCAAATGAATAATTTATTTACTACTATTACCAACTATTCTCCTAGCCAATTTAACGTAAAACTGATGCAAATCAGTTACCTTTTTTTCAAGCTCTTCAAAACTAGCATCGTTTAAAATCACATCATCTGCTAATTTAACCTTCTCTTCTCTTGAAAGCTGTTTACTCAAGATTGCTTTAATATCATTTTTATTCTCTTTATCCCGTAAGTGTGCACGGTGAATTTGTTCTTCTTCATTTACATCTACTACTAAAACTCGGTTAATATAATTCTTCATAGAAGTCTCAAATAACAACGGCACTACGATAACACAATAATCAGCGCTTAGATTTCTAATTCGGTTTAATATCTCTTCAATGATAAGTGGATGTAAAATATCCTCTAGCCAAATTCTTTCAGTGGTATCTGTAAAAATGATTTTCCTTAATTTTTTACGATCAATCTCTCCATTCTGCTCAAGAATACTATTTCCAAACCGTTCCACAATTTTTGCAAATACTTGATGCCCCGAACAACAAAGCTCTTTAGCAATACTATCCGCATCAATCACCGGCACCCCAAGTTCCGAAAAATAATGCGCAACGGTTGACTTACCACTACCAATGCTGCCAGTTAACCCGATCACAAGTGCCATAAAGAGAACCTCATTATAAAAATACTCATCCCAACTACGCTCAAAAATAGTCCAAACGGAATTCTGGATGATTTATCATATCTACCTATTACTACCATTACCAAATAGAACGCGCACCCAAGTAGCGAGGACCAAAACAATACATACGGAATTGATTCACCTCCTACCCAAGCCCCTAATGCCGCAGTCAATTTCAAATCCCCTTTTCCAATCCCCACCTGCCCAGTAATATTCTTGTAACTTAATGAAATAACCCATAAAACAAAATAGCCAATAAAAACTCCTGAAATTGCCTCGGTTAGTGGAATAAACTGGTTTCCTAAGCTTAATATCAGCCCAAGAATTAAAAGTAGGAAATTAGCTATGTTTGGCAGAATCCTATAGAAAATGTCTGTAAGTGAAAGAGTAAACAGTCCAAAAAATAGTGCTAGTGCAAACAAAACCTTTGAAGCTTGGAACGATATTGTTATAAAAAAAGAACTTATTATGAACAAATAACAAATCCAATAATAGTAATTGCTTTTGAAGGTGTTCCGGAGTATATGGTTTATGAATAATGTAATAATTATAGCGCTGGATAAAAAATATAATAAATTAATATTAAATATACTTGTTATTTGTTGTATAAGGAGCATATTTCTGTTGATAACTTATGAAATCCTTTTAAAAATGGTAGATTAGCTTGTGGATAATTCTGTTGAAAAAAACGAGATTTCCTGTGAGTTTTATTTAACATTAATTGGAAATTTTTAGTTGTTATTAATTTATCCACATATTGAACACAATTTATTAACAGTCCATACTGGACTGATTTCAGGTTTGAAGTTATGGCACTCCCTCTATGGCAAATTTGTCTAGAACAAATAGCAAAAGAAATTTCAGAACAGCAATTCAATACTTTTGTAAGACCGTTACATGCAAAAATTAGAAACAATGAGCTAGTACTATTTGCTCCTAATCATTTTGTAAAAGATTGGATAAAAGATAGATTCTTACCGCGCATCGAAGAACTGGTAAGGGAAAAAAATACGACTAGTGACAAAATTAGCATTCAGCTTGAAATAGGGAGTTATGAGTTTTCTGATCAATTACCTACTGTAAAGGCTAATTTAACGCCAGATGGGCCCCAACGATCTCAGATAACTGATTCGCTTTCTACTTATTATCGTAGTCGTTTAAATCCTAACTTTACTTTTGAAAATTTCGTCGAAGGAAAGTCGAATCAACTTGCAAAAGCTGCATGTTACCAAGTGGCTGAGAATCCAGGGAAATCTTACAATCCGCTTTTGCTTTATGGGGGGGTGGGTCTTGGAAAAACTCACCTTATTCATGCTGTAGGCAAATTTATCTTGGATAAGAATCCTAAAGCTAAAATACTTTATCTTCATTCAGAACGGTTTGTTGCAGATATGGTAAAAGCATTACAAACTAATTCAATGAACAGTTTTAAATCATTTTATTGTTCATTAGATGTATTACTAATTGATGATATTCAGTTTTTAGCAGGGAAGGAACGCTCTCAAGAAGAGTTTTTTCACGTATTTAATGCTTTATTTGAAGGGCAACAGCAAATTGTTTTGACTTCTGATCGTTATCCTAAGGAAATCGACAAGTTAGAAGATCGACTAAAGTCGAGATTTGGTTGGGGATTACCAGTATTTGTTGAACCTCCAGAACTTGAAACAAGAGTTGCTATTTTAATTAGTAAAGCAAAGCAGGCTAATATAGAGGTTTCAAACGAAGTGGCATTCTTTATTGCAAAGCGAGTTCCATCGAACGTTAGAGAGCTTGAAGGCGCGTTAAAGCGAGTAATTGCTAACTCAGGGTTTACAGGAAAATCTATTACTGTTGATTTCGCACGAGAAACTTTAAAAGATCTTATTTCTTTACAAGATAAATTGGTAACTATGGAAAATATTCTTAAAACAGTTGCGGAGTATTATAAAATTAAATTTACTGATTTATTATCTGCTAATCGGAGTAGAGTTTTCACCCGCCCAAGGCAGATTGCTATGATGCTGGCAAAAGAATTAACAAATCACAGCTTACCTGAAATTGGCAACGCCATAGGAGGGCGAGATCATACAACCGTTTTACATGCATGTAGGAAGATAAAAGAATTGATTAAAAAAGATCGTAATATAGAAATCGACTATACGAATTTATTAAGGATATTGTCATCATGAGAATTATTATCCAAAGAGAAACTTTACTTGAACCGCTCCAGCTTATTACTGGAGTAGTCGAAAAACGCCAAACATTACCCATCCTTTCGAGTGTGCTTAGTCCCAGCGGCGTACTGACGGTAGGCTGATCCGGATGATTTGGCGGCAATCACCGGCGCGATTCGCCGAGCCAGCCGAAACTCTGACCTGACTCTCTTTGGAATTCATGCGCATGAGCAGCTAGGCTCCGCGGAAATTCCAGCCGCATTTCTGTGAGACCGTTGGCGCATGCCTGCATCGATGCGGGAGCGAATGCTTTCATCGGCCACGGGCCGCATGTGCTTCGCGGAATCGAAATTTACAAAGGACGTCCTATTTTTTACAGCCTGGGAAATTTTATTTTTCATGGAAAAAGCGCGAAACAGATTCCGCCAGAAATTTATGCAACTTGCGGTGTGGCCGGTACCGATCCCTCGGATGTATTCGACAGAGTGTTGCCCGGATTTTCCGCGGAAGAGTTTTGGAATTCGGTGATCGCACTTCCCTCTTTTCGAGACGGATCACTTGTCGATCTGAAATTGCATCCAGTCGTGTTGCAATCAGAATTGCCGCGCGCGCGGTGTGGCACTCCAACTCTGGCGACAGGCGATACGGGCCGAAAAATTATTGAGAAGCTCGCGCAATTATCGGAGCCGTATGGCACACACATTCGTTATGAGGACGGTGTGGGCATCGTGAGCGTTTGATTCGCGAAGAACTGCCGCGCCGTTTCAAGTACCGCGCAGGTTCATTGACACGTTTCGGGACGCCGCCTATAGTTGCGAAGTCCGGGCAAAAATGCCGCTTCTGCGCGTTTCGCTAAGAATCGCGGGACCCCGGAACCCGCCAGCGCCGGGCAGGCGCACAGGATCGTCGGTACTTTCATGACCAAGGGCAATTTTGGCGAACATTTGCGGCGCGAGCGCGAGATGCGCGGTGTTTCGCTGGACGAAATTGCGAGCGCGACGCGAATTCAGTTTGTTCCTCGAAGCCATTGAACGTGAACAGTGGGACAAGCTTCCCGGCGGCGTTTTCAACCGCGGATTCGTGCGCTCTGTGGCGAAATATCTTGGGCTAGACGAGGAAGCGATTCTCGGCGAATACACTCTTGCGACAGGCGACCTCGGCACTGCATCTTCTGTTCCCACTCGTTCGCTGCCGATGACGGAGCCGCGGATCGACTGGCTGGTTTGGATCTTTGCAATTGCGTTGATCGCGCTTCTCGCGGGCGGCGGCGTTTACGGCTGGCGGCGGCACGTCGCGAAAAAACGCGCGGCGCAAAATCCGGCGCAGAGCTTTACCAGATTACGCGGCGGCGATTTTAATTCGGCTCGCGTTGAGTTTGTGATTTCGCGTTTTGCTTTTCATGATCTCACTGGTTCGCAAAATGCCGGAAGCTAACGAAGCGGTGCGCCAAGAATTTCGTTCGGGACGCGCAACTCTCGAACCAAAACTTGCGGCTTGCTCGGGCTCGCTTCCGATGGCTCCTCCCGATCGCGCCGAAGTGCTGGCGATGCTGATTTCCGATTCCTATCAGCGCATTTCAGAAAAATCGCAGAATGCGCTGCTGAGCGTGCCGCACGCCGCGTTCATTATCGCGCTGGGCCGCGCGGACGCATCGCCAACGCTTGTTGCATATTGTTCGCGAAACCTGGCCGAGAAATCCGACATTGCCGATCTCGTGGCCGTTGACCCCTTCTGTTCCGCGGAAGATTTGTCGCGAGTGGCGCGCGCTCTTTCCGTGACGGGATTGCAGGCGCTGTTCGATAATCTGGAGCGGCTGGCAGATCATCCGAAATTTGTGACGGCGCTGCTTCTCGGCGTCTGCGCCCCTGAGTCCCGATCAGAAACAACAGCTCGAGGAACTTGGCCAGGGCGAAGCCTGCGAGCACGCGCTGGCAGATGCGGTTGCCGATGCCGAGCCCGATCCGCACAAACGACTGTCACTACTGCAGCGGCTGGCGACGATGAAAGTGCTGGAGCGAATGCAGCTCGCGATAAAAGGCGGCCGCGAGAAACGCATGGCGCTGATTCGCGACCCTTGCCGAGTGGTGCAGCGCGGAGTACTGCAATCGCCAAAGCTTTCGGAACGCGAAGTGGAATCTTTCGCGTCGATGACGAGCTTGACGGAGGAAATTCTCCGCGCGATCGCCCTGAAAAGAAATTTTCGAAAGAACTATACGATCGTAAAAAATCTTGTGAACAATTCGAAGACGCCGATCTACGTTTCGCTAAATCTGCTTCCGATGATTCAACTCATGGACTTGAAAATGCTTACTCTAAATAAAAATATTCCGGACACGGTGCGACAAGTGGCGCTGAAAAGATTCCGCGAGAAATCTGTAACGCGATGATGAATCGAGCCCTGGCAATTTTGTTTGGCGGAATGCTCCTTTCTTCCATTGTTCCCGGATGCTGCGCGCAAATCGCGCCGGGGCAGCTTGCGCAGGATCAAGCGCAATCCTCTGGCACACAGGCTCGTTAACGATTCCGGCCGCGCCGGTAGGAATTAACGCGGATACGGCGGCGCACGAAATCGAAGTTTTTGCCGGCGGCGGAATCGAACTCGACGGATTCAATCCCGGCTATGGCGTGTGGAACGCCGACGTACGGTACGGATGGCTGCTGACGGATCGCCACAGTGACCGCTTCTATAGCAATCGATCTGAATTCGCGGTAGAAGTGGCACCGCTCTTTGTGGTGTATCAATCCACTGGCACAGCTTACGGATTTAATTTTTATGCGTTCGCTTTGAAATGGAATTTCACGCCGCATCACCGCGTCGCGCCGTTTTTCGAAATGGCAGGCGGAGCGGTGGTGACGACGCGCGAAGTTCCAGAAGGCGTTGGAAAATTTAATTTCACGCCGACGGCTACGCTGGGCGTGCGAATTCTCCGCGGGAAATATGCGTGGTCGATCGGAGCGCGCTGGCTGCATATTTCCGATGCGGGAATTACCTACTTAAATCCCGGAAACGATTCGATTGGTATTCGA
>CAWJOP010000005.1:0-226966 GCA_963844535.1 uncultured Gammaproteobacteria bacterium | reverse complement strand
AATTCTAATGGAGTTAAAGTCATTGCCCATGGCCCTTTAGTCAGATCTTCTTTTATTAGATCTAGCCCTACCACTGGACTAATTTGTGGCCAATTTTTCTTTTCCTCCGTTGCTAACGTTTGCATGGTATAGGTTCGTCGAAAACGGGAAGTAGGCTGACTAAAATAGATGATAACTGCCAAAATACCCAAGCCAATTGCTACCGGATATTTATAATATTCACCCACTAAATTGGAAATACTGACCAAATCGTTAAATGTAACGCTATGATATTTAGTAGGAGGAATATTCTTAATTAGACCAGTAAGCGTTGTTGCTGAACTGGAAAAAAGGCTCATAAATCCGGCTTCAAATAGCCTGATTTTTAAAACGAAAGCAACAATATAATCCTGGGCATAAAGCCAGATAATCCAACCAAATACAAATAACCCTGCGGTAATCCACAAGGGCGCAAGGGAGTTATCTCCTCCGCTGCCTTGCTGCTGTTGTTGTGGAGGCATAACGCATGCTCCTCTCTCTTAACCTAATAATTTCTTAGCTTTCTTATATTTTAATTATAGTACAGCAAATGTAACTACTCACCCCCGTGAGGCCGGAATGAACGAGTGCAGGATGCACGAAGCAATCCAGTAAAGAAATAGTTTTTTACTGGATTGCCGCGGCTTGCAAACAGCGCAAGCCTCGCAATGACGGCCTCACGGAAGAAAATTGTCGTGTACAAAGGAATTAACACTATAAAACAAGAACTATAATAAATATATAACTTTTATTTTTGTAACCAAAAAAGGAGGCGTTATGGGTACAATTAAAAAAGTGATGGTAGGTATTTTATTGGTAGCTTTAGCGATGCCTGTTTACGCAGCTGGCGGAGTATATTTCACCGTTTCACCAGGAGTAACTTATTACTCTCAACCCGCATACTCCGGGTCTTGCCTAACCTGGGTTCCCCAATATGTAGATAACTACAATAATTGGGTTCCTGGCCATTACGTAAACGCATGCTATGGAAACAACTATCCTTACGTTTACTATTATGGCGGCGGTTACAATTATGATCATTGGCACAACTACCGTGGAGAAGGGTTCCACGGAGGAGGGTCCCATGGAGGATTCCACGAGGGTAATCACCATCATTAGGGGGTCTGTTGGCCATTGGCCCAAAACCTTCGACGTGCCGCTGCCGCGACTTGTTCGCTGTATTGTCTGCGGGAACGTAGGGTTTGAGATGAATTGCCAACACGCCCTAATAGATTTAATGCATCCTTTTATTAGGATTAATACGAGTAATTAAAGGGAGTTCCGTATAGTGCTTGAGCACCTGAAGAGCGTGCGCGCTATTCGTATCAGACCATAACTCGTAAGCTTCAAGCGGATTAAGCTGTGAAAATTTCCTATCATTCAAATCACGGGTAGTCTGAAGCACATCCATCATCGGAACAAATTCTTGGCTCAGTGTATTATATAAAACTGCTGTTCCTTTTTTAGTAGTAAGGTGACCCAAAACAGTATAGGCATTTTGGCCTAGCTCAACAAAATAACTAACCTTAACCCGTCTTTTTTGCGCTCTTGCGGGAAAAAGTCCAGCTATGAGTAAACATTTATCTCCCACATCCTGTAATAGTGTTTGACGAAGCTGAAAATTACTCAATCCTTCAAGATACTCAATACTCAATATGCTTTTAGCAATTTCTGGATTAGTCATAAATCGCATTAACAAAAATACCAAATAGCTTTCAGCATCTTCTGCTAACTCAATTAAGCTTGCCTTTCTTGCTTCACTAATTAATTTATACCATTGAAATACTGTGCTTTCATCAACTATTAGCTTATCCATAACAGCACCTATTACTTTCTTTTATTCATAGTTTAATTGTAGTTGCTTTAGAAAAATAAAGGGCAATTTACAGTGATAATTTCTTGGTAACTACTCACCCCGTGAGGCCGTCATCGGAGGTATCGACGCATAATCTACGTCACGTCGTCCTCGCGCGAGATTGCTCGCAATAGGGAAAGAAGCACTGAACTTTCGCAATCGAGTCGCGGGGATCCAGGAGAGATAACTATAGGATCCTATGGTTATCTCTCCTGGATCCCTGGTCTTCGGCCATGAAAACACCTATTTCCTATCACTATCGCGAATGGCCTTCGCCAAGAACGACGTGACGTAGATTATGCGTCGATACCTCCGATGACGGCCTCACGGGGTGAGTAGTTACATTTCTTACTTAAAGCGGTATTTTTTGCTAAAATTCATCTATTTATTAGTGGAATTTGTATGTCATTCTCTGAGGCCGAATTAGCTTACTATGCGCGCCATCTTTCGCTTGAAACCGTTGGAATTGAAGGTCAAAAAAAGCTAAAAAATGCTCGTGTGCTTTGTGTGGGCGTGGGAGGATTAGGTTGCCCACTATTAATTTATCTAGCCGCCGCTGGCGTAGGTACATTGGGAGTAATTGATCACGACCCAATAGAAATCACCAACCTGCACCGACAAATTTTATATACACCAGACGATCTGGGACTACTTAAAGCGGAAACAGCATGCAAAAAGCTTTCTCATCTGAACCCTTATATTCAAGCTATTGCTTATCCTTTCCAATTAACTACTGAGAACGTTTTTGAAATTATTTCCTCTTACGATATTGTCGCGGATTGCACAGATAATTTTTCGGCTCGTTATTTAATTAACGATGCTTGTTTTTATTTAAACAAACCTAATATTCAAGCAAGCATTTCACAATTTTCAGGACAATGTTCGATATTTACCGCTCAAAATGGCCCATGTTATCGCTGCATATTTGACTCACCTCCTTCATCAAATTCCACCCCAAATTGTGCAGAAGCTGGTGTTATTGGTGTATTACCTGGGATTTTGGGAAGTCTACAAGCATTAGAAGTCATTAAGCTTATCGTGGGCATAGGAACACCATTAATCGGTAATTTGCTAATGTTTAATAGTTTATCTATGACATTTAAAACATTTGCGATTCAAAAAAATCCTGAATGCAGACTATGCCAACACCAACAACCTTTTGCATCGCTACCAAAAATTTCCGCACAATGCACCAATACTTTGTTTGATGAACACAGCACAAAACTAACACCTAAAGCATTAAAACAATTACAGCAACAGGAAGAGGTGTTTATTCTTGATGTAAGAGAACCGTATGAATATGAAATTTGTAATATGGGTGGTTACCTAATCCCTTTAGCAGAATTACCAAGACGACTTAATGAATTAGATCCCCAACAAAAAATTGTGGTTCATTGTAAAAAAGACTCGCGAAGTCAAATAGCCGCGGCTATTTTAAAAGATTCTGGATTTACTGAGGTGTTTTATTTAGCGGGGGGAATATTGGCTTGGAAGGAGGAGGTAGCGCCTGAATTGGTGGGATATTAAATCAAACGGTATTTACCGGTCGAGGCGGCAAATAACCCTCACCCTGACCCCTGAAGTATCGACGGATAAATTGTGGTTGCCTCGATAAACATTAAAACATCCCTTCTCCCAGAACAAAGCTTGAAGATTTTTTTATGCTTTGGGGCTGGGAGAGGGGGACGCTTAGTTTTAATTTCTACGTTGCTTCAACTACGCTGCTTTGGTACCCGCACCAGCTTTAGCAGGATTCATATTCATAATATTTACTGGAGTACCCATAGAACGGCTGCAGTTCTCCATAAACTTGCCTATATCCATAACATTTGCCTGCCAGATATTTAAAGCTTCTTGAGAGGTTTTTAAGAATTTATTGCTCATTTCGCTCGCTATGCGTGTTTGCGCCGCGACCACATCTTCCATTTTCTTGATATTGCTTAGCTCACTCCAAGTACTAGCAGTATCATTGACAAGCCCATTAACCGCACCCACCATGTACTCAGTTGTACGCTTGGTAATATCAGCGGTTACTTTATTTAATTCGCTAAATTGCTCAAATGGTTCTTTTATTGACATAGCAGTCTCCTTTCTAAATTGTGCACTGCAACATACATACAACCAAAGCGTAGCCGCTTTATTAAGTTATGTCAATACGATTGATAAGAAAACTCCCTTCTCCCACTTTGTGGGAGAAGGGAGCCATATGGGGGAAAACTAAACTGGAAAAACAGTCACAAATTTACGTGATTTTGGCCCTTTTACCACAAACTTAACATGACCTTCGACTAAAGCATATAAAGTATGATCTTTACCTATACCAACGTTTTCGCCTGCATGAAAACGTGTACCGCGTTGGCGAATAATAATGCAACCAGGCCTCACTTTCTCGCCACCAAAACACTTTACGCCTAACCGTTTAGAGTGCGAATCGCGACCATTACGCGTACTACCACCTGCCTTCTTATGTGCCATGTTTACTCTCCTGCTTCTTATGCCTGAATATCAGTAATTTTAAGTTCTGTATAATGTTGACGATGACCCATTTGCTTTCTATGGTGTTTACGCCTACGCATTTTGATAATTATGACTTTCTTGCCACGGCCATGACCTACAACAGTAGCATTTACCTTAACTTCAGATAGATAAGGCGCGCCAATCCGAACATCATCACCATTTGCATACATTAGTACTTCATTAATATTAATTGTTGAACCTGGTTCAACGGACAATTTTTCAACCTGAATGGTCTGCTCTGCAGCCACTCGGTACTGTTTTCCACCGCTGACGATCACTGCGTACATATATATTGCTCCAAGGGTTTTTCTAGCAATTCCTATAAAGAAAAGCGGGTCATTATATATTTACCCTTGTGGATCTAGCAAGGGGATATTTATCTTAAATACTAGGGCGTGTTGACAACTCATCTCAAACCCTACGTTCCCGCTGCCACGACTTGCCCGCGGGATCCATGGATTCCGCGGACAATACCGCGAACAAGTCGTGGCAGCGGGGCGTCAAGGTTTTTGGGCCAATCGTCAGCGGACCCTAATTAAGTAATCTAACCCATTACATAAACTGACCAGCTCCTTATTATATCTATCAAATCTTATCAAAGATGAGGTTTCTTAGCGTGCTATTCCATTACTTACACTTGCTGGAAAATTGGCTGTTTATCACTCAATGCCTGCTTTGTCACGCCACTGTTAAGACGGGCAAAAACCTCTGTAACCTTTGTATGGACGAATTGCCTTGGAATCACATCGCTTGTCAACAATGTGGAATTTCTCTTGAAAGTATTATGATGCCGACAGAAAAATTTAGGCTCTGTGGTCAATGCCTTGCAAACCCACCGCCTTTTGCCAAAACTTATGCAGCATTTACTTATCAAATACCGATAGTCCAATTGATCGCCCAGTTAAAATTTAATCAAAACCTCACCTGCGGATCAGTATTAAGTGAACTACTACTAAAATTTTTGCGCAGTAAATATCAACAGCACGATTGGCCTGAAGCGATTATTCCTGTTCCTCTTCATCCTAAAAGACTAGCAGAAAGAGGTTATAATCAAGCTATTGAGCTAGCAAAACCGTTAGAAAAATCCCTAAACATCCCTGTCTATTTCGATCTCTGCGCACGCATAAAACAAACGCTTACCCAAACTACTGTGTCAGCAAAAGAGCGAAGAGCAAATTTGAAAAATGCCTTTACCGTGGTAAAGCCACATCATTTAACCCATGTTGCTATCGTTGATGACGTATTAACTACAAGCAGCACGGTAACAGCATTAGCAAAAGCATTAAAAAATAGCGGCGTTAAGCACATTGATGTGTGGGCAATTGCAAAAACTATCCAATCAAACGCCAGGATAAAAAACCAGGTTTTATTGTTTTAACCGTTTCGTAGCAATGTTCTGCACTATGTGCAACGTTAACAAATGTACTTTGGATATTTATTGCCCTATCCTGATTTTCACCAACTTTAACTAATATTTTAAAAAAATCAGCGCCTGATTTGGCTGAGTTTTTTATAGCAAAACAAGGCACAGTAGTTAAAAAACTAATCTGATAACTTAGTAATTCATGGTCAGTTAAAAAATCTCCTTGCATAGCACATGGCCCGTCAAAACATTTGGAATTCTCTGTAAGAATATCCTGTTTAGCTTGCTGTAAAGCGATATCTGCCAGATGAATATAACGATAATATGCCGAAAAATTTTCTAATGTTTTCGCCGCGAACAAGGTTGAATTCATCATGGAAATAATGATTACAGATAGCATGTTAATAAAAATCAGCAGTATTACTAATGCAAATCCCAGTTGATTATTCATATTATTAATTTTAACCATTTCCTGCTTATAATTATTCCCGAAGATAAATTAATACTTCATGTTTTTTATGCAGCCTCTCTTTAGCATTTACTACAGGATTTTCGCTGCTCAATGACAAAATAATTTTAATTAAACGTAAATTAACTAGATCAACTGTATTAGTTAATGGTTTAAATGTTTTTTGATTCTCATCATTATCTGAATCCACATAAAAAAATTCCATTGCCTCAACCCCAGCAACCAATTCTGTTTTACGCTGATGGATAAAATCATAGCTATATAATGCTTTAATCGGTTGACTGGATTGATTTTTTCGTGAGGTTTTTGCAATAAAAAAAGCATGCACTACTAATTTTCCTATTTCAGCATGATCATAACGATTTAAAGACAATAAAGTCGGCACATCAGACAGAGCAAAAACATCCGCTTGTTGACAATCAGCGATAATAAATAACTCTTTAGGATCAAATTCATTTTGCAGACATTTTTTTAACCGAGCAAGATTTAATTTACCTAAAAAATTCGTGGTTTTTTCCGCCATTTTTTCGATAACCAGCACATCACTTTCGGGGTGAATTTTTTTCCCCATAATTTGGGTATCTTTAGAAAATATTTGGATAGGAATGATCGGCAAATACCAACGCGATAAGTGATAGTAAATATTTAATTGATTAATACCATTGCAGCCACAAAAACCTGCTGTTTGCAGCTCTCGCCTTAAAATAAATTCAGCAAATTGTGTGTTTTCAGCTAGTGTAATTTTTTCCTGTAATAATGCTTGTTGCTTAATTAGCGTCATACATAATCTAACCATCTGATCGGTAAGTAAAATAGTCATTGCAATACTGAGTAGTACTTCGATTAGAGAAAATCCCAGTTGGGATTCTCTTGAGCCAAACAAGGCTATTCGCCATCTTCGTTGCATAAAAAGATTTCATGATGAGAATTAGTATCTAGCATTTGCGATACGCGTTTGAATGTACTCTGTTGAAGTTGCCACACTACTAACAGAAACACTGAAAAAATCATCACCGCCAAAAGCGCTTCAATTAAGCTAAATCCAGCTTGTTTAAATGAGTTCATGTAGATTATTTTATGCGGGATTTGGTACAAAGAAAGATGGGGAAAATACTTAGTTTAGTAACTCACCTTACGCAGAAAAAGATAGCAAAGTTTATTCGATCTCCCTCACCCTGGCCCTCTCCCAGAATAAAGTTTGAAGATTTTTTTATGTTTTGGGGCTGGGAGAGGAGATGTATATTTTTATTTTCTACCTGAAAAACAGCTTATTGCTTTGTAAATTAATGCGACAACGTACTAATATGTTTTTTATGGCGTTTATTTGCCGTGATCTTCAATGTTAGTTCATTATTTTTAACAATAAGAGCGACACAACCACCATAAGCTAATTTGCCAAACAATAGCTCTTCTGCCAGAGGTCGTTTAACTTTTTCTTGGATTAAACGCGCCATGGGTCTTGCACCCATTTTATGATCATAACCATGTTCTGCAAGCCAAGCTTTAGCTTCCTCATTAATCTCTAACAATACATGTTTATGCTCAAGTAAAACTTCAAGCTCAATTAAAAGTTTATCCACAATTCGAGTAATTACTGCAGTATCCAACGACTGAAAACAAATGATCCCATCAAGACGATTTCTAAATTCAGGAGAGAAAAGATGTTTTAGTGGTTCTAAACCATCTTGGCTATGATCTTGTTCAGTAAAACCAACAGATGATCTATTCATAAACTCAGCACCAATATTGGTAGTCATGACCAAAATAACATGGCGAAAATCGGCTTTACGGCCATTATTGTCCGTCAACACACCATGGTCCATCACTTGTAGCAGCAAATTAAAAATATCTGTGTGTGCCTTTTCAATTTCATCTAACAACAAAACAGCATAGGGATGTTTAATCACTGCCTCAGTTAACAGGCCTTCTTGATCGTAACCAACATAACCTGGAGGCGCACCAATCAACCTAGATGAGGTATGAGACTCCATATACTCAGACATATCAAATCGTAACAATTCAACACCTAACAATTTAGCTAATTGCCTCGTTACTTCCGTTTTACCCACGCCGGTTGGACCTGCTAATAAAAACGAACCAATTGGTTTTTCCGGATCGGAAAGTCCTGATCTTGCCATCTTAATTGCAGAAGCTAATTGCTCAATGGCTTTATCCTGACCAAAAATCAACATTTTTAATTTTTGTTCAAGATAACGCAGTCGGTTTTTTTCCGACAAAGTAATATTGTCCGCTGGAATCCTTGCCATCTGAGCAACAATTTTTTGGATATCACTAACACCAATCATTTTGCTGGCTCTTAACTTTGGCAACAGCGCTTGGTGAGCACCCGCCTCATCTACTACATCAATCGCCTTATCCGGTAAACAACGATCAGTAATATATCGGCCTGATAGTTCAGCCGCTGCTTTTAACGCCTGAATTGAATAACGTACACCATGATAGCTTTCAAACTGTGGTTTAAGGCCTTTAAGAATTTCGATGGTTTCATCAATAGTAGATTCCACCACATCAATTTTTTGAAATCTGCGCGCTAACGCTTTGTCTTTTTCAAAAATATTTCGATATTCATGGTGTGTCGTTGCGCCCATACAACGCAGTTCACCTGACGCTAACAGTGGCTTAATCAAATTAGAAGCATCCATTACCCCACCTGAGGCAGCCCCAGCACCAATAATGGTATGAACTTCATCAATAAACAAAATAGCACCAGACTCCTGTTTTAATTGACCCAAAATCGACTTTAACCGCTTTTCAAAATCGCCTCGATATTTTGTGCCAGCCAAAAGGCTACCCAAATCAAGCGAATAAACTGTACACTTGGCAATGCTGGCGGGTACTTTATTTTCTACAATCATCTTAGCTAACCCTTCAGCAATTGCGGTTTTACCCACTCCTGCTTCGCCAACAAACAACGGATTATTTTTACGACGTCGGCAAAGTATTTGGATCACGCGTTCTACTTCAGCTTCTCGCCCAATTAAAGGATCAATATAACCAATACGCGCTTTTGAATTGAGATTAACCGCATAGTTTTCCAGCGAACCAGCAGGACCATACTCGCGCCCCATTTCTTCATCACCCATCCCGAGCTGTTCTTCCTCTTCTGAACTAGGGATCGGCGAGATACCATGTGAAATATAGTTAAGCACATCTAATCGACTAACATTTTCTCGTCTTAAAAAGTAAACGGCTTGGCTTTCTTGCTCACTAAAAATCGCTGCTAATACATTAGCGCCCGATACTTCTAACTTACCAGAAGATTGCACATGAAAAACCGCACGTTGAACGACTCTTTGAAATCCTAAGGTAGGCTGAGTATTGTGATGAGTTTCATATGGGGGCAATAATGGCGTAGTTTCATCAATGAAATTACTTAAATCATTACGCAAACGCCCCACATCAGCGCCACAAGCCTGCAAAATACTCATTGCCGCTGGATTATCTAGTAAAGCCAACAACAAATGTTCAACTGTAACGTATTCATGACGTTTTTCCCTTGCAAACTTAAAGGCAAGGTTTAAGGTAAACTCAAGATCTCTATTTAAAGCCATGGCACACCCCTTATGGAATTTAGATTTCGGCTGCTAGCTCTTTTTATTACTTCCCCACACTTTAACCTTAGTCAATTTTTGGAATTTTGCATAATGATGGAATAAATTAGAAATACTGTTCATTCCTCCACTTATGGGAGAAGTCGCGAGCTCATTGCGATTGCCCCACTAGCCTACGTGCCGCGGCTTGTCCGCGGCATCTAGATCGATCTTTCTGGATGCCGCGGACAAGCCGCGGCACGTAGGGCTAGAGATACGCCCAGCACGGGGTAAGCAATTACCTTAGAACTTAGCCTATCGCTTGAACACGTGGATTTTGATGAGAAGGTTGCTGCAGATAAGTAGTAAGTAATTGATAAATACCAGAGACTTTAGTGCGATAACGGGTATTTTCGGGTAAAGAATAAGAATGATAACTGGCAACACCTCGCCAAAGTTCTTTTGAATCTGCAATACGTGTACTTAAAATCCAAGCCCCTACAGAAACATTAAGACATGGATCATATTGCAGTTGCTGTTGTGTAACACCGTAGGGTTTGAGTTTTTCAAGCCAGATTGAGTTAATTTGCATCGGCCCATAATCATAAGTACCGTTGGTATTTGGTCGCGCCATCCCTACCTTACCGCCTTCTGTTCCTAACACTGAAATAATTAAAGTTGCCGGCACGTGATAAGTCACCGCAGCTTGGTTAATACACTCAATTGGAACTCCATTAATAATTAGCGCGCTGGGCATAATAGCTCGACGAATTGATGAACAGCGATTTGTTCGAGTGATGTTTGCTGTTGACAAATTTGCAAAATCTTAGCAGTTTGCTCTTTTGTATAATGGGTTAATAAATTATGTTCAAATTTTTCCAGTAATAAAGGAATACCCTCTTGCCGGCGGCGTTTATGCCCTATCGGATACTCCACTGTAACTTCTTCAGTCTTCGTACCATCTTTAAAGAAAATTTGCATAGTGTTAGCAATGGAACGTTTATCAGGATCTAAATAATCCACACTAAATTGTTTATTTTCTCGTACCTGCATTTTACTTCTGAGTAAATCGATTCTGGGATCTTTGGCTATTTCGTCTTCATAGTGATCTGCTGTTAGTTCACCGAAAATAAGCCCGATTGCTACCATATACTGTAAACAATGATCACGATCAGCTGGATTATAAAGTGTTCCTTCTTTACTAATAATTCGAATCGCTGATTCATGCGTAGTTAATTGAATTTTTTCAATATCATTGAATCTTTCTTTAACCATGGGATGAAGTATTACTGCACATTCTACTGCCGTTTGTGCATGAAACTCAGCAGGATAGGAAATTTTAAACAAAACATTTTCCATTACATAACTGGTAAATGGGCGAGGTAATTTAAATGATTGTCCTTTAAACAAAACATCATAAAATCCCCAAGTTTTTGCCGTTAAAGCACTTGGATAACCCATTTCTCCTTTTAATGCTATCAACGCTAATTCCACCGCGCGACTCGTTGCATCGCCGGCAGCCCAAGATTTACGCGATCCAGTATTAGGAGCATGCCGATAGGTACGAAGACTTTGCCCATCAACAAAGGCAAGAGACAATGCATTTAAAATTTGCTGCTTTGAACCACCTAGTAATTGAGTGACTACCACAGTAGAAGCCACTTTAACCAAAATAACATGATCAAGACCCACACGATTAAAGCTATTTTCCAGCGCTAAAATTCCTTGAATTTCATGCGCTTTAATCATTGCGGTTAACACATCACGGATTAAAAATGGTGATTCACCAGCTGCGACACGTTGCCGGCTTAAATGATCGGTTACTGCTAAAATTCCTCCTAAATTATCCGAAGGATGACCCCATTCTGCCGCTAACCAAGTATCATTAAAATCCAACCAACGAATCATCGTACCAATATTAAAAGCACCACGAATAGGATCTAATACAAAATCAGTTCCCGGCACATGCGTACCATTCGGTACTATGGTGTTCGGCACTACTGGGCCTAACAGCTTGGTGCATTCCGGATAACGCAACGCTAAAATACCGCAGCCTAAGGTATCCATCAGACATAAGCGTGCAGTTTGATAGGCCTCTGTACTGGCAATATCATCATCAAGCACATAGTTAGCAATTTTAGTTAAAACTTCATCAAATTCTGGTCGCAAATTAACATCAACGTTTTGGTTCATTCAAGGAGTCCTCAAGGAAAATATAAGAATATTTAGCCCCTATAATAAAAACCTCTATCAGAGGAAAACTCAATTTCCTCCCACTTATCCCCACCATCTTTTTGACTCCAAACTCGCGCTCGATCAAAATCAAATTTAAAATTTTGGATGCTGGGCTCATAAAAGTCTGATGATATTTGTACCCGAAAAGGATATTTCACATTCTTCTGGTAAACAGTATAGTTAAAACCATTAACTAATGGAAAAATAGAAGTACATTCGTTCTCAGAATGGGTACCACGAAGCTCCTGCCAAAATTCAGCATTAGGACTATCATTTTGTGATTTTGCGACGTTGATAATCACACGTCGATCGCCATCACTGATAATCAAAACCGCCTTTGATGCAAGGCAAGGAATTATTATTTCATTAGCCGTAGAATCGTATTGTTTTTTCTCTGACTTCAACGAACGGTCTTCCGAATTAAACTCTCTAACTTCAATCTTCTTGCTATTAGGATTGGAAATTATTGCCACACAACCTGGTTCTAGTCGGAGCGGCTCTGAAATTGGTTTCCAAATTGGAGAACTTCGCACCGAATTATCATTATTATCATTGCTTCCTGGCTGAGGAATATATGATGTGGTCTTCGTTGCTGTAGCATCCTCAGAATTAAAAGAGTAGCTCGTATAAGAACGAGGGATATTAAAATTGGACCCAGATTGTGAAATTTTTCCCAAGCACCACGAAAGCAGATAATCGAAAAAGCGGCATACTCCATCTGTAATAGCTGTAACTGAAAATAGCAATCCAAACTCCATTAGAATTGCTACTGCAGACAAACCAATGAGCCCAGGAATTGCAGCAAGAGGCGCAAACACTAAAAGCGCCACAATAAGCACAAAATTTATTGGATGATTTTTCATCCAATCAACAAATTTGTTTAATAAATGGCGAAAATAACTAACTTCTTTTGGACTCTTCTGATACTCCGCATAATCCAACATAGCAGCCCTAATAGTCGCTATCACAGCCGCAGCTAAGCTAATCGAGGCGATAACTCCTACCCCAATTAACAAGCCTAATAAAACTGCAGCAGGCAAAGCAGGACCTACCACTGGTCCCAACAATAACAAAATGACAAAAACAGCTATACCCGCTATCAGTAGCCAGTTGCGAACACCGGTTGAATTACCACCCCAATATTTTTTTGCCCATAGCCAAAATCTTCGTTTGGTTAATAACTCACCGGATCTATCTTGTTCATCTTCCATCTTAATAACCCTCTAATCAAAATAATGTGGTGTATTTTAACATTTTTTGATGTAGATTTGTTGCTCTTATCTTACAAGATGATTATTAACTCGCGTTAACCGTAAAGACCTACTCTCCTAGTATCATTAGTTAACTTCTCTACAGTTGTTGCCTTATTTAATGTTTCACAATCGGCCAGAAAAGCAGTATATAAGTTACTTTCATTATCATCTGCAGTAGTTAATTGCTCATATAATTTCACGAATTTCTCATCTTTCACGTAGTCTCTGTTATGTGCAGCTGGATAATTTTTCACTTTTTCACCATTTTCGTCTGTTTTGAACTGTATTTGTTCACGAAGTATTTTTAAAAAATATATGAGCGGAATAGGTTGCTTAGAAACCGTTGGCTGCCCTAAATATTCTGAAAGCTGAACAGCAAACTCATATTGTTTGGCCATAAGAGAAATATTTATAGCGTGCTGGTCGCTGTTAGTTTTTAACCCATTATTTACAATAGCCTGTAATGAGCTAACAAAAGCTTCAACTGCTAGAAAAAATTTTTCTTGAATGCCTGAATATACTTGCCCTGCTCGTAATGTATCAATTTCAGCCTTTGCTAGAGGTACAAACACCTTAGGCGCAGCGGGATTCAAAGTTGCAGTGTAAGAGCGATTTACTCTATCACGAGTTTTTTGCAAAGCTTTTTGATATTTTGCAATAACATTTTTAGGAGCGAAATCTGTTTGGAGATTATTAATAGTTTTTTGCTTCATAAAATTTTCCTTAGTTACATGAGTTTTAATTATTATTTATTACCTTCAGAAAATTTAATCCATTAATCTACCACCATCCACCACAATAGTTTGCCCAGTAATATATTCACAATCAATTAAAAACCACACTGCTTTCGCAATATCTAGTGGCGAGCCTGATCGTTTCAGAGGGATTTTCGCGATAATTTTTTCTCGCCCTGCTAAATCAAGATTTTTTTCCGGCCATAAAATAGCACCAGGAGCCACTGCATTAACCCGAACCGTCGGCGCTAATTCTCGCGCTAAAGATTCTGTCATCATCTTAAGAGCTGCTTTACTCATCGTGTAAAGGCTATAAGACTTAAGCGGCTTTTGTGCATGAACATCCGTAATATTAATTACGCAGCCTGAAGTTTCTTGCAGTAGTGGTAATGCAGCTTGGGCTAAAAAGAATGGCGCTTTAAGATTAGTGGTTAATAAATCATCAAAAGCTTGAAGCGATGCTTCCTTAAAAGGTGTAGGACAAAATAGCGAAGCATTATTAACCAACACATCTAAACGGCCCCATTTTTTAACTATTTGATTCACTAGCTGTTCATACGAACTATTATTGTTTAAATCTGTTTGTACAACGATGGCAGAATTTTTTCGCGCTGCATTAAGTTTATTGGCTAATTGTTCCGCTTCAGCTAACGCCGTATAACAATGAATGGCAACAGACATGCCTTGTTGCTGTAAAAACTCACTGATAGCTCCACCAATTCGTTTCGCTCCACCAGTAATTAAAGCAACTTTTGTGGCTTCTTTCACAATCATGATCCCCATAATGCATCAAACGGAACCGCCCAAAGCCCATCACCCATTTTTCCAACTAATTCTCCGGCATATAGTACAATGCCAACGAAAGGTTTGTTTTTAGCAATATTATTTTTGAACCATTTGAGATGTTTAAAATCAGTAATACTGATGGAAGAACCTGCTTTAACTTCTATACCTAATAACGCTTGATCTTCTCGTTCAATCAAGAAATCAATCTCACGCTTTTCACGATCTCGATAATGAAACAACTCATATTCGCCATTATGAGTATCGATCTCTGCAGCAAGTTCATTGCATATAAAAGTTTCTATTAATTTTCCTAATCTATCGGCATCAAGTTCTACCTGTTCTATTCGCCACCGTAGAATTGAAGTCATCAACCCTGAATCAGTCACATATAGCTTTGTTTGCCTGCCAACACGCTCATAGTCAGTGCGAGTCCAAGGTAAAACGCGTTCCATAATATATAAAGTTTCAAGCGCGTGAATGTAAGCTTCAATAGTTGGACGACGAATAGAAAGCCCTGAACCAATCGCAGAGATATCCATAAACTTACCAGACCAAGCCGCAAGCGTCTTGAGCAATTCTTGCATAGCTTTATGCTGGGTAATATGCGCAACATCGTTTAAATCACGTTCAAGTAGTGCACCAATATAATCTCTATGCCATTTTGCGCGTTCATTAGGTTGTAATTGTATTGCCTCAGGAAATCCACCACGAAACGCTATTTCTAGCATAGTTTTCCGATCATATCTGGCTTTGTTTTTTATAGGGAATACTTGTTTAAAAGCATTTCTTAAGAAATTAGGCTGCTTATTGAGTAATTCCCCATTAGATAACGGACGCAAACGTATTTTGCTAACACGCCCTGCCAGTGACTCCTGCGCAGTAGGCAATGACTGAATATTGGCGGAGCCAGTCAGCAAATATTGGCCTGGCCGGGTATTCTCATCAACTACTAGCTTAATAGCAGAAAGCAATTGGGGTACTCGTTGTATTTCATCAATAATCAACGTTTTCCCAGAGTGTTTAACAAAGCCCTGTGGATCAGTATCTGCAAGCTGCCTTACCGCAAGATCGTCCAATGTTCGATAAACTGTGTCTTTCGACACGATTTGCTTTGCTAACGTGGTTTTACCACATTGACGTGCACCACAAAGTAAGATAACGCGACGAGTTTTAAGCGCTTTTTCAATACTTTTTGTTTGCCAGCGTGGGTAAAATCTTTTCATAAGGCTTTAAATCTATATATTTGAGTAGCGTTTCTAATCCCGCGATTTTTATAATTATACACCCGCGATTTTATAAATGAAACACCCGCGATTTTATAAATCAAATAGCCGCGATTTTTACATTTATATCAAATTATCAAAAATAATTAGGCCTATATTGAAAAAATCTAAAGGACTGAGCATAGGCATAAATGATACCCCACCTCACCAGCGACCTTGCTTTTTAAGCATCGCCAATCTGATGGAATAGGCAAAGGATGCAGATTTTTTTCGGTTTCAATATAAATATAGGCTGATTTAGTGAGCAGATTCTGTTCTTCTAGCCAGGCGCAACAAGGCGCTATCAGTTGTTTTTCAAATGGCGGATCTAAAAACACGATATCGAACTGTTTTTCAGTCATAAAATGACTCGAAGGAATCATGAAAGACTGTACATCAGCATTGAGCAAATTTAAAAGTGCGATGGTTTTTTGTAAATGTGTGATGACATCTGGATGGTGATCCACAAAAGTTACCCATGAAGCACCGCGCGATAATGCTTCAAAACCGAGTGCGCCACTGCCAGCAAAAAGATCCAGACAACGAGCACCGTTAATCACTGGAGCTAACCAGTTAAACAATGTTTCACGCACGCGATTAGGAGTAGGACGAACCGCTGCAATATCAGGAAAAGAAAAACTACGGCCGCGTAACGAACCACCAATAATTCTCAGTTGATTTTGATATTTTTTACTGTGCTGTTTTGGCACGGTGTTTTCTCTAAGTTAGCTGTACAAATCTCTAGAAAATTCTTCAATAACTTCTTCCCACTCGGCGTTAAAATAGATTCAGGATGAAACTGTACACCAAAAACTGGATATAACCGATGCTTCAGCGCCATAATTTCTCCAGCTAAATTTGTGGCAATAATCTCAAGATCAGTAGGTAAGCTTTTTTCTTCTACAATCAATGAATGGTATCGACCCACTCTCATCGGATTTTCAATATCGTTAAAAATTGATGTTGTTGTATGTCGAATGCAGCAAGATTTCCCATGCACTGGTTTCAAAGCACGCACAATGTTCCCACCATAAGCTTGGCCAATTGCTTGATGACCCAAACATACTCCTAAAATAGGGATATTTTTACCTAATTTTTGAATCAGCGAAATGCTAATGCCCGCTTGATCTGGCGTGCATGGTCCTGGCGAAAGAATAATAGCATGTGGATTTAACTTCGCTAAATCCTCAACAGTTAGCACATCATTACGAAATGCCTGTACAGGATAACCTAGTTCACTGACATATCGAACTAGGTTATAAATAAAGGAATCATAGTTATCGATGACAATTATCATAAATTTTGATCTAAGCACTGAATCAATGCGCGCGCTTTATCTAAAGTTTCCTGATACTCATTAGCAGGATCTGAATCAGCAACAATAGCGCCACCTGATTGAAAAACCAAACGGTCATTCTGAATTGCTAATGTGCGAATGGCAATTGAAACATCCATGTCATTATTAAATCCAATATAACCAATACTGCCGCAATAAGGCCCACGCGCATATTGTTCAATTTCAGTAATAATTTCCATTGCGCGAATTTTAGGTGCACCAGTTACTGAACCACCAGGAAAAACAGCAGTTAACAGATCAATTGAATCTTGATCATCTCGTAGTTGACCTATCACTGTAGAAACCAAATGATGAACAGTTGAGAAGCTTTCTAACTCACATAGTTTAGTTACATAAACTGAATGATTTTCACATACGCGTGATAAATCATTGCGCATTAAATCAACAATCATGATGTTTTCAGCACGATCTTTTTCGCTGGCCAATAATTTTCCCGCATAAGCTTGATCTAATTCTGGGGTTTTTCCACGCGGCATAGTGCCTTTAATCGGTTTAGTCTTTACTTGTTTTTTCCTCACCTGTAAAAACTGTTCAGGTGATGACGAAATAATATAAGTCGGCGAAAAATTTAAGTATGCTGCAAATGGTGCTGGATTAATCAATCTCAATCGTTCATAAAGCCCAAATAAATTCTCGCAAGCAGATAGTTTTGCACTAAATCTTTGCGATAAATTCACCTGAAAAATATCGCCTGCTAAAATATATTCAATGGCTGTTCCTACTGCGGCTTGATAAGAAGCAGCAGTAAAATTCGATTGAATCTCGCCGGTTATACCTGAAAACGATAATGGTGATAGGGCTGTTTGAGATTTAATTTTTTCTAACAGAAAGTTCATCCGCATAGTAGCGCGATGTTGTCTTGCTAAATTATCTTGCTCTGGATAACCACTAGAAAAAACCCAAGCTTTTTTTAGCAGCAAATCAAACCCTACTACTAAATCATAAAAGCCGATACTTATATCGGGAAATTTCATGTCATCAATTAATGGCTGAGGTAGTTTCTCTAGATGTTGACATAAGTCATAACCAAAATACCCCATGATGCCGCCTTGAAAAGGGCATAAATCGCTATCAACGACTAATGGATACTGCTTTAAAAGATTTTTTAATTGCAAAAAAGGATTACCCGAACAAGCTTGCTGATTCACAGAAATTTGCCCATGTTTGCTCTGAAGTTTTAAAAAAGGGTCTATGCCAATAAAACTATAGCGATTTTCTGCTGACATTAGTGCACTATCTAAAAAAATAGCCCATGGCATATCAGAAAATCCGCGAAATAATCCGACCGGATCGCAAAAATTAATTTCTTGAATCAATAACATCATATTAGTTTACGCTAAAAGTGTTGTCATGCCAGCGAAGACTCACTAGTGTCCGGGGGAGCTATAAAATAAGCAAATAGGCTGTTTTTCTGTAAAGAAATAAAAATATACATCCCCTCTCCCAGCCCCAAAGCATAAAAAAATCTTCGAGTTTTATTCGGGGAGAGGGCCAGGGCTGAAGTATCGACGGATAAATTGTATGGGCATAGTTAAAACTTGTGCACCGATAATAGCGACAACGTTCCCTTCTCCCACCCCGATAAGTCATTAAGAATCACTGTACTTTATTGTGGGAGAAGGACAGGATGAGGGTAAATCTGGAAATTAAATTTTCATCCTACTCTAACTTTTAATAGAAGTAGTAGAAGGTAAAATAATTTCTATCAAACTCATTCATTTCCCCTCATCCTGTCCTTCTCCCAGAACAAGACCCGTGATTTATGGCTTATGGGGCTGGGAGAAGGGGACGTTTTAATGTTTATCGATGCAACCACAATTTATCCGTCGATACTTCAGCCCTGGCCCTCTCCCCGAATAAAACTCGAAGATTTTTTTATGCTTTGGGGCTGGGAGAGGGGATGTATATTTTTATTTCTTTACAGAAAAACAGCCTATTTGCTTATTTTACAGCTCCCCCGAACACTAGTGAGCATAGGCGGACATGACAGTTTAAACAGATAAGTAGATTCCTGCCGGAACTTACTCCGCTTTCTAAACCGCATTTCCTAAACTAAAAATCGGCAAATATAATGCCACCATAAAAATACTAATAATTAACCCCAAAATAATCATTAAAACTGGCTCTAGAAATATGCTAACTCCATCCACAAATCGATCAATCTCAGCTTCATAAAAATTTGCTATTTTAAGCAATGCCGGCACAATTAAGCTAGATTCTTCACCAATTTTAACGGTGTACACCATAAAATCAGGAAACAAACAAGAAGACCGCAAAGCTTGGCTTAATGAATCCCCTTGTTTAATTAAATTCAACAATGTAGCAAATGCTTCTAAATAAAGTGGATTTGCCATATTAGTTAGCAACATTTCAATTGCTTGGGTCAAGGGAATTCCAACCTGTAAAAGTGTCGATAACCCATAACTTAAACGACTCAGAAAAAAATATTTAATGAGGTTACCAAACCAAGGAAAAGCTAAAAAATATTTCCAGATTAATTTTTTAATTTCTGCGGAAGTATGAAAAAAATATCCACAGACGCCAACGCTACATAATAAACCCAAACTTATCATCACCATATGATTCATTAAAAAATTACTGGTATTTACTAACAGTAATGTAGCAAACGGAAGCGTCAACTTAGCTTGGTTAAAAATTTCGATAAACTTTGGCACAATACCAATAATTAAAAATAAAGTAATTAACAATGAAAGCCCTAGCACTAATATAGGGTAAAAACTTGCTTTTTTAATCTTATTTATCAGCAAAATTTTCTTTTTTTCTAAATCAGCCAAGCGAACAAGTACTTTTTCTAATTGGCCAGATGTCTCTCCAATTTCAATTAATTGACGATAAGTTAGATTAAACTCCCTTGGAAAAAAATGCAGCACATTGCCAATTGATTGCCCAGACTCAACATGACGACGAATAAACCAAATCAGTGTTCTCGCCTGTCCATCAGCAAATGCAGTTTCTAAGACCTTCAAAGAACCAGATAAAGAAATACCCGAACGAATAAGATCAGAAAGTTGTTCAGTAAATTGAATCCGAACTCGTGGCGTTAAGATTTTTTTCGGCCGTAAAGTAAAAAATCTTACATTCACACGATTAACTTGAATGCCAAATTCAAGCAAATGCGCAGTAGCAATGGATAAATTTGGTGCAAGAATTTCTCCTTGAAGCTGAGTACCATCCTCGCTAACACCGTACCAAAGATAAACAAATCTATTAAATAAATACAGCATCGTTACAACTCTTGAGGAATAACTCGATTAATTTCTGCCAAGCTTGTAATACCTTGACTGACTTTATAGATCGCCATATCGCGCAATGAAATACTGTTTTTTTTCAGTAGATTCTCAAGTGCATTACGATGATTGGTTTGTGAGAACTCTGCTATTGTTTCTTTGGTGATTGCTAATAATTCAAAAATACCAGTTCGACCACAATAACCTGACTGACAAAATTGACAACCGACTGCTGCAAAAACCTCGGCTTCCTGAAGAAAGTTGTAACTTTGCAAAGTTTCATATGAAACTTTGCTCTGAACTTTACACCTATCACAAAGTTTCCTGACTAGCCGTTGCGCAACTAACAGTAATAAATTACTTTGAATTTGTAGCTTACTCAAATTCAAATTAAGTAAACGATCAAATGCCTGAACGGTATTTTGTGCATGTAAAGTCGATAAAATTAAATGGCCAGTTTGTGCACCTTTCACTACAATCTGTGCAGTCTCAGCATCTCTTATTTCACCCAACATAATAACATCAGGATCTTGTCGCAAAAATGTTCTTAATCCAGTAGCAAAAGTAAGCCCCGCTTTAGGATTAATATTCACTTGATTAATTCCTGAAATATTGATTTCAACTGGATCTTCAATGGTTAAAATATTTTTTTCCGCAGGATTTAATAAGCGTAAAGCAGCATACATGGAAACAGTTTTACCACTTCCTGTTGGACCGATGAATAAAATCAACCCTTGCGGCTTATCCAACGCAGAAAAAAATAGCTGTTTTTGCG
Organism: uncultured Gammaproteobacteria bacterium; assembly: GCA_963844535.1. Classification (GTDB taxonomy): domain Bacteria; phylum Pseudomonadota; class Gammaproteobacteria; order CAWJOP01; family CAWJOP01; genus CAWJOP01. The sequence continues at coordinate 205,543 of CAWJOP010000005.1, read as the reverse complement.
TTTCTTCAAAACCCAACTCTTCAACCTGTTTTGAAATAGTTTCCGGATTTAAAATGCGAACAACAGTTTTTTCACCATTTACGGTTGGGCAAGTACTTAAACGAAAATCCACTGAGTTATTTCTGGCATCATTAAGCAAAAAGTGCCCATCTTGTGGCACTCGCTTTTCAGCAACATCTAAGTGTGACAGGACTTTTAATCTAGCTGAAATTTTATTAGCCAGAGAAGATTCAAGCTGAGTGAGTTCATACAATAATCCATCTTGTCGTAAACGAATTCGATATTGATTAGCATAAGGTTCAATATGAATATCGGAAACCTGCTTAGCAACAGCATGCAATAACAGTCGATTAACTTGCTCAATAATGTTGTCTTGATGAAACAGCCAATTCAATAGCTCGCCCACTAGCTGAGTTTGGCTAACACTCATCTGTTAGATAGGTCAACTCAACATAAATGCGCCGCGCTACAGCTACCTGATTGCTGCCAAGTTATTTGACCATTCATTTGTAAGCTTGGAACTAAAATATAAGTAAATTTTTCCTGATCATTTACTTTAATGCGTTGTGAAGTCGCGGTAATTGTTCCATTGTCTGCAACATTAATGCTCGATATATAACCATTTTCAGAACTAGCCGTTAAAAAAGCTTCAGGAACTCCATTCTTGCCATTGCCACATGCTGTTAAATCCCCTGTATGATTAGCACAAAGCTCCACTGCCAATTTAAATGGTGCTGTCGCTTGTATCACCTCAGAAAATTTAGTTTTATTGCTATAGTTGGCATACATGGGAATAGCAAGCGATGCCAAAATGCCAATAATGGCAATAACAATCATTAATTCAATTAAAGTAAATCCAGCTCGTTTTTCAATTGTGGCTTCTGTCATTGCTACTCCCCGTTTAAGATAGTTAAAAAATGAATATAAACAAACCCTGCGAGTATAACCTTAAATTCCTCCACTTGCTCACTCGTACTGAACACAGTAACCTTTTACAGTAAATTATTGTTATTGCAACTACAAAACAGGTTAACAAAACCGCCAATAAACTGCTGTGATCTTAAAAATTCTTATCTGCTGTTAACATTTTCTTAAGTTTTGCTGTGTTATACTGTGAAAATTAAATAGCTACCTGAATTTAAAACATGGCTACTAAGTTAGATAAAAATTATGTGTCCCTCTACACCTTTATCCAAGGACTAGTAGGTGTAGCAATTAACATAGACACTCAAAAGTTAAATAGTTTAGACCAACTAAAAGGATCCTTTCAGCCGCTTGCTGATATGGTAAAAGATGCTGCTGATACCTTTAAACCTTATCGCTCACGATATTATGTTAAAAGAGATGCTAAACAACCTATTTATGGTGCATATAACCTGCTAAAAGGCCTTCTCTATTTAATTGCTTTGATTCCCCTTCTTTTTGTTGGTCTTGGCTTTTGTATCTTTACTCGCCAACCAGAGTGGCTTCCATTCGGGGCCGCGATGCTCCTGAGTTGGTTTATTGATGGCATTTTAAGTATTTTTCGAGGGATAACCCAAATAGCTTTTACTCCTTTAGTTTTAGCCAAAATGGCTATCAGAGGATTCATTTGGGCTGTTACGAGTAACACGGAACTGCTAGTAGAAAATAGGAGGGGTATCCGTAAACTTATAGCGGACGCGCAAAAGATAAATGATGAATACAAAGAAGGCGAAGATAAGAAACTTGCCCTAAATAAGCTATCTTCTATAGTGCATTATATAGGTGCAAAATATAATAAGGGGATTGAAAGGGGTGAAGATACTGCTTTTAATAGTCAAAATAGAGATGAAATCTGTAACCTGGTGAAGCAAGCGCAAGAGAGAGAAAATAAATTCGCACCAAACCAGGTGCAAGTACACTACACAATAGTAAGTGATAATAAAAAGAATGATAAAGAACCAGTCATTGCAAAAGATGCAGATAGCGAAAAATCTTTATTAAGCAATTACGATTGGGCAAAATCTAGCTTTTTCAAGTTATTTAACTTTACTCCTAATACCGCCTTATTTGGAACCATGTCCGATGATCCTACTTCAACACAAACTGATAAGTTTGAAATGTGAAGTTGATTTTCTAATTATCTGATTATAGAGAAAATCTCCCTTCTCAAAAAAATGAAAGTAAAAGTATAAAGTTAATAAAACGGAAATTTATAATGGAATAAAAAAATGCCAAACATGAACCACTTTTACGACAAAAATAATGTGCGCTACACCTTAGCCTCCACACAAGGTGGAAAACCACTGAATTGGCTTTTTATTCCAGGTGGCCCTGGTTGTGATTCAAGTTATTTAGACGGCTTAGCACAATTACTGCAACTTTGTGGAAATACGTGGTTACTCGACTTTCCTGGTAATGGCAGTCATGCAATTAAAAAAGAAGGATTTGATGATTGGCTTGCTATATTTATTGCCACAATTGCGCAATTTCAAAATCCTGTGATAGTGGGACATTCATTTGGTGGAATGCTACCTCTGCTTTTCAATGAATTAGAAAATTTATTACGTGGGTTCATTATTTTAAATTCTGCGCCGTGTTTATGGCTAGAATCAGCGGTTCAGTTTGCTCAAGATCATCATTTGCCGGATTTATCAAAGGAGATGCAAGCATTTACTGAAAATCCAAATCAAGCGACTTTTGATGTCGCTTTAGATGCGTGTATGCCTTATTACTTCCCACAAAAAAGTTTAGCCCTTGGTAGAGAATTACTTAAAAAGATTACTGTCTCTTTTGAGCCAGCAGTATGGTGGCAACGAAAAGCGGTTGAAATCTCATACAATGCAACTTGGATACCAGAAAAAGTTAAAACCCTAATTATCGGAGGAGAATTTGATGCCATCACTCCTTTTTCTCTGTTTCAACAAGATAAAAGATTTGATAAACAGAATATTCAAAAAGTATTGATTAAAAATGCAGGTCATTTACCTTGGATTGAAGAATCAGAGAAGGTTAAGGCTTTAATTAAAGAGTTTGAAGTAGCTATATAACTAATAAATTTGTTTTATTCTCAATATTCTTAGCAGGAATTAAAACTTCCTTTTTAGTCAATGAGCTTTAAATGCTGAATAATTGCCTGCGATAATTCTGGAAATTCCGTTTTATCATAATCACCGCCAAAATGACCACCTGTTTTGTATTCGTGATATTCACAATTGAGTTGCAAATGAAGATAACGCGGCTCTTCAATGGGAATCCAAGGATCATCTTGTGCAGCAAATAAAGCAATCCATGATTGATTTTTTCGGATAGCTTCCCAGTTCCAAGGAGTATCAAAATAGCCTGACAGTTTTTCCTTTTCCATACCAAGATCAGTGTGGTATGCGCCTACCAATACAGAACCCAATATCGGTTGTTTCTCCGCCAATCTCAGCGATGCGATTGCACCACTGGAATGTCCAACTAATAAAGTATTCTCATCAGCTTTCAACTCATCTAGCAAAAATGGCAGCCAAAAAGAAGCCCTGGCTAAATCATTGTCAGGAAATTCCTCTGCAATCACCGTAAGCCCAACCGCCTCTAATTCTTTTTTGAGATTGGGAAACCAATTATCTGTTGGTGAACCACCGCAATTACCAGGGATAAGAATTATTTTTTTGTTCATATTATGAATTAGACCATTTTTTTCCAAACTAATTGTTGACGAGCACTTTCAAGATCATGAGATAAACTTAACAAATTATTTTCTAGCTTAAAAAAACGTTCTTGTGTGGTTCCTACCCAATTTGGTGAAGCATGCATTTCAACATGATGGAGAATTTTATTGCCTTTTACTTCGTAATGACCAGAATAAGAAGTGTAGCTGTGGTAACTTTCTAGTGCCTCATCCGGACTCACTGAAAAAACACTTGGTGATTGGAATAATTCTCTTTTTTTGCGCGACAAATGTACCGACATCACACCAGATTCTAAATAAAGTAAGTATCCCTCAGCGTCTTCACCAAATGGAAAGTGCTCTTCTCTTTTGGTATTAATGCTAACCCAAGAAATTAATTGCCACGTACCTATGATATTTGCTTGTATATTTTGCACGGCTATCCCTAATCTTGTTCAATAATACGGCGCATCCCAATTTTAGCAGGACAAGGTTTTCTGTATATGGTCAATAATTATATCAGCCGCTTCATCAGGAGATTTGTGTGTATTATCAATGGTAATCTCATTAGAATGATGTGAGTAAAAAACTACCTTCTCATGTGAACGACGGCGTGATAATTCTACATCTATGGTTTTAAAAGTGTTCTTTCGACTTTCGGCTTGAACTCTTTTTGCTAACTCGTCTTCTTCACACAATAACCTTACTGGAAAGAAATTGGCCTGACGTTTTTCAACAACTGATAGCACTTTATTATAAAAAATCTGATGATAAGGGTCTTGATCAAACATCATCTGCGTGATGGCATAATTCTTTTCTTTCGGGCAAACATCAGCAATGGTTGATAAAATCAAATCATCTGCCGCATTTAATTTTTCCCATGCTTTCGCATCCAAATCCCACATTATCTGATAATCATCACCTAATAGCTTCAAAATAGGATCAATCCATTCACTGTAAAGTTGCAGCGTTGATACACTGTTGAGTGTTTTTGGTTTAGCAGAACCTTTTTGTGCGTAAAAAATTGTATAGGAAGTCAGAACCCCTTTATTATCGATGGTGCTATGCTGAATTTCACGAACCTTGACGGCTCCTCGCGTTTTTATCCGTTCAAGTGATAATTTAATAATGTTATCACGGTCTGTTACATAGCTTAAATTTAATATATCAAATATGTATATTCCGCCATCATTTAAGTTTCTACGTACGTTCCGCATGGTTTTCTCAAAATCTGTTTTAGTCAAATGTCCTATTGCATTGAATATAGTGATAACCGCATCAAATTTGCCCACATTAATAATCCGCATGTCACCTCGCAACAACTTGACGCTGATTTTTTTCGCCAAAGCTGTTCGCTTAGCAATGCTTAACATGCCTTGACTAATATCCGACCCGGTTACTTTATATCCATGTTTTAACAACCAAAAAACCTGTGAACCTGTACCACAGGTAAGATCAAGTACGGTTTTAACACGATACTTTTTCAATATCTTTTCAATGGTTTGATTTGTTAACTTAGCGTTGGCGCTATCTTCGTGAAAAAATGCTTCATATTTGCTTAGTTTATTGTACCAATCTGGTATCTTACCGTGGCGTATTTTGGTCATAAATTAGGTGTCTCTTGTTATTGAATCCATTGAATTAACTACTTCTTTAATCACTCCCCGCAACCACTGATGCGCAGGGTCATGCTGATCCTTTGCATGCCAATACAATTTGGCCTGATAGTGGCGCAAAGGATAAGGGGTTTCACGCATTGCAAGGCCTAGTGGTTTAATAAAAGGTTTTGCTAATCGTTCAACTGTATTCGTCATTAACAATGTTCCCGGTAGTGTTTGTAATGCAATAAGGGTATGTGGTGTGATTAAAGCGATATCCACTTCATATCCTTTTTCTTTGAGCATCTTAGCAATAAAGTTTTCTTCTGGCTGACTTTCTAAAGCCACAAATACTTGTGGATAACGCAGCATATTTTTCACAGTAAAACGTGTTTGCTTCATCAATGGATGATGTTTATCTGCGACAATAACACCCTTATCACTAAATAATCCGGTAGTTTTTAAGGTTAATGGTGCTTTAGGGAAATCGCCAATAACTAAATCTAAAACTAATTCTTCAAAGCGTGTGATGCTATCTAAATAATTCACAGCATGTTGAACAATTTTAATATTCGGCGCTTGTTTTGCAATGGTCTGCATTAACTTAGGCAGAATCACAAAGGCAATATAATCAGACATACCCAAATGAAAGGTTTTTTGTGATAGTTTTGGTTCAAACGGTAAATGCACGGCAAAGGCATTTTCTGCAGCTTGTAATGCCAACTGCACATGCGGTAAGAGGGTTTTAGCAAAGGATGTCAGTACCATTTGACTCCTTTGGCCACGCACTAATAAATCATCCTGATAAATCTGCCTGAGTTGTTTAAGCGCTAAACTCATTGCAGCTTGCGTCACATTTAATTTACTTCCTGCTTTGGAAACATTTTGTTCACGCAATAAAGCATTAAGTGACTTCAGTAAATTAAGATTAACCGTAGATAAATTATTTTGACGCATAAAGGTCACATAAATTTTAGCGAGTCATTAGGTTGCATATACTAATCAATAGACTAATTTATAAATAAGTATAACTTATACTATTTATAATAACTATTAATTTTATTTATGTATTTTATTAATCTATAATGAAATGAGTAAATCAATTGTAGGGCTTTATTAGCTTTTATTCACTGAGGAGTTTTTATGATTCGACATACCATTTTATTTACTCTTAAACCTAACGTATCAACTCAAGCCATTAATGAGATGATAAGTACTATGTTAGCGTTAAAAGAAAAACTACCTGGCATACTCAATATTGTGGGCGGCACATGTGATTTTCATGAAGCAACGCAAAGCAAGCCTTTTACGCATGGATTTTCCATCGACTTTAAAGATCAGGCAGCGCTTGACCAGTTTTTCCAAGATGCTGTAACTCATCCTGCCAAAGATAAAATCCTTAACATAGCTGTAGGTGGATATGATGGAATTATTGGGTTTAATTTTATAGGCTAATTAATATCATGCAGCTCACAAAGTAGTGGTTACTAGCGCACGACGAAAAATACCATGTTGTTTAAACAAAAGGGGTTATAGATTGTATCCCCTTTTGCAACACTAAAGACGAACCAGCAGTTTGATCAGCCAGAGTTTCAGAGTTTTCAGAAAAAACTGGCTTAAAACAAGTAGCTCTTTTATATTGATCAAAAACACTAACAACTTCAGAATTTCCTAATTCACTTGCAAGTTCATAAGCAGTTTTTCCATCCTTGTTTTGAATATCAAAACTAGCGCCATTTTTCAAAAGAATTTCAATAGTTTGTTTTTTATCTTGACTATAATTTTTCACTATATGGTGAAGAAAAGTATTTCCTGTGGAATTTGACTGTATGTTGGCGTTAAAAGGTAAATCAACATTTTTGTTTGCACTATAAGCAATCAATTTATAAAAACAACTTGCCTTTTCTCCACTAAGACTAAAATTCACATGTCCTGTAATCATTTTAACTAAAGAAATAAACTTTGACTCATCAAAACTGTCCATACTATCTATAATAATGCCTAATGGCGTATAGCCAATTTTATTAGTCGCTTGAATATCTGCAGCTTTATCGATCAAATCCTTCATCAAAGCTATTTTCCCAGAATTTGCTGCATAATGAATAGCTGCACTACCATGATCATCTTTCTCATTTACATCTAATAACGTTTTCATCATGAAAGGAAAGTGATATTCATATTGACTAATCACTAAATCCATCGCGCTAGGATGAACTCGACAACCAAATTCATTTTCACAGACTGTTCCCCACTTTGCTCCGTTAAAAATCAATTCTTTAACAATTTCATCCGCTTTAGATTGTATCGCGATACTCAGAGGAGTTATAGAATCTCTGTTACCACTGTCAACACTTAACTGTTCTTTTTTTATTTTTTTAATTAATCCTTTTGCTAAAGAAAATTTATTTTCTTTAATCGAATAACTTAGACAATCTAATAATGTAGGGTTAAAATATCTTTCTCCATCATTTCCAAGAATTTTAGCAATAGTTTTATCTTCTAAATTAATGGCAGGGTGCACAAGCAATAAGTCAACAGCCTCTTTAAAATTAAAAGAAATTGCCAAATCCAACACGGTATTTCCATTACAATCTTTCGCATTTACATTGCAATATCCATCCGTTAATAATCTTTCAACCGAAGCCAAACTTCTTGTTAATACAGCCACATGTAAAGGTGTAAATTGATTAGGCGATCGACCGCTAAACGATTCAACAAATGGTTGACTGTATTCTTCCGCAGAAAATATATGAAAATTTTCATTAAATTTAGGAAGATTTTTTGACGTAGTAAAGAAAAACGTTTCGATAGAAAATTTTCCATCTTTTTTAGTAGGATAAAACCCTATATTGATAAACTTAAAATCAATAATGGTTTTTAACCAAGACTTTACATCTTTAAATGGTTTTGCTCTATGAGGAAATCTCGGATCATAATAAATAATTTCACCTTGCTCATTTATATATGCAGAGGTTGAATGCTTTGATCCGCCTATTTCTAATCGAGTTCCTACTGGCATTCTTTTAAAATAGGTAAGTATCTCTTCAATTTGGAAAACATCAAGCTCACCTCCATATTGGCATAATCTATGCGGAGCTTTATCTTTTTCATTGCCAATGAGAGCATACTGCTTTTCTCGATCATTTTGCTCATATTTTGGAAAGGTATCTGGCTTGCCAGGAATTTTATTAAATGTAGAATGCTGAAACCAAAGAATATCATTAATTTTTTGATAGAATAATTCATATAAATTTTTATAGTATTTAGCTTGAGGCATAGTATCTGCAAAAAATAAATACAAATTTTTCTTTCCGCCAGTCCACTTTCTAAATAATTCAAGCGTACTAAAAAAATAATCTCTTTCATCTTGATTGTGATTATGTGAATAAGAAAATCCATTGCATTCACCAATAATTGGAAAAAACTCTGCACTAAAATAACAAAGACGCAAACAGTAAAACATTCTCTTTATCAAAGAATGATGATCAATTTCGATACCTAACGAAGCCCCAACAGGAAATGCTCTTTTATTTACAGAAGATAACAGCGCGATAATTTCAGGCTGATTTTTAAAGACCGCCATATCCACTGCAGAATGTCCATAAATATTTTCTTTCATTAACTGAGATTTAATCTCTTCATTACTTAATAAAAGCTTTAAAATTTCTTCGTCACCCGCTTCTATAGCAAGATAGAGCAGATGATTACCATGCACATCGGTTTGATTCACATCTATCTTCTGCTTTAATAACCACTCTACAGCCTCTTTGTTCTTACACTTCACCGCAACCATTAGCGCGTTATATTTATTATTATCTTGCCAATTAATATCCGCGCCTCTGGAAACCAAATACTTTGCCATACCAAGTTGATTAGCACTGATTGCTGCTTGTAATACGCTTGTTGTATAAGGATTAACTGGATTAATTGGCACCCCAGCTTCATCCAGTAAAAATTTAACTATTTCCAAATGATTATTAGCCGCAGCAAAACATAATAATTTTTTACCTTCAACTTCAGGATTAAAGGAATAGGAATTTTTAAAACCTTTCAGATAATCAAGCCCATTTATTTCAATTATTCGAGTTAAAAGTTCATCAGCACTAGAAAATATATCAAATTTAAAAAATTTAGTATTATGTACCACATCAGGAATACCTAAGCTGAAAATTCCAGCATTTTCTGAAAGTTTACAACAACCATGAATTTCTGCTTTTATTGCATTTAAAAGCCACTCACGACATTGGGGGTGAGTTATTTTTTCTACAGATATCTTGGAACAACTTGCACCTTGCTGATAAAGATACTCTGCAATTTCAAGTTGCCCTGCCTCTAATGCAAATATAATTGCTGTCTTTTGATCTTCAGGCCAATCAACTGTTTCCAAATTGATATTTGCACCTTGAGCAATTAATTGTTTGACTTCTTCAAACAAACCTTGTTCAGCTGCGTAATGCAAAAGTGATTTGCCGTGAATATCACAAAAATTCAGATCAGTGGGATACTCTCGATAAGGATTGAAATATTTCTTTGACACAATATCTAAAATATCTTCTCGGAATTGATTAAGTCGAGAAAGATTTTTTTCATCTAAAGCAGATAAAAATTCATCATATCTAGTACCGAATTTCGCGTAGAGCTCGGATTGTTCGATACAAGATGTTTTAACAGTTTTTTTAGGATTTTTAGGGTCTACTACTCGATAAGTTAAAGAACCATTATTTTCTAATAAAATATAAACAAGGAAATATTAAGAGCATCTCTTGAAATTAAGTTTTCTCTGTACACGACAATTTTTGAAAAATTTATTTTTTGCCGTTTTTTTAAGTGTTTTTTATCACTTTCCTGTCATGCCAGCCTGCGCTGGCATGACAACTTTAAAATTAGAATGACAAAAACGGGGGAGTGAGCAGTTACGTTATAAGTTTATCTTGAAAAATATCGGTTCACAAAATTCCCATAAAAATCATCAGCTGACTGCACTTCACCGCCCCTACTTTGCAAAAGTTTCCTACTTAAATTGTGTCCCTCTTTTTCGTACTGGTCTGGATTTGGCTGCATTTTTCTTGCTTTAGATTTTAGTTTTTCTACTTTATCAATTGGGGAAAAAAGTGGCTTAGTGTATTTTACTGCCTCATGTAATGAAGCATAATCAGTAACTATAGAATCATCAATCGGTTTGTCATTTTTTCGTATTTGTTTGGAAGATTTGACTGCCATATATTCTTTACAATCGTCTGGAAGTGATTGATAGGCTTTTGCCGCCTCTATTTCCCACTTTGATAATAATAAGCCAAGCTTTACAAACGGCGTAGCCAAAAACGCTTTACATTTTCCTGCCCATGTTTCTGTGTAGCCATTTTTTTTAGGTTCTTTTTTAGATGTGGTGGTTTCAGTACGCTCAATACGCATCGCTCCCAACACCATATTTGTTGCATTAGACAAAGACCGATCGTCAAATAAACCTATTGTCTTGCCATGACTATGAAAATATTTTGCTACCAATGTCGCAACCGCTCCTCCGAAACAATATCCCTCTATTAAAATTTTCTCAGGAGAAACGCCTTTATCGAGCAATCTTTGCACTTGAGCAATACCGTCGGTGATGCAATCTTCTGCCGAAACAGCTTGACCCTTGCCTTTACCATTTCCTCTAAAGTGAAATCCGACAACGTTACATTGAAAACGGTTGGCTCTTTCAATCATTCGATCTAATGCCATACCATTATCGACGAACTCTCCTCGATCATTAGCGACAGGGAACCCAATCAGATATTTCTGGTCATTAATAGGTAACTTTCTTTGTGAACTAGGTTGGATTTCAAAAGTTTCCAGTTCGCTTTGGTCATAGGTAATCACTCGATGGGATTCAAAACAGAAATTATCATCTAAAACCAAATCATCCTTATCCCATTTATTGATATCAGCTGTATCTACTAAGATACTTTTTTCAGCGAGCCTTGCTTTCACTAAGTTTATTATGGCGTTCGCCAATCTCTGCGTAGTCTTGCCCAGGCGAATATCAGCATGATCTACCCCGCTTTTAACCAAATTCTCAATATTCTCTACTATATTGTTGACTAAAAAATCGCGTGTAACCCTAGCAGAAGGGTGGCTAAATTTAGTGACGTTTGCAGGCGGTAAATTACTGTAGCTCCCATCAGCTAATTGAGCCACATCACACAAGTCAAAATTCCTCGTTCCCTCAAATAAGCGTAAAAAAATAAGATGCTCTTTCAATCCAGGTTTAGCAGAGGCAGTAATTTTGCAAAGTTCATCGGAAAAAACTATATCGAAGTTGTAGCTAGAAAAATCAAACCCATATTTTTTTATAACTTTTGTCTGAAGAATAGAAGCACGCATATCTTCAATCGAATTGGACTGTGGATAAAATCCTAGCCTTTCTTGCATGTGGTCCCAATTTTCATTCTTGCCTCGTAAGTGAAAGTCGGTTATAGCCACATACTTTCCTATTAATGCATTCACTAAAATGCTCAATAGAATCCCACAATAAAACAGGAGGAAAAAAGAACCTTAAGGCGATTATTTTAAGCCATTGGAGTTTTGTTTTGGTGGGTTTTGGTGCTCTATATTCAAACTCATGCATATTTTCATACAACTAAAATTATTACATTTTTCAAGGGTAGGTTCTTTGGAAAAAAACTTATGAAAACTACTTTTCTAAATCCTTTGATTTTAAAGGCCTAAAAGGTTAATCAAAACTGCTGTAATTATACTATAAAATAGTATTTATAGCCTATGTTTTATATAGTATACGTAACAAAATACTCAAAATAATGATACTTATAAAGTAATGGAGTTTACACAATGAAATACGAGATGATCAAAAAACCTATTCATATTTCAGGGCATAAAGTCATGACTTATCATTGGGGTGAGGGTGAGGAAACTTTGCTGCTTGTTTCTGGTGGCCCCGGCTGCCCTTCAGATTTTTTTCATGATACACATCATCAATATGCTAATCAGGGAATGCATGTAGTCACCTGGGATCAATTAGGTTGCGGTCAGTCAGATTACGTCACTGATATTTCATTGTGGAAAATCCCACGCTTTGTGGAAGAAGTTGAGATGGTTCGACAAGCGTTAGGATTAAAAAATATTCATTTGCTGGGTCAATCTTGGGGTGGCGTGTTAGGCTTAGAATATTGCCTCGCTTATCCTGATGCAGTAAAAACTTTTATCATTACCAGTAGTGCTTTTAATATCCCATTAATGCAGCGAGGATTTGAAAGGCATAAACTCGCATTAGGCCATGAAACCATGCGAATGATGTCTTATCATGAAGCTAAAGGAACCACTGATCATCCTGAATATCAAGCAGCATTTACACTTCTAGCCCACAGACATCTCTGTCGTTTAGAAAAATGGCCAGATTCTTTAAAAGCATCTATGAATATTGCAAAACCGATGCTATCAGCTATATTTGGAAACTATTTATTTAATTGCACGGGATTATTGCGCAATTATGATAGAACAAATGATTTACATAAGGTTCATCAACCCTGTTTAATCATTCACGGCGAATATGACTACATCACGACGGAATGCGCAATCATGTCTCGTGACTACTTACCCAATGCTGAGCTACATGTATTAGAAAACTGCTCTCACCATACTTTTATTGAAGACCCTAAAAAGTATCATGAAATTTTAGAGAATTTTTTAAAGAAACATATACATGCATTTGAAAAAACTACAAATTATTAAGACTATAAAGTTGGTCTTGGTATAATTGATAATGTTTGAATGATACAATTCATTTGCTCCTCGTTAAAATTTACTGCAAATCCTCGTTTTGTTTGCGTAATTTTCAGAAGATATTCTTGCGCCGCTTCGGCACTTAGCTGATGACTTTGTTGTAAATACTTGATTGCTTCAACCTGCTTAGCAGGTTCGTTTTGAAGACAAAGTTCAGCATGCCTGATATAAATTAGACTCAGGATTTTCATCGCAGATGGGGAGGTGCGTTCTGCAGGATGGTAAGTTACCGGCATAGACCTTTCTTCACGCAATTTCCTGGAAGTAAGGTGGCAATAATACGTTCGTTCATAATTAGGAATGTCAGGGTTAGCTCCATACATCAACAGTAACTTAACTAAATCGTAAGCATCCGTGAACTTCCAAAGATAAAATAGCAAATTGTAAGATTTATAGATAAAAAGCTTGCTATACATGCCCGTGCCTATTGGCGCAGTTTCTATCCACGCATCAACAGACACGTTTCCCCTTTAAGTAATCCATGAGCAAGCTCGCAATCACCTATTTTTATTGCTTTCTCAAATATTTCTTGTTCTGTTCTTTTTCCTGAAAAAATAAGGAAACTCCTTCTTATCTGTAATTTTGCTATTTTAGTATGAATTTCTTGATATTTTTTGAATCTTTGAGATGGTTCAATTTTTACCACTTGATACTAATGGTGAGAACCAGTCAATTAATTGAGGAACATAAGGTGCATCTTGCTCAATTTGATTTTTCCAGCTTTTAGATACACGACGGAGTACGTGAAGTTCTTCTAAAGAAACCTGTTGTAGTATGTGGTTTCGACGAATTTCATCAGGCAAGGAAAAAAGTTTGTTTTGCATAGGGGCACTCATCCAAAAAATAAAATTTATACATATTTTTATTATTTTTAATACGCTTAACAAGGCGCACGATCGTAAAAATATTATTAGTTGAAGATCATCGTATCTCTATCATGGGGAACACTCAAGTCAATTCTTGGGCCCTTGGGTATAATTCCCATTGGATTAATATGTGAGTGACTTAAATAATAATGTCTTTTAATATGATCAAAATTAACTGTTTCCGCAATGTTAGGATATTGATATAACTCACAGAGATAGTTTTGCAAATGATGATAATCTATCATGCGACGCAAACTACATTTAAAATGAATATAATAAACAGCATCAAATCGTACTAATGTGGTAAATAATCGCCAATCTGCTTCCGTAATTTGGTTTCCAACAAGAAAACGTTTTTGAGATAATCTATTTTCAATGGCATCAAGTGCCGTAAATAACTCATCAAAAGCTATGTCATAATCTATCTGATTCGTTGCAAATCCACATTTATAAACCCCTGCATTAATGAAAGTAAAAATTTCTTCATTAATTTTATCAATCTCTGATCTTAAGTTTTGCGGATAAAAATCAACGCTTGCATCACAAAATTTGTTAAATTCTGAATTTAACATTCGAATAATTTCGGATGATTCATTACTAACAATAGTTTGCTCTTTTTTATCCCACAGTACTGGCACACTAACGCGCCCTGTATAATCAGATTTTGCTTTCGTATAAAGCTGATATAAATAGTTACAATTATTTAAAGTATCTGGAATACAGCCGGGATTATGGCTAAATGCCCAACCTGACTCTCCCATAAAAGGATCGACAATCGATAGAGTAATAATGTCTTCGAGTTTTTTTAACTTTAAGAAAATTAAAGTACGACAAGCCCATGGACAAGCAAGCGAAATATAAAGGTGATAACGTTTGGGTTCAGCTTTAAAACCTGACTCCCCATCTGCTGTAATCCAGCCGCGAAATGAATCTTGTGGCTGTTCGAGGTTCTTAGTTTCCACTTTTGAGTGCCAAACACCATTAATGAGTAATCCCATATATTGCCTGTAATAGTTAAGATATAAAATGAAAATTTATCATGAACACATTGCTCTCAAACCAGCCAAATCACCTAACGATTATAAATACCTGTATAGCACAAACAAGCAATTATTGTTCGTCCTTGGGTAATTCTTAGATTTCATTTAGTGTAATTAAAGCAACACCGTTTTTATGGATGCCCTCACCTTCGCCTTTTGATGTTGTGTAAACAGTATGTAGCTTTCACGTAGTTTGTAGTATTATTCAAAACTTTCAAGCAACATGCCGACGTAGCTCAGTTGGTAGAGCAACTGATTCGTAATCAGTAGGTCGTGAGTTCGACTCTCGCCGTCGGCACCAGTAAATCTCTTTATTTTCAATGGGTTTCGGGCTTTAGCTAATCTCTTCATCGTTTAATAAACCTTCTCGTGCTACCGTGGTGCTACCTTTGGATTGCGCAATTGTAAACTTTCGGAAGTACCTTTAATATTGAGCCTTTAAGTGGAAAGGAGGGAACTTAAGACTATGGGATGGAATGCACTAATTACCATATTTACCTCTGCAATATCTTTATTGATTGGTATTTTTTTAAATCGCTTTTTTGAGAGCCGCCCACAATTAATTGCATTTATTGGACATATATCGGCAGGTAAAATCAAAGCTCCAAATGGACAAGAAATTCCCATTTTGGGACATTCCGTCGTTATCCGTAACGTGGGATGTAAGCCAGCGCTTAATATTAGAATTGGACATTATCCGTTGCCGCAGATCAACTCTATTAAAGATATAATAAACATATACCCTCCAAAGGAACACAAAGTTATCGGAACCCCGCGTGAAGGCGAGGAAATTTTAATAGAAAGGTTAGTTCCAAAAGAAGAAACTATCATCACATACACGTACTTTCCTGGGATGAAATATGATCAAATCAATACTTATATAAAATCTGATGAGGGGAAAGCAAAAATAATGAAGGTGCTTCTACAAAAGCAGTATCCTCTATGGATTAAGAACTCTGTGAGTTTTTTTGCTTTAATTGGCCTGATGATTACTCTATATCTTTTTTATAAATTGGCTTTTGAGTTATTTTTATGCCATAGATTATAAGCATTTACCTAAGTTAAATTCTTTCGTGGAAAAGAGCTATGGATACTCAAACAGCATGGATATATCCTGAGTTTTTTCAGGCAAGCCGTGATTACATTTTGCATTTACAGCAAATTGCTATTTTGTTAATTTCTGCCATATCGATAGTTTTGTATAATAATAGAAATACGAAAGACTTATTTTTTATTTGGATAATAATTTTTTCTTTTTTATGTTCACTAGGAAGCTTAATTATCGGACTTTATTCATATAGTGATCTATTGAGTAAAATTTTAGAATTTAAAGATGGAATAGACCTTAGAGAAATAACTTGTTTGATAAACATACAGTTTTTTCTAGACATAATAGCTTTAATTTTTCTTGCAATCTCACTAGGAAAGCTCATTCAAGCTTCAAAAAGGAACTAAAATGGATATAAAAAAAATGGTTGCTTATAGTATTTTTTTAGTTCTTCCAGCCTGGTGTTTCTCAGCAAATTTAAAACATGTGTACGTTCAGACAGGAGAGAAAGTACTTAACCTTGAAAAAGCAATTGCTAAATCTAATGGTTGCATAGTTCCAACGAATAAAGCATCAACATATTTAATTATAACTAATGGAAAAAAAACAATAATCGATTTTTCATCTGAAGCAGATGTACGCATGAAGATGAAGGCTTTGTACCCAGAACAGATTATTGTCAAAATTTCATTTTTACAAGTTAAGCCAAATAAAACCGTTTTTTTTGATAATGTAAAAGTGGACACTATTCCTTCAAATGGTAATCTTGACATGTTTTATCCAGTTAGCTCAGGCGGGCATAAAATAGAACTCAGGAACTCCATGAAAACAGTTGATTTAGCTATAGTAGATATTGAGTCTGAATCCCCAATAGAATGTTGGGGTAGAAGTAAAATGCTATGCAAAATTACAAATATTAACTAAGGTTACTTAATTATATGCGATTTTTTAATTTAGCAACCGTAACGTGACGTTTTGCCAAAAATGGAGCAAAAACCCAAAATAAACATGAATTTTGTTGCATCCGCCCCAATACCGCCCCAATACCGCCCCATTACCGCCCCATTGAGATAGTTGAGAACCATTTGGCTCCTTTTCCTGTTCCTTCAAAATCCGCTAGTCCTAGTTGCTTAAGGTAAGCTAGATTGTCTCCAATAGTCCTGGCAGCTACAGGAGTTTCTAGCAGTGAGACAATTTCTCGTAGCGCTAGTTTTCCTTCTTGCTCAAGAACTTTAAGAATTTTCTTTTGACGTAAAGTAAGCGTCAATGATTCATCAGGACTTGGCAAAGGTCTGAAGATACCAATAGGTTCTTTGAATTTAAAAATAACGGCTAAACCTCCTGAGTATTCCTCAAACTTTGGTTCGGGAACATTATTTTCCAAGCAAAGATTAACGATTTTATTTGTACCCGTTCCCCAACCATCAAAAAATTTTCTGTCATAAAATACTTTTGAAATAATTTTATTGCGTGGGTATGACCTATGCTTTTTTATTAAATCATCCAACTTTAATTCTGAAGGCAATGTTCCATTATTCCATATTTCCATTCGATCATCGAAAATAGCTAAGGCAATAGACGCAGATCGATTTGAGTAGTCGCGATGGCATATTGCATTGACTATAGCCTCACGCACAGCCAATACAGGTAAAGTAGGCTTATCAATTCGTTCAAAATGATCAGGATCGAAAAAGCTAGCGATAGGTAAATGCCGCATAATAAAATTATTGGCTGCTGATAACATCTGAAACGCGTTACCAAAAAACTCCTGGTTATCAATAAAATCTCCCAGCATGTCTGTACCATTAAGCCTGCCTAATTTGATATGACATTGTGAGTAACGCGGCATAGTATCTTTAGCAAATAAAACGGCGGCGGCATTGTTAATCTTGCCGCCCTTTATCAGTTTCCAGCGCGCTAAGATGTCTTCAATACTATCGCTTTGTGCTTCGGCTGGAACGCGATTAACTGCAATACCTTGTCTTACAGCAAGATGTATTTCTTCATGATCAAGCGAATTAATATCATAATCTTCAGCGAGTAATTCTTCCCATGAATGGTTTAGTCTTCCTCTTTCAACCAATAACTGCTCATATCGGTGTTGCGACATGCGTATCGTAGTTGTCTGATTTCTTTGGAAAGGTCTGCCATCATAAGTATAAGGTGTGTGATGATCAGAGTTAGCTTGAAGAAGGATGACATATTTATTTTCGTTGACAGTCACTTCTTTTACATCAACCTGTGCTGTTGGTTCGAGCCTATTGATTTCTCTGGCAATTTCCTGACGTGTGTTATCCGTAATATCTTGTCCTATTATTTTCCCTGTATTATCCACTCCCAGTAAAACAGTACCTCCTTGTCCATTTAAGAAAGCACAAATAGTTTCAAAAGCAGCACGCAGTTGGCCTGTTGATTTTTTAAATTCAATATTTCCTGATTCTCCTTTTCCAATTAGATGTTTAAGTTGTTCTAAATTCATTGTTGCCTTCATTAAATTAGCGTTAAAAAACAGTAGAATTTAACCTGCAGTCAGTACTTCATAAATTTTATTTTCTATTATATCTAATCCGTCAGAAAAAGAAATTGCTATTACATTTGCCAAACTAGGGCAATAATTATAGATTTCTTCTTTAGAGACATTATGCCAAATAGGCAACACTAAATGTTTACCTTCAATTAATTCTCGCTGAAAAATAGAATCAAATTCCTTTTTAGTCCATCCATTATTAGATAAAAAATTTGGAGATAAGATTAAAATACATTTAGTACATTCTTTTATACCTTTTTCAATGCTTTCACGTAAATTGTCTCCGATTCTCAGTGAATATTCGTCATACCAAACTGTACACATACGCTTTTTTAACCTTTCAGCTAAAGGTTGTGCTATTTCAGTCTTATCTCTACTATCATGCGATATGAATGCCAGCGGTTTATCTAGCTTAGTTCTCTCATTCGCATAAAATTGATCTCTAACCTTAATAACTAACCCTAGTTCTTTTGCCCCAGCTTCCAAGTAATTCAAAGTAGCTTTATCAAAAATTTTTTCTGAATAAACATAAATTAAATTAGTAAAATACATTTCACTTAAAATTAAAGGCTTTTCAAAAGCTAATCCAGCGCCCATCTCAACCCCTTTTCTTAAATCTAACGCATGCTGAGTATTTAGTACAAAATTGCATATTAATTCCTCAGCTATATCGCATGCTGGAATAAAATAGGATATATATATGGCATTAGCTGTGAAATCTACATGCAGCCTAGCAATAAACTCAGCACATATCATTTCATTTTTTGTATTTTCATTTGGCTGTCTAGCACTGATAGGTTGGCGAATCGAGTTAATGCCGACAAACTCAGAAATCGAGAAAACACTTAAAAAATCCCTTTGAAAATATTCTTTGATTGAAGCCATTCACAATTCTCCATTAATGAACTTTAATAGAATTTCGCATAACTTAAATAATATTTAAACTATACGGCAGATCGATTACCATCGATTTGTGCCGCTACTGAACTGAATACGGTTGGGTCATGGCTCGGACTACTTCTCACCATCGATATTGATTATCAAATATACTTGATCGAGAAAATCAATTCCAAATCTGTCATGTGGTCGCGTAAATTTTCGCGTTTTAACCCTTTATACTGTTTATATTCAGATGGCGTCATGCCAAATATAGCTTTGGAAATTTCGGCCGTTAAGATGGCGTATTCACTGTCACCACCCACATCGCGGTGCTTCCATTCATCTGTTAGCTCTTCGCGAATTTGAATGCCGCGCATTCTTTTTTCAATCCAAGCATCACTATAACCTTTAGCTTGATAAATCTTTCGTGCTCACTTGGATGCTAGCTCAGGGTCTTCAATTTCTTGTATGCGCTCATAACCTACCTTAGCCAACCAGCGCTTAAAGGGTTCTGCTTTAGGAGAAGGAATTGATTGAATAATGCGGAATATTCCTTCAGTGTTGGCGCAATCAGTCTCACGCATCTTTTCATCAGGTGCTTTTAATTTCAACTGTCGACAAAATGTCGACAGTTCGGAACCTTCTTCATCTTTTACCCCTATTTTCATCTTGTACCAATAATCTCTTGGGTTAACACTGTTGGTTAAGGCCTCAATAACATCTATAATTGAAAACCACCACGCCTCCTTCATGAAATACCCGACGAATTTTATTATCTTTAAAAACAACAATATGATCTTCTGCTGTTAAATTTTTACTCATGACATTCTCTCAATCGTTAAATTCGTTTTCTTTAATTGATACCTTTGTTTTAGTTTATCCATTTCTACATCGGGTTTTTTATATTTATGATCTTTCAATTATGCTGATTTTAAAACTGCCTTTCCCTTCTGTGTAATCCTATATTTTTGCCCTTTGCTTCTAGGTTTATTTGGGATGGTATAAACCATTAACTCAAATTGCAGTAATTTATTGATGGCATTCCTAATGTTTCTAGTAACTACCTTATAACCAAAATAATCTAAAATGTTGGCTCGGCTTATTGCTTCCTTTTCTGCCAAATGGAGAATTTTAAGCTCAGTTTGGGATAATGAAGATAGAACTTGATCATGTACCCCATCATGTACCCCATCATGTACCCCATCATGTACCCCAGACGATGTATATTCTTTTAAAAACTCTGGATGTATTTTAATTTCAGTACAAAACGACAAACGCGCCGGATCAGTAAAAAATTGCGGCTCTGGTGAACCATTGGCAATGAGGGTTCGCCTCATCTTTGGAATACCTGTTCCTCGCCCCTCGGTAAAATCCAGTTCTTTTAGAAACTCGCCTATGCGCCTATTACGATAGCGGCGCGTAACCATACGCCCGCTTTTCACATCTTCAAAAGAAACTGATGGGTCAACACCTGGGTGACTAACGATACGAATACATTCTGGATTAATACGCACTTCAATGGGCTCGCGAATCTCATAACTACGGTGATAAACAGCATTCACTAAAGCTTCTTCAATGGCATCGTATGGATAATTGAAAAAACGTTTTGCTTCGGCTTTATCAGGAAATTTTATTACTCGTTCACTAATAAAATTATTTTGAATATGTCGTAATGCACTGCGTAATTGATGATCCAGCGGGCCTTTAAATATTTCTTCTTGAATCACATCACCACCTTCACCATCTGGAAAAAATACTACATCAATCTGTGCATAAGGGAAAAATTGTTCTGGCTGATCGTTAAAAAATAGCAAGCCCACATTACGAGGCTTTAAATATTCATTACCCCCATCGATAATAGCCATCTGTCGACACAAATCCACAAAAGAGATGCTGCGCGAATCTTCAAGCAAATTACTATTCACTTCTTTTAAAAATGATTGAATCAATGGAAGCTTAATATCTTGAAGTTTTGCTTGAGGATTAATTTGATCATCAAAAGGTACTTTAGCGGTTAGTCCAAGTAACTCTTTTAGCTCCTCATTTTTAGCAATAACTGTTGTTGAGGATTTTCTAATGTAATATCTATATTCTTTGTCCTTTCCAAGTGTCGTAGGCGCAGAATAAGGACGGTCTTGCCCACCATGTGACCAAATAACAAGAATGTTTTTGCCTTGATAATTTTCTAAGGAAACAATTGGCATATAATTAGGCTTTAAGAAAGAACAAACCCTCACAAGCTCTTTTTGTAGCTTATCTGCTTGTGTCGCATTAATACCAACAGGTGGAAAAATGGGGTTACCCTCCTTTTCCTCAACACCAATAATAATGTAACCCCCACCAAAATTATTAAAATCATTCGCAAAAGCACAGATTGTCCGCAATATCGATTCGGGATTCCAATTTGCTTTAAATTCAAGGCGATCAGATTCCACGACTGTGCCGTGTAATAAATCATCTATGTTAATAGGTAAGTGCATCTTTAAACTATTTCTCTCTGTTAGGTTATATTTATTGTTTTTGAGTGAGCTAACTATAGTCGAATTTTAAAATCGTCGGAAGAGATCGATTATATACCCCATCTCCAAAAATCTGTGTAATCGTGCCAAGAAAAGCGTAGAAGTTTAGGGTACTTTAGAGAAGAAGCGAGAATTCCTAAAATGCAAAAAACAGCGATAAATAGGCTAGTCTAGAACTTTTTAGCATTTTATAGAATCTCTTGATAGCCCATTCGTAATCAGTAGGTCGTGAGTTCGACTCTCGCCGTCGGCACCAGATCCAAGATGAGTTGGAACGAGAGGAAAGAAAAAAATATTGGGATGAACGGTTAAAAGAAACCAATAGTAAAGGTGATTGATCTGTTATTCAACGTGTGAATAGAAGTTTGGGCCTATTAACGCTAGCCCGAACTCAGACAGACTAGTTGCTAATTTCAAAGCTTACTGTTAACACTATGAAGCCATGCAAACATCTTTGGTAATTCCTGCCAAAACTGTTCTTTTGGCGGCAGCATTGGAACTTGATGCGACAACATGTTGCCCCATTCGCTTTCTAGTTCGTGTAATTTAGGGTGCTTTGCCATAAGCTCCATCGTTGGCAGTGAAATAGCCTTATATTTGCATTTCTTTTTTAGCACATCAAAAATGACGGCGGATTTTTCACCTGAAGTATGGTTATAGAGGTGTATCACATCGTACAGATCACGGGGGCGCGCTCTTTCGCTGAGTGCTCTAATTTTTTCTGCAAAAACTTCTGAAAAGTTGTAGCAAAATGCTTTAATTTTATCAGATGGCAGATCGGAATAGGGGTGATGGACATTTTGCAATACTGGTGGCAGAGCAAGGATTTCATCCGCTGTTAAATCAAGTTTGATGCGATAAGGATTGTTTCTACGTTGTAGTGGGCCAACATAGTTAAGTCGTCCTTCAACGGTAGTTTTACCATCGTTATTTTGATAAATTTCAAAGCGGATAGTATCTTCAATGATTTCTATGCCAATTGCTTCATAAATCCATCTCCCAATGTTTTTAAAACGATCAGTTAGAAATTTTTCATCAATGTGATTGGCATCAGTTAATGTGTAGTCTAGGTCTTCTGAAAAGCGATATGTTTCAAAGTAGCATTTTTTTAAGCAGGTACCGCCTTTGAAAATCCATTTCTCGAATAATTCAGCATCATTTGCAATGCCTGCTAATAACCATCCAAGAACATAATCTTTTTCTATTGTATTAACAGGCAAGCTAAATTCACGGGCAAAATCCATTATCTCTTGTTTGGCTATCATTTTATTCTTTCCAGTGTGCTGGTATCCACAAACGCCAGCGAGTGATTAATTTATCCGCATCAAGTTGTGGATCAAGTTTGGTTTTGCTAATAGTGACTTGTTTTTTGCAAGCATCAATAATGTCTAGTTCCTCAGGCGCATATTGTTCGAGCAAAAAGCCCAAACGTTTGAAAACAGCACTATTATTGAGTCGATTTGCATAGTCTATTAATAGCGTCAAATTTTTATGTTCAGATTTTAAATATTCTTTCAGCATGTCGGCAGTCATGCGTATGCCACCACCTAGTTTTGGGTCAATTAGAAAATCAAGAATGGTACGCGTGGGGTCGGAAACTGAAACTTTTATTTTTTCTTGCCAAATAATTTTAAGTCCAAACAAAGCTTGCTTTGAAATGGTGTGTAACAAAAAATCTGTGCCATTGATAATTGGCTTGCGATTTCTGGGTCGTTCAGTGGTCAGTACGATCAGAGTACGAAATATTTGCTCCGTTAACCCCCAATATTCTGCGGCACTCCATCCGCCGATATAGCAGGGGTGAAATAGTTTTTCTGCAACTACCCATGGGTGTTCAAGCGGTATATTGCTAGTGGCTGACTCTAAAGGCACCGGAATATACAGCCCTCGCTTAATTCGTGATACCCAGCCTTTGGTTGCCCAGCGTGATAATATCTTTGCCGCATGTTCTCTTGATAGACCTAAAAGCGTTGCAGCTTCTTTGACTGAAATAGTATGCTGGGTGCCGCGAAGTAGCGTTGTTATTCGCTCTCGATCCAGTTTCCCTATACCTAATGGTTTACTCATTTTCAGTACCTTTAAAGCATCATAATTCATCTATTAAGTGAATTATAGCACTTTAAAGGTACCAATATGCAAGAGATATAATATATGTTCCATGGGACACTGGCGGGGCACTCGGAGATAAATAAAGCCAATATTGTACAATAAATGACAATAGAATATTCAAGTTAACCACTTGATTTCATTATTATTAGCTGTTGCAATGCGTTGCTACTTATTGTTTGAATGAGATTCGTAATCAGTAGGTCGTGAGCTCGACTCTCGCCATCGGCACCAGTGTTTTTAAGGGATTTAGAGGTTTTTTAGATTTGGGGGTTTTGGGTTCTGTGTAATTTTGGTGTAGTTGTGGCGGAGGTTCATGTAAAATATTCACGGTTAAAACTATGGCTAGGTTGGTAAGTAAACTTATATCTTAACCAATTAAATTAGAGTCAAAATTTTAATCGCTGGGTCATGAATACTCGTTCACTGTAAGGGATAACAGATGGCAAGACCATTACATGCAGATAAAGATATTGAAAATGCCATCAAATATGCTGAAACTAATAATTGGAGATATAAAGCAGCGGGAAGATCAGCACATGGTTGGGGCAGATTGCTTTGTCCGCATGCCCAGCAATCAGGGTGTATGCTTTCAATATGGAGTACACCAGTAGACCCATCTGATCACGCAAAAAGAATAAAAAAGAAAGTTGATACATGTCCTCATTAAGGTAATAGTAAATGCGTTATGAATTCACTTTACAATTAATTGGTTACTCTGAAATAACCGACAAAATTGAAGATAATCTTTTTTCTGCTGGCTGCGCTGATGCCTTTCTTCACTCTATTGATAATAATGTATATTTAGATTTCTCAAGAGAAGCAATGAGCTATGAAGAAGCAGTTAATTCAGCCAAAACCGATCTTGCCCGTGTTGAATATAAAGCGATTCTTATTGATGAAAATAAGCAAAGCACAATATCTACATCATTCTAGTCGTTACGCAAACCATAATTTTTTAAGTGGCGTATAAGTTATCTTACTTGTTAGTAAAAACAGGAAAAACAATAACTAATTTTATTTTATTATGGATATTAAATGAAAAAATTATTGATTAAATTTTTTGCAACATTAGTAATTCTCTCTATTTGTGCTTGCGCTACATACACTGAAAAAAGAATTAGACCCTGCGAGAAAACTAAAAAGCAATCAACAACAGTAATTACTAATAAAGCTCAGCAACGTCATCGGCTAGTAAATAAAAAATTTACTCATAATGCCGATATTGGTACATCTGCTTATTGTGACGGAACTGAAAGCACTGGCCCAGAGGTTAGTCAATGAGATTAGAGGATGCTCGAAAAACTTATTATAGGCGTTCCAGAACTCTTAGCACGATTAACCGACAACTTGCATTATACGGCGTAGCAATCATATGGTTTTTTGTTCATCCTACAAATCTAAATAAGTATTCTTTAAATTTTGGAGTGTTTAAATGCTCATTTATTCTTTTTAGCTTTGCCCTATTTTGCGATCTTCTACACTATGCAAGCGCGACATTGATATGGGGGATATATCACCATTACAAAGAAAAACGAATTGCACCAGACTTAGATTTTAAAGCTCCAAATTTCCTAAATTGGTTTCCAATTGCGATGATGTTCTTTAAAGTAAGTTTCACGGTATGTGGGTATGTATTCCTTATACATTCAACAAATTTATTGTAGGGTGAATAGTTACTCTATGCTATGCGATATGAGGTAAAATGGTATTTGCAGTGCTTGGGCATATAATGCTTAAAAAAACACTATTTTGAAATAATTTCAATAAGCTATTGTGTTGTAGTTTTTAGAGCAAAGAGATTTAGAAAATGGATAACTATATTACTAACACGTTGCTTGCCCTATTCACTGGCTTACTCACTTTTTTCACCTACTTGCTTTGGCATGTCGCCCAAAAACAATCTAAAGATGCAAATTCTACGAATCGCGCTTTCATCTTTTTTAAACGCTTTGAAACTCATCAACTCCAAGATGTGTGGAGACTTATACCGGAATGGGAAAATTGTGGCACAACTCCGACTAAAAAAATGATTTACCATATAAATTGGAAAATCTTTGAAACTGAGGAACTAAATGATAGTTATCATTTTCCAAACTTAAATGATAAAGAAATTCCTTTAGTTATTGGGCCGAAACAAATACTTTGTGTCGATTATTTGGATATCCCTAAGCTCGAGCCAGAAGAAATTAAAAACAATAAAAAGCGACTGTTAATTTGGGGGTTAGCTAAGTATCATGATGTTTTTGAAAGCACCCCACAACATCATACCAAATTTTGTTATGAGTTAATTTTCGATTGTAATAAAGGCTTAGTTCTTGCTACCTATACGCAACATAATTATGCTGATTGAAAAATCTCTACCCATAACTCCCTTAATAGTTACATTAGTTTTTCTCAATTTATACCTCTGTTCTAGTTTATCCATAGCCGCCTAAATATGTACTCCGTTTTGATGACTGTAGTGTTCAACCATTTGTAATATTTTATGGTTTAAAAAGCATTTTACTGTAAGTTAGAAAGCAATAAATAAAAATTTCAACTATTCTTAGGATACAT
The DNA here is from genome assembly GCA_963844535.1 of uncultured Gammaproteobacteria bacterium. Classification (GTDB taxonomy): domain Bacteria; phylum Pseudomonadota; class Gammaproteobacteria; order CAWJOP01; family CAWJOP01; genus CAWJOP01. Next base: position 179,006 of record CAWJOP010000005.1, on the reverse strand, counting down.
CCTTAGAATTAATTGAACAGGCAATTAAAATGCAATATCAAATTGAAAATTTTGGCCTAGTGGGCTATGTGGATGAAAAACAAAAAGACGGAAAATTGTTAGTAGCAACAAAAGACTTCTTGCATTCTGAAAAGGAGCCTATGTTTAGTCGATTTTTAGAGGGCATCAGAGCCGAAATTCTTGATAAAATTAATAGCACAATAAAACCCAGCCAGATAGATAATTTGCTCGTTATTATTAATACGAAAAACCAAGCCAATGTTATTATTAATGAATTAAAAATAAAAATAACTGGTTATCCAAAAACCGATATTAAAGTTGGTGACCATGTAACTGAAAATGATATTGCACATATTAATTTTGCAAACATTGTAGACCATAAATTCGCTGCAAGTGATCGGTTTATATTTTTATTTAATATCGGGTGGCAACGAGGAGTTTGCTTTGACTTAACACCAAGAGATTCTGCCTATACAGGCTTATCTGAAGAAGAATTTAGTAAGTGGTTAGGACAATCATCTTACCTTGGTTTTAAAAGGCGCTTTGATTTTAGCGAAGGTGAATGGGAGTATTGCTTAAATAATAGCTTTTTTCCTTTCATATATTTAGATAAAGATTTAATTCACATCCTGGTTAATCTAGCAAAAGAAAATTCTGATAATTTTGATGAGTTGTACATGCCGCATCTATTAAAAGTTTTTAATGATGATTTAACAAAACTGGCATACCAATGGCAAAAAAACCCCATAATAAAAGCTGAATCTAAGTTTATTGATATTGCAATTAAACATTATAAAGAAGAAGACTATATCTCTTGTATTTCAGTAATTTACCCACGTATTGAAAAAATACTCAGACTTCATTCTTGTAACATACAACCACATCTAACAACGCTTAAAAAGAAAAGTTTATCTAATAGTATCCAAATAAACTTTGATAAAACAGAATACCCTTATACACCGCTACTAACAGAGAGATTTACTACATATTTAGAAAACTGGTTTTTCAAGGATTTTATGCCTGGAAAATTTGGTGAACCAATCAATCGAAATACCGTGAGTCATGGCGTAGCATCTGAACAAGCTTTTAATAGGAAGTTTTCTGTAATTGCCTTTATGATCATTAATCAGCTTTATTATTACTTAGGATCTGATGGGAGAACGTGTACTATTGATTTGGAATAAGTATTTTTTACATTTTATATATTATTTCTTCCCTCTCAACCGCTTCTTATCTTTCGGCAAATAATTCTGCTGCGTCGTAATTTTTTTACCTGCTCTAGCTTCTAAATCTTTTCGTGCACTACCAGCCACTTCACCACCCGCACGTGCAGCAGCATGGTTTTCTTCAAAACCTTGTGCATCATGTTTTCTGGCAATTTCAGTAGTAGAAGCTTCTCCCAACATCGAGAAAATCAATTCCAAATCAGTCATGTGATCACGTAGGTTTTCACATTTTAATCCCTTATATTGCTTATATTCTGATGGCGTCATGCCAAATGTAGCTTTGGAAATTTCGGCTGTTAAGATAGCGTATTCACTATCACCACCCACATCGCGGTGCTTCCATTCATCTGTTAGCTCTTCGCGAATTTGAATGCCGCGCATTCTTTTTTCAATCCAGCCATCCGTGTAGCCTTTCGCTTGGTAAATCTCTCGCGCGCGTTTGGAAGCCAGTTCAGGGTCTTCAATTTCTTGTACGCGCTCATAACCTACTTTAGCCAACCAACGCTTAAATGGCTCCGCTTTTGGAGAAGGAATTGATTGAATGATGCGAAATATCCCTTCGGTATTAGCACAATTCAGTTTTTGTGCTCCGCCAGCCGTATCGACCAAAAGGGGGGTGGCAATTTGCCCCCACCCTTTGGATAGCTCAGAGTCTCTGCGTCGCATGTCTTTGAGATAACCTGCTGGTTGGCTAGAGTCAGTCAATGCAACAATAACGTCAGTAATAACAAACCACCATGCGCCCTCATGAAATACGCGCCGAATTTTATTATCTTTAAATACAACAATATGATTTTCTGCTGTTAAATTTTTATTCATGACACTCTCTCAATAGTTTTCATTTTCTTTAATTGATATCTTTGCTCTAGTTTATCCACCTCCGCTTGAATATGCGCCCCGTTCTGATGACTGTATCACTCAACCATTTGTAATGTCCTGTGCCCTGAAATACGTTTAACTGTCGGCAGATCGATCCCTGCTTGAACGAGGTGTATTATGGCAGTGTGGCGCAGAGTGTGACGAACAATTTGTTTCGGATCTAATCCTGCAGTTTCTACCACTCTTCTAAAGGGTTTTTCAATATTCATCACATGTCCTCTGGCTGAGTTGGTAAGGAACAACCAGACTTCTTCTGGCGCAGCCTTTTTTATAAAGGGTCGTAAAAATTCGGCAAAATATGGATAATGCGATGGTTAATATCAATATCAGCTAATTTAATGGATAAAATTTCCATGCGACGCATCGCTGTTTCTAAGCCAATCATAATAATTGGTCAAGCCCCCATTTTTAGTACAGTTCAAAAGTAGAAATTAAAAATTTATCTGCATATTGTTTTGGTGTTAAATTGCCAAGAGATTGATGAAGTCTTTCCTGGTTGCATTCAGTTTCGCGATTGATTTATTTGTTTTTCAATCTGATAAAATACAGTTTTTCAAAATTTAAAAAGAATTTTATTATCCAAGCACTAAAATATGATCTAAAAGCTAACAGCCTTCCTTATTTTGCGTGGGCACCGAATTATCTAGGTTGAAATTGAACCTGAATTTGATTTTGATAGTCAGGAGTTATTTGTTCCAAAAAGTCTCTGCAATTAATTGATTCATAATCTACTTCTACAGAATTATCAGCCGGATAAAAATGAAAATTAGTTGAGCGGAATATATCTTCAGTTAGTAACACTTGACTTGTTTTTGTTCTTCCATCTTCTAGAAAACCTATATCAAATCCTAGATCAATAAGATAATTTAATCTCTTTTCTATTCTATTTCGCTTACGATATTCACTTGCAATTTTAATAAGACAAATTGCTAAAGCAATAAATATGGGATTCTCAGCGTTGCCGGCGATACAACTAAAAAAAATAGATTTGCCTTTTCGACGTGTGGGGACCATGTGTTGAGGCTGATGTGTGTCAAATTCGAGGAAGCGCTTTTGTAAGCACAATGAAGATGGTATTCGATTTTTGTTTAAGCTAGAGCCTACGGAAGTTACTTGTTCGAGTGAAGTTAAAAAATTATCAATATCCCTAAACTCGTTCACAACAAGTTGTTGCTGATTGATATTATATTTATTTTGTCTAATAGTTGCACGCGCTCTAATTCCTTCATAATCGTTAGGATTCCAGTTTGTTGTTGGCTCCTTAAAAAACGGCTCGAAAGGTGAATAAGTTTTAACAATAGGACTTTCAAACTGATTGATGTTAAATCCCTGCAATAAATGACGCGGAGCTTGCAAATAGAAAGGACTCGGATAAAGTTTAACAACAGACTCATCTGATAGGGGGCAAAAGGCGTTTTGGTTAAATAATTTACTATGTGCAAGTAATACAGGTTTTCTCGAAATTCTATGATATTCGTCTGTCCTATACACATTAACTCCAACCAATTTTCCTCGATGATTAAATATTCCCGCACCAGAAGCGCCTGTACCTGCATTTAAAAACAAATTATGATCATTGAGAAATTGATCTGACGTTGCAAAATCTCCTGAGGAAGCTTGTTTAACTCCATTCGCATAATGAACCATTACAAATCGACCAACAGGCTGCTCATCCAACTCTATTTGAGCAAACCCATATTCTTCGCCTAAATTATAACTTAAGGTAACAACAGAAATATCTAAGCCATCAGGATCATTGTGACGCGACAATATATCCACAAAACCAATGCTATTTTGCTTTTCACTGAATACACCTAATTTAATAGTGTTTCTTGGGCGATCCTCAATACAATGTCTTGCCACTATGGCTTCATTTTTTGAAATTAAAACTGCTGTGCCAACAGGGATGTAATTTTGAGAATAATCGACTCTAGCGAGTAATACAAAAGTATAATTGGCAATACTTTTAACAAATTCCGCAGTTTTATAATGAGCAATTTTATTTATAGGAACGTTTGAAAATTCTGAAAGCTCAAGCTGACTAATAGGAGCATAAGAATCATTATTTAATAAGTTAGACGCTACTGGTGTAGACGAAAAAAATGAATCTTCTTCTGCAAAATTATTGAAATCCCTAAAAGAAAATAAATATTTGCTTTTCATTTGCAGTTAATCCTAGTAACTAAATTATCAGTATCTTAACAATAAGATAGTTATTTTAATAATAACAATAGATATACAAAGATAAAGCCTATGAAATATAAAGTTAAAAATATTTATTTCGTAAGGCTGTCATTGCAAAGTCGCTAGCATCTGTGATCATTGTAATGACGGTGAGAACAAAAAGGGGGTGAGCCCTTAGAACTCATTTAAAAAAAAGGATTCTATCTTCTGTTGCAAATTTAATAAAACTTGTTGACCTGCCTCACTTTTCCCTGCTTGTTTTAATCCTTCATTATCCAATGCTTTTTCTAATGCATGGATAAACGCTGCATGATAATCTGGATAATTAAGATGATGAAAACCTTCCATTGCCAAAATCACCATTTTCGCTATAGACTGCGTTAACAGTAATAATGCTCCTGGATGGCAACGAAAATCTCCAACACTATGATTTAATAACCTATTAAAACATTTTTGATAGGCCTTCAAATCTGTTTCACTTACAAAACACGCTACATATCCTAAACCAGCTAAGGTTTTTAACGCATTAATAAAAGTGGTCGTGCTTAAACTATCTTTATCAGAAAAATACTGAAATGATAAATAAAAAAGATGTGACAACTCTGTATCAATTGAATTGTCTAAGGGCGGCGCAGCCGCTAAAATGACGTCAGACATATGAACCTCTATCCAGGTTTGTATGTTTAGCGCCATCAGGGTGTTTCAGCACCCTAGCGGCGCGCCTTAGAATCAAACGAAGATGATGAAAGTGATTAACCCTCCCCCTCATCTTTTTTGATCCTAGCTGTTTCCTAGGACAACAGCCTTTTAATGCTTACTTATCAATTAAGAAATGTCAATCAACTCAGGAAATAAAGGGTATTTTTCCTCGGTAATGTAAATACACTTTTGTCTTATACTTTGACCTCCTGAGCAAATAAAAATTGCTACCTGAAATACAATAATCTTATTTTTAGTGTACTGAGCCTACACTATTACCACTGCATCAGGTAAGTAGTGCTCTACACGCAACGTAGTAGCAAATAGTTTTTTAAACAGATAACACCGAAAGGTCGATATTGATGAAAAGCGGCTTGTGTTTTAGGCACGTAGAACGTTAGTCCTTTCCATTGCCATATTATTTCTCCATTATCTAATGCTGTTTCGATAGGGTTCTTTTTGTTGATTTTGACTCTTTTCTTGATTTCCATTGTCACAAAGCTTAGGAAGAGTTTTAAAAAAAGCTCCTGAATTATTATTTGCTTCTATTTGCTTGGATTTTTGAGTATTTTTTACTTGGAAAAGTGGTTGAAAAAATTCCGGAGCATTGCTTTCTTTTTCATTGATAACGCGTTCTAAAACATATCTAATGCCGTCCGGTGTTATCACCAAACCTTGTCCCGTTGCTGTATCTGCTAAAAAACCAAATGTTCTTCCAGCCCACCGAGTCATAAAGCTTCGTTCTCCAAACATGAATAAAGCTGCAAAAAACAGAAGACTTGAAAGTGCAAGCTTTGTTTGTGAAGGAACTAACGCACGTGTAGCTGCCAGATGTCTTACGCTATAAAAAATTGCTCCGCCAAACGCAGTACCTATAGCAAAACCACCACCAATATTTTTAATACCTTCCTTTGAAAAGAGTTCCTTTTCTTGATCAAATTTTGTGCTTAAGAATGGGATTATACTGGTTATTGCACCACATAATAGCGGATATTTTGGTAAAGTAATTTTTTGTAAAAACCGTGCTGCTGCTTGGTGATTGACATAGCAAATAGAATAATAATAAAGGCTCATAACAAGATATATGAAACTAATTCTTACTGCTAAGAGCAGATAGGGTCCGCCTACATTTAGAACAGCTTCACCAAAAATTCCACGATTAGCTGTACTCCCTAGTAATTCTGAATAGTGATACTTACTTTCAATGCCAGCTTTCTCTAGCAAAGCCAAAGTTAAACCACAACAATTTAGCATCAGATCATGCTTCAAATATTTAGTACTTCCAAAAATAGACCATTGACAAGCGGATTTTTTAAATTCAAGAAATTGCTTATTAATAGTCTCTGTATCTAATTCATCAATAACAAACTTTTTATCAGGCAAACGAACTTTAGCTGTTAAATCCTCAAATAAGTTATAAAAAGATTGCTCTCCTGGCCAAAAACTAATGTAGTGTTGGTCTGTTTGTAAGCTAATATGCCCTACATATCCATGAATTAGCTTATCCCATAAGGATTCTTGCCATATTCGAACAACAACATGTCTGTTAATTCTTTTTTCGTCTACTCGCTCTAACAAATTGGAAGAATAATAAGGAATTAATTTTTTAAGCGTAATATATATATTTTCTAATTCTTCAAATCGGTAAATGTCTTGGTAACTCTTTAAATGGAGAAAGATTTTTTGAGCTTCTTCCAAATTAAAATTACTTTTCTCCAATGCAAGATATTTATGATAGAGAGTACATATTGACAGATAGTGGGGGGGCGAGTTTTCTAATACTTTATCGAAACACATTAACGCTGCTGTGTATTCCTCATTATAATTATAAATAATACCCTTAATCAGCAGATAAAAAGCTCGACCTGATAAATCATTTAAAAAAATCTCATTTATTGCTTTTATGCCTGCTTCAGTATATCCATATTCAAACAGGAAAATGGCCTTATTAAGACCAGGATGAGATTGTCCAATTTGCATGATATACAACATTAAAGGCATTACATGCCCTTTTTGAAAAAGATGCAGTAAGGTTGCCAAATTATGTGGATCATGCATTATAAGGGAAGTGTTTTTTTCAGTAGTATCGGCAATAGCAGAAGTAAAATTTTCACTCGCTTTAGCTTTGATAATTAAGTCTTTCTCAATTAGTTTGCTATAGCCAAAAATACCGCCAATTAATGTAACGATGCCAAAAAACAAACGATTTCGTCGCAAAAAATGGTTCGAGTTTTTAAGATGACTAAGACGTGACAAATATTTTTTTGCTTGCCCATGTCTAAATCTATTTAATTTAAATAATCGAAAATAATAAAAAAACTTCACAGATCAAAACCTATTTTGAGGTTTATATTGTTCCGTTTCAGGATATTTTCTTAATTCTTCTTTTTTTGCTGATTCAATACATTCTTTAATATCGTTTGGTTCAAGTGGTCTAACATGTTTTCTAACTCCTAACCACCAACAATGCCATGATAAATTATTAATACCACCTTCTTTTAACAGGTTGTAAGATAAGCTACTACAACTCTCTGTATTAAAAATTGCTTTTTTGTCACCAATCAACGCCCATTTTGATTGCTCGCGCTGATATTTATTTTCAATAGCATCAACATCTAAACTATAAAAAGTTTGCGTTGAATCAGGGTCACGTTTTTCTGCCTGTCTATCCTTCTCATATGTTCGCTTATCTAAAGGCACACCTTTCTTCAGATCAGGTAGCGGGCCTCTTTGAGATCCATCTTTTGTGGGCCAATGGCTCGCATAAATAGTTTCTGTTTGTACTGATGCATGGCCTACATTTTTGTCCTCCATTAATGCCTCACCAGCACTCGCAACCTCTTCTTGACCATTTCTGGTTACCGTAGATTGCCACACGTGCGCCTTTACCCATCTATGAGGCGTAAGTGATTGGTTGGTTTTAAATGTTCCCATTTTTTCTTTTTTACCGCTTACTGCCTGTTGTGCATTTACACCATCTATGGGAGGATGAGTAGCATTACTAATCACGGGTGGTTGCTTACTATCTCTGAATATGGGTGTATAGGAATGCTTTTCAAGCTCGCGTTTTTTTGCATCTTTCACGCATGCTTCAATGTCATGTGGATTAATAGCAAATATCCCCTTATCTTTTATTGATGCGCATACTTCCGATAAATCATTAATGCCTCCTTTTTCGAGAACACGATAAACTGAACTGGCGCAACTCTCTGAATTCTCCTGTTGTAATGACCCTATTTTTTGCTTTAGAACATAATTTTCTTGCTGAATTTTTTTAATTTCCGTATCCATTTTGCTTTTATCAAGGCTATTGAGGGAAACTGTTACATCAGGGTTTCGTAATGGTTTTGTGCAAACCACATTGAATTCTTTAGTTCCCTGATTCATGCGATGTAAAAGCACTTCGCCATCAAGTAATGTAGGTTTATTTCCTGTTTCTATTCTGATTTCTCCATTTCCTTCCATACACGCGTCCACTTCAGGACTAAATTGATTACGACCAGTCACAGGCGTCTTTATTCCTCTTAACTGCTCGCCTGGCCAATGGCTCAGATAATTATCTTCAGTTTCAAGGCTAGCATGTCCTACTGCTGCACCACGTTCACTTTCTTTAGCGGTTTGTTTAATAGCAGCTATTTTTGGATGGACACTTTGACCACCTGCACGTATTGCTCGCCATATACGGATTGTTACAGAATCTTTAGTGGACACATTAGAGTGGCTATTTTCTTTTTCTTCCATGTTGATCGTCCTTGTCTTTCAGTTTAAATATAGATATTAATAGGAAATATGAGTTGTATGCTTAAATACACTTGGCTTGAGAAATGCAACTCTAAATGAATTGATTTTTTAAAACAACATACTGAAAATATAAATATTACCAAATTTTGTCGTAAAACTTTCCCACAAAAGGTGGTATATAGATTTAAAAAATTTTGTCTACCTCAATTTGTGAGTATTTTTACTTTGATTGACTTTTGTATGTGCTTCAAACAATTTTTCAATTTCTGATTTATTTTTACTAGCCATTTCTATAGGGGTTTTTCCTTCGTTATTTTTATAATGCACACTGGCACCATTTTCTAGTAAGCAATTAACTAACGATACATCGCCTTCCGAAACCATCACATGTAAAGGCGTATTACCATGGTTATCCTTAGCATCGACGTTTGCACCTTTACTGGCTAAAAAATTAATGCACTCAATATTATTAGTAACATGTAAGAGGGTTTTTTGACTTTCAGTTGCGGTGTTAATATCAGCTCCTACACCAACTAAATTTTTCACTGCATTTAAGTCATTTTTTTCAACCGCACAAAATAAAACTGTTTTGCCGAACTGATTTTTATGATGGACAAGTTGATTATTTGGTTTTATTAAGGATTCAAAAATTTTTGGCGAATGCTCTAATGCAAGATGCATTACAGAATCACCATACTTACAGACACTTTTTATTAACGCAGGAAAACGAGATGAAAGTTCTTCAAAAGCTTTTATATCATCCATTTTAACAGCCCAGTGTAAAGCATTCATATAGTCTTGATCATGAACAGCTGGGTTTGCTTTTGCATCAAGTAACGCTGCTACAAAATCTGATTTTTTAGATTTAACAGCATAAATAACAGGTGAATCTCCATTTTGATCAATATCATTGATATCAATAATATTTTCATTCATTAAATAATTAAAACAACCCTTTGCATCATATCTTATTGCAAGATGATATAAAGTTTCTCTACCTTGTTTTTGCCCACGGCCAGTTTTTCGTCGACACTCTCGTGGATATTTTTGGCGCAGCTCAATAAATTGAGTTAGTTGATCATATCTTATAGCATAATGCATTGACGTCCACCCCCATAATCCATCTGCCTGCAATTTAACTTCATTTGTAGAGTCTAGTGTAATATGTACAGATGAATCATAAGAATTAGGATATTCTTTTGTTTTTGGGTGCAGCATAACATCAAAAATTTTAGCCACATGAGAGAGATAATAAATATCTTCTGGTGTTGGAACATTCAGTTCTAATGTATCCGATGGATACTGAAAACGATTAATAATATTTTTGTAGTGATCATCTAATAAATACGGATTTTGGTTTTGTAAATTATTAAACAATTCCGCAATATCTTTTTCTTCCCAATTGGTGTGAGAAGAATTAGCTAAAATCCATGCAAGGTATACACTCGGATAATACGTACCATTTTTCACAATATTTATCGCGATTTCTTCTGCTGCCTTATTTCCTGTTAGTTTAGCAAACAATGTAAATGGACTTGCAGCCAAACAAGAAGCAGAATACGTTACAGTCCCTAAGAGGGTCTGACCAGTCACCCCCTTCAATGCTCGCCAACGTTGCAGGCTCATTAAGCCGATTTTATCAGGGGGAACAGGCGATATAATAGTTTTTATACCGCCAATATTTAAAAGAGCAAAAACAAGGCTTGCACAACTATGTTCGCTATCATTGATATTTTTAGTAAATATAGGTATATCCCCAAGCATTTTACTTAATAGCTTTGTTTCAAGCGTGCCATGTATTTTCCATTGCGATACAATTTCCCTTATAGCTTCAAAATAAAAATCAATGGCATCTACATCTAATCCATATAAACAAACTTCCATATCCGCTTTTTTCTTTTCATTTTTAACATCTTCAGAATAATTTAAAAACGAAGGAGGCTTACCTTCATGTAACTGAGATTTGTCGACAGGATCGCTAGGCCATAAACTGATATAATGCCGTGCAGTTTGCAAAGAGGTGTGCCCCACGCCATTAGGATTACGCCATACACGAATAATTACATAATTTTCAATATCCCCTTTATTAGGAAGTTTAAATTCTAAATTTTTAGGGTTTTTTAGAGAAACTGCTGAGTGGTTTTTAAGTAAGCTTATAATTTTTTTATGGGAATCTACCATCTTCTCAAGCGTTGCAATATTCTTTCCATCATAAATAGCTTCCTGAAAGAATTTCTTTGCCTCATCGTTTTTTCCCATATCAGATAAAATAACGCCTTTTTGATAATAAGCTATGGCTCTTATATAAGAATTATCCTGCTCAATTGCTTCCTCAATAAGGGCAAGAGCTTCTTGATACTTACCTAAACTTGAAAATACCATCCCCTTGATTATTTTATAAGGATACTTAAGATCAAAATCATCAACAAAAACCTTATCTAAAATTTCTAATGCTTCTTTAAATTTTTTCTTCTCTATTAACTCCTGAACCAACTCAAGTTTTGGGTATTTCTCAATTAAAGGAACAATATGTTTAAGGCTCTCTTCAATATCTCCTCGTAAAAAACTTCTAAAAGCTAAAACCAGTCTATCTTTGTCATCTTTATTTAAGCCTTCTTCAGCTTGCGCAGAACAGATTTCCTGAATCATTATATAAATCAAAATTGCAGCAACTATCATTAAGTAATTAAAATTACGAGAATAATTGATTTGATAAGCTATTAATGGATTTTTTAACTTATTTTTTAAAAAAACAGAATAATGTTGGCTATCAATTGCTTTATTAGGTACAGTAATTCTTGCTCTGGCCGAGAAGCCTTTAAAGTCAAAAGATTCAGAAAAAACTTTTCGTAAATTTTTTTCTGAAGAACCCAATAACCTCAAGACTTCTAGCGATTTTTCAGCGGGAACTGCTGTATTAGGTATTCGATTGTTAATAATAAAATCTTTCTGCATAATAGGTTTTTCTTTAGGCTTAAACATCCATAAAAACCTCTTATTTGTACCGTAAAAGCGAATAGGACCAATAGTCGCTGTGTTCCTTCTCCTGCTTAAAGTAACCTTAAAAAATTTTTCAAGCATCAGACTTCCTTATTCAATTAGTACAAAAAATTAGTACAAAAAAAATTTTTAAGAAATAACACAACCTGGGTATTTTGTATTAGGTTTTTTATCAAGTGCTTCAACTTGAGAGACTTTTTTTAACTCATTTTCTTTTGCATCCAATATACATTTTTCTATATCTTTCGGTGTAATTGCAAAAAAACCGCCTTGCAATGCCCCGCATACATTAGGAGATAATTCATTTATTCCACCAGCCTTTAAAAGAGCATAGGTTGTACTACTACAATTTTGTTCATTTTCTTTGGCAATTTTTTGATGAGTCTTTTGTTTTAAAACAAAAGCATCTTCTTTAATCTCACTATATGTTCTTTCTATGGCTTCTTTATTGAGCGTGTGGAAAGTAACATCAATATCTGGCTCTCGTCCTCCTTCATCATGAATATCCATTTCAGGTGTGCGCCCCTCAAGAACGCTAGTTAATCTCTCCATCCCCATATTACATCCTCTAATTATTTTCAATGTTGATTCACATTGCACCGGATCTTTGGTCTCTAAACAAGATTTAAGAAGCGCAGCAAATTGATTTTCGCTCAAATTACTATCCTTTAAGCTATTAACCCCACAAATAGGCCAAAAACTCGCGTAGATATCTGAAGTTTCAACAGAGGCATGACCTACGCTCCCTATATCCTTTAAATTTTCTTTTACCGTATTGTTGATCCCTTGATTTAAAACTACTTTTTTAGCACTTGTTTGATTTCCTTTACTATCTTTTGCATGCCATACTCTTACAGTTACCCGGTTATCCACCCCATCTTCCTGTGCACTTGCTGTTGATACCAACCTATTTCTCAAAAAATTTAATATTCTTTCTTGCATTTTGGATAGCTCCCATTAAATAATCCAACCTATTAACGCTTAATACATTTTCGAAGGCCAGTAATTTAAATGAATCTGTTTTTTAAAACCATAAGCTGAAATATTAATATTACCAATTCTTTTTTAAAGAACTCATCTCTTCTCTAAAGGGTTTTCATCAAACTTTCCTACAAAATTCGCATGCTCAAAATAGCGCATTTTTTTACAACGAATCGATTTGGCTCCACTGATAAAAAAATTTATGAACAAAATTTTCTTGATCCCTTATAAAAGAAGATACTTTCTTTGTTTGCAAGAAAATGAAGAGCAAGCAAAAGAAAATCTCCTTATCCATATGCCTACTATGTTTGGCATTCACGATTATGAAACAAAAGGGAAGGAGATTTTTTATACAGACTATACAAAACGTATGCAGATAAAAAAAGAACTCAAAGTGAAACTACTAACAGAAGAAAAAGACTATGCAGTTAATGATATAAATCAACATGATACTAACATTAAGATTACTTTAAAAAATATTGATGAGTTTCCTATAACAGTATGCAAACACAGTCCAACAGAACCATTAGATCGCTATAATCCTTCAATAGAGCTAAAAGAAAAAATTAGCAATATATTTGAAAAACTTTCTCACGAGAAATCTTAGTAATATAGCACCAACGGCAATCCTCCCATGCCAATGAAGCTGCGTCCCTCAAAGACAGAATGTAGACGGTAGAAGCCACTCATAAAAAGCGCATTGATCACAGCAAAGAAACGCTGAAATTATTAACTTATAACTTACTACTCGCCAAATACCTCGTGTATCGCCTTAGCATCTAAAATCCTTTCCCCCCATAACTGTAAAGTCTTCTCGTCTGCCTGGTTTATTTTCTCATAATAATTCTTACTTAAACGAGGGAAACGGTGATTAATTAGTGTAGTTAATAATCGTCTTTCACCTTCTTGTCTTAATTGTTCTGCCAATGTCATAGTTTTTGCCTCCAACGGCGGTGATAAATGCGACTGCGCCCACTGGTGAAATGCGTCGCGATCGTGTATTTCTGACTTTTCTATGAGGTATTTTATCATGGAAAATAAGTAATCGTTAGCTTCTGCCTGCGCAAGATGCCTGACAATTCCTGAAATTTGTTCAAGGTAAACCATAATATCTCTGGCATGAACATGCTTCATCAACATTTCCATCAAGCCACTCCATTGGTGCTGACGAATGGCGTCATCGGGTACTTGGTTTAAATCGACTAGCTGAAAGCGGTTAAACATCCATTGTTGTGCCAATTCTTTGTTTTCTCCGCAAAGGTCAAACACTTCGGTGCTGTAAGGATAAATGGTATCGCCATTGTATAGCACAATAGGAATCACAACAGGCAGTTCTGTACCGTTTGTTTTCGTTAGGTGGTGATCAATCATGCGGCAGGTATATTTAATCATCCGCCAGGCCATTAATGGATCAGGGCCACATTGATGTTCTAAACATAAATATAAGAATGCCTGTTGTTTTGATCCGGCTTGCCCTTTGAAATCCGCTGAATACAGCATATCGGTAATCAATTCGCGTAATTCAGGATCAATAAAGCTTTCTTTGCAAAGTTGCAGGGTATTTAAGTCAATTTTTTCTTTAACAGTTGTTGGTAAATGATGAGTTAAAAAATCACGTGCCACACGCAAATCACTCATCGCGGCTTTGAAGGTTCTATCATGTGCTTTATGTACTTTGTTTTCTCTGACAATGTCGTTCATTTTTATTTTTTATAAGTTGGTTTTTATATCGTCAATTCAACAATGAAGTTAAAAAATATATTAAAATTAATCTAAAGTCATACCTGTTTAACTACAGTAGCTTTATGGTTTTTTAACTGTCACTGCCTATAATGAACTTGGTTTTTCACTCGGATAGATTTTCAACTAGAGCCTGGAAGGGTTTTGATTGGGATAATTTAAATCGATTATATGAAAAGAGTTTTATTAGTAATCCTGTCGGAAAAGCCAAAAGCGTAGTAATGACCCTCAAAGATATTGAGTAATCTGAAAAGATTTTTAAAGAATATTTTTCGTCATAAAAAAAGTAAGAATAACAGCCTTACTTTTAGTTTCATTTAAACCCCAAATTCTCGCTTAATTGTTTTGGTTAATTGCTCATAAGCATTATTCAGTAAAGGTTCGCCATGCGCACTGAGAAGATGACGAAAAGAGAGTAATTTTAGCCTTACAAAATCAGAAGCTTTAACATTGCAGGCTTGTTTCCATACATTCGATACACTGGCAGTTTCAAAGAATCCTTGTTCTTTATATAGCTTGCTAGTCTCAATACTAAAGAACTGATCCGGCGCCAGCCAATTTTTTATGCTGTCACATGTAATAAGAATTCCACCTTCTTGAGCAACGTGTAGAATCCCTTCCGAATGCACAGATGTTTCAAAAACAAATAACGAGCAAGCAGGAAAAGGCATTGAACCATTTGAAGTGAACTCAACATCGGTAGCGCGATCTTTTTCATGTTTCATCCCTTTCAATGCCCATAATTTTGCATGATAACGATCAAGATAAAACGCATCATCTCGACCATGAAACGCTCCTATCCTAATAACATTTTCAACTTTTCCTAAAGCATCAAGTGCAGCAAGCCCATTATCATTTAATCTGACTGTGTTGATGAGTGATAGCTTATTTGCATCACGAATAATTATCATATTGCGACTATGTTGTAGATCAACCCCATTGTAATGGGTTTTGTTTGTACCGGTGACAAAAAAAATATTAGGAAATATTTCTTTTATTGCGCTATGAGGCCATGCAGGTGAATACGTAGACATTAATTTCCTATTTTAGGTTATTGTTACAGAACATTTTCTAATTATTTAATTTTTAATAATGTTACTGGTACTATGTTAAAGATATAACTCTCTTATTTTAGTTCTTTTGGTGGTATATAAACACTACCATTTCCACTCGATATTTTACTTATTCTGCCATTTAGCATAATGACTGCGCGAGGATAGCATGAGAATACTTATTTCAGGAGCAAGTCTAGCAGGATTAACTACTGCTTACTGGTTGAAACACTATGGGTTTAAACCAACATTAGTTGAGCAAGCGCCTGCATTACTGACAGGTGGCTATAAGATTGATGTGCGCGGAACAGCGCTCCAGGTTTTGCAACGGATGGGTATTTATGATGCTGTGGTTGCAGCAAGCACCGATATACAAGGAGCATTGCTCGTCGATAAAGAAGGCAAAGTCATCAATAAAATGAGTGGCGATGAATTTGGACATCGTGTTGGCGATGATATAGAGATTATTCGCGGTAAATTGTGTCAGATTCTGATGGATCAAATTTCAGATACGGAATTTATTTTCGGTGATTCGATTCAAGAAATATCTCCGCTTTCCGATGGGGTAACAGTCAAATTTAAACATCATAAACCTCGTGAATTTGATTTAGTGATAGGTGCTGATGGTGTTCATTCAAATGTGCGGCGATTGGCATTTGGTGATGAGACACGTTTTCTTCAGCAGCTTGGCCTTTATCTATGTGTTTTTACGATTCCAAATTACTTGAACTTGGATAGAGTAGAAATGCAATACTCAGAATTGGAGTTGGGCAGAGTGGCTGCTGTATGGAGTGCCCGTGGAGAACCCGACATGAAAGCTTGTTTTGGGTTTAGTGCTCCGTCGACAACGGTTGATCTAAATGATAGGGCGCAACAGCAGCAAATACTCAGAACAATTTATGAGGGAATTGGTTGGGAAGTTCCTCGATTTTTGCAAATGATGCCTGATGCAACGGATTTTTATTTTGATGCTGCAGCTCAGATTCACATGGATCATTGGTATCAAAATCGGATAGTTCTAGTAGGAGATGCTGCGTATTGTGCCTCGCCCATGTCTGGTCAGGGCACTAGCCTTGCGCTGATTGGTGCTTATGTACTAGCAGGAGAACTAGCCGCAGCAAAAGGAGATTATCAAATTGCTTTTGCACGATACGAACAAGAGCTGCGTTCATTTGTTAACCTCAATCAAAAATTAGGGATTACAGCGGCAAAGTTGATAAGATCGCAGGAAGAAAAAAATTTACGCGTTTGGTTGCTCAATCAACTCATGCGGATAGCGCCTGGCCGGTTGATAAAATTTTTTATTAATCGTTCAACTCAGCGTATAAAACAAGCTGCAAACTCGATAACGCTTAAAGATTATTAGGTGTTAGGGAGGAATAAAATGGAGCGTGGAAAAACACGAGATCAAGTTTAGTTTTAGGAAATCGCTTATCTTGTTGAATTTAGTGTATGACCGCTACGATCAAAGCCACATTTGCAAGAATAATGATAAATGCACTAATCCAACCCAACCACCCCATCCAGATGCTGTTTACTAATTGCCCCATATGCCCCGTGTCAGAGGTAAGAACGAGTAGTGATAACATCGCAAATGGTAGTTGCAGACTTAAAAATACCTGCGAACTAATGAGGAGATTTGTTGTACTCTGTTCGCCAAAATATAAGATGGCTATTAATGCAGGAATAAGCGCCATCATGCGCGTAATGAGGCGACGTATCCATGGTTTCATCTGTAGGCGAACATAGTGCGTATTCTGCCAAAGATGAACACTGATTCTGAATGATGGTGAACGGCGAAGATCATTAGAAATAGCTGGGCCGGTTATTTAAACTAAACGTTCACGATCAGTCAAATTTTTTACGCATAGAGTCTGCTCCTTTTTTAAGTTCAAGTTTGTGTGCATGATGAATTAAGCGGTCGATAATCGCGTCAGCGATGGTGGGTTCTCGGATGTAGTCATGCCAACATTTGATAGAAAGCTGGCTGGTGATCAGTGTGGATTTAAGCTTGTGCCTATCTTCAACGATTTCGAGTAAGTCGCGTTGATGTTGTGGTTCTAAGGGGTCAATCCCAAAGTCATCCAAAATTAAAAGGTCGTGCTTAGCGAGTTGTTGTAACAGTTGAAGGTATCTGCCATCAGCATGCGCAATGCGTAATTCTTCAAGCAGTTTAGCAACGCGTATATATTTTACTGCTAAGCCTTGTCGACAAGCTTGCTGTCCTATGGCGCAAGCAAGCCAACTTTTCCCAGAACCGGTAGGGCCGGTGATGAAGAGGTTGTGATGATGTCTAATGAACTCACAAGTGGTTAGGGTAGCAATATAACTTCTGTCTAAGCCTCTGGGCTGTTGGTAGTTAATATCTTCGATACAAGCGGATTGACGCAATTTGGCTCTTTTTAAGAGTTTGTGTACTTTTCGATTAGAGCGTTCTAGGAGTTCTCGATCGATTAAAAAGCCGATACGTTCTTCAAAGGAGAGTTGTTGGATATCGGGTTGAGCCAGTTGTTGTTCCAGTGCATGAGCGAAACCATGAAGTTTGATGGCGCGTATTTTTTGAAGTGTTTGTTCGATTAACATAAGATATTTTCCTGTGTGGTTAATAAGAAGCATTGAGTTGTTGTTCGTAATGTTTTGCACCGCGGATATTTTCATGCTGCAAAATCCGAGCAGTTTTGGTCGCAGTCATTAGGGGTTGCTTATCGAGTCCACGTTTGAGGATGGACAAGACGCTATAGCGTTTAGGGGAACCTATGGTGATAGCCAGTTGACAAGCGGCTTCAAGGCGGTGTTTTCCATAAGGTTTAGTGGCATTGAGTAATCCTAAACAAGCACGATAATTTTGTTCGGGATGAACCAGTTGATTGAGCAGGGCTTCAACGATTTGCTGTGTATAGGGACCTATGTCAGTAGCCCACCTAAGGAATCTGGCCGGACTTCTATCCGCATATTGTTGATGACCCCGAGGCATGTGCTCAGTCAAAGTGGTATAACCGCCTTTTCGATAACTGCGCCGATGAGAAGCGATGCGTTCTCCCTGATAAAAGCATTCCACAGTGGCTTGCGTTATGCGCACCGTGAGCAAAGTTTTGATGAGTGCATGAGGTACGCTGTAATAATGGTCTGCGACTTGGACATGATAATCGAGGTGCACTCTGGCTTCTTTGAAAGTTGCAAAGGTATAAGCGCTCTTGGGTAATGGGTTCAGTGCGGGTTTATCGATAGCAGCAAATTGGCTGGCTCTGGTGCCGGGTAGTTGTTTAAAAGGTCGATGGTTGAGTTCATGTAGCAGCTTTTTAATCGCTTGATTTAACTCGGCAAGACCTACAAACGTCTGATGGCGAAGTTTGGCTAAAATCCATCGCTCTACGACTAAAACCGCATTTTCGACTTTGGCTTTATCTTTCGGCTTATAAGGTCTAGCTGGCAAAACGGCTGTACCATAATACTGAGCTAAATCCTCATAGGTTGCATTAATTTTAGGTTCATAACGACAGGCTTTAGTGACAGCGGCTTTGAGATTGTCAGGCACTAACAGCAGTGGTACACCACCTAGAAATTCAAACGTTCTAACGTGTGAGGCAATAAAATTGGGCAACGTTTGATCCCAGGTGGCTTCAGCGTAGGTGTAATTGGATGCCCCTAACACAGCAACGAAAATAGCAGCCGATTTAATTTCTCCAGTATCTGGATCAATAATGTCTATCGTTGGCCCGCAATAATCGACAAATAACTTCTCACCTGCCAAATGCTTTTGGCGCATCGTCGGTTTTTGTTTGTCTACCCAATCTCGATACTTTGCGCAAAACTGCGCATAGCGATAGGCTTTTTTTCCATGAGTTTGTTCGTATTCTTGCCAAAGCAATAATAACGTAACTCCCTTGCGCTTTAGCTCTTGATGGATACTGGCATAATCAGGTTTATGATAGTGACTGACTTTATCAGCATGTGGTTTTAACAACTGACGTAGTTCTAATTCACTCAAAGCAACAGAAATTGGCCATTGAATTTGGGCCACTTTAGCCAAAGCTAAATATTTATTCACCGCTCCTGATGATAAGTTTAAGCTCCTTGCAATTTGGTGTTGACTTAATTTTACTTCATAATGAAGACGTAAAATTTCTTTAATTTTGTGCATAGAAACCCCTTGAGCAGGCATACATGACTCCCCTTATTAAAAAGGGAGAATGCTCCTACTTTTTAGTCAAAGATTTCCAGCAATTTCCTAATCATTACAAGGCCTTAAACCAAGATTCTGATTCATGGTGAACGCATATTCTGAATTTTTCATCAAAATCGTTCACGTTCAATCAGAATCCGCGTTCACCATGAATCAGAATCTCTGTTCACCATCATTCAGAATTAGCGTTCATCTTCACCAGAATACGCACATAGCCAGCCATCACAATTTGGCCAGCCATTGTGCCAGTTATCGTTGCACATTGTCCGGATGCAAGTAGCATGATTGCAAATACAAATGCAGCAGCACTTGTTCCTAGAAGCGGTGTAAGCAAATGGTGAGCATTAGTGATCTCCGTGATATCGACGCGACCTGCATGATGGAAAACACTCGCGGCTAGAATGACAAGTGCTGAATTGAGAAGCATCGCGCCACCCAGAGAAACAATGGTATTGCGTGTAGCAAGCGAGGCTGCTTCACGCTTATCACTACCTGACCAACGTTGTAATACAAGGCTTGAATGTAGATAAAGATTATGTGGCATTACTGTCGCGCCGATCACTCCTATAGCGAGATAGAGAAGCCGCGGATCGAGTACGAGATTTGTCGTGGGTATAAAACCACGCAAAACCTCACCGATAACGGGCCTGGCCAGTGCGAGCTCGTATATGAAACCACATATAATAATAAAGAAAAATGACGCGATGGTTCGCCCCAGTAAGTGCGAGCCTCGTCGATCTAGGGCGAGAATTAAGAGTACGTCAAATACCGTAAGTACGACTCCAATCGCTAACGGAATAGAGAAGAGCAGTTTGAATGCAATCGCTGATCCGAGGACTTCAGCGAGATCAGTAGCGATGATGGCAAGTTCTGCCGCTATCCATGAAGGCCAGGCAAATTGAGGCCATATTTCACGTGAAATCTCAGCGAGATCTTTACCCGTTGCTATACCAAGACGCGCACTCATTATTTGCAGCAGCATGGCAATTAAGCTTGATGCAAGGACAATGAACAAAAGTGCATAACCCGCATATGAACCACCCGCAAGATCGGTTGCCCAATTTCCTGGATCGATATATCCGATAGCCACGAATGTACCAGGACCAACAAAAGTCAGTCCACGCCGCCATGTTATTCGCTTAACTTTTTTTGTGAGGTCACAAAGTTGCTCATCTACGAGCCGGATTGCTGACGGGTTTATTTGGATTGCGTCAGTGGTTGATGAAATATCACTACTCAATTCCAATTTTGTTTTAGCCATGATCAATCGGGTACGATGGGTTTATCATGCTTGGGTATCTTTGCTAGAACCGATTCGTCGATATTTAAATGCGCGCGCACAAGCTCATGTGGCGTAAGCGCTAACCATTGTGCAAGTGAAACATCTTCAAAACGATCACTACGAAATAATTCGAGAAATCGCATCGTTGTTGTACCCGTATTTTCAACATAATGAGGCATAAAGCGAGGAACATAACCCACATCACCGGCCTGATAATCGAAAGTTCCCGCTGAGCCAGAAGAGGCAAACACTGTCATCCGTGCTTGACCCGCGAGGTAGTACTGCCACTCATCTGCATTCGGATGCCAATGCATCTCACGCATACCACCAGGCTCTATTTCAACCAGCGCGGCGGCAATCTTTTTTGCTGCGGGAAATACACGTGAATCAGTAATGCGGACCGTGCCGCTTTTGGTTCGAATCGGTTCCTGCGCCAACATTCGATGACTAAACCACAGAGGTACTGGACCTGCGCCAGCAAGGCGATCCATGGTTATGGAACCTGGCACTTTTGATTCGAAAATATAAAGTTCTTTGTCTGGAAGCTTAGCGAAGGCCCGCTCAGAAACATTAAAATTTTTGGCAAGAATTTCTTTGGGTGTATGCGCAAGCCAATCACTAACGAGGAAGGTTGCATTCTCGTCAAAATTTCCATCATCAAAGGCAAGCAAAAACTCGCAGCCGTCATCCGCAAGTCCTTGAATTGAATGCGGAATACCAGGGGGAAAGAACCATAAATCGCCTGCAAAAACATCATCTACGAAAGTACGATATTCTTGATCAACAGCAGTAATTCGTGCTCCACCTTTTATCATGTATGCCCATTCGGACTCTTTATGGAAATGAAGCTCACGAATTGCTCCCGCTTTAAGCCGCATATTAACACCCGCGATTTCTTTAGCGATATGTAACTCACGAATCGTTGTTTGACGTGCCCAGCCGCCCTTCTCTAAGCGCATATGACTATCAGCAAAAGACCACTTTAAGTTAGGTATAGTTCCTGCATCCGTCCGTGGTGGCGAAATCCTATCGCGACTTTCAGCCTCACGTTTGAAATTCCTTGGACCCAGAATCGATCCACCTTGCTTGCCACGGAATGGTCGAGGCGAACGAGAAATATGTGGTGATTTGACTTTTTGCTTCATAGCAAAACTCTCCATGTTTTATGAAAAACAACTCAGCAAAAATTTTAAGATGTGACCATTTAACTGTAGATGATTTTAGAGTTCTGTCAAAATTCACTTTTTGATATCAGCCCTGTCAAGCGCTTTGGCTACTAAGAATTTACAAGATCTTTCATATTGAGCTTCATTCGGTAATGAGGCACAGGGTGCCAAGCTGCGATAAATTCGTCGAAAATACGAAAACCTGCTTTCTGGTAAACATGCACCGCTCTTGCATTCGTTTTTTCAGGATCGATAAAAATTTCGGAAACTTTAGAAAACTGACTTAATAGAAATTCTCGAATAACCACTGTTGCTAAGCCTTTGCCCACATATTCAGGATCGCCGATAAAAATATCCAAGGTAATGGCTAATCCATCTGTTTCACAATACTTAGCATATTCATCATCAGCATCTTTAAGAATATTTGAAGTCAACAGATAAACAAAAGGTTTATCGCCGTCATAGCCAAGCCAATGGTGAGTAATTTTTGATTTATAATCTAATGCTTGACCCTGAGTTTGATGTTGAAAAAACTTTTCCAAACCTATCAGCGTATTCTGCAATCCTTTACCATGAATCCACTCACGAATATAATCTTGCTGCAACCAGAAATGAATGAGATCGCGCTGCGATTCAACAACATGTCTAAATGTAAAATGGGAAGAAGGTATATACATAGTAATAGTAATGGTTACATAATTTTTTTAGTTTTGTGAAGGGCCAGCATTTGAGCAGATCATTTTAACCAATTAAGGAAGATAATAATGACCAAAAAAGAATACTATGAAACAATTACCCCAGAAAATTCTGCTCTTGTATTAATTGACCATCAAATAGGTTTATATACTGGTGTAAGAGATATACCTGTTGATGAATTAAAGCATAATTTAATTGGATTAGTAAAAGCAACTAAAATTTTTCGCATCCCAATTATCGTCACGACAACGACAGAAAGCATGTGGGGGCCAATGATTCCGGAATTGCAAGAATTATTGGAAGATATTTCTATTATTGAACGCACGACAGTCAATGCATGGGATGATAGCCGAGTTTCGAATGCAATTGAGAGAACAAGTCGAAAAAAACTGATTATGACCGGAATAACGACCGATGTATGCCTTACTTTCCCAGCAATTACCGCCGTGGGAAAAGGCTATGATGTCTATGCAGTTATTGATGCATCCGGAGCATTCACGGTCAAGCAAGGTGAACTAGGAGTGGCCCGAATGTTACAAGCAGGTGTTAAGACCGTTGGTTATTCTAATGTCATAGTCGAAATGTTAAAAGATAATGCCAATCCTCTTGCTATTGAAATCTATAGTAGTCTTGATATGCCATTTGCTGGTTTAGTACTTGGATTAAATCAATATTTTTCTAAAAAATAAAACCATGTAAATCTAAGGATTAGGGGCGAGTTTTTTATGTCCAAAAAACGATTATAATAAGATTTAACCCCTAAATTGGGGGTTAAATCTGATCAAAACCGTTTTCAGTAAATACTTTTTTTTAAAAACGTTCTTATCAAACAAACCAACACGTTATGTTTTCCCTTTATTTACAAAACATAACATTATGATCACCTTTCTATATAATTTTATTGTACAAAGGTCTTTCAGACTAAAATACCTATTCTTCAAGAGCTTTTATTATTTTATTCACATCTTCCTCAACAGAAATAGACTCTATGGTTAGCGTAGCTACTTCTTCAAATAAGCTATCGCGTTCAAGATGCTGTTTATCTAGAAATGCTTTTAGATCAGCGATTGGGAGTAGTGGAGATTCGACCGCCTTGCATCCGTTCAATTTGCACCGGCGTTGAGACTTTTAAATAAACAACAAACTCTGAGGATAACAATTTTCTATTCTCTTCTGTGGCGATCACTGCTTCTTCCATTATTACCACAACATGCTCTTTGCCAATATAATGAGATATTATTTCAGCTTCACATTGATGAAATGCTTCTTCACCCTGCTTTCCCAAAATTTCATTCAAACTTCGCCCAATGTAACGCTCCAAACTAGGATTGGCATCGATATACTGCCAACCCAAGTTTTTTAGCTAAAGCTTCACTCAGTAATGCTTTACCTGCACCCATATGTCCGACGATGAAAATACGTTTAGGTTTGGTCATGTTTATATACTTCCTAGATTAATATTCAAAGGTTAACAATTATAGCAACCAATTTTAGCATGAACCATGTTGATGCGACTAAAAAATAGCTTCGGTTTCTTTTGAACCTGCACGTGATAGAATAAAGCCTAGTTGAAATGCTTTATACCTCTCTGAAATGGGTTTGCGGATTTTTTTCGCTCAGGTTGCCAGAGATTTAAATTCTTTTGAAAGGAAAAATTCTATGGAATACTCGCTGTATTTCGAGGATTTTTCCTTTCAAAAAAATTTAAAGGTTGACGCAACATGAGATGAAAAAAACCGCAAACCCATTTCAGAGAGGTATATAAGTGGGTTAAAATCTTATTATATTTTTAATCTTAAAAAGAAACTAAATATGCTTATAAAAAAACCAGAAACTTTTTTTAATTTATTGTCTGACGCGACTCGGCTGCGATGCTTATCATTATTACAGCAAGAAGAAGAATTATGTGTATGTGAATTAACGTATGCATTAAAAATGGTGCAGCCTAAAATTTCACGCCACTTAGCACTCTTGCGCAAGCATAAAATAGTAGCCGATAGACGTGCGGGTGTGTGGATTTATTATCGATTGAACCCGGATTTGCCTAATTGGGCTAGACAAACATTAGAACATACGATAAAAGCTATTCGTCTAGATAATCCTTATTCTGGCGACATTGCTCGTTTAAAGAAAATGCCAGATCGACCTTCCTTTCCTTGTTCTCCTAAATTGGCTTCTAAAAAATATTCTAAAAAAGAAAATTTATCCTGCTGTTAAGCAAAAAATTCTTACAAAAGAAAAGATTGATAAAAAATGTTTTTATTCGGAAATTTTTCCCTCCGATATGATGATTGTTCTTTTTGCCCAGCTCGCTACTTTCATATCGTGTGTTACAAGAACAATTGTTTTGCCTTCCTTATTTAAGTCATTTAAGAAATTAATGACTTGATTACTGGTTTCTGTATCTAAATTTCCTGTAGGCTCATCTGCTAAAATAATCTCCGGATCATTAGCAAGCATACGCGCCAATGCCACTCTTTGTTGTTGTCCAATACTCAATTCTGATGGTTTATGCTCTAAACGGTTGGAAAGACCCATGCGCTCTAAAAGTGTTGTTGCTTGATGACGTTGCATTTTTTCATTAACACCATTCAGCAATAAGGGAATTTGAACGTTTTGAAGCGCTGTAAGATAAGGCAGTAAATTGAAAGTTTGGAAAACAAAACCTACTTTTTTCTTACGAAGAGTCGCTCTTTCTTTTATGCTTAAATTATAGAGAGACTGTTTATCGATTGAAACAGAGCCTGTCGATGGAGATAACATACCACCCAACATGAGTAGCAAAGAACTTTTTCCACTCCCGCTTTGGCCAATGATAGAAATAAAATCACCACGCGGGATATCTAGTGATAGATTATCAATTGCTTTAACGGTTTTATAAACCTTACTGACATTGTTTACATTTATCATCATTAAATTTCCTGTAAAACTGTATAAGGGTCAAGGCGAGTCGCATATCGAGCCGGAAAGTAACTCGCTAAAATAGCAATAGAAATGGATAACAATAAAGACCAGAAAATCAAATAAGGCACAGGAAGTACAGGCACTCCTGCTACTAACGGGCCTAAAATCACCGCCAGGAAAGTACCCACTATATACCCACCTATTCCACCTATTAGGCCTAATATGAGTGCTTTTACCAGAAAAATTTTTAAGACTCTTGAAGCAGTTGCACCTAAAGCAACTAGGGTTCCTATTTCCTTTCGCCTTTCATGAACATTGCTATACATATCATTCGCAATGCTAGCGCCACCTATTATCATGATGATGATCACAAGGAGGGTCGATAAATTTCGCATCACTCGATTCGTTTTGATTTGTGTGTCAACAATTTGCGAAATAGTAACCACCTTTGCATGAGGCAATATCGTATTAATTTTTGCAACTAATCCTTTTGAGATTTGCTCACAGCATCCAACCACTTCTATGGTATTGATCATCCCATTTTTACCGGTCAACGCTTGAACAGTATGTAAGTGTGCAAAGATACGAGAATCATCAATGGTTCCCGTTTGTGGCAGGATTGCGGATACGTTGAAGGCTTTATTCAATAGCTCAATTTTACTCCCTTCCACCAAATGAAGTTTTTTAGACACCTCCGATCCAATCAGTACTGCATTAGCATCTAATGTCTCAATAACGCGTTTTCGCACCAAAGTTTCTTTTGGCATACTTTTTGTTAATCCAAAAATATCTTCCACATTCCCACAACTTTTTGGTCTGGAGAAAATACCTGCACCTTGCCAAGAAGCTTTATTTTCAAATTCATTTTTAGGAAGAATACCGGTCAAAATAATGGATTTATCCTTTATATTCACAGGAACAGACAACTTAGGTGACAGATTGTCCATACCTTCAAGGTTGGACGTGGTTAGTAAAGTTACATACGCTTCCGGTAATTCACCGGCGTGCAAATCGGCACTGTAATAATCAGCAAGAGTGGCCGTTTGGGGAAGAATCAAAATATTAGCCCCCAGTGCGTCTAGCTCTTTAGCAATGGCTTTCTGCGAATAAGTCGCTATGCTATTAATGGCTACGACTACTGCTATACCTAAAATAATTGCCAGACTATTGGTAATAAACCGACTTTTTCTTTGTACAAGCTCACGTGAAACCAAAGTATTCCATTTCATAATATTTCCTCCTTTGGGGTATTACAGCTACCCGAACAACACTTACCCTCCTTACAACAACACCCAGATGTGGCTTTTTTAAGATTTGATACCAATTGTTCTTTTGTGAGGTATCCTTGGTATTTTCCAATGACTGTAGCAGGAGGAGAAATCAATACCATCGTTGATTCAGAAGCGTGTGGGTTTATCTCTAATTGACGTAAAAATTGATATTCGCTGGTATCAGAAGGATCAAGCACAACGATTTCTGTTTTATTTGAAAAACGCGCATCGGTTTTGAAAGCATGTGCTATTTTCAGGTTGTAGCCACTATGAGCGGTTTTTTTATTTTGAACGCACAGCAAAATCAGTTTATGTTCTTGTAAAGCCTTAAGACAATGCGTTGCACCTTTAGAAACAATAGAATTCCTAAGTTGTTGTGCGGTAAAGGAAGTAAATCCGCCGGTAATCGCACCGTTTGGTGCTAAGACGATGACAAATGGCATAGGAGCATGCAAAAGCTTAAATTTTTTAATCAGCGTTTTTTCCTCAAGATCGTTGATATCGACATTTATAGATTTAGCTTCCAATAGCTTCTGTGTAGTGTCATCAAAGATTTTTTGAAGATGATGTGTTCTTTCATCTTTTTCTTTATAAAAAAAGATAAAAAGATACTTATTTTCGGAGGCTGCTTTTTGCATGGCCACAGTACTTGGCATTTCAGTAGACGCGTAAATAACTTGTGTTGAACACAACAATCCCAAAAGCGTGACTAATTTCAATATATTCATGAATAGCATCTCATCTTATTTAATTTAGAAAACTCCCCATAAAAATATCTACAAAAATATTAGCCAGGGTTTTCTGCCTCAATGGCAGCAGAAGCCACATAATTTTTGCACCACTATCCAAACAATAAGATACTATATTTCATATATATGAAAGTCAATATATATTTATTTTACCCGCAACAAAAATATAATACATTTATATTTACATATATATTATATTTCATATATATTAAACTCTGCGGAAAAAACTTTTACTCTCTAACTTTTACAAAGGTATAAAATTATGAAAATATTTAACGCGATTGATAAGGTCGCAAAACCAGTTGCTACTTTCGTATTAAAAGTACTAGGCGCTTTTGGCGCTTGTTGGGGAACCTTTTCATCTGTTGATACTACCCGCAAACAGTTTTTTGGTTATACAGGTAGTGACAACCTAATGGATAATTCTACTTATGCAACCACAGCATTATGTGTCTCTATTAGTATGGCTACGCTCTCTTCTTATCTAATCATAAGGCAACAATTAGCTCAACGCACTAAACCCCCAGAAACAGAATTAGAAGAAATTACTGTTAGCGTTCCATTTCTTGGATTTCCACAAAATAATAAAGATATTTTTGCTAAACCAAGCGACTCATCACAGGAAGAAAAAAATACATTACCTATAGAAGTTATTTGTAAAAAGAAGTGCGATCAATAACCAATTATATTGGCTGTATTGCACATACTTTATGTAATACAGCCAATTTATATCATGAACTATGTTGTTATAAATAAAGTGCTGTGAAAATATTTATATTGATGTGTTAATCACTCGTTCCGCTTCTCTAATACCAGATAGATAAGCTCCGTGGGTAGTAGCAGGATATTCTCGGTGAGTCGCTTCACCAGCAAAAAATAATCGGTTGCCAATAGGTTCAGCAAGCACGTCACATTCTGTACCAGTAGCGCCAATCGGTATATAAGAGTAGGAACCATAACTAAAAGGATTCCGCCCCCAGCGCGTAATCAAGTACTGCGAAGGTTCTGGAATAGTATGGCCAAAAACTTTACGTAACCCGAACATGGCTTTTTCAACTAATTCTTTATCATCAAGTGCTTCTAGCATTTGCGCCTGATCACCAGATACTCTTCCCGTGATAATAGGTTCCTGTTGCAAATAGTTAAGATTTGTAAAACATCTAAAATCGAGTTCTGGACAAGTAAAATACATACCCGAATAATTTGTAGGCCAAAATATCTTGGGAAATTTTAAAACAACGCTATTTAAAATACCCATTTGTAATTTTTGAATAGCAGATTTTTTATTTTCTGGTAAATCTGGTTCAAATAGAATTGATCCTTTTTTTAATACGCCTAATGGGATAGTAATAATCGCTTTTTCAGCAGTAAATTCTTCTTGCTCCGTAATGACAGTTACACCAGATTTATCATGGCATATTTTTAAAACCTTTGTATTAAAATGTATATCACAACTTTTTGCCAGCTCATCGATAATTGGTGTAAATCCATCAACTAGAAAATAATTTCCTCCTGGTAAGATTTTTTCTTGATCCCAATAACGGCCAGATAAGTTTTTTAAACTTGCAGCCGTATAAATACTGAGGAAATGTTTGGCGATTCCATATAAATCTTGTTTAATTTGCGAATTGCCTTCTGATTTGTCAACAGCATCCAGAGCGGCTAATAAAGAAATATCTTGTGGTTGTTGTAACGCATAACTTTTTGCTTGCGCTAAGGTTGAATCAAAATCTTCAAAAAATGAATTAACATATTCAGCAGAAACTAGTTGTTCGTTTCTATCAAAAAATAATAAATTAAAAAATTCAGTGTTTTTATATTTGAGCGATAATTTATTTGCAATCGTTACCAGCGGATTATTTTCAATGCCATGGAACCACTGCGGACCTAAACTAACAGGTATTCCCAATGAATAATCGGTTAAAGCTCGCCCACCCGTTCTACTTTGCGCTTCTAAAACAGTGACGGGGAATCCGCTCATTGAAAGTTTACGAGCTGCTGCTAATCCGGAAATTCCTGCACCTATAATAAGAGTTTTTTTGTTTTTCATATGCTAATTGTGGTTTCTAAATCATTCCGAAAATTTGAGTATTTTTAGTGAAACAAATTTTTACCCTAATCTTACCTATAAACATTAAGCATCATTAATGGTTTTTAATAAATATAGTCTAAATATTAGCTTTTTTTGCAGAAAAATCTGATTAAATTATTTTTTTATTTTCATAATATATTTTTGCCAAAGCTATTTTTTTCTAAATAAAAACTTGAATTTTTACCCTATTTCCAACAAAAAAATAACCCTACACTCGAATGACGCACTAGTGTTCTGGGAAACTGTATAATAAGTAAGCAAGCTATTTTTCTGTAAAAAAATAAAAATATACATCCCCTCTCCCAGCCCCAAAGCATAGAAAAATCTTCGAGTTTTATTCTGGGAGAGGGCCAGGGTGAGGGAGATTGAATAAACTTTGCTATCTCTTCTCTAGTTCGGTTAAAACGGTATCTAGTATTTCGTCTACATGATTGAACATTTCATTATTCCAAAAACGAACCACTTTATATCCTTGCTTTTCTAAGTACTCTCACATGATTTATTGGTTGTGCCATTTTGTGGTTTCCCCTCACCCTGGCCCTCTCCCAGAATAAAACTCGAAGATTTTTCTATGCTTTGGGGCTGGGAGAGGGGATGTATATTTTTATTTTTTTACAGAAAAATAGCTTGCTTACTTATCATACAGTTTCCCAGAACACTAGTGCGCCTTCTCGGGAATGAAAATTAAATTATGAGGAAGGAGAACTAACCCATAAATTCTTTAAACGAACCAAATTCATTAGTAGATTTATGCACGATATATACCAGCACGCAATCAGCATTTACCAGCACAAAGGGCAATTTTCCGTTTAATTCCACCATATATTATGAGTGTACAGTCATTGATAAAGGTTTATAAGGCGTTTGTACTAACGGAAGAGAAGAGGGATTTAAATGAAAAGAAGTAGCTAACCTGTTTAAAATCTCTGCAGTTTCCAAAAAAATTAATTTTCATTTGCTTTGATACTGATAAATTGATAATTAAGCTGCAGTATCAGAACTTGGGGAGTTATGCAGTTCTGTTAGTAGAGACACGGTTAAGTCCAAAATTCGAGAAAGTTTAAATAGTCTACAATTAAAAGGTAGTAATGGAATATTTAAGGAAGCCAGGATGTGCATCAATGAACAACACTCACAAGAAACGATTATTTATATTAGGCGCTGGATTTTCAAAACCTGCAGGATTACCACTAGGAAAAGAACTGCTCAAAGAAATAAAAATATATTCAGATGCTTTACCAGGAGAAGAATATCGCCGTAGCTTCTGCCTGCGCAAGATATCTGACAATTCCCGAAATTTGTTCAAGGTAAACCATAATATCTCTGGCATAAACATGCTTCATCAGCATTTCCATCAAGCCACCAAATCACTCATCACGGCTTTGAAGGTTCTATCATGTGCTTTATGAATTGATTTTTCTTTAACAAGATTATTCATTTTTATTTTTTATAATTATATTGATGGAATAATGCTCATTTATTTCTTGGTAAAACTCGAAATTTTTTCATGGAAAATTTTTTCACATAAATTTTTAAACTGGAAAAAACCATCGCTAATTTGTGGTTCAGATATCGACACATAATCTACGTTACGTCGTCCCTGGCGAAGGCCATTCGCGATAGCAAGAGGAGATGGACGTTTTCATGGCCGAAGACCAGGGATCCAGGCACGATAATCAGAGGATCCTTTCATTATCGTATCTGGATCCCCGCGACTCGATTGCGAAATTTCGGTGCTTCTTTCCCTATTGCGGGCAATACCGCGAACTAGTCGCGGCAGCGCGAGGACGACGTGAAGTAGATTATGCGTAGATACTTCAGAATTTGTGGTCAATTGTATCGGCAAATTTCCGTAGAACAAGTAGATCATGCAACTTTAGTTTATAGCGGGTAAATACGCGTAAAATTACAGTATATGCTCCTCATGTTTCGATTGGCATTTCTTTGCAAATTGAAACAGGTCTTTTTAATTGCTATTTTTATTTATTTAATTTGGTGGGCTTCGCAAAAGCGATCCAAAGACGAAAATTCTGCAAGCAGAGTGTTTGTTGTTTTAAAAAATTTTACGATTAATGAGCTTCAAGAATTTTGGCGAATTGTGCTGCATTGAGAAAATTGTGGCCCGCAATAATGTTTTACAGAAGCAAAACAACTGCTTAACGCTTGAATCTCATTATGATTGAGTTACAACAGCTCGAAATCTCACCTGACCTTTAAGCATTTTATCAAATGCGATTTGAGTCTGCTGTAATGGAAATTCCTCTATCATGGCTCTTACATCATTAAGGACGCAAAACCGAAGAGTTTCTTCTGAATCAATTGGATTTCCTGAAGGCCAACCTTGAATTCGATGTCGACCACCAATCAACTGCAAAGGAGTAACTTCAATGGGATCAAAACCTGCACCAATGACAATTAAAACTCCTTCCCGACTTAACCCATCAATGAGCGATGACATGGCTTTACCACTGGGTGCAGTTGAAAGTATAACCCGAGCACCGCCGTGTTGTTTTAGAACAGCAGCAGGATTTTGCTTCTCAGAATTGAGATAAAAATCAGCACCTAATTTCTTCACCAGAGGTTCTTTATCTGTACCACTCGAAATTGCAATCGTTTTGAACCCGATCTTATGCGCAAATTGTATGGCTAAATGACCTAATCCGCCGATACCTTGAATAGCAATGACCTCACCTGCTACCGCTCCACTATGACGTAATGCATTAAAAGTGGTGACGCCTGCGCAAAGCATAGGAGCCGCTTCTGAGAATGAAAGTTGATCGGGTAATGCAACCAGAGAATTTGCAGGAACGATGGCATATTCAGCATATCCACCATCATAATGAATTCCAGGTATGGTTAAATTAAGACAATTAATAAAGTCACCATGACGACAGGAGGTGCAATACTCACAATATCCCCCATTCCAACCCACTCCTACTCTTTGCCCTTTTTTCCAAATTGGCGGTATATCATTGCCTAGCTCATCAATAACACCAGTAATTTCATGTCCAGGTGTGCGTGGATATCCAATACCAGGCCAATGACCGCTTTGAGTTAATACATCACTATGGCACATACCACAAGCTTGTATCTTAATGCGCACATGTTTTGGTCTAGGCTGCGGTATTTCTATTTCGATTATTTCAAATTTGGAATTAGGTTTTTGTATTTGCGCAACTTGCATGGTAGACATTAATAAATTTCCTTTATTTATTATCCTGCTCTACAAATTAAAATATAATTTCTAATTATTATCTTTGATGCTTCCACTCACTGCGCAATAACGAATAAATGTGCAGATCCTCATATTCGCCATTTAATAAAAAACTGCCTCGCGCTACACCTTCGTGGACAAATCTGGATTTTTCTGCCACGCGTATCGAAGCTTTATTATCTTTTGGGATGCACATTTGAATGCGATTCAATGGGTGCTGGGAAAATAAGTAATCCACTATAAGAGTAACTGCTTGGGTGGCATAACCTTTATTACGTTCTGTTTCATCAAAAAGAAAATAACTGATCTCCATACAATCGGCATAGCTAATTCTAAAACAGTGAATCATGCCAAGCAGCTTATCCTTTTTATCTACAATCAACATTCGCTGTGAGCTATCAGACCAAAAACCGTTTTTTGCAAACTCTTTTTGAAATATAGGTTCCGGCACTAAAGCTAAAGGATAATAAGGACCTCGCGCTTCGGCATCGTGCCACTTTACATAAAGCGCAGGTAAGTCAGTTGCTCTGGTTAAACGAAGTGTAATCTTTGAGCCATTAAGCATTATTTTTATTCCTAAAAATTATTGGAGATTACTTACTCTGACTAGTATAATGCAAAAAGAGTTCTTTTGAAAAATTTATGTTAAAATAGCAAGCTCATTACATGAACAAAACTCTTTTAAGAGATTCCAACTACAAAACTACTAAATGCCCCAACTAACTCCACCAAAATGGCAAGCCGCTCCAGATTCCTATCCTATACTTCTAAAAAATAACGAAGTGCATATTTGGTATTTTACTTTTTCTACGGTCAACCAAACTGATGAATATTGGCACTTGCTAACCCCAGAAGAACAAGATCACGCATTACGATTTTATTTCCAAAAAGATCGCCAAGCTTACCTCCTTTCTCGGGGTATATTACGCTCAATTTTGGCAAAATATATTTGCGTAACTCCAAAAGCTATCAACTTAAATTATACATCTCATGGCAAACCCTTGCTTGATCCCAAACAAAATTCACTTGGGTTACATTTTAATGTTTCCCATACCCATCAATGTATTTTATACGCCATAACTAAAAATATTGAGATCGGTATAGATGTAGAATATTTAAAGCATGACGTTGATTATCAAGGAATGGCCAAAAACTTTTTTTCCGCTTATGAATATCAAATGCTAATCAAAGCGAAGGCAGAACAACAAAGTGCACTATTTTATCAAATCTGGACTTGCAAAGAGGCTTTTATTAAAGCTATTGGCCTGGGGCTTTCCTATTCCCTGGCGGACTTTGACGTAATTTGGCAAGAAGACCAGCCGGCAAAAATCCTTAATATCAAAGGGGCTCCTTTAGAGACAGCGCAATGGAATTTACATGCTTTTATACCTGTTGAGCACTATAGAGCGGTAGTAGCAATGCAACAACCTATTAATAAAATTTCCTATTATCAATATATCGATTAAGGAACTGTTGAAATCTCGCTAGGCTGTGACAAAAAGCAATGATTTATGAGCACCGCAGCGCAGCATATATAAACATATGTGAGCAGCGGAGCGCAGGAAATCATTGCTTTTTGGCCAGCATAGTAGAGATTTCAACAGTTCCATTAAGACAGCTAACAAACCATAGACTATACTTAACAGCACAGGGGAAAAAAGGAGCTTACGCGTGCTATGAAAAATACCGCTCAAGTTGCGCGAGGAACTAAAGAAAAGCAGCTCCCGGCAAAATTAATGGGACTAGGGTTACCCGCTAATAAAGCTACAAAAATCGCCAAGGAAGTCCTAAATTATTTAAAAACACTTCCTCGCCCACAAGCATGGCAAAAAATTGCGCAAAAAATTCTCGCTCGCCAAACTAATTTTGCAATCCACAAATTATTGTATGAAACGGTTTATCCTGACTGTGGAAAAATTCCAAGGCCTGCTTGGATACCCAATAAAACCTTAATCAAAAAAACGCATATTGCACAACTGATGCAAAAATTAAAATGTGTGCAATATGAAAAATTTCAGCGATGGTCACACAACCATTACGCAGATTTTTGGCAGCTTATGGCCAAACAGCTAAATATTGTTTTTGATAACCCATATAAACAAGTGGTGGACATTGCCAAAACTATAGAATCACCGCAATGGTTTAAAGGTGCAAAGCTTAATATTGCCAATAGTTGT
Organism: uncultured Gammaproteobacteria bacterium; assembly: GCA_963844535.1. Taxonomy (GTDB): domain Bacteria; phylum Pseudomonadota; class Gammaproteobacteria; order CAWJOP01; family CAWJOP01; genus CAWJOP01. The sequence goes on along the minus strand of CAWJOP010000005.1, from coordinate 143,770 downwards.
TTTAATGCGAAAAAAACCGATGTTGCCATTATTTATCAGGCTGAAAAAGGAGCACTTAAAACTATCACTTATCAACAACTCAACGCCCTTTCTAATCAAGTTGCCAATAGCCTGCCTCGCTATCTTAAACCTCATGAAAAAGCGGCAATTGTCATGCCGATGACTCCTGAAGCAGTTGCTATTTATTTAGGTATTATCAAAGCAGGAGGCTGTGTTGTATCCATTGCAGAAAGCTTTGCGGTTGAAGAAATTTCCGAGCGTATCAAAATTGCTGATGCCAAATTAGTCTTTACCCAAGATAAACTTATTCGCGACGGAAAAATTTTACCTCTTTATGAAAAAATCATTCAAGCCAAAGCGCCAAAAGCCATTGTACTTCCAGCTAAAAAAACCTTAAGCCAAAAATTGCGCAAACAAGATTTAAGTTGGAAAGTTTTTTTAAGTAAAAACAAAACTTTTTCGCCGATTGCATGCAATCCTGATGACGAAACTAATATTTTATTTTCATCTGGAACCACCGGAGAACCTAAAGCTATTCCTTGGACGCATACTACGCCGATCAAATGCGCTGGCGATGGTTATTTACATCATAATATTGAACCTAAAGATATTGTCTGTTGGCCAACCAGTTTGGGTTGGATGATGGGACCATGGTTGATTTACGCTAGCTTGATTAATCGGGCAACGATAGCAATTTATGGTGGCGCGCCGATGGAAAAAAGTTTTGGCGCATTTGTTCAAAATGCAAAAGTTAATATATTAGGTGTTGTACCAACTATCGTAAAAACTTGGCGCAATTCTGCTTGTATGGAAGGCCTAGACTGGGGCTCAATAAAATTATTTAGCTCAACCGGTGAATGCTCTAATGTTGACGACATGTTATATCTTATGTCTCTCGCTAATTATCAACCGATTATTGAATACTGTGGCGGAACTGAAATTGGTGGCGCTTATATTACCAGCACGCTACTACAACCATCAGCTCCTGCTGCATTCACCAGCAAAGCATTAGGTTTGGACTTAGTTATTCTTGATGAAAAAGGTGCGCTTACCCATAAAGGCGAAGTCGCACTCATTCCACCTTCTATTGGGTTATCAACACGTCTGCTGAATAAAGATCATCATCAAGTTTATTACAAAGATATGCCAAAACTAACTGCCAAGAAAATTCTGCGTCGACATGGCGATGGAATAGAACGCTGCAAAAATGGATTTTATCGTTTACAAGGGCGAGTAGATGACACCATGAATCTAGGCGGCATTAAGGTAAGCTCAGTTGAAATAGAACGAGCCCTAATAAATGTACACTCTATTAAAGAAGCTGCTGCAATAGCCATCAATCCGAAAGGCGGTGGCCCAAGTCAATTAGTCATTTACGTCGTACCACAGCCAACTAAGAAAATTAATAAAGAACAGCTAAAAAATGAGCTGCAAGCTGCTATTAAAAAATTTCTTAATCCTTTATTTAAAATATATGACCTAGTATTGGTTGATGCACTACCTAAAACAATCTCGAATAAAATAATGCGTAGAGTATTAAAAAATGAATACCAAAAAATCTAGTAAAGTAGTGAAAAAAAAGCACGTTTGTCTAGCACTACAAGGTGGCGGAGCCTATGGTGCATTTACTTGGGGAGTGCTAGATAAATTTCTGGAAGATGGCAGAATTTTGATTGATTCCATTTCAGCTACCAGTGCCGGCAGCGTTAATGCAGTAGTACTAGCATATGGTATGAAAAAAGGTGGTAACGAAGAGGCACGTAAAGCATTAACTGAATTTTGGAATGCTCTGAGTCATTCTGGCACTGTATTTAATCCAATGCGAGAATTTTTATGCAACACAATACCAAATATTGAATTCCTTGATCATTTATACTTTCTTTCTCTTGAAGCAATTACACGGATTTATTCACCTTACGTACTTAATCCTTGCAACTTCAATCCACTTCGTTCAATTCTGTTAGAAAAAATTGATTTCGACCTGATTAAAAAAGACCACTGCATCAAGCTGTTCCTTTGTGCTACCAATGTAGAATCAGGCAAACTGCGTATTTTCGAAAATACCGAATTGTCGGTTGATACTGTCTTAGCTTCAGCATGCATACCCAATATATATCAAGCAGTAGAAATTAACGGCCAACACTATTGGGACGGCGGTTTTATAGGAAATCCAGCTATTTTTCCGCTAATTTATAACTCACAAGTAAACGATATTATTATTGTGCATACTAATCCAATTGTACGAAATAATGTTCCTACTGATTCTGCCGATATTGCTAATCGGATTAATGAAATTAGTTTTAACTCTTCACTGCTGCGTGAATTGCGTGCGATTTTTTTCGTCACTCAACTACTTGATAAGGGATGGATTAAAGAAGAACATCAAGAAAAAATTCAGAAAAAACTAATTCATATGATACGAGCAGATGAAGTCATGAAAGAGTTTAGTTTGCCTACTAAATTTAATTGGCATGGAAATAGCATTGATCAACTGTTTGAAGTAGGACGTAAAATAGGCGCGTTCTGGTTGGAAAATCATTTTGATGATATTGGTAAAAAATCGACGATTGATTTTAGTGAGTTTCTCTAGAGATTCTAAACAAGCTCTTAGATATAAGCCTGATCATGTGGAGAAGTTTTATCGGGAATAAATTCTTGATGAGTTTTGGTCTCAACTTTTTTCACAAAATCCAATACCCATTTAATATTAGTAATTAAATAATCCCTAGCAGTTATTTTAGAATTAATCTGTGTTTTAAAATTTAAAAAGCTCCATTTATCAGTCGCTAAATCTGCCGGCGTCAACTGATTTAATTGTTTAAGTAACGTTGTTAAACGTTTAATCATTTGCGGATCAAACCGTCTTAAATAATAAGTGACTTCCAGTCTTCCCCACGTTGGTTGCCAACCTTTAAATGAAAGACCTGTATCAAGCGAAGAAAACCGCGGCTGAACAACAACAATTTCTTTATCTTTAATAATCACTTTATTAATAGCTGATCGCATTTCTAAATTAAGTCCCGGGAAACGATCACCATTGCCAATTACGGCATCAAGCACCATGATATTACTTAAATCTCTAGCCATATCTAATAAAGAAACTGGGGTGCTGGTAAAATAGGTAGGTTTATTGTTAATTAATGGAGAACCATTACGTGTCTTAATATTAGACGATAAACGAATAGAATCATTTTTAACCTGATTCAGATCATTGAGCCCCATTAAAGTATCAGCAAGTTTACGGTTATCCCCAGTGCCAGATAAAAAAGTGTTTTTCGCTTTATAAGCATCATAACGTTTCTCTTTTACAATCTTGGCGATATTGGCCTGTGCCTTCCAATAGACTATTGACCAATTATCCAACCACTCTTTTAAAGCGCAAACCTGCGGCGTAATGCCAAGTTGTTTTGCCAGTACAGGACTAACATCCGCACCGATAGTTACAGGATAAACCGGAAAATTCAACAACCGTCCAAGCGAATAAGTGGCAATTTCAGCTTGAGCAAAATTATTGCCAGAAGTACATTTTAGTAACCCAACATTCGTGCCAGTTGAATTTTTGATAATCCACGCTGAAGGAGTGGTATTTCCCGCTTTTAGCGGCACAAACTGATACTGGTTCAGCTTTTCAGCAAGATTGGTTAAATACTTTTCTTTAGCATCTAATGCAGCAGCTGTATAAATATTAGCAGTTTCACTATGCCCTATACTAGGAACAACAAAGAATGGCGCTGCAAAAACCAAATATTTTATTGCTTTAAATAAATTTATTTTTGACACTTTGATAAATTCCCTATTCTTAATGTATATCGAAGTTTATTTTACATCCCAGATGAAAACAAGCTTGAAACCCTGTAAACAATAAGTATATTCTTAACTGATGTTAGACCAGCAACTACCTAATTTAATCAATCCATCAAGGCTAGCTGAAAAAAACGCAATTCTAAAAGGCACTTTATTGCTGAGTACAATGTCGCGCCTGAAAGAATTTTTAGCTGACCCAAAAGGTGAAGTTGTCGTAAGTATGAAGTTTAGTCGGGATGAAGATCAAAACATTTTTATTGATCTACAGGTTAATGCGGAGCTGATACTCACCTGCCAGCGCTGTATGAACAGCCTTAATTATCCAATTTCGATTAATGTTCTACTTAGCCCGATGATGGACGAAACAAAAATCTCTAGGCTGCAGAACTACGAACCCCTTATAATGCAAGGCGAGTTAGTTGCGGTTCAAGATATTGTAGAAGATGAAATTTTACTTAACTTGCCGCTGATTGCTAAACACTCACAAAATAGCTGTTCTGTGGTATTATCAGCATCCCAAGAAAACACGACTGAGAATCCGTTTAAAGCGGCGCTCTCAAAACTTAAAAAATGAGGAATCGTTATGGCTGTTCAAAAATCACGCAAATCACGCTCTAGAAGAGGCATGCGCCGTGCGCACGACAGTTTAACCAAGCCTACTTTATCAATTGATGCAAAAACCGGGGAAACCCATCGTCGGCATCACATCACTGCAAGTGGGTATTATCGCGGTAAAAAAGTCACTGGCGATACCCAACAAAGTAGCGAAGCTTAAGATAGATTGTGATTACTATTGCAGTTGATGCCATGGGAGGGGATCAGGGTCCTCGCGTTGTGGTTCCTGCCACGCTTAAAGTACTGCGGGAACAACCTAATCTTAACCTTATCCTGGTAGGCGATACTAAAACCCTACATGATTTGGTTACCCAGCAATGTCCCCAGGGGCTACCAGAACGCCTTTCCATTCAACATGCCTCCCAACAAGTGGAAATGAATGAGTCGCCTGTCGCCGCCTTGCGCAGCAAAAAAGACTCATCAATGCGCGTAGCAATTAATTTAGTTAAAGAAAAAACCGCAAACGCCTGTGTGAGCGCAGGCAATACCGGTGCTTTAATGGCAACTGCAAAGTTTGTCTTAAAAACATTACCTGGCATTGACAGGCCAGCAATTGTAGCCGCTTTACCGACCATTCACCCAACCAGCAAGGTTAGAGTGCTCGATCTTGGCGCTAATGTAGACAATAGCGCTGAGCATCTATTTCAATTTGCGGTCATGGGATCGGTGCTAACTGCAGCAATTGAAGGGCTTGAAAAACCACGCGTGGGGTTACTTAACGTAGGAACTGAAGAAATTAAAGGCAATGAACCAGTAAAAAAAGCAGCACAATTGCTGTTAGACACACCGGAAATTAACTATATTGGTTTTGTCGAAGGTGACGATATTTATAAGGGCAACGCCGATATTATTGTATGCGACGGATTTGTTGGCAATGTTATGTTAAAATCTAGTGAAGGATTAGCTTGGATTATTGCTCAATACATTAAAGAAGCCTTTTCACGTAATTGGTTTACTAAGCTCTCAGCCCTAGCAGCGATGCAAGTATTAAAGAACGTCCGCAAACGAATTGATCCCGCGCGCTATAATGGCGCTAGCTTGCTTGGCTTACAAGGCATTGTGATTAAAAGTCACGGCGGCGCAAATGTTGTTGCCTATGCGCATGCAATTGAAGAAGCAATTATTGAAGCTAAACAAAACGTGCCCGAACGTATTGCTACTCGGGTCGGCCAGCTTCTGGGAAAAAACTAAGTTTATGAATTACGCAAAAATCACCAGCAGCGGTAGTTATCTGCCAGAAAAAATCCTCACCAATCAAGAGTTGGAAAAAATCATCGATACTTCGCATGAATGGATCGTGGAGCGAGTTGGCATTCACGAAAGGCGCATTGCGGCAAAAGATGAAACCGCTTCCAGTATGGGGTATTTAGCTGCACAAAAGGCGATTGAAGCTGCGCAAATTTCACCGCATGATATCGATTTAATTATTGTCGCTACCTCAACTGGCGACCGAATTTTTCCTAGCACTGCTTGTCTAATACAAGAACGCTTAGGAATTTCTGGTTGTCCTGCTTTTGATGTCACGGCAGCTTGTGCAGGCTTTAACTATGCATTGAGCGTTGCTGACCAATTTATTCGTACTGGCACATCGCGCTGTGCTTTAGTCGTCGGCAGCGAGGTGATGTCACGATTGATTGACTGGCAAGACCGCACTACTTGCATTCTATTCGCTGATGGCGCAGGCGCATTGATTCTGACAGCGAGCGAAACGCCAGGTATTCATTCAACTCATCTGCATGCTGATGGAAAATACAAAGATTCTCTCTATATGCCAAGCCGTTTAGGATTAGGAACGGATGAAAAAGTTCACCTTAAAATGTCAGGCCGCGAAGTATTTAAAATTGCCATCCAACAGTTAGCCAATATCCTCAATGAAACATTAGCCGCCCATCAACTTGAAAAAGAGGCGATTGATTGGCTAATCCCACACCAAGCCAATCTGCGCATTATTACTACGATGGCCAAACATCTCAATTTGTCGATGGATCGAGTCGTTATTACACTGGATAAGCACGGTAACACTTCAGCAGCTTCAATACCTACAGCGCTAGACCAAGCGATTCGCGACGGCCGCATTCAACGTGGCGACCGTTTATTATTAGAAAGCTTTGGCGGCGGCTTTGCTTGGGGATCGGCGTTGGTAACCTATTAAAGAGCACTGTAATTCACCCTTTCCTTTTTTCACCACCGAAGTGATGCTTCTAAGAGCCCACCATTTTCTTGCCATTCTTTCGCAAATTGGCCTTGGTAGACTAAAGAAATATTGAAATTATTTTGTTGTGCCAACAATAATCCTGCCCTCACTACGGCGGAATCTCGACCCACTTCTTGGCCTACAACCTGGAACGTCGCTGGCGAGCTTACTCCGACTAAACTTGCATTAAAATCACTGTTCCGATCTGCAAATTCATGTTCCCAATCAGCTGATGCAAAAGGCCTAACACAACTGCTTATTGGCGCTTCCCATAACACACCTAACTGACTTCTGGCACTGTGATAAGTACCACTACCCACATTAAGCTCAAACCCTGAATTCCCTTCTTCGGTAAAACTCTCTCGATTCACTTGTTGATTGAGAAATCCCACAAATGGTCGTAGTTTCCAACAGCGTTTTCGACCTAACACGTCATAACTTGCTACTGCTTGTTCTGAAATCACATGGGCTCGGTAGTTTCCTTTTGGTGTCACGATACCTGTTGCACCTTGAATCTGACGCTCAGTCGTTAAATCATTGGTCACACCTGCATCCACCGATATACCCAACAACCAGCAATCTTGTTCATAACGACCATACAGACCCGCCTGAAAAAGTTCCCCTTTATTCGTTCCACTTTCCAATTCTGTCGCATCACCTTTAAAGTGTGTATACCCTGCAGCTACGCCTATTTTTCCTTGACAGCAATTGAATGGCCATTCATAGCCTGCTGCAACACCACCCATATCCGTCGTCAAACCACTCACCTGATCTGAATGGATATTATCTTCTCCGCCATAAGCAGATATCCAACCCCCTCTGGCTTGATTACAGTTTTTGTAATTCAACATCCCATTAGGACAGATACAACATGGTTGACTGCAGCTTGGAAACGCCAGCAATCGATTATCAAGTTCTCGTTCAAACCAATTTCCCACATGGGCAATCGCCATCGTTTGGTTAGCATAAGTAGCGCCCGATATTTGATCCATGGCGGCTTGAAAAGCTGCATTGGTAGTTAGTGTCGAGAGCAAGGCTTGTGTTCCTGGAGTGCCACCGGTTACCAACAGATAATTGGCCACCGATTGTTGATTGGGTGTCACTGATGCTGATGCAAAGGCAGCATTATTTAAGCTCATAACCAAATCTACTTCATCATTTCCGGGATACGTGACAGTGGTTGTCACAAAGGGATGGGAGGAAAGACCGTTGAGATCTACGCCAGAAAATGTGGTGCCACCAAGGCTACTGGCTGTTAACAGTTGATAGGTATGACCCGCTAAAAAACCCGTTCCGATATCGTTAATGGCGAGCGTTCCAGCTAGCGTCGCAGTGTCTGTAATCGTGAGGCTATCATTCGTACCCGCTTGTGTGACTTGAACCGCATAGGTACCCCCAGACTGTTGTGTATAAGTTCCACCTATACTTAATATACCTACCGACGCGCCAGAACCTGGATCGACCGTCCCATCATTTACCACGTTACCTCCAACACTTCCGTAACCTGATAATGTTCCACTTGAATTAACATTCATCACACTGCTACTGTTACCTAAAGACGCTGCTGGATGGGTCACATCCCCTATAGCTAAAGTGCCTGCATTGATATTCGTAGTGCCTGTAAAAGAGGGGCTAGCATTTAAAAAAGTTAATACACCAGCACCGATTTTATTGATAGTTCCTGGACCAACTAGGCTATTAATAACACCATTGTAAACCGTCGACGGACTGCTATTTTCAAAGTTAACCACACCAAAAGTAAGGAACAGAATAGCTGCATTTGCTGGTGAGCTGTTATCTTGGAAGTTAACGATGCCATCATTAAAAATAGTCGCGCTCGCCGCCGTGCTGTTATTCTGGAAATTTACCGTAGCAGTAGCAATATTATTAGAAAGAGTGCCGTTTCCTGCCGTGCTGTTATTCTCGAAATTTACTGCACCACCGTTATTATTAATGATCGCTGTTTCCCCTAAGCCTCCTACACTATTATCCTCAAAATTCACTATACCATTACTATTAAAAATAGTTACATCAGATCCCAGGCTAGCACTATTCTTAAAAATTAGTACGTTAGATGAAAAAATATCCGGACCGAAACCACTACCGGTGTTAAAAACACCAGCACCTGCTAACGTCAAACTACCTTGGTTTGCAACCTCATAAACACTCGAAGAGCTATTAAATGTTAAAGTATCCAACGTGAAGCTTTCTCCTGTATTAATCTGAGCCGTAGTAACTGTACTACCCGTACCAATCGTCGCATTATCAAAAGGAGAAGGATTTAATCCTGGTACACCTGTTGGTGTCCAATTCGCGCTGTTATTCCATTGATTGTTAGGCCCAGGAGTAGTCCAATCGAACGACATCGCCTGTGCAGGCAAACAAGCTGACATTAAAAAAATAATAAGTACTGCTTTTAAATAAATAATTTTTTGAAATGGAAACTTCTTTGAAATTAATGCATTGCGTAAAAATGAAAAACCGAATATTTTATTGCCAAAGCACATGATAAAAGTCCCTTTTGTGATTTTAAATAACAGCTTTATACCACTTTATTTCTGGGTATACAAAGCGATAAAATTCTTAGGAGTAGCGCGGGCAAATAAGATTTTGTAAAAACTTTAATAAATAAATTTTAAACCTTTGTTTACAAACTTATCCGTAAAACTTTATTATTTTCGCATAATCTTTAGGATACATTTAAATAGGGAAATACCATGAATAACATAAAGCCTTTAGCCTTTGCATTAGCCACACTAGGTGTAACTTCATTAGCATTCGCAGCGGATAATAGTGTTTTAATCCCAAGTCAAAAAGGCGGTTTTAAAGTGGGTATTGATGCATTATACCTACGTTCAAAGAATGCTGATTCAAATTACGCAACAGTAATCCTAAGCCCCACCAATTTTCCGCTAGGTGATCTACAGAATTTAACCGTCGATCCGAGTTATGATTGGGGTGTCTATGCACAGGTAGGTTATCTATTCCCCTGCACAGGTAACGATTTAACCCTAGGCTATACACATTTAAATATCAATGATATTAGTTCTAGTAATCCTGGTAGTACTGAAACCGCTTTTGTCACTGTTCTTCCATTGGCTACTCTTTTGAATGATAATCAATTTGCTTCCGTTGAAGGCAAATCAGAATCCGCGCTGAACGTTGTTGATTTAGAGGCAGGCCAGCGTTTCACCACAGGTGTATATGATATGCGTATGTTTGCTGGCCTACGTTACGCCAATATTAGCGCCTCCCTTAAAACCTTTGCATATAATGCTTCATTCCCGGTCTCAGGCACTCAGGACTTCAACAGTCAAGTTAAAGGTATAGGTCCTCGAATGGGTGTCGATGCTCGTTATTGCTTAAGTAGTGGATTTGGCTTAGATGCTAACTTAAACACATCGTTACTGGTTGGTAAAATAGATAGTCACTATAATGCTACTGGTGCTAGTGGAACAGTATCTACAGTTACCTTTATCTCCAAAAATAATTCAAGCACACGGATTATCCCGGTGCTTGAAGCAAAATTGGGCGGAGATTATACCTACATCGTCAATCCTCGTTGTAAATCTGCATTAGTATTTGAGGCAGGCTATCAAATCACTAATTATTTCAACGCGGTAGATAATACCGCAGTTATTGATCCTCGAACTGCTACAGATTTTTTATCCAATGGCAATACGAACAAGCTTGCTTTTGACGGCCTTTACTTAGGCGTGAAATATTACGCATGAAAAATAGCTTAAGTTATACTCGACTTATTGTAAAAACCCAGCCTCACGGGAGGTTGGGTTTTTACAATAAATATTCCTTCATGGCCTGAGTATAATGCAAGAAAAACTCCTGGTTCCAAAGCTCTAGACTCGGACGATATTTCGGCCTTACAAGATTAACCACCTGATTTTTAGCTTCTTCCCAATCAGTGTTTTCAATTTTTTGTATCAGCGCATCAATTATCCACTGATGATTTATTTTTAGATCTGGCTTTGCTGAAAGAACAGTTTTATTTAAGTTTTTTTCTAGTGCATTTTTTTGTAATCCACTTTGAAGGAATTCAATATTAATGTGAGATTTTCTGTTCACATACCAGATAAAATCATACCAATCGCTTCCTTTAGGATATTGCCTATCTAACAAAGCATTTAGCTTTCCGGCAAATAAACTGGGCATAGTATGAGAAACTATTGAGAACGGTTTGGGAAAAATTAACTTTTTATTTTCAATTTTCGCACCATCAAGAGGAAAGGTATCTACGTCCAATTTCACATCAATTGCTTTTATATATGCCTGCGGAAATGCTTCACTATAAATAGAAAATTCTTTTTTGATTTCATTAATAAAATTTTGAATTTCAAAATTCTTATTAGGTTCATATAACATAAAATCCAGATCCTTAGAAAATCTGGGTAACCCATAAAAAAGGCATAAACAAGTAGCGCCTCGTAATGCAGCTTGCTGGAAAAAATTTGATCGGCTAAGGGCTGATAAGGTTATTTTCTGCACAACTTCCATAAAAGCATAGATTTCATCCTGCTCATTTTGAGGATTATATTGCAAAATTCTATCATGAATAATTTTTACAGCTTTCCTTTTAGCTGTCTTAGAATATTTTAAATTATCGGCAAAAATATGATCCATATCCCTTATCTATTTTCCGTTGCTCTTATTCAAATTAATAAGTAAATTCTTTAAACGAACCGTAAATTTTAAACATTAAACCGAAAATGCATGATATCGCCATCCTGCACAATATAATCTTTACCTTCTAACCGCCACTTACCAGCATCTTTTGCGCCTTGCTCACCGTTATATTGAATAAAATCATGATAAGAAATGACTTCAGCGCGAATAAAACCTTTTTCAAAATCAGTATGAATGCGGCCAGCGGTTTGTGGTGCAGATGAACCCAACCTAAATGTCCACGCACGCACTTCTTTAACTCCTGCAGTAAAAAATACGCCCAATCCCAACAACTTATGACCAACACGAATTAAACGCGCTAATCCTGTTTCAGTTAAACCAACATCTTTTAAAAATTCTATTTTTTCTGCCTCACTTAATTCGGCGATTGCAGCTTCCAGCGCGGCACAAACTACAATGAGCTGCGCATTTTCTTGTAAAGACCAATCTTGAACTGCTTTCACATAAGCATTTTCACTAAATCCATTTTCAGCTACATTGGCAATATAGAGCATGGGTTTTGCCGTTAATAACTGTAATGGCCGTATCACACTCAATGCCGATGCATCTAGATTCAATGCCCGAGCAGGAATCACTTCATTTAATCCCCTCTGTACTTTTTCAAGTACCTCTTTTTCTAAAAGCGCTGCTTTATCGCCTGATTTACTGGCGCGCGCTACCCGATTTAATGCCTTTTCAACTGTATCCAAATCGGCTAACGCTAATTCGGTATTAATAATTTGAATATCTCGAATAGGATCAGTATGTCCGGCAACATGGACAATATTTTCATCATCAAAACAACGTACCACATGCGCAATTGCATCCACCTCACGAATATGTGCAAGAAACTTATTACCCAAACCCTGCCCCTCAGCAGCACCCGCTACTAATCCAGCGATATCAACAAATTCCATGGTGGTAGGAATCACCCGCTCTGGATTAACAATCTTAGCAATGGCATCTAACCTAGGATCTGGAACTGCAACCATACCCACATTAGGCTCAATGGTACAAAATGGATAATTTGCTGCATCAATAGCAGCTTTAGTTAACGCATTAAATAAAGTAGATTTACCAACATTAGGCAACCCTACAATTCCGCAATTAAATCCCATAATTTAAATCTCTTAATGGATGTGTTGACAATTCATTTCAAATCCTACGTTCCGCGGCTTGTCCGCGGAATCCATGGAGTGGGATCCATGGATCCCACGAACAAGTCGCGGCACGTAGGCTGCAGGCTATGCAAGAACTCTAATGAAGTTTTTGCATCGCTTTCTGCAAATCTCCGCGAACAATTTCTGTCAATAAATTCAAAGCACGCTCTAACCCTGCGCGAATTTCAATTTCTTCTTCTTGCCGAGGTGTTTGCAATACGTAATTTAATACTCGATCACGGTGACCTGGATGGCCAATACCAATGCGTAATCTAAGAAAATCCTTACTTCCTAAACGTTCGGTAGTATTTTTAAGTCCATTATGTCCGCCATCTCCACCTCCTTGTTTTAAACGAATAGTTCCTACCGGTAAATCCAGATCGTCGTGCGCAACTAAAATAGATTCACAAGGAATTCGATAAAACTTAGATAGCGCATAAACTGCTTGACCACTTTGATTCATGAAAGTAGTTGGTAAGAACAGATGACAAATATCATCGTCAACTTGAATTTTGGCTACCTGACCAGAGAATTTAGGTTCACGTTTAAACTGTACATGATGCTGCTTGGCAATGGCTTCGACAAACCAAGCACCCGCATTGTGTCTCGTCCTTTCATATTCAGCGCCTGGATTACCAAGGCCGACGATTAACGCAATGCGAGGCGTGGCAGTCATGAAACCAACGATTATTCTTTAGATTCTTCGGCAGTTTGTTTAATAGCTTCTGGGGCTACTGGTGTTTCTGGCGCTCCCGTCTCTTCCTCTGCTACCAAAGCGGCACGCGGTAAATGGATACTGACTACCGCCACATCTCGTTCAGTACCTGCTGCGATAGCAGTAGTTAACTCAACACCTTTTGGCAGCTTAAGATCAGAGAGGTGAATAGATTTATCTAATCCCAGCTCTGAAACATTTACCTCAATAAATTCTGGCAAATTAGCTGGCAAACAGGAAACTTCTACACTTGCCATTAAGTGAGAAATAATCCCACCATCTTGCTTAACACCAGGTGCAATGTCTTCGCCAACAAAATGTAATGGCACTTGCATATGAATTTTTTGTTTGGCAGAAATGCGTTGCAAATCAAAGTGTAAAATACGCGGCTTGTATGAGTGACGATGCAGATCTCTTAAAATAGCTTTTTGATCGCTACCATCAAGCTTAATTGTTAAAATATGTGAATAAAATGCTGGATTTTCTAATGCTTTAATTAAGTCTTTATGCAAAATAGCAAGCTGTACAGGCGCTTCTTCTCCCCCATACAAAATACCAGGAACTTTATCATCGATTCGACGGAGGCGGCGGCTCGCACCTTTGCCCTTTATTTCGCGTCGTTCTACCACGAGTTCAAATGGGTTACTCATATTGTTTCTCCTAAAAAAACCTGCCCCAGCGACCTAAGGCAATCGCGTAGTTTATCGTGGAGCAAGAGAAGAAACAACTTTTAATATCCCCTACACCACGGGAATCGTGTCAAAATTGAAGCGAAGTAAAAGTTAAAATAAGCGTCCCCTCTCCCTGTTCCCTGAGGTATCGACGCATAATCTAGATACCGTCGTCCCTGGCGAAGGCCATTCGCGATAGCGAGAGGAGATAGGTGTGTTCATGGCCGAAGACCAGGGATCCAGACACGATAACCAGAGGATCCTTTCATTATCGTATCTGGATCCTCACGACTCGATTGCGAAAGTTCAGTGCTCCTTCCCCTATTGAGGGCAATCTCGCGCGAGGACGACGTGATGTGAATTATGTGTTGATACCTCACCCTGTCCCTCTCCCAGGATAAAACTCGAAGATTTTTTTACGCTTTGGGGCTGGGAGAGGGGACGCTTAGTTTTAACTTATACGCTACCTTCTCAAAAAATGCTTGCGCACATCTCTGGCACAATTCCCTACACCAAGCCGGCCATGTTAAAGAAATCTAGTTTATACTGCCGGCTTCTCAGCCTCTGCTTTTACCGACTCCTCTTTTTTCTCTTCTTGAGGTTCTTTTAATTCCTTAGGCTTTTGCGGCCCCGCTTCTGAAGCCAGTGGTTGATTTCCGCCTATTTCTTCTGGCTGTTTTTCCGGTTTTTCAATAGATTTTGCCTTTTCTTCTGGTGGGGGAGGTGGTGGTGCTTGAACAGTTGGAGGTTCCACCGATTTTTGTTTTTCAGGGACTTTCTCAACTTCCGTAGGTTTTTCAGGTGATTTTTCAATCTCTGCCGATTTTTCTACCAGCGGCTTAATTTCGGGTTTGGATTTATTTTCAGTGGCCGGTTTTTCAATAGGAGAAACTTCTAATGGTGGCTTATTTTCCAAACTCGGCTTTTCCATCGATTTTTCTACAGGTTTTTCAATAGGCTCTTTTGGTGGTTCTACAGGTTTATTCTCAACCACAGACTTTTCTAGCGCTTCTACCTTTTTTTCAACAGCATGTGATTCAGGAGAAGTCACAACAGGTTTTTCAGCTTCTTTTTCAGCATGTTTCGATTGTATTGGTTGCTTTAGATTCTCTGCAGGTTTTTGCTCAACTACAGGAGGGGGTGTTACAGGAGGCGCTACTTTATTACCTACAATACTCTCTTGTGTAGGTACAACAGTTGGAGCTGTTTTTACCGATTCTTTTGCAAGAGATTGTTGAGGAACTGAAACCACCGCTTGTGAAACTGGTTTTGCCTGAGTAAAAACAGGCGCAGGCACTACACTAATTGCATTAGGTACTGATTGATTAACGTAAACCACTTTCGTGGTAACCACATTATTATATTGATTAGAGATATAGGTATTATTAAGCGTGGTGTTACTGCGATTAATTTCAACAAAATAATCTCGACTCACTTTATAAGCCGGCCTATAAACCTCTTCGGGTCCAAGAGGAAACCAAGCAACCAATGACACACCACTTTGTGATCGAAGATGGCTATTACCTACAAATGCAACCAAAGCGGGTGAATACACAGGCTTTGCTTTCATACGACCAGGCACCCAATACCAGATTCTATTCGCATTCACCCAACGTCCATAATGGAATGGGGCAAAACCCCACGGTTCATTATCAATCCATGTCCATCCCCATGGCTCAATCCAAACCCAATGGCCAAAACGATAAGGCGCCCAACCTGGTGTAACACGATTTGGCATCCACACATTTCCATAGCCGCTAACAACACGCCATGTTCCATAAGTATCTAAGTCTTCATAACCAATAACTTCTGGAGAAACATAACGAATAGAAATATTGGCACGAGGACGATTCTCACGCTCGAGACACCAGCGATCAAAGCTATCAGGAAGTCCCAATGGAAAACATTGATAATTTCTTAAGTTCACTCCGGTAAAACGACAAGATTGCTGCGCATTAACAGTAGCGTAAACTGCCCAAACACCATACGCCTTCCCTTTTCCACTTCGAACACTAACTGTAGTCGAGAACCTATCGACATCAATTCGATAATCACCCGGATTACGCACATAAAAAGCAATATTTGATGTATCAATTTCGTAAGCTTGAGTAGATTTTATATTCTTAATTTTTAAATTTAATGTTCCTTGATCCAGCTTAAATTGCGCAATATGATCATTTAATTTGAGTATGCTAACACTAGTTTTTGCGCCAAGACGAACTGCAGCTCCGCCTAATTGTAATTCTACTTTTCCGTTGCTATCACTCCATAATCTATCACTGGCAATAAGGGGTCGATTTATTGTCGGCAAAACCCATTTTTTTAAAGAAGCCGGCCAAAAACTTACCTGGCCATTAAAGTAACTTAATCTAGCTACCCGACTGGGAGGATTAGCTGCAGCAGCATTAACACAGAGGAATATAAAACAACCTATCAAAAGGTTAAGTAAAAAAATGCTCTTCTTCATTATTTATCTCTAGACAAACGCCGATTGTAACATACTGCTACAAATCGAAGGAAATAATGACTATAAATCCAACAACCGTCTCGCAACAATCAAACGCATAATTTCATTAGTTCCTTCCAAAATTTGATGAACCCTAAGGTCACGAAAGTACCTTTCAATCAGGTATTCACTCAAATAACCATAACCACCAAAAATTTGTAATGCCTGATTACAAATTTCAAAACCATAATCAGTGGCAAGCTGTTTAGCCATCGCACACCACATGGGAGCTTCAGGATGTTTTTCATCTAACGCAAAAGCAGCGCGATATACCATTAACCTTGCAGCTTCTAACTGAGTCGCCATATCGGCAATCTTAAATTGCAACGCTTGAAAATTGGCTAACCTTTTTTGAAACTGATGACGTTCCTGCATATAGGTTTGTGCTCTTTCCAAACAATAACTCGCTCCACCCAACGAACAAGCTGCAATATTGATCCGTCCACCGTTTAAAGCAGAAAGTGCCATATTAAACCCCTGCCCTTCCTCACCCAGGCGATTTTTGTTTGGCACTCGGCATTTTTCAAAAAACACCATCGCAGTCGGTTGACTATGCCAACCTAATTTATCTTCGCGCTTACCAAAGCTTAACCCTTCTGTGCCTTTTTCAACAATCACACAAGAAATTCCTTTTGGCCCTTCTTGTCCTGTTCTTACCATGCACAAATAAATATCGCTAACTGGAGCACCAGAAATAAAACATTTAGATCCAGTTAAAATATAATCATCACCTTCTTTCACTGCAGATGTTTTTAACGACGCCGCATCGGAACCTGCATCCGGTTCAGTTAAACAGTAACTTGCTAGCAATTCCATGGTTAATAATCGCGGTAAATAGTGTTGTTTTTGCTCTTTTGTGCCAAAACAATCGATCATCCAACATACCATGTTATGAATCGACAAATAGGCCGCGGTAGAAATGCAAGCGCGTGACAACTCGGTAAAAATCATTGCGCCATCGGCGCGTGAAAGCCCCGTACCACCTACTTCAATGCTAACATAAATACCCGCTAAGCCTAAGCTCGCCGCTTTGCGTAATGTTTCAACTGGAAAAATATTTTCTTCATCCCAAGTTTTAGCATAAGGAGCAAATTCTTTTTCCGCAAAATCACGCGCTAATTGTTGGAACGCTTTTTGTTCTTCGGTGAGATTAAAATCCATGTTTCATTTCTCGATAATAAATTTTTATAATTTCTTTAAAAACTCCACTACACTATTTAACTTAATCATTTGTGTTTCAGTAGCATTTCTCGCCTTATACTCAACCATGTCAGCACTCAAATTCTTTTCACTCAACACCAAACGATGTGGAATACCAATTAAATCCATATCAGCAAACATTACGCCTGGACGCTCATCGCGATCATCCCACAACACATCAATTCCAACAGCTTTGAGTTGGTTATAAAGCGCTTCACATGCTTGATAAACTTTCAGAGATATATGTGCATTAATACCAATCAATGCAACTTGAAATGGCGTCATCGTAGCAGACCACAGGATTCCGCGCTCATCATGATTCTGTTCAATTGCTGCTGCTACAATTCGTGATACACCAATGCCATAACATCCCATTTCCATCGGCAACAAATCTCCTTTTTCATCCACAAATAAAGCATTCATACTTTTACTATATTTGGATCCCAACTGGAAAATATGTCCGACTTCAATGCCACGGGCTATCTTCAATGTTCCTTTGCCATCAGGGCTTAAATCGCCAGCAACCACATTACGTAAATCTGCAACCATCGGCTGCGGCAAATCTCTATCCCAATTTGCACCTTGATAATGTCGGCCAGTTTGATTTGCTCCACAAACAAAATCACTCAAACACAACGCATCACGATCCGCAATCACAGGGATCTGTAAACCCAGCGGTCCAAGAAAACCCGTTTCACATCCTAAAACATTTTGCACTTCTTCTAAACTTGCAAAACTCAGTGGGCAGCTCACTTCTGATAATTTCTCCGCTTTAATTGGATTAATTTCATGATCACCACGCACGACGAGTGCAACCAATGGTGTTGATGCGCCTTTAACAATTAAAGTCTTAATCATTTTTTCTGGCACAATATTTAGAAACTGTGCTACTTCACTAATGGTTCGCTGATTTGGAGTATCTACCAATGAAAGTTCCATTTGTGGGGCACTAGGCTGATTAGCTGGCGCTAAACTTTCAGCTAATTCCACATTAGCGGCATAATCACTTTGATCACTAAAAGCAATTTGATCTTCGCCCGAAGCTGCCAATACCTGAAATTCATGCGAAGCACTGCCACCAATACTGCCCGTATCGGCTAACACCACTCTGAACTCTAATCCTAAACGGGTAAAAATCTGCATATACGCACGATACATATCATCATAAGTTTCCTGTAATGAAGCTTTGTTAGTATGAAACGAATAAGCATCTTTCATTAAAAACTCGCGCGCGCGCATCACACCAAATCGCGGCCTGATTTCATCACGAAATTTTGTCTGCACTTGATAAACCGTAAGTGGCAATTGCTTATAACTTTTAATGTCATGACGAATCAAATCCGTCACTACTTCTTCGTGCGTTGGGCCAAAACAAAAATCACGCAAATGACGATCAGAAATTTTAAGCAGCAATGCGCCAAATTGATCCCAGCGTCCAGTTTCTTGCCAAAGCTCTGCTGGCTGAATTGCCGGCATCAGAATTTCTTGTCCTCCAATTCGATTCATTTCCTCACGGACAATGTTTTTTACTTTTTCCAATATCCGGAGCCCCAAGGGAAGCCAGGTATATAATCCTGAAGATAATTTGCGAATTAATCCTGCTCTTAACATCAATTTATGGCTGATTAACTCAGCATCGGCAGGCGCTTCTTTTAAGGTAGCTAACCATAATTTTGTGGTGCGCATGATTTGTGATTTCCTTCGATAGGTTCTAATATATAACGCTTATTAAAAATAGCGGAGATTTAGCATGCCTATCTATGAATACAAATGTCAATCTTGTCATCGAACACTTGAATTCATACAAAAATTCAGCGACCCTCTACAAACTGAGTGCCCCCATTGCCATGGTAACCTTGAAAAAATCGTCTCATCTCCGCATTTTGAATTAAAAGGCACGGGATGGTATGTCACTGACTTTAAAAACTCTGATAAAAAATCAGCTGAAAGCACCAAATCTTCTGAAGAAACAAAAACCATACCAGAGGCAAACAAAGATTCAGCCGATAAAATCAGCGAAAAAACACCGGAAACACACTCTAATTCAACTAACGACGAGTAACCCCCATGCGAACTCATTATTGCAACGAAATTAACGAATCCCTAATCGGCCAAGAAGTTCAACTCTGCGGCTGGATACATCGATACCGCGATCACGGCGGGGTGTTATTTATCGATTTACGTGACAGCAAAGGAATTGTGCAATTAGTTTTTAATCCCGAACTTGCAGAGCTTTTTTCATTGGCGGAAACATTACGTAGCGAATATGTCATTTCCGTTCGTGGAACTGTATGTGCACGTCCAACAGGTACTGAAAATTTAGAACTTCCTTCGGGCAAAACAGAAATCAAAATCAATACACTTGAAATTTTAAATCGCTCAGAAACGCCACCTTTCCCGCTAGACACTCATTATTCCGTCAGCGAAGAAATGCGACTTAAATATCGTTATTTAGATCTAAGACGCAATGAAATGCGTCAAAGGTTACAATTTCGCGCTAAAGCAACACATTTTATTCGCCAATATTTGGATCGACATGGCTTCCTAGATATTGAAACCCCCATTCTAACTAAAGCAACACCTGAAGGTGCACGTGATTATTTAGTACCTAGTCGTACCCATCCAGGTGAATTTTTTGCTTTGCCGCAATCACCACAATTATTTAAACAATTATTAATGATGTCGGGCATTGATCGTTATTATCAAATTGTTCGCTGTTTTCGCGATGAAGATTTGCGTGCCGATCGACAACCTGAATTTACTCAGCTTGACATTGAGGCATCCTTTATCGATGAAGCACAAATTCAACAATGGACTGAAGGGTTAATCAGAGAAATTTTTGCGCAGCTATTAAAAGTTGAATTGCCTAATCCGTTCCCACGCATGACCTATGCAGAAGCTATGGAACGTTTTGGTAGTGATAAACCCGATTTTCGTATTCCACTTGAATTAGTTGACATTGCCGATTTAGTTGAACAAGTTGAATTTAAAGTATTTAGCGGACCTGCTAATGATCCGAATCATCGCGTCACTGCATTAGGCTGCCAAATGGTGAAGCATTAAGTCGCAAAGAAATTGATGATTACACCCAGTATGTCAGTATCTATGGTGCGAAAGGTCTCGCTTATATCAAAGTCAATCAACGAGAAGCTGGTATCGATGGATTGCAATCGCCGATTTTTAAATTTTTACCTGATGATGTCATCGAAGCGATTTTACAACGAGTCAACGCACAAACTGGCGATATTATTTTCTTCGGTGCTGATAAAGCTAATATTGTTAGCGATGCTTTAGGTGCATTACGCATCAAATTAGGCCATGATCTAAAATTATTAACTGGTGAATGGAAACCATTGTGGGTTGTGGATTTCCCGATGTTTCAAGAAGATCCATTAACTGGTCTTTGGCAACCACTCCATCACCCATTCACCGCACCTAACATCCAATCTGTCAATGAACTGAAAGCATATCCTGGCACTATTCTTTCCCGTGCTTACGATGTCGTGCTCAACGGAATTGAATTAGGTGGTGGCTCCATTCGTATTCATAGTACTGAAATGCAAAAAGTAGTATTTGAATTGCTTGGAATTAATGAAACGGCAGCACAAGAAAAATTTGGTTTCTTACTCGAAGCGCTTAAATATGGCTGCCCACCACACGGCGGCATTGCCTTAGGTTTAGATCGACTCATTATGTTGATGACTGGTGCAACTTCAATTCGTGATGTTATTGCATTTCCAAAAACTCAAACAGCAAGTTGTCCACTTACCTCTGCGCCTACCCCAGTTAGCGAAGAACAATTGCGTGAACTCAGCATTCGAGTGCGACAACAGCCGAAAGTAAAGCCTCACGAAATCACAGAGATTTAGGGCCTGTTTACATTTGATTTACCTACTGCAAAAAGCATAAGATTAGCTAGAGTTCCCCCAAATTTTCGTCAAATACGGTCTAGTATTCTCCTCAAATTTGGGAAAACTCTAGCAGAATCCCTGCTTTTTTCGTTACGGTAAATCAAATGTAAACAGGCCCTAGCAATGAACATCAAAAACTACGATTTCTACAATGAGCAACTTCCTCAATTTTGATATACTTTTTTAATTAAAATTTAACAAGGCAAATCCAATGGCAGGACATAGTAAATGGGCAAATATTCAACACCGCAAAGGTGCTCAAGATAAAAAACGCGGAACATTATTTACCAAATTAATTCGTGAAATCACTATGGCTGCGCGCCTAGGAGGCGGCGATATTAATGCAAACTCTAGGCTACGGCTTGCCATAGATAAAGCATTCAATGCCAATGTGCCTAAAGACAATGTCGAACGCGCAATTAAACGCGGTGCTGGCGGCTTAGAAGATGCCGATGTTGAAGAAATTCGTTATGAAGGTTACGGGCCTGAAGGCGCTGCGGTTATGGTTGATTGCATCACTAACAATCGCAATCGAACTGTAGCAGAGATACGGCATGCATTTACTAAATGCGGTGGAAATTTAGGCACTGAAGGTTCTGTTGCTTACTTATTTCAGAAAAAAGGCCAAATGACTTTTGCGCCTGGTAGTAATGAAGAAAAAATCACTGAACTTGCCCTAGAAACCAGTGCAGAAGATGTAGTAGTCAACGAAGATGGTTCACTAGATGTATTTACTACTCCGGAAGATTTCTCTGCAGTTAAACAAGCTTTTTTAGATCACCAACTTATGCCAGGCTATGCAGAAGTAACGCTCGTGCCTAATACTTATGTCGACTTGAGTGAAGAAAATAGCGAAAAAATGACAAGACTTATCGACATGCTAGAAGATTTAGATGATGTACAAAATGTTTATTCTAATGCAAATTTATAGGACCTGTTTACCTTTGATTTGTCGTAGCGAAAAAAGCAGGGATTAAGCTAGAATTTTACCAAATTTGAGGAGAATACTAGGTCGTATTTGACGAAAATTTGGTGAAATTTTAGCTAATCCTATGCTTTTTGCAGTAGGCAAATCAAAGGTAAACAGGCCCCCTACCCCAACTTATGGATTATCTCTTATGGCATTTTCTACCTTTAAAGCAACCGCTGAACAAGATGTAAAAATTATCGAAAAAAAAACAGTTTACCAAGGATTTTTTCGGATTCATTACTATGCTGTCCAACACCGATTATTTGCTGGTGGATGGAGCCCCACATTAGAACGTGAAGTATTTGATAAAGAAGGAGCTGCCTGTGCGCTGCTTTATGATCCACATGTAGATAAGGTGGTATTAATTGAGCAATTTAGGATTGGCGCATTAGCGGATCAAGAAAGCCCATGGCTGATCGAATTAGTCGCAGGACTATTAGAACCTGGGGAAACACCAGAAGAATTAGTCCATCGTGAAACGCAAGAAGAAGCTAATTTAACAGTATTGGATTTACAATTTATTTGTCAGTATTGGGTAACTCCTGGAGTTTCCACTGAACAAGTCAATTTATTTTGCGCCAAAGTTGATGCCACTAAAGCCAATGGCATTCATGGCCTCCCTGAAGAAGGTGAAGATATTCGCGTAATGGTTGTTGATCCCGAAGAAGCTTATCAAGCCCTTGAAAAAGGATACATTAAAAATGCCCCAACCATTATTGGGTTGCAGTGGTTGAAGCTGAATAAATCTCTATTACAAGAAAAATGGACCATTTAAACAATTAAGCAAGATATATGGCTAAACATAAATGAAAGAAGAAACTTATTTACAAAAAAATAATATTCGCCGCATACACGGCCCTAATGGAGAATTTAAAAAACAACTTCCCCACGTTACCTGCTGTGGAAGTTTTGTTTTCTCTAAACCTTATCTAGAATTTACCTTAAATTCTTCAGCTAACGAATTTGTAGAACATCTACTTGCGCTAATATTTAACGAAGTTAAATATGTAACTTCCGAGGATCGTCGTTGGCTCTTAGGCATGTTTGTACACTTATTGGAATCTGAGTTTAATTATTACAATTACAAAGTTGGCAGAGAAATATCAACTACTATTTCTAGCATTTCGATCCGTGAGTTGTCTAAGTATTTAACCACCTGGATCCGGTCATTTTTTCAAGAAGAGCCAAACCCTTTACTTGCAACTTTTGCTCTAGCGACAAGTGAATTTATTGGCAATCACCTCTTTGGTGCTTATTATCACCAATGGGAAATTGAACCATGGGTTAGTGGAGACACCGAACACTTGCAGACTTATTTTCTTGATAGCCGCTTCAAAAAAGAATTCACTCAAACGATGCAAAATATGATAGTCGTTATTAAAATGCCTGATGATGTACAACTCACTACTAACTTCTACTTCGAAGATAAAGCCAAAATAGCTCAATCATTTGATTTCCTCGTAGATCGATGCTATCTCAGTCAAAATTTTTATCATCACGATACGTGCGAATTAATCAACCCAAATGAAATACCACACGACATTTTTTCTGATTTCAAGCTACCGGGATATATTATAGACCCCGTCTCATCCGGTCATGTTAAAGAGCGATATCCCACAACCTATATTCCAGCAAAATGGGCTATTGGGATAAGAACTAAAGGACCTGAGTCCGAGATACTTTATTTACCCAAATGGCTTAGTGGTTGAAGCTGAATAAATCTCTGCTACAAGAAAAGAATGTAAACAGACCCAACCATCAGTTGACCAAAGAACTGTCGTTAAGATAGAGTTCTGTTTGGAAAATAATTCCATGCCAATTTTAAGAGGGAACGATGAAAAAAAACATCAACTATCTATTGTTGTTTGCTGCTCTTACATTAGGGCTAAGTGCGCCAACATTTGCGGATACTTTACTAATGATTCCCAGCCAAAAAGGAGGAGTTAAAGTTGGTTTAGATCCGTTGTACCTTCGTGCAACCAACAGTGATTCAGATTACGCCACTTCGTTTTCCTTTCCACCAGATACAACTGATACAGTTACCACCAATGCAATAGTGGATCCTAGTTATACTTGGGGAGTTTATGCGCAATTAGGTTACTTATTTCCCTGCACTGGCAACGATATCACTTTAGGCTATACCTATTTGCACACCAGCGATACTGCTTCGCTAATACCATCTAGCACTTCTGATATTAGTTTTGTTTCTGTTTTGCCCGCAGGCTCCTTAGGTTTGGCCGGCCTTCAACCAGCCGTGTTTGATTCAGCAACTTCAAAATCTGAGTTTACTTTAAACGCCGCAGATTTAGAATTTGGTCAGCGCTTTATGGTAGACAGTTGTGACATACGTTTGTTTACGGGTTTACGCTACGCCAATATTAACTCAGATTTTTTTGCAAATGCTTTTATTGTAAATGGCAATGTTCCACCAAATACAGTTTATATTCCACAAGAATTTACCAGCCAATATAGAGGTATTGGTCCACGTCTTGGGGTTGAAGGCCGTTATAGTGTACAAGGTGGCTTTGGGTTTGATGCAAATGTAAGTAGTGCCTTGTTAGTTGGCAATATTGATGCGAAATATAACGCATCATTAGCTTTGTCCCCCACTAGTCCTAGTATTGCGTCATTTGAAGAAACTAATGGTTCAAGCCCACGCATTGTTCCTGTAGTTGAAGCGAAGCTAGGAGTGGATTATGCCTATATTATGGATTCTGATTCAAAATCTTCGCTTGTATTTGAAATTGGCTATCAAACAACTACCTACTTTAATGCTGTTGATCGAGGACGTATTGTAGAGGATACGATACTCAGCGACAGCAGGACGATAGATGCCACATTTGATGGTATGTATTTAGGCGTTAAGTACTACGGATAATTACAGTGACAATAAAGGCTTACTGCATACCTAAGGTATTTTCATTTGTTTTTTGAGGCTGCTCAATTTTCTCCAATGCATAATCAATACGACGTAGTAAATGACTCTCTGTAAAAGCTCTGTTTTCGCTAACCATTGTTTGTATAAGTTCTTTGCGAAATTTCTCTAATACTTCTTTTAGCAATTCTTCATCACTAGCCTTAGGAAGAGCCTCTGTAGCAATGTATTTTTGACCCCAAGCATATTTTTCTACTTTTCGAGTTTTTTGCTCTTGTTCCTCTCCCATTTTTAAGTTAGTCAGAGCTGTTACTAATTCATCTGCTAAAGGTGCATAATGACGAGATAGTCCTTTCGCCACTAGGAAGAAAAAATTCTGGTTATAGCTACTTTCTTGCGGTTCAGAATAATCAGAGAAAAATGCTGTAAGCTGTTCTCTTAAATCTCCCCCTTGGTTAAAAAACGTTCCATAATGCGGAGGATAATTTTCTGGATTACGTGTGACTTTGGCTTTTTTAAGTTCAATTAGCTGCTCAAAAATAGCCTCGAAATTCCTATCTATATAATCCTGATTTGCACTATGTGCAATTTGAATAGCCTTAGTAGTTGCTACTAACGAATCAGATGGTCTATTACGGTATGAACTTATAGTATTATTTATATCAACTGACGGATTGCTACGAAGCGAGCTAAGCAACATCCTATCACCTAACCGAGAAGCTTCTTGCCAATCTAATTTACCTTTTATTGGCTTGTCGTCACTAGCGCTTGAATTCGCACCATACACCCTCTTCATCGATCCAGCTAACTGTCTTTCTACAAAGCTTCTTTTTTGTTCCTCATTCCATCTATGATCCTCTGGTATATCATTTAGATTAAATACCGGTTCATAATATCCTGCTACTGATTGTAATTCGTGAGGTTGCTTTAGCTTTACCTCCCATTTTATGGGTTCTTTTACAGCTCGCTCTTGAGCCCCTTGTTGATTATCTAGATCGTCTAAATTGTCTTCGTCAATAATCTCACGTCTTTTCTTCTTTCTTCTCTCTTTCTCTTCTGCCATAACTAAACCTTCGCCCTTTCAATTACTTCTTTATGTTAATTATAGCAACAAAAGACTTAAGGTTTTATTAAGCATTTTTTAAAAAAGAAATTTTTTCTCTTTATCTCGGCCGATCATATCTCCCCATTAACACCGCTTCAGCCAATATATGTGGTTGTATTGCTTGTTCTAGCTCTTTTTTGCTTATGCCTGGCGACAATTCAAGTGGCCGATCCAATGCATATAATTTAAAATAATAGCGATGAATTTTATCCGGTGGGCAAGGGCCACCATAGGTACGCTTGCCAAAACTATTAAGTCCTTCCAAAGTACCTGCTGGTAACGTTTGAATATTCTCCGCTAATTCCGTTACATGTGCAGGAATGTTATACAACAACCAATGATCCCACGTACCCATTGGCGCATCAGGATCATCAAAAATCAGTACAAAAACTTTGGTATTCTCCGGTGCTCCTTGCCAACTCAATTGCGGCGAAATATCTTCAGCATCACAAGTAAATTTCTTTGGAATTAATTCACCTTCAGTAAATGCATTACTATAAATTTCCATCGCCATACCAAATCCCCCTTTAAGTAGTAACCAGAGAACCACGCTCAATTGTAATAGCAACGTTCTTCGCATTATGAATGATCCCTGGTTTAGTTAATTTAAGCCGTAGCCACGTCAATTTAAAAGTAGATAACAAAAATGCTGCTGCTTTTTCCGCTAATGTTTCAATTAGAAAAAATTTGTTCTGCTCAACAAACTCCTGCAATGCGGTGCTTACTTTTGCATAGTCCAAACCATTCTCTATGCTATCAACACTCGCTACGCTAGCTGCATCAACGGCAAAATCTAAATCAAAATACAACATCTGTTTAATTTGCCGTTCCCAATCTAACACACCAATAGTCGTTGTAATTTTAAGCTGTTCTATCGACAAAATATCCATAATTCAACGCGCCTCAAAAACAGCAATGGATTCCACATGCTTTGTTTGTGGAAACATATCCATAATTCCAGCACTTTTCAATCTGAATCCATATTGATGCACTAATTCCCCCGCATCACGCGCCAAGGTTGCTGGGTTACAAGAAATATATATCACTAATGAAGGTTTTAGTCCCGCAATATCAGCTAAGATTTCACGCGCCCCACTACGCGGTGGATCTAGTAGCACTTTGTTATAAGCTTGTTTTGCAAACGGAGCTGATTGAAATGATACGGTTAAATCATGCTTAAAAAAAGTAGTATGGGGTAACTGATTATGTTTTGCGTTTTCTTGTGCTCTATCTACCATAACCTCATCGCCCTCAACTCCAACTACTTTTTGACAATATTTCGCAATAGGAAGAGTGAAGTTTCCTAGTCCACAAAATAGATCCAAAATACAATCTTCAGCACGGACTGCTAAAAGTTCAAGTACCCGATCAACCATTTGCTGATTAATCTTCGCATTTACTTGAATAAAATCTTGTGGATGAAATTTAAGCTCAATTTGATGACGAGGAAAACAATAAGCTAATTGCTCATCACCCACTGTAGGCCATATTCGATGAGTCGTTTTAGGACCAGCCGGCTGTAAATAAATATGTGCTTGATATTTTTTGCCAAACTCAATTAATAACTGTTGATCGATAATTGATAACGGTTGCAAATGGCGAAAAACCAAGGCTTTTTCCTCATCGCCACAGGCTAACTCAATCTGTGGGATTTCTCGATAACTAGTAAGTTGCATTAAACATTCCTTTAACGGAGAAATTAATTGCGAAACTGCTCCGTCCAATATGGGGCAACTAGAAATATCAGCAATATATCGACCATTTTTCTCATGAAATCCGACTAACATTTGATTTTTTTTTATCACAAAACGTACGCCTAGCCGCGCTTTACGCCGATAACCGTAACTTGGACCGATTAATGGTGGCAATAATGCTTCTGGAACAAGCTGCGCAAAATGAGCTAACTGTTCCAACAAAACATTTTGCTTAAGAGTAAGCTGCGCATCTTGTGACATATGTTGCAAACTACATCCACCACAAATGGAAAAATGAGGACAGAAAGGCTCCACACGATCAGCAGAAGGATTAGCAACGTGCTCAGAAATTCCTTCACCATACTTGCTATGTTTTTTAAGATATTTAAAAGTTACTTCTTCACCAGGCAATGCATTTTCGATAAAAACAGTTTTACCATTGACCTTTGCCACACCTCGCCCTTCATGACTTAAGGCTTGGATAGTGGCAGTATGGGTAATTAATGATTTTTCAGTGGACATATTTGTACTTGCTATTAAAACTTTTTCTATTTCGTAAAGGTATTGTTGCATAAATCAGTCCACACCTACTAATAAACCCTTAACCAAAACACTAAAATCTGCTATAAAGTCCTCTTAAATCAAGAACGGAAAAATGCGCTTACATGAAAATCTCGTGGAAAATCATCCCTAATTTATTAACCACCCTGCGAATTGTGTTGCTAATACCAATTATCGGCGCTTTGCTCATGGATGAATATCAAGCAGCATTTTATCTTTTTATTATTGCTGGGCTATCTGACTGCCTAGACGGATTATTAGCAAGACGTTTTCAATGGACAAGTCGTTATGGCGCGATAATCGATCCATTAGCTGACAAACTGCTTTTAATGAGCAGTTTTATTGCACTGGGCTATTTAGGCCATATTCCTCTGTGGCTTATTAGCGTCGTGATTGGACGCGACATTTGGATTATTTGTGGAGCTTTTGCCTACCATTTTATCATCGGCCAACCCGAGTTTGCCCCTAGTCAACTCAGCAAATACAATACATTCTTTCAATTATTGCTGATTGGCATACTTCTATTTAATCTAAGTATTTTCCCGCTACCATCATCTCTGCTTCAAATACTAATGGTGCTCGTATTTACCACCAGCATTTTAAGTTTTGTCGATTATACATGGGTTTGGGGCCGCCGCGCGTGGTCAGTAAAAGCTGAGAAGAACTAGGCCTAATATGACATCACGCCAAAAAATCACCTCCCTAATCGGCATTTTCCTTGGTGCAGCAAGTATTTATTTACTATCACCCATTTTAACTCCATTTCTTATTGCAGTTTTCTTAGCTTATTTAGGCAATCCGTTAGTTGATAAGCTACAAAGCTGGCATTTTCCCCGCTTACTGGCCGCTATTATTGTTTTTAGCCTTATGATTCTGGCTTTATTGTTGCTGATAGGTTTTTTTGTGCCATTGCTCGAACACCAAATTAGTCGACTGCTTACCAATCTTCCAGCAACGCTAACCTGGATACAAAATGTCATCTTGCCATGGATTAGCGCCCACCTTGACATTCAACCATTTGAAATCAAACCACTTGGCAACATTATCACTGAACATTGGCAACAAGCAGGAAATATTGCTGCACTAACTTGGAAAACCGTAACACAATCTAGCCTTGCTCTACTGGGTTGGTTAGCGGATCTATGTTTAATTCCTGTTGTTACTTTCTATCTATTACGCGACTGGCATCGCGTTATGATCAATATTCGTAGATTGTTGCCCAGACATTCTGAGGCTTTCATTTGCCAATTATTCACTGAGTTTAATGAAGTATTAAGTGCCTTTTTTCGCGGACAATTACTCGTGATTTTGGTACTCACCATTATTTATACAACAGGCCTACGACTTATTGATTTAACTTCAGCGTTACTGATAGGTGTCGTTGCAGGTTTATTAACCATTGTCCCTTATTTAGGTTTTTTCGTCGGTATTATTGCCGCTAGCATTGCAGCTTTCGTCCAATTTCACGATTGGACACATGTATTTTATGTATGGATTATATTTGCCATTGCCAATGTTTTTGAAAACAGCGTTTTAACTCCTTTATTAGTAGGCGATCGTATTGGCTTACATCCAGTTGCGGTTTTATTCGCTATTTTTTGCGGTGGGCAGTTGTTTGGCTTTTTAGGTGTATTGCTTGCTTTACCTGTGGCTGCCATCATTATGGTATTACTGCGTCATTTACGTGAGCAGTATATGAAAAGTCGATGGTATGAGATTTAAGCATCATAACCCCCCTCTCTCTTCCCCTACAAGCGACTAATCTGTATACGCATATTTTATATGGTGCTAAATTTAACCGATGTACAGCACCGAACGGGTCCTGTCACTTGCTCGCGGTGTGCTAGCTCCGATACTCGAACTTCCACAGCAAACGGGTGGTGCTGGAAAGCGGGGCCCCCATTGTGCGCTTTTTGCACAATGGGGTGCTTGCAAGCGACAGGACCCGTTTGCTGCTACGGATGTTTTAAATTGATCATATGCCAAATACTAAATCTTTCATCAGCACTTTTACTCCTGTAACTCCTCAACAGCAACATGCAATACCGGGGGCGCTTCTTCCAGCTCCAACTCAACTCGCTCAATTTGTGTAAACCTCTGAGTAATTTTATCTGCCGAAACCCGTACTTCTTTAACGTCAATTTGTGCTTGATCAATATGGCGCGCTAAATTTTCCATACGCTTTTGAAATCTAGCAAAGTCCTGTGAAAGATAGCCTAAGTGCTCTTGAATCACATGCACTTGTTTACGTGTCGCTGCATCTTTTAATACCGCTAACGCCGTAGTTAACACTGCCATCATAGTAGTAGGAGAAACCATCCATACTTTTGCTCTTTGTGCCTCTTCAACTAAAGCAGGATAATTTGCATGAATTTCAGCAAAAATTGATTCAGCTGGAATAAACATCACAGCACCATCAAAGGTTTCATGAGAAATAACATATTTGTTCGCAATATCGTAAATATGTTTGCGAATATCCTGGCGAAATTGCAATTTTGCACTATGACGATCTGACTCAGGCAAATCAATATTCATCATAGTTTGATAACTTTCTAAAGGAAATTTAGCATCAATTGCTAAACAACCATTAGGCAAAAACAATACACAGTCAGCACGTTTCCCGTTGGAAAGCGTATGTTGTAACGCATAATGCCCAGCAGGAATGACATTTTGAATTAAGTTCACTAGCTGCGCTTCACCAAACACTCCGCGCGAACGCTTATCCACCAACACTTCCTGCAAGGAAACCACATAAGAAGAAAGTTCTGTAATTTTTTTCTGCGCCTCATCAATAATAGCAAGACGTTTAACCACATCGGTAAATGTAGCTGTACTTTTTTCAAAACTTTCCGCTAAACGACGATCAACCTGTCCTCCAATCTCTTTCAATTTAACTTCAACGCGTTCTGAAAGCTCGGCTTGCCGTTTATCTAGCTTTTCAGCGTTCTGATTCAATGTGTCAACCAGAATTTTTAAAGTATTGAGTTGATGTTGATCAAAATTATTACGATATTCGCTAAATTCATTTTTTAAATTAAAAATAAGCTGAGGAATTTTTTGTTGTTCACTAAGCTGGTTCTGGGCGGTCAATAAAGCTTCAAGGCGAATAGAATGTTCGTGTGCTCTTTGCTGTTTACGCCAACCCGCAAAACATAATGCTAAGACAGTTATATTAATCGCTAGCAAGGCTAAAAAGCTGATAGTAATAGACGGCATAAAATTTTCTCTTTACAGATTGAATGCTTATTTTACAGCATTTATCGACAATAATGGATAAATACTATAAATTGAGCACTTTGTTATCAATACTAAAAAATTATGCTACCCACTTCTGCAAAACAACCCAAACTTCCACAACATATTGCGATTATCATGGACGGAAATGGTCGCTGGGCAAAACAAAGACATTTACCTCGATCGGCAGGTCATCGCAGTGGATTAGAAACTGCTAAAAAAACCATTCGGTTCTGTGCAGAACGCGGCATCAAAGTGTTAACCTTATTTGCCTTTAGCAGCGAAAATTGGCAACGGCCTAGCGGTGAAGTTACTGATTTAATGGGATTATTCCTAAAAGCCTTACAACAGGATATCAATGAATTACATCAAAATAATATTCAATTTCGCGTCATAGGGGATTATAACCGTTTAAGCGAACGGCTAAAAAATGGTATCCTTGCCGCCGAAAAACTGACAAAAAATAACAGTGGGCTTAAATTAATTGTTGCAATAGATTACGGTGGAAGATGGGATATTATTCAGGCGGTGCGCCAGCTTAGTCAACAAACTCAAAAAGGAATGATTAATCCAGAAGAAATCAATGAAGCACTGTTTAGTAATTATCTAAGCACAGCAGAATTACCTGATCCTGATTTATTTATTCGCACCAGTGGCGAACTTAGAATTAGTAATTTTTTACTTTGGCAGCTTGCTTACACTGAATTTTATTTCACGGATAATTTCTGGCCTGATTTTAATGAGGCAGAACTAGATAAAGCATTAGAGTTTTTTGCTCGCCGAAAACGGCGGTTTGGGGCATTAACAGAGAATGATTAGATTTTGTTTTAATGAATACTTTCAGGACATAACCTATGCTTAAACAACGTATTTTAACTGCTGTAGTTTTAATTCCTCTGGTATTTATCAGTATTTTTTATACTTCGCCACTGGTTTTTCGCCTTATTTTAGCAGGAGTGTTAATACTAGCTGGTTGGGAATGGAATAATTTGATTCCTCTTAGACAAAAAAATTGGCGCATTGGTTATCTCTTGATACTTGCTGGATGTTTTTATTTAAGTATCTTCATACCATTAGGCATTCTAATAGGCCTTGGCGTAATTGGCTGGCTCTATGTAAGTTACTACCTAATAAAAAACTTTTTATCACTCCCGTTCCTAGCAAAGAACAAAAACGGAAATAGTAATTTATTTAAAAAACCCATTTTCATTTCCTGGATAGGAATTTTCGTATTAGTTGTGTGTTGGGATTCTCTCAGTTTTCTGCGCGCGCAAAATCAAAACTGGGTCATCATGTTGCTATTGATTATCTGGATTGCCGATACCGCAGCCTATTTTACTGGGAGACGTTTTGGTCAGCATTTTCTTGCAGCACAAATTAGCCCTAAAAAAACTTGGGAAGGAGTTTTCGGCGCATTGATTGCTGTTTTTACCGCTACTTTAGTAAGTGGTTGGCTGATGAACCTAAATCTCTATTTATTGATTTATTTATCCGTTCTCGGATTAATCACTGTAGTCGTTTCTATCATTGGCGATTTATTTGAAAGTCTACTTAAAAGGCAAGTTGCCATCAAAGATAGTGGGCAATTATTACCAGGTCATGGCGGACTTTTAGATCGCATTGATAGCTTAATTGCTGCTGCACCTATTTTTGCCGGGGGAGTGCTCTTATTGGAATATCTATAGTTCCCATCTTGCCTTAACTTCTATTGCAAGCCCTTCCGTTTGCCCCATTTTCAAGCGGTGAAATCCTGCAAATGCAATCATTGCTGCATTATCGGTACATAGATCAAACCGAGGAAAATAAACTGTAGCACCTAATGGTTGTGTCATTTTTTGCAACGATTGCCGCAACAATCTATTCGCACTCACCCCACCTGTCACTACCAATTGCTTTAAGCCAGTTTGCTCCAACGCGCGTCGACATTTAATAGTCAACGTATCAACAATCGCTTGCTGGACACTACTTGCGATGTCAGCTAATTGTTCAGCAGCAAATATTTTTCCTGCTACTTGTTGTGCAACTGCGGTTTTAAGTCCACTAAAACTAAAATCCAAACCAGGACGATTAATCATGGGTCTTGGAAAATCAAATGCATTTGGATTACCTGTTTCAGCTAACTTTGCTAATTCTGGCCCCCCCGGATAATTAAGTCCGAGTAACCTAGCAGTTTTATCAAATGCTTCACCTGCCGCATCATCTATTGATTCTCCTAACAATTGGTACTGCCCTAATTCTTGCACCAACATGAGCTGAGTGTGTCCCCCTGAAACTAACAAGGCAACAAATGGAAATGTTGGTGGATTTTCTTCTAACAAAGGCGCTAACAGATGACCTTCTAAATGATGAATACCAATAGCAGGAATATTCAACGCCCAAGCTAAGGTGCGTGCAAATAATGCACCTACTAATAAGGCGCCAATAAGACCTGGGCCCTTGGTATAAGCTATTCCATCCAATGCCGCTAAATCTAATTTAGCATCTTTCAAGACTTGCCTTAATAGTGGAGTAACTTTTTGAATATGATCACGTGAAGCTAATTCAGGCACTACACCACCATATAGACGATGCATATCTACCTGGGTATAAACCAGGTGCGACAATAATCCTCGTTCACTGTTATAAAGTGCAACTGCCGTTTCGTCACAAGAACTTTCAATACCTAAAACATTCATACATTCTTACACTTTTTATTTCGCACTCATCCGTAATGCACCATCAAGCCGAATCACTGAACCATTTAACATAGGATTTTGAATAATATGCTTCACCAATTCCGCATATTCATAGGGTTTAGCAAATCGCGCTGGAAAAGGAGCATTTTCAAGTAACCCCTGCTGTACTTTTTCCGGCATATTTAACATCATCGGTGTTTCAACAATACCAGGCGCTATCGTCATCACACGAATGCCAAATGCAGCAAATTCCCTTGCCGCTGGCAAGGTCATTGCAACAATGCCCCCTTTGGAAGCGCTATAAGCTGCTTGGCCAATTTGGCCTTCAAAAGCAGCGATAGATGCCGTATTAATAATCACACCTCGTTCACCATCTTGATTCACTGGTTCTTGCTTCATCATTACATTAGCGACACAGCGCATCACATTAAATGTTCCAATTAAATTAATCCGAATAACTCGTTCAAAGTCTTCCAACAACATCGGCCCTTCTTTTCCAACTATACGTTTTGCCGGCGCAATTCCGGCACAGTTAACACAAATTCGAATATCTCCGAACTCTCCCGCACATAAAATAGCGCTTTCAACCTCCAAAGCCTGACTCACATCACATTGGATAGCCGTACCATTAATCTCTTGTGCAATTTTTGCTGCACCTTCAAGATTTTGATCGAGCAAAACAACTTTAGCGCCTTCAGCTGCGAGCCACTTTGCAGTCTCAGCCCCCATACCAGACCCACCACCAGTAATCACTGCAACAGTTTGTGAAATATCCATAATTTATCCTTTTTTGGTTTTTAGCATATTATAATGTTTTATCTATTTGTCATTCCAGCGAACAAAAACATGGAACTATTCTACACTGCTGATTTCTGGATTGCCTTGTGCACATTAACCGCACTTGAATTGGTGCTAGGCATCGATAATTTAGTTTTCTTAACTGTGATAACCAGTCAGCTCCCAAACACCCAACAAAAAAGTGCGCGCCAAGTAGGGCTGGTACTAGCCTGTATCATGCGACTTTTGCTACTTGCAACTTTAAGTTGGATGATGCAGCTAACTGCCCCACTTTTTACTTTATTTACCCAAACCTTTTCTGGTCGTGATTTAATTTTAATTATTGGCGGTATATTTTTATTAATCAAAGCAACGCAAGAAATTCATCAAAACATTATCGGTATTGAAAAAAAACCGCGCTTAAAATCGGTAACTCACTATTTATATTTTTCGATCATTTTACAGATTATGTGTTTAGATATCATATTTTCTCTAGACAGTGTGATCACCGCGATTGGATTAGCGCAAAATTTTTTAACCATGGCTTTAGCGATTATCATCGCAATTATAGCAATGATATTTGCCAGCGAACCACTTTCTCGCTTTATTAATACTTATCCGACATTAAAAATATTGGCTTTAAGCTTTTTATTACTCATAGGCGCGGTTCTAATTGCAGACGGCTTTAAATTTCATATCCCTCGTGGTTATATCTATTTTGCAATTGTATTTTCATTATTTGTCGAGTCAGTAAATTTAATCGCGCAAAAAAAGCGTTAATTGATCGTAACTGCTTACCCCCGTAAGCTGGGCGTGTCTCTCTTTAGCTCTACGTGCCGCGGCTTGTCCGCGGCATCTAGACCGATCTTTCTGGATGCCGCGGACAAGCCGCGGCACGTAGGCTGGAACCTTGAAAACCATTGGTATAAACGCATGTGCTATACTTAGGGCAGAAAGTATTAGCTAAAGAGAAGAGGACCTGGGCATGAGCGAACAAAAAAAATCACAAGATTTTATTAAAGAAGCAGAGGAATATCATAGCCCAAAAGCTGTAAAAGAGCGACGAGAAGCAGAAGCTAACCGCCAAGCGCAAGAATTATTCAATCGTGAATTTGATCAACTAAAGGATCAATTTACTAAGTTGCAAGCTGCTTATCAACTAATCCAAAATCATTATCAGCGATCTGAAGAATTAGCAAAGAATGAACAACTGAAAAAAAACTTAGCTATTCTGGCAACCTTTATCGAAAATCTAACACCATTAATTAATCGAATAGCCAGTTACGCTAATTCACGCCATTCTCAACTTTTCATGGTTTTACAAGCAATTCAAACTGAAGAGGTGGATTGCCTTGTTGTTTATTAATAAATATACAGATTGTGTGCGCCAAAACTTTTCTTGCAATACGATTTGTCAAATACCAAGGCTTACGAGCTCGTATTTTTTCAATGTGAAAACGGTCAGTTAATTGGCCTATTACCGTCTCAACAAGACGTCTTGTTGATTTTAACCACCGAATAAATTTCTCAGTTCGTGTTTCTTTCATATTTGAGCGTACTGCCGTCTGCAGATTAATTTGTGCAAACTCACGTAGTTCCTGTTGATATTCAACACCAATGAGACCCTTGTCTGCAATAACCATCCCACGAATGAGCGTCACCAAATCCCATAATGAATCTCGCTCATCAATATTAGCCGCTGTTGTCGTTATTTCCGTAATGACACCTTCTGAATTGATTAATACGTTTCCCTTAAAACCATAATATTTTTCTCCCTTAGAAGCACAATAACCATAAGCAGCTTCGCCTGCAAATATACGACTAAAATAGGCACGTTTAAAATGTGCAACAGGCATCGGAAATCCATCAGATAAATGAAGTAAATCAGAAAAAGCACCGAGTTGTTTAGCCAACACTTTTTGTATCTCCTGTGTTACATACCACAAATTAGCGGCTTGTTTAGCAAAATTGGCGCGTGAACCCAGTTTTGGAAACCATTCTCGCCAATGATGATAAAAATATTCCCACGCGCCTTTATCTGTATCTATCCCCAAAAATTCGGCTACAACTTCCATGCTAATTACCTCACTATCCGATAAATTGGGGGAAAAACCTCTCTCGCGTAGCTTTTGTCCTGCCATTAAATCTTTTAACATTTTGTCTACCAAACAATATACAGCAATGATAAAGTCTTCTATAGGCATGGCTAACTCCTTTTATAACGTTGAATTTTGCTCAAATCCGAAGTTACAAAACTTATCCATGCCCTTCAATTTATTTTTTACATTAGCCTAAAAAAAAGGACTTCAGATTAAAATGAAGCGATGGAATGCAGCGGAAATGCTGACTATTGGGCAAAAGCTTTTTACAAAAATACATCAGCAAAAATATATGGTGCATCATAATCATGAGATTCATTTTATGGCGCGGGAGCTAGCGGATTGGTTACCGAAGGGGATAGAGTCCCTTATCAATGGAAACTATGTACCGCGTTGTTTGAAGCGTCATTACTTTCCCGATGAAATGCTCGATCAGCTGCATGTATCTGACCGTATTTTACAGCATCTTTTGCTGAAAGAACTGAAGCCCACTTTCCAGCATGTCATGAATAAAAATTGCTATCACTTGCAAGGTCCCAGTGGGGTAAAGACAGCCACTCAGCGTATTCGGCGGGTGTTGGAAGAGGACAAGCCCAATTATATATTGCGCGTTGATATTAAATCGTATTACAAATCGATACCGCATTTTATGTTATTGCAAGATATCAAAAAATATTATCTTGACCCGAAAGTGCAAACGATGCTTAAGCATATCATTACAAATCCCATTGAGACGCCCAATGGGTATAAAAATCCCGATCAGGGTATTGCGCTGCGTGGACCACTGTCCCAATTTTTTAGTGGCATTTATTTAAAACCGCTGGATGATGCATTTGACGAGATGGATGTCACGTATCTTCGTTACCAGGATGATATTGTGATTTTTTGTAAGACAAAACGGCAGTTAAATCGCTGTAGAAGACGCATGATGGACGTTTTACAAGAACGTTGTTTGAGCTTATCGCGTAAAAAGTCATATATCGGCAGCATCAAAAGTGGTTTTCATTATTTGGGCATTGATTATCCACCGACACGACCGGCGGATAACATCAAAGTCGCTCACGTTGAAGATGATAGGACGTTTTCTGGTTCTGTGCACCTAGCCCTCCCTCGGGGGGGCAGCAACCAACCTTTATCATCTCAGGGTGATGCCATTCGCATTCTGCCTCATCCGAGGACATTGCGAAAGGCACGCGAGAATGTAACGTGGATGGTCACCCATGGTGTCTCTCACCGAAAGACCAAAAACTACCTTCATCGCTTTGTACTTTGGTGGCAAAAAACAGCAGAAGTTTGGCAATATATCGAATTACTTCAGTGGTTTATCGAAAGCTGTAGAGCACCTCAGCCTAAAGCCGTCGCAGCTGCGCTCCTTCACGTCGCTACATTACGTGGCCCTGAGTCCTCGATTGATTGTCGGCTCGTGGCATAATAAGCTCCGAGTGTTTGCTGTTTTTTGTTTGACATAGTTTGTAAAAGACATCCCCCGCGCCCCGAACGCCATGCCCCGCCCCCCCCGCGCCGCGATGCGCGGCATAATCTTCCCCCAAGCGAAAAGAAGGATCCAAATCAAGAGGATAAAAAACTGTACCAGACGAATATCGAAACTCTAAACTACGCCTCAAGAACTCCTTGCCTTCCACAATAGCATAAGGGCCTTGACACAGGGCTTGGGCATAACAGGTTGGCAAATAACGCTGGGCCCCGCCAACCACTCTCCGCCAAACTAAATTATTCTTTCGGCTGTCATAGCCACCAAGCTCATCAAACTTCTTATCAAATAATTCGAAGGCTTTGACCACTAATTGACTACTCACCTGTCTTCCCGTTTTAATAATGCCTTCTTTTTGTTTGGCTAAATACGCTTCCCAGGCTTTGAGGTAGGGTTGCGCTTCTTCATCCGTCGTTGAGTTTTCAATCCCTTGTACAACTTTACTGAGTTCTTCCTCATCCTTTTGCAACCTGGCTTCTTCTTCAGCCTCCCAACCTTCTGGAAATTGTTCCAAAATTTGGCTGTCTTTCTCAGCCTTTCCATTCTGTAAATGAATTAAATAAGGTATAATCATTTCCACCATACATACTTCCTTCTCATGGAACTTCACATCTTCTGCCCATAAAGCCAGTTGTAAAGGAGTTCCTTCCAATGTACGGCCCGAATAATCGACCACCTGACATTTCTGCTTCAGTAAGTTTGGATTTCCCTTAATCATCGCTTCTGCTTCGGCTTGTTTGCCTTGTACCACATAGAAGGCTAGCTTTACTATTTCAGGTGTGGATTTAAGAATGGGAGAACTTAATGATGAGTACAAGGCCGTTGGTTGTTGCGACGGGTAGAATGACTGACCCCTTCTTGTCGTGCTTGTCGTGGACTTTCTTGATCTTCAAGTATCGAGGTTCCTTTTGTAAGGCGTTCATGACGCGTCATTAACCAATTAAAAAAGCTGAATGCAACATTCCATAATAGGCCAACACCTACGCCTATCCCCCCCATAACCACCGCCGTAAGCGCAGCAGATAAGCCCATTGCGATAGCAAAGCCGGGGATAAACAATGCCAGTAGGATAAGCACTACCGTTGCAACCAAAATGAGCGCATTGACTCCCCATCGAATTCGACGTTGTATTCTAGAATCAGCCATGTTTTTTACCTGTTGAATTTAAGAATTTCTACAAGTATAAAGCATCAATCTTAACAAAACATTAAAAACAGCACGATTCGCAACGCGCGCAAGCGCGAAATGCGGGTTTATCAATAAACAGCAAGGCAATCCACCTCTTCAGTTTGAATTGCTTGTAAAACCATGAAAAGTTGAGAATCGCGTTAATTCAGTAAAAGATGACACGCAAAAAATTCAACAACTGACTCAACAACTACAAACATTAAATACAGAATTAAAAAAAACCTGCGACACTACGCTCCTCTATGATATTGCTAAAAATATCAAGCAAGCTTATCCTCAAATGTATGGCGCATATTTTCTTCTGGGGCCAGCAGCTTTCGTATTATTAGTAATGGCGCTACCACTAGCCATCGCGGGAGCATACTCTCTTCCCGCAGTAATTACAGCAATTGCAATTGTCGGTATCGCATCTATATTAATTCCTGCGCTACACGGAGCCAGCATACTGTTAGAAAAAAAGAGCGCTGCTAACAACGCGATTAAATTGAGTACTGAAAACCTCGATAAGCTAGAGGAGAGCACCTCAACAATAGACAATGAATTTACGCAATCAATACCACCATCACCAGCTTCATCAAGCCAAAAACCAGTAGAAACAAAAACCAGCTATAATCCTTATAAAGGAATTTATGCTAGTGGTAATGATAACGCAGACGAAACGCCGCAGCATTTTCTAGAGAAACAAGATGTTACACAAATTAAGAATAATTTTTCTCAAAGTCTATGAGACCCTCCGTGAGGCCAAGCATTAGTTGACTTCAACCTCCTTAATAAAACTAAAAAACCCACTCCTAACAAAACCACCGGCATCACCCATAAAAAAACAGTTGAACGATTAAAAGGCGGTTGATAGCGGACAAATTCACCATAACGCTTAACTAAAAAATCCGTGATCTCCTGATTCGTTGCTCCTTGATTAAGCATGATTAAAATTTGCTGGCGCATATCTTGTGCTAATGGCGCATTTGAATCAGTTAATGCTTGATTTTGGCAGACCAAACAACGAAATTCGCTGGTCAAATCATAGAATCGTTGTTTATGTATAGGAGAAGCAAAGGTATATAAATCTAGATTATCTTGAGCAAAACAAGGCGTAGTGAAAAAAATGAGAATGAGTAAAAATATAGGAAATATCTGTCGTTCCCGCGAAGGCGCACTAGTGTCCGAGGAAATTGTTGGTTGTATTATTTTGTGGTTTTCCCTCACCCTGGCCCTCTCCCAGAAGTAAGACTGGGAGGTTTTATAACCTTTGGGGCTGGGAGAGGGGATGTACATTTTTATTTTTTTACAGAAAAGCAGACTTAAACGTCAAATTCTCCGTTTTTAACGCCAGATACGAACGCTTCCCACTCTTCACGAGTAAAATTAAGAGTCGTTTTAGTAGCATCTTTGGTATCTCGCACAGCAATGGCTTCACCTTTGATTGCCACAGCAACACATCGTCCTGGCGAAGGTCTCATACCACCTGGCCCTGAAGAAAAACTGGAAGTTTTAAAATCGTTGTCATTGAACATAGCATTCTCCTAAGTAAATGTTTGTTTAGAGGGATATTATACATAAATTAACTTTAATGCTCAATTTGCCCCAAATGCGCATGTAACACACTACCATTAATCACTTCATGATTGGCACAAAACCAAATTAGCTCAGCAATTTCTTGCGGCGCAATCAGCCTCCCGCCCGCCACTTGCCGGGAAATTGACTGAATAATACCCTGGTCGTGATGCACATGCTCACGTAACATTTCGGTATCGGTAAACCCTGGACAAACACATGCCGTATGTATTCCCGTTCCAGCAAGATCTTGGCAGGTCGACCGCATCAATCCAACTAATGCATGTTTAGTAATCACATAAGATGCAGCGTTTTTCACCGCTTTTTCCGCCAATGTTGAACCAATATAGATAATGGAGGATCCTTTCGGCATTAATGGCAATAGTATTTGATTGAGCGCCACTGGTGCTAATACATTCACCGTAAACACTCGCTGCAACGCATGCAACGATAAATCGCCAACACTATCTTTTTCATTCAAAGCAGCATTGTGAACGATAGAAATTTTATCAGCCCCTGACACATGCTCAAACAAAGCAGGCTTTACTGCTTCTGCCCAATTTGGCGTCGATAAATCAGCAAATAAATTAACAACCGTAGAATAATCACATGAATGACGCGATAAATTAATTACCAACCATCCTGCTTGCAAAAATAGCTTAGCTGTATCGAAGCCAATTCCGCGACTACCACCAGTAATAATGAGAACATTCTTCACTTTAATTCCCAATTAGCTGATCCACATTGTCCCGGTGAAGAAAATACTTTTATCATAATACCCTGAATACGATTTAAAGTAAGTTCATTTTTATCAGCAATTAATCGTTCAATAAACCATTTCGACAATTCTTCAACAGTAATGTTTACTAATGGCATAAGGCGCACATCCGCTTTGGGAAATAAAAATTCCTCTTCATCAAATTGGATATAATAAGAATTACCACGTAGAGTAATTTTGAGATATTCAGAATATTCAGGCAATAAAAATAAGCCATTTAATTCTCGACATAATTTATAAATTTTATCTTTGTAAAAACGATAATCAAAACTCAATCCTTCTTCTTCTACTATTGTGGTAATCGCGGCATGCACCATATAATTATGGCCATGCATTTTTTCACGTTGCGTCGCTGAAAAAATAGTGAAATGTCCAGCAGAAAACTTCATGTTTTCTTTGTATAGTTCAATAACTGAGATTCTATTCATATGTTTATTTAAAATGTTGATACCCTATGATATTAGCCGACTCAATACCCGCGGAAGTTTCTAAATAAAGCCCTTCTTTAGCCTGAATAACACCAATGCAAGTATACTGACATTCTACCTGCTTTAAAGCCATATAAGCCTCTTGCTCTTTATCGGGTGAAACAGTAATACAAAGCTCATAATCATCACCACCTGACAAAGCAAACTGCCGCGCTTTTTCCACTGAAAGCTGCTGCATTTCCTCAGACAAGGGTAGTTTTTCAGGAAATAATGTCGCACCTACCTTGCTACTTACAAGAATATGCTGCAAATCTGCTAATAATCCATCTGAAATATCAATCGCCGCATTTGCAATACCCGCTAATTTATTCCCCACAACGACTCGAGGGATTGGATAATAAAGTTGATTAAATAATTTAAGCGAGGGTTGTTTATGCTTTTTCAATTCATCTAAGGCCAAAGCAGCATCTCCCAACGTTCCTGTTACATAAATCAAATCATTTGGCTTTGCCGCATCACGACGTAATACTTTTGTTGGATCAACCACGCCTAATACATGAACTGTAATGGATAAAGGACCTTCAGTGGTATCCCCTCCGATCAATTGTAGATTAAACTGCTTAAACAAACTGACGAACCCTTGGGCAAAATTTTTCAACCAAGTTTGATCAACTGAGGGCAAAGTAATACTTAAGCTAACCCAACAGGGTATTGCACCCATAGCCGCCAAATCACTTAAATTAACCGCTAATGATTTATAGCCAATTGCATGCGGCGCATCATCTTTAAAAAAATGGGTTCCTGCAACCAAAGTATCCGTTGAAGTGACTAACAGTTTTCCGGTAGGCACATCAAGCAAGGCAGCATCATCACCAATTCCTAATATCACATCATTACGCTGACTCGGGAAAGGCACAAAAAATTTTTCAATTAGATCAAATTCTTTCATTAGTATCAGCTTGATTTAAGCTCATCTATTCGAAGCACTTTGGCCACTTTATCTAACACACCATTAACAAATTTATAACCTTCTACCGTACCAAATTGCTTAGTTAGCTCGAGCGCCTCATTAATTACCACACGATAAGGTACATCATATCGCTGTGAAAGTTCATAAATTGCCAAGCGGAGCACTGCTAATTCAATATAATTTAAATTGGCAATCGGCCTTTCTAAAAAAGGCTCCATATATTTATCCAGTTCTTCACAACGCTGAATAACTCCTCTTAAAATCTCGCGAAAATAACTACTATCGGCTCTTTGAATATCTGGTTTAGTTAAAAACTCCATTTCGAGAATAGCGATTGGTGTTTGCGCAACTTCCCATTGATATAACGCCTGTAAAGCAAATCGACGGGCGAAATAACGTGCTTTGGGATGAAATGTTCTTTTGGTATCTGATTTCATAGTTACAACCTAATCAGAATTCTGCTCTAACTGCTTAATTTCTTCTTGAAAAGCACCTACATCTTCAAAATCTTTATAAACTGAAGCGAAACGAACATAAGCAACCTTATCTAAACTCTTTAACTCTTCCATCACCCATTCACCAATAATTTGCGAGCTGATTTCTCGCTCAGATCGTTCACGTGTACGTCGAATAATACGATTGACTGATTCTTCAACCTGTTCCATGCTAACTGATCTTTTTTGCAAAGCTTTTACCATACTTTGCCGTAATTTTTCTTTATCAAAAGCACTACGACGATTGTCTCGCTTAACAACATAAGGCATGACTACTTCAAGAACTTCATAAGTAGTAAACCGCTCTGCACACTGTAAACATTCGCGGCGACGACGCACTCCATCACCCTCGCTATTTAAGCGAGAATCAATCACTTTGGTATCTTCTGCTTGGCAAAATGGACAATGCATTGTAACAGGCCCTAAGA
Organism: uncultured Gammaproteobacteria bacterium; assembly: GCA_963844535.1. GTDB lineage: Bacteria > Pseudomonadota > Gammaproteobacteria > CAWJOP01 > CAWJOP01 > CAWJOP01. The sequence continues at coordinate 98,992 of CAWJOP010000005.1, read as the reverse complement.
ACTTATGAAGAATAAACCGGAAACTTTTGACAAAGCTGTAAAATCTGCTGTTTTGCCGCTGAAGTAGTAGAGGTATTATGAATATCCAACAGGATATCACAAATTAGATGTGCAATTTCATCCGCTTCTTCAAGTCCCATGCCTCGTGTTGTCATCGCAGGCGTTCCTATCCTTAAGCCGCTGGTGATAAATGGCGATTGTGGATCATTGGGCACAGCATTTTTATTCACAGTAATATGCGCCGCATCTAATGCAGTTTCCGCATCTTTGCCAGTGATATTTTTATCAATGAGATCAATTAAAAACAAATGGTTATCTGTACCACCAGAAACAACTTTAAATCCACGCTCCATAATTACTACTGCCATTTTTTTAGCATTCGCAATAACTTGCGCCTGGTAAGCTTTAAACTCCGGCATTAATGCTTCTTGAAAAGCAACTGCTTTGGCAGCAATCACATGCATTAGAGGTCCACCTTGCATGCCAGGAAAAACTACCGAGTTGATTTTTTTCTCAATTTCAGGATTTGATTTAGCAAGAATAAAACCACCCCGAGGACCGCGTAGCGTTTTATGGGTGGTTGATGTTGTCACATCAGCAATTGATACTGGAGAAGGATAAAGGCCTACAGCAATAAGGCCGGCAACATGTGCCATATCTACTAGTAAATAAGCCCCAACACCATCAGCAATCTCACGAAATTTTTGCCAATCTACTATTCTAGAATAAGCGGAAAAACCAGCCACAATCATCTTAGGTCGATGTTCCTTGGCTAATGTTGCCACTTGCTGATAATCAATCTCACCAGTAGCAGCATTTAACCCATATTGAACAGCATGATAGAGCTTACCGGAAAAATTAACCTTTGCACCATGGGTTAAATGTCCACCATGCGCCAAACTCATTCCAAGAATAGTATCGCCCGGTTCTAACAAAGCCATATAAGCCGCTGCATTAGCTTGCGACCCAGAATGCGGTTGAACATTAGCATAGGCTGCACCAAACAAAGTTTTAACACGATCAATCGCTAGCTGCTCAACGATATCAACATATTCGCACCCACCGTAATAACGCTTGCCTGGGTAACCTTCCGCATATTTATTAGTTAATACCGAGCCTTGTGCTTCCAACACGCAAGGGCTGGCATAGTTTTCAGAAGCAATGAGCTCTAGATGATCTTCTTGACGTCTAAGCTCTCCTTTCATGGCTTCCCATAAAGCTTTATCAGTATTTGCAATGCAGAGTTGATTGGTAAACATAATAATTTTTCACTGTTGTTTAAGATATAATATCATTGTTCTATAAACAGGCTCTAGCAATTTAGCAATTAATGCCATGCATACTTTTGACCTTGAAATCGATGTCTCGGGGCTTTTTTGCCCATACCCGCTTATTCAAGCTAAAAAAGCATTAGCAGGACTTACTAAAGGTAAAATTTTAAAAATTATTGCCACTGATCCTGCTTCAATTATTGATTTTAAAGCATTTGCCACCACCTCCGCCCATCGGTTATTAAATTATGAGCAAGCCGATGAAGGGCGATATTATTTTTGGCTAGAAAAAGGCTAAAAGCCGGTCTGTCATTTCCGCGCAAATGGGAATGACAATTAAATTATACGAAAAGGGAACTAACCCACAAATTCTTTATAAGAGGTAGTTTATTGATAATTTACTAAATTATTTGGTAGATATTTCTAACCTTCATAAAACCTTAAGGATTAGTTAGTATACTTGCAGCAATTAAATGCTAAGATTTTCTAAAGAGAGGAATATATGCCATACGTAGTAAAAATAATTAGTGTAGCTGAGGGTGTATTCCAGCACGGCCCTGATAGTAAGGATCGTAGGGTGGTACTTAGCGCAAAAGAAACTGCCTCATATGAGTTTAATACTATTGAAGAGCTCCGCGCGAAGTTGCTTGAATTGAATACTGATCATCCAGATCAGCTTCCTCCTTTTCAGTATATCCAGTCCGACTCTCCCAAAACTTTGGACAAACGGGACTATTTAAGAGTTCCACTAGATGAAGTTGCAACCTATATTGTTATTGCAGGTGAAACAGATGAAGTACGGTTTTATACAGCTTTAGATGTTCCAAGAATACTATGGCCCCAGCACATCATACAAAATCCACCAAACAGTAGACCTCCAGCAGGCCTTCTCCGCACCCGCGGGCCAAAAGAACATTTTAACTGGTTGAAGTTTTTTACCCATCCAGGAACAAAGAACATTTTAACTGGTTGAAGTTTTTTACCCATCCAGGAACGTGGACTTTCCTTGCTTTATTAGCAGTTGGTATGGGTATTGCCTTCCCGATTGCTGCTCCGGCATTAATTGTTGTTGCGCTTATTTTTACCGTTGCTGCTACAGTTTCTTTGATTCCTTATGCAATAAGATATGTGCAAAAGTTACGTAAAGAAGCCAAGGCTGCAGGGTATCTAGAAGATACATCGATATTTAAGATTGCGTTTGATAAATTCAAACAATGGGCAAAAGACCACCCAATGCAGGCCTTTTTGGTAGGATTAGGTTTAGCATTGTTTGTAACGGCATTAGTATTAACTATTGGCTTCTTTACTGGTGGTGGCGCGTTGGTGGTAGTAGCCGGCGGTGCGGTAGTTGCTACTGGCGGTGGTATGTTTGCCTTTATGGCGCCTGTTTTTGCTGCGATTGCTGCTCCTTTTGCCGCTGCGGCTGCAGCTGCAGGGGTTGCAATAGCTGATGCTGCTTTTGTTGCGGCAGCTATTGCCGTGTTTACTTTAGCTGCACTCAATGTGACCAATACGGCTAAGCGAATTTTTGCATGGCTTGATGGATTTAGGCTAAAAGGTCATGGTCATGTTGAGTATGCTGTCATGGACGACCCTGACAAAACACTCGGCCAACGTATTAGCGAAACTCTTGCTGAGGGCGCGACCTACCTTAGCGAAGTGAGAGCGGGTATGAGTCGTGCATTATTCGCCAAGCCTGCTGGCCACGGTCGTCATAGCGATGATGAGAGTCCGCTTATTGAGCTTGGTAACCGCAATGATAAATTATAAAGGATTTACAACACCTAGCGACCAATAAAATTAGTCCTGAATACTGAGGTATGGGTGCATGAACTCCGCCTCAATTCAGAGATTGTTTGCCAGTCATTTAAAACCCCCTTTTTTAAGGGGGTTTTTATTGAAATATAGGTACAACCACAATCCCAGCATAATCATCGGTAATGAAAGCAGTTGCCCCATGGTCAACCAACCGAAAGCAATAAATCCTAGTTGCTCATCAGGCGCTCTAAACCATTCTGCAAGCAAACGAAACAACCCATAAAAGATTAAAAATAGCCCAGATACTTTTCCAGGTGGACGAGGCTTATTTGAATAAATCCAAAGAATAATAAATAACACCACCCCTTCCAAAAAAAGTTCATATAATTGTGAAGGATGGCGCACAAGATTATCTGCTCGTGGAAAAACCATGCCCCATGGCACATCAGTCGGTCTTCCCCAAAGCTCACCATTAATAAAATTGGCAAGGCGACCTAGCCCTAAACCAATCGGCACAAAGGGCACTAGAAAGTCAGTTAATTTAAGCAATGGTTGCCCAAGCGATCTGGCGTAAAGATAAATGGCAACAGCAACACCAATGAACCCGCCATGAAATGACATTCCACCTTGCCAGACGGCAAACAACCACAGCGGATTTGCTAGAAACATCGGCAAATGATAAAACAGCACATAACCAATTCGTCCACCAACTACCGCGCCTAGTGCGCCATAAAAAATTAAATCGGTGATTTGATCTTTTGTTAGAATAAAAGCTCGGCTTTTTGCTCGGTATTGCGCTAAACACCAAACTGCGGCAAAACCAACCAGATATGCAATTCCATACCAATAAATTTTTATTGGGCCAAGCGAGATAGCTACTGGATTTAGCGCAGGAAAATTGATCATTTTATTGTTCCGGAGACTATAACCATGAGTATATTAGAAAAAATTAAAGAACAAATTCAGAATAACCCTATTCTACTTTACATGAAAGGAACACCCAACCAACCACAATGTGGATTTTCTGCACAAGCAGTTGCCGCTTTGACAGCTTGTGGTCAAGAATTTGCGTACATTAATATATTAGAAAATCCTGATATTCGCCAGGAATTGCCAAAATATGCAAACTGGCCAACTTTCCCACAGCTTTACTTAAATGGTGAACTAGTAGGTGGTTGCGATATCATGCTCGAGTTGTATCAAAATGGTGAGCTACAAAAACTCATTAACGAAACCGTAAAAAAATAAAGTGTAATATTAACATGGTTAATCGCTCCTCCTTACCACCAGGCCCATCGTTGTTTTCACAAATCGGTACTCGACCCAAACCGATGTTAGAAAATATAGTTGATTTAGTTCACCGTTATGGCGACTTGGTAAAGATGCCAAGTCTTTTGAACATCTTTCTTATTAACCATGTTGAAACAATTAGTGAAATTTTACATGACCCATGCGAATTTAATAAAAAAAATGGAGTTTATCGGCGATTAGGTAAGTTTCTTGGCAAAGGACTTTTAACCAATGAAGGTGAAGAGTGGAAAAATCGTCGCCGTTTATTACAGCCTATTTTTCACCGCCAATCATTAAGTCAAACTGCCCCCCTGATTGTCGACGCCACCAATACAATGATTGCAAAATGGCAATCCACTTATATGTCTAACAATCAAACTTTTAATTTCACGCAAGAAATGTTGGCTTTAGTGCTTACCATCTCAGGAAAAATACTTTTTAGCGAGGATCTAACTCGCCTAACCAAACCTATTATTAGTTGGGTTAATAAAGGCCATCGCGCCATAACACGCTCTATTATAATTAATCGATTTTTACCAACTTTTTATAATATCCAATTTCATTATGCACTTTATAATATCGAAAAATTAGCTAAGTTTTTTATTGATCAACGACGTCAAAATCCACAAAACCAGCAAGATTTACTCTCTTTACTACTTCAAGCTAAGGATCCTCAAACAGGCGAAGGTTTGAGTGAACAAACTATCATTGATGAAATTAAAACTTTTTTAATTACCGGACATGAAACTGCTGGCTACACTTTAGCGTGGATTTTTTGGCACTTGACCCAACATAATGACGTATTAGAAAAAGCGATCGATGAAGTAGATAAAGTGCTAGGCGGCCGCACAGCAACATTTGATGATGTCAACCAATTAACTTATCTACGCATGATCATCGAAGAAACTATGCGTATTTATCCACCCATTTGGGTTTTTACGCGCCGATCTATCAATAAGTTAGAAGTACAAGATTACACGATTCCAGCTAATTCAAATTTAATCATTTGCCCTTACGCATTACACCGTCATCCACTTTACTGGCCAATGGCAGAGAAATTTGATCCTGATCGTTTTTTGCCAGAAAACATTGCGGCCAGACCAAAACTAGCTTATTTACCATTTGGTGCAGGTCCCAGAGTTTGCATTGCTGGAACACTCGCCATGTTACAAATAACCCTAATATTGGCCACTATGCTACAAAAAGTAGTGATTCAAAATAAAACCAAAAGAACTCTGGTCCCTTGTGCTCAGTTTTCCCTTAGACAAAACAAACCCTTTTGGGTAGATGCAAAAAAACGATTTAAAATGTAAACAGGCCCTAAGGAGTCTTTATGTCACAAAAACGTATCAAAGTTGCCATTACTGGCGCTGCTGGCCAAATTGGTTATGCATTACTTCCTCGTATCGCTTCGGGGCAAATGTTTGGCAAAGATGTTGAAATCATCTTACATTTAATCGAGATCGAGCCTGCTTTACCTGCCTTAACTGGTGTTGCGATGGAACTCGATGATTGTGCCTTCCCATTACTAAAAAAAATCGTCTGCACCTCAAACCTCAAAGAAGGAATGGATGGTGTCAATTGGGCTTTGTTAGTTGGCGCAGTACCGCGTAAAGAAGGGATGGAGCGTTCTGATCTATTAAAAATTAATGGCAAAATTTTTACCCCGCAAGGTCAGGCCATCAATCAATATGCGGCACAAGATGTTCGAGTATTAGTCGTCGGCAATCCATGTAACACTAATTGCTTGATTGCAATGCATCACGCTAAAGATGTCCCACAAAGTCGTTTTCATGCAATGACCATGTTAGATGAATTACGTGCGCGCACACAATTGGCCAAAAAAGCTCACGTTGATATCACCCAAATTTCACAAATGACTATATGGGGAAATCATTCAAGCACACAATACCCTGATTTTTATCACGCAAAAATTAATGGCCAGCCTGTGTTAGAAGTTATTCACGATGAAACATGGTTACAAAACGAGTTTATTTCCATTGTTCAACAACGTGGAGCAGCAGTAATTAAAGCACGCGGTGCTTCTTCTGCTTTCTCTGCAGCTAACGGAATAGTAATGAGTGGTTATCAAATCTGCCATGAAACACCCTCTCATGAAACTTATTCTATGGCGATTTGCTCTCGTGGTGAATATAGTGTCCCTGAAGGTCTGATTTTTTCTTATCCTTGTCGAACAGAACAGGGAGAACTTAAACCAGTACTCGGGCTTTCACACAATAGTTTTGGTCAAGCTAAATTATCAGCAACCATTCATGAGCTAGAAGCTGAGCGAGAAGCAGTCAAAGCATTGGGCCTGATAGAAGTCAATTAATTTTACAGGCTCTTATGAACACCTATAATGCAAGTTTATATGTTATTTCTGCCCCTTCTGGAGCCGGAAAAACTAGTTTGGTCAAAGCATTAATTGAATCAATGAAAGATATTTGTGTATCCGTTTCTCATACCACTCGCCCTAAACGACCTGGTGAAATAGATGCTGTGCATTATTATTTTGTCGGCAAAGAAGAATTTGAATCGTTGATAAAAGCTCAAGCATTTTTAGAATATGCACAAGTATTTCAGCAAGATTACTATGGAACTACTCATGCCTTTGTAACAGAAAGGCTATCCCAAGGCATTGATGTGATGCTTGAAATTGACTGGCAAGGCGCACAGCAAATTAAGAAAATTTTGCCGCAAGCTATTACTATTTTTATTTTACCCCCTTCACGGGAGGCGCTGATTGAGCGACTTGAACATCGGGCAAGAGATGATGAAAATACGATTAAAATACGTATGGAACAAGCTAAAAATGAAATTTCACATTATCAAGAATTCGAGTATATTGTGATCAATGATCGATTTGAAGATGCATTAGCTGATTTAAAAGCTATTGTTCATGCTCGAAGATTGCGCCAAAACTATCAGCAAAAAAGATATATGGCTTTGATTGAAGAGCTTTTGAAGTAGTATACTAAATCTATACCTGAGGTATCGACGCATAATCCACGTCACATCGTCCCTGGCGAAGGCCATTCGCGATAATGAGAAGAGGCATGTGTTTCATAGCCGAAGACCAGGGATCCAGGCACGATAATCAGAGAATCCTTTCATTATCGTATCTGGATCCTCGCGACTCGATTGCGAAAGTTCAGCGCTTCTTTCCCTATTGCGGGCAATCTCGCGCGAGGACGACGTAACCTAGATTATGCGTCGATACTTCAGAACCTATACAACCTTTGTATTACAAATTTTTATTTTCCGGAGTCTAAATATGGCCAGAATTACTGTTGAAGATTGTTTAGCCAATGTAAAAAATCGTTTTGAATTAGTACTGATTGCAGCAAAACGTGCGCGTATGTTAGCAAAAAATCCAGGGCTTGCTTATGTTGATTGGGATAGAGACAAAGCACCTGTCGTTGCACTACGCGAAATCGCCGCTAAAAAAGTGGGGGCAAGCATTCTAGACGGGAGCGATACAGAAGCAGCTAGCGAAACACCCGAAGAACAAGAGACATCTAATGAATAAATATGCCACTGTCTGAGGTATCATGGATATATGTCTCATTTTTCTGATTTGCAAAAGGAACTTTTAACTTATCTAGATGATGAAAAAGTTGCAATTATTCATACCGCTTATCAATTAGCTGCCAAAGCACATAAGGGGCAACATCGATATAGCGGTGATCCTTATATTGTTCATCCTATTGCTGTCGCTACTATCCTTTGCCAAATGCATATGGATTATCAAAGTATCGCCGCTGCCATTTTACATGATGTTATTGAAGATACATCCATTCAAAAAACTCAGATCGTGGAACAGTTTGGTGCAGATATTGCCGACTTAGTAGATGGGGTTAGCAAACTTACTCATATACCTTTTGAAAACCAGGCGCAAGCGCAAGCAGAAAATTTTCGCAAAATGACTTTGGCCATGGCACGCGATATTCGCGTTATCTTAATTAAATTGGCTGATCGTTTACATAATATGCGAACGCTTGAATCATTGCCTGCAGATAAAAAAAATCGTATTGCGCGAGAAACATTAGAAATCTATGCACCTATCGCATTACGGCTCGGCATGCACAGTTTTTCAACTGAGTTAGAAGATCTTTGTTTTGCTGCACTCTATCCCCTACGATTTCGAGCACTACAAGAGGCAGTACGTAAATTAAACCATAATCGAAAACAAACCATCAGCCATATAGAAACAAGTATTAAAACACTACTTGAACAGACTGACTTGCCTCCCTGTGCGGTTTGGCATAGACAAACACATTTATATGGAATTTATCGAAGAATGCAAAATCAAAGGCTACGCTTTCAAGATGTGACAGATGGATTAGATTTTCGGATTGTCACTGAGAAACCTGATACTTGTTATCAAGTATTAGGAATACTTCATAAATTATACAAACCTTTACCAGAGCATTTTAAAGATTATATTGCCTTGCCTAAAGCAAATGGCTACCAAGCATTACATACTTCTCTGTTTGGCCCACACGGAATGCCAATTAGTATACAAATCCGCACCGTAGATATGAATAATGTTTCAGAAAATGGTATTGCTGCTTTTGGATTTTATAAGCGAGGTGAAAATATAAATGAAGCACAAACTCGTGCAAATCAATGGCTAAAAGGCTTAATGGAAATTCAAAAAAACACTCCTAGCTCACTCGAATTTATTGAAAATGTTAAAACTGACTTATTTCCTGCTGAAATTTACATCTTTACCCCTCGTGGAAAAATTATGGAGTTGCCACATGCAGCAACGCCAGTAGACTTTGCCTATGCAGTTCATTCTGATATTGGCAATAACTGTATAGCAGCAAAAGTTGATTGAAGATTTGCGCCATTAAACACTAAACTATTAAACGGTCAAACTGTCGAAATCATCATCTCACCTGAAGTACGACCACAACATTCCTGGTTAAATTTTGTTGTAACTGGAAAAGCACGAAGCAATATTCGACACTACTTAAAAGAAAGAAAACGTGCTGATGCTATTGCTCTGGGTAAAGAATTACTTGAAAAAGTACTGGCTACTCAACAAACCAATTTGACCGACATTTCAAAAAATAAAATTCATGCAGTCCTTCAACATTTTAAATACAAAACTTTAGATGAACTTTATCGCGCCATCGGTTTAGGGCAACAGATTGGATTTATAATTGCCAACTGCTTAATTACTGAGAACCTTGATGTTAGCCATATCGATTCACCGCCTTCACAGGAACCCTATGCAATAAAAGGCAGTCAAGATATGGCGGTTAAATTTGCTGAATGTTGTAGGCCTATTCCAGGAGACGCCATTGCAGGAATTCTTATGCAAAATAAAGGGTTAACCGTACATCAAGAATCTTGCAAAAAGCTAGATAAATGGCGACATCGAGTTGGGCTCTATCTTGAACTCAACTGGGCAGAACAAGTTATTGGCGACTTTAAAGTAGATTTAACAATAGAAGCCAATAATCGACAAGGGATTATTGCTGAAATTACCAGCAAAATTGCTCGCACTAAAGCAAATATCGCGGACATACAAATGCATCATCAAGATAATTACCACGGAATCATTCACTTACTGTTGTCTGTTCATGATCGAACACATTTAGCAACTATTATCCGCAGAATGCGTTCAATTACCGGAGTAATAAAAGTTAGTCGTTCAAAACCAGTGCAAAATTAAGGAGATATACCTCTCGGGAACAGGTTTGCGGAATTTTTTCGCTCAGTTTGCAAGATATTTTAATGTTCTGATTGAGAAAAACCGCAGGAATACTAGCCTGTATTTCGAGGTTTTTCGATTGAAGAACATTAAAATATCGAAGTAAAATGAGATGAAAAAAACCACAAACCTGTTCCCGAGAGGTATATATTTATGAAAAAAATTATTAATACTGAAAAAGCACCTAAAGCCATTGGACCTTACTCTCAAGCAGTTCAAGCTGGCCAAACCATTTATCTATCAGGACAAATTCCCTTAAACCCTGAAACTATGGAACTGGTCACTGCCGATATTAGCAAACAAGCGGAGCAAGTATTAGAAAATCTAACCGCAGTGGCGCTTGCTGCTGGCGGCAACTTAGCTAACATCGTTAAACTCAACATTTTTTTAATAGACCTTGCTCATTTTTCCATTGTTAATGAAATTATGGAGAAGTACTTTACTGCTCCTTATCCAGCACGTGCTACTATTGGCGTCGCAGCACTTCCTAAGGGAGCGTTAGTTGAAATGGACGCCATTATGGTTTTATAAAATTTAAATCGCCGCTATAACCCAGAACTGAAAAAATAAAAATATACGTCCCCTCTCCCAGCCCCAAAGCCTAAAAAAATCTTCGAGTTTTATTCTGGGAGAGGGTCAGGGTGAGGGGAAATGAATAAATTTGATAGAAGCTATTTTACTTTCTACTACTTCTATTAAAAATTGGAGTAGGATGAAAATTTAATTTCCAGATTTGCCCTCATCCTGTCCTTCTCCCACAATAAAGTACAGTGATTTTTAATGACTTATCGGGGTGGGAGAAGGGGACGTTGTCGCTATTATCAGTGCTCAAGTTTTAACTATGCCCATACAATTTATCCGTCGATACTTCAGTTGCGAAGTAGAGGCTAAGCCCGCACTACAAGCTCTCTAACTTTCTCTAAATCCTCAGGCGTATTAACTTCAAGCGGAGCATTTTTAACTGCAATATCAACATAAATCTTTTCGCCATTGGCAAGAAAGCGCAATTGCTCTAACGATTCTGCAAGCTCTAAAGTTGATGGCGGTAACTGGACAAAATTTTGAATAGTCTTGGCGCGATAAGCATATAATCCAATATGTTTATAATAAGTCTGATAGCGCAAATCAATTTCTTTAACCCAAGGAATCAAATTTCGGCTGAAATAAAGCGCGTGATAGTTAAGATCAAATACCACTTTAACTACAGCCGGATTATCTAAATCACTTTGTTCATAAATACGTTCACATAAGGTTGAAATATTTGCTGTTTCATCAAGCATCAAACTTTTACTAACCTGATTAATATTTTCGTAAGGAACTAACGGTTGATCGCCCTGCACATTTACAATAATGTCATTTAGATCATAGTTCATTAACTGAACAACTTCAGCAACGCGGTCAGTTCCTGTGAGATGTTCAATGGAAGTCATACAAGTCGGCGCAGAAAATTTTTCGCAAGCTTTAGCAATACGTTCATCATCAGTTGCAACTACCACACTGATCGCATCACTTTTACAAGCCTGTTCGTAAACATGTTGAATCATTGGTTTGCCGCCAATATCACATAGTGGCTTGGCAGGCAAACGGCTGGCGGCATATCTAGCGGGGATCACTACACGAAAAGCTGTCATTAATACTCTTTAGTTTTTATTACGATTAATATAAATTGCATAATTCATTAAATCTAGTTACCATTATAAACGGTTTTTAATTAATTTAGATAACAATTATGAAACTTTTCATGCATAGATTGGCTCAACTCCTACTCGTGCTTAGCGTGGTAACCACCACAATGAGGCATGGGCCTATGCGCTGAAAAAAACGCCAGCAAAAACCCCGGCCTCCAAAGAGGTACGGGGTTTTTTTTTGCTTGGGCTTTATTGTAACCCATACATATAAAAAAGGTGCGCCATGTCAAAACAAGATTATGCTGCCACATCAAATAGTAAAAAATGGATAAAGATTTACCCATGGTTAGTGTGGCTAGCCGGAGCTAGCTTCTTTTTTTACAAGTACCTTGTACAAGTTTCGCCAAGTGTCATGACTGCAGATTTAATGCGTGCATTTCAAATTAATGGCGCTGGACTAGGAAATTTATCAGCATGTTATTTTTATGCTTACCTCATCATGCAAATTCCAGTTGGTATATTGTTGGACAAATTTAGTCCGCGCTATTTAACCACCTTTGCAATTTTAATTTGTGGCGTAAGCACTTTGATTTTTGCTCAAGCCTCTTCTCTAGGGATTGCTTGTCTTGCTAGAGCCGCTATGGGATTAGGCGCGGCATTTGCCGCAGTATCTTGTTTTAAATTAGCAACACTGTGGTTTTTGCCACAAAGGTTTGCATTAATCTCTGGCATGTGTATGACCGCTGCTATGTTAGGTGCTGTATTTGGACAAGCGCCGCTTTCGTTATTGGTTCACAATTTTGGCTGGCGCACCGCATTAGTCATTGTTGGAAGCTTAGGAATCGCATTAAGTTTAATCTACCTCATCACCGTAAAAGATAAATCACTACACAACCAACCAACTGATCATTCAGAGTCGCAAACAACACGCGGGCAATTATTCGGCAATCTTTGGTTGATTCTAAAAAGCAAACAGGCCTGGCTGCTTTCTTGGTACAGCGGTTTAGCATTTGCGCCGGTATCAGTTTTTGGCGGTTTATGGGGCGTACCTTTTCTACAACAAGCACATCACTTATCTGCCGCAAAAGCAGCTTATGCTATTTCCTGGATTTTTATCGGCTTTGCAACAGGTGCACCTTTATTAGGCTGGATGTCAGATTTTATTGGCCGACGTAAACCCATTATGATTTTTGGTACATTGCTAGCGCTTCTCAGTTCCTTAATCATTATTTACAGTCCAAATCAGCATTTTGACACATTAATCATACTGTTATTTTGTTTTGGTTTAGGTGCAAGTGGGTTTTTTACCTGCTTTGCTATGATCCGAGAAGTTTTTCCACTGATATTAGCTGCAACAGTATTAGGATTTATGAACACATTTGATTCAATTTGTGAAGCACTGAGTGAGCCATTAGTTGGCTGGATTTTAGATGTTAACTGGCATGGCACAATGATTGCAGGAGTTCATCAATTTTCCGCTCATACGTATCAAATAGCGCTTTCGCTGATGCCCATTTATTTGCTAGTTGCTTTAATTTTGTTAATTTTTGTTAAGGAGACTTATTGTCAAGCAAATACTCTCAACAAATAGGTGACAATTTAAACTTTTTCCTGGATGCTAGCTGGAGTTTTCCCCGCACTCGTTGCGGGGCTAGCATGACAGATATTTTAAAATTACTATTGAGAAAATAAATAAGGACCACGTAATGACTCACTCTGTTCAACTCCAATTACCAAATCATACCGACAAATTACTATTACATTCTTGCTGTGCGCCTTGCTCTGGTGAAGTTATGGAGCGTTTGTTAGAAGCTGGCATCAACTATACAATCTTTTTTTATAATCCTAATATTCACCCGATTGAAGAATATGAAATTCGCAAAAATGAGAATATTCGTTTCGCCGAGCAACACAGCATACCGTTTGTTGATGGTGATTATGATCGTGACGAATGGTTCAAACGAGCGAAAGGCATGGAGCATGAACCAGAACGAGGCATCCGCTGCACCATGTGTTTTGATATGCGCTTTGAGCGTACAGCACTTTACGCACATGAACATGGCTTTAAAGTTTTTAGCAGTTCACTTGGCATCTCTCGCTGGAAAAACATGGATCAAATTAACGATTGCGGCACGCGCGCAGCTTCTCACTATCCTGATATGATTTATTGGACTTTTAACTGGCGAAAAAATGGCGGTTCGGAACGAATGATAAAAATTTCTAAACGTGAAAATTTTTATCAACAAGAATACTGTGGCTGTGTTTACTCCTTGCGTGATACTAACCGCTGGCGATTGGGCAATGGTCGGAAAAGAATTGAGATTGGAGTGAAATATTATGGTAAGGAAGAAGGATAATTCACACATTACCATATTAAGTTTTATAGATAACACATTAGTATTTAAAATCTTGCTAAAAATTTTACAAAAATTTTTCCACAATCGATTTTAAAATTTACTTTTATTATTTAGGGAAATTTGATTTATGAACGAAAGGAAAACATCATCTACACCAAAAACACACCTTTTATATTCTGAACAATTCAATTTGTTTTCTGCCACTCTTGCAGAATTTGTAGGTCAGATTTTAATTGAGCGAAACTTTTTTCAAAATTATGGTATACCCCAGAGAGTACTCTTATCCATTGCGAATAACTTTATTCAACTATTAACCCTAGAAAAAAAGCCAAAAACCTATATCAATATGTATCAAGAAGGCGTGATTTTATATAAGCAGTTATCGGGAAAAGAATTAACTCCAGAAGAAGAACGCTATGAAAAAGCCGTTAAAAAAATTAATGTGGTGGGAGAAATTTTTAATGGTATTAGTTACGGGCTTTTTGGAAAAAGCTTATCCACCTCAATTACCGCAGTGATAGAAAAAAGCTTATGGTCTCATCTGCCAGCGATAGTAGGTTATACAAGTCTTAGCTTTATGGGGCCTCAGCTAATACCACTAGTCGTGGAAAAAACACTCAGTTATTATTCAGGGCTAACAGAAAAGCAAAGAAAAATACTTGCGCTTTTGCTGAGTACTCTTGGAAAGCTAGTGTTAGGGTTTGTTCCCAAAGCACATGCAAATGACAAAGGTGCGCATTATCAATATCCATCAACAGCGGGACATAGTCAAACTTATACAGAAAATAGAACGATAACTTTAGAGGGAGATAAAATTACCTTGCAACAACGAGGTACTTTAGAAACTCCGGAAGGAGACTTTGAAAGCCAGGCAGAAATCAACCTCAAATTAGATCCGATTCAAACGCTGACGGAAGAAAAAATCGGAATTCAAGTATCCAATTATGAAGGAAAAAAAATTCCAGTTGAATTTCAAGTCATACAAAATCAATTCGGTAGAGAAATTATTGTCAACTGCCCTGATAAAGAATTAGAAGCGCACTGGCAAAGTTATTTTCCATCCCATGTTGAGGCAGAGAAACTAACCTCGACCGAAACTACTATAAATGCTAATAAAGAAATCACTGCTTCATTAACAACTAATACAAAAACTATTCATCCAACTACCCTCTCAACACAACAAGATTTTAGTCAGTATTCAGCATTAACTCTAGGATTGGCAACCAGCATCTTCATACAGCATCCTTTACCAGTACTGATGGCCACATTAAATTATTTACCAAAAGCATTAGCAACCTCAAAAAAGCATGCCCTGGAACAACAAACTACCACTTCTCCTTTTAACCTAGTTAATTTACCTCTGAATAACCAAGCGCAAGATATCTTCACTGAAAATAATTATGTATATACCGTTGACACATCCGGCTTAACTATTTTTGACGCAAGTAATCCAAACAATATTGTCAATGTAAGCCAATATAAAATGCTAGGAGGTGGAAAAAAACTGCTTATAAATAATGGCTATGCTTACGTTATAGATGGTCTTAACAAACTACAAATCATTAACATTAAAAATGTTAATGCTCCTCAGTGGGCCGGAATGTGGGCAACAACAAATCCAATCACTGACGTCACAATAACGAATAACAAAGCTTATATCACCGATGGAACTAATATGGTTACTGAAATTGATATTAGTACGCCTGAAGCAGTTTATCAGGCTTTTGTGCCGATGAGTCCTTATTGTAACTACCCAATTGTTGATATTTCGGTAGCAAATGGCTTAGCTTACATAGCTTGTCAATCGGATGGAGTTAGCTTTGTTAACGTAAGTGACCCGATTAATCCACAAGTATTGGGCTCATTCAGCAACTTTACTGCTGATGCTTTAGCAGTATCTGGAAATTTAGTCTATGGAGCTGATCGGTCTAGAGGAATTTTTTATATCATCGACGCTACTAATCCAACAGCCCCACAATTACTCAGTACACTGCCAATTAAAACTCCTTACGCTATTGCCGTAGAAGTAAATACCGCTTATATAGCTAACTACAGTTCTGTTTCTGCCATCAATGTTACCGATCCTAAAAATCCACAACTATTAAGTACATTACCGGTTTCGTCTGCTTATGATATTGCTATAGCAGGAAATACTGGTTACGTTAATGGTAATTTTTTTTATATTATCAATGTTACCGATCCTAAAAATCTACAATCCTTAAGCGCAACGTTAATAGGAGTACCTACCAATCAAGTCACATTATCGGCAAACCTTGCCTATGTAGGAGGCAGCATTTTCAACGTTAGCAACTCCACTAACCCCAAACAGCTAAGTACACTAATTCCAACTACAAATAATGTTCCACTTTCAGGAAATATTGCTTACCTACCAGAAAATACCGTAACTCTTGCCTTTGATGTGAGCAATCCCAATAATCCTAAATTATTAAATATACTTAATCTAAATGCCGAAAACACTATTGCAATTTCAAATAACTTTATTTATGCGGTAAATAGCCAAGGGCTTTTTATTACTCAAGCTAATCCCTACTTCACTCCAGTTTTTTTGGGCTTTGCAAATCAAGTTAATCAATTAGGTAGCGTAAATAATTATTTGTGGGCATTAGAACCTTCCGAAATACAAATTTTTGCATTGCCCTTGGCGTACAGTACATTTAATACTGTAAATGCTTATAGTGTTGCAGTAGCCGGAAATATTGCTTACCTATCCAGCACGGGATTCTACATTTTCAATGTAAGCAATATCGCTTCTCCACAATTATTAAGCACCATCGTTAATTATGGATCTTATACGCAGCTTGCAGCATCAAATAATTTAGTCTTTGGATTAGACTCAAATTATTACTATATATTTAATATCAGCAATCCCGTTCAACTAAAATTATTAAGTAACACGTTCACTACGCCGCCGATCAAGGCCTTCGTCTTAATAAACAATCTTGCTTATATAATAAGTCCTAGTTCAGCTTTGCAAATCTTCAACTGGAGCAATATCAATAGCCCAAAATTACTCGGCACCCTACCAGGAACAACAGCACCCCAGGACATTGCAGTGTATGGAAATATCACCTTGATAGCGGATGCTAGTTCAGGTCTTTGTGTCGCCGATACTAGTAATGCCACGTATCCAAAGTTGCTCAGCACATTAGCAATACCACGAACTGCTCAGGGCATTGCAGCATTCGAAAATGTAGCCTACATTATCGATGTAGAATCAAACATCTACGTGATTAGTATTGCCAATACCACTGCTCCAAAATTGTTAGCTACCATTCCAAGCTCCAGCATTACCCGCATGATAGTGTCAGGAAATCTTGGTTATACAGTTGGCTCATCACTACAAGTTTTTAATCTAACTGATGCATCTAATCCAAGATTAATCGGCTCATTATTAGCGTATTTATCCCCTTCAAGTGTAGTTATCGCTAACAATATAGCTTATGTGACCTCAGATGCTGGCTTGAGCATATTTGATTTAACTAATTTTCCTTGGTTAAATTTCCCGCAAACAAATTCGGCAACAACATTTTTAATTAATTTTCCCTATGCAATTACTGTTAACAACAATACCATCAATATTTGGAACATTACTCAAGCTAACGCGATCCAGTATCTTGGTAGTTGGAACGCCATTATCCCCCCAAATCAAATTTCAATAGCAGGAAATAAATTGTTTATGGGCAACTCTGATGGCCTAACGGTTGTTGATATAACTAATCCTGAAGATCCACAGCTTTTAGAGACTGTTCCGTGCAGTCAACCCGTTGAAGTTTTCGCAGTTGATGAAAATCAAACGGTATATTTACCAGATGACTATCAATGTATTTCTCAACTCTCTAATGTACTAACCCCCTGCTCTAAAAACCAACCATTAACTCTAGTAAATGATATAGAAATTGAAAAAGGACAAGATAAACGCTTAACTCCAGATGAGTGGTTTGCAAACTGTGGTACTCAACTAAATCCACGAACACTTTTTACTATTACTAGTATCAGCAATGCGCAACTGCAAAAAAGAAATGCTAGTGAATTTTGGCATAATACTACGAGTGTTTATGGTACCGACATATTTCAAAACAATGTTGCACTCTTGCACAATAACAGCACTAATGCCCCTGCATTTAACTTTTCCGTTACTGATTCAAGCAGTACCTTAACTGCATCAGCTAATATTAAGTTTAGTTTAAATGGCACTTTACCAGAAATTTTGGGCGTTCAGCTAACCATTAATCAAAATGGAATCACTTTAATAAATGCGAGTGGATTTGATATTCAAAACGCTCAAGGAAATCAAGTAGGAAGCTTAGTCATCACGGTAACTTCTGCTACAGGCGGGTTTTTCAGTACTATTGATAACCCAGGCACACCTGTTACACAATTTAACTTTTATCAAATTCTGACCGGTTATATTCAATTTGTTCACAATAGTTCAGCTTTACCGCAAGTTAATTTTTCAGTAACTAATGGACTCAACCCAACAAATAGTCCATTAGCTGCTGCCTTTCAATTTATCTCGCCCCAACCATCTCCAGGGCAAATTTCGTTACCCATTGCTTTAGGTGTAACCGCCGCAGTTTTGACTGCTGCTTTTTTAAGTGGATTTTTATTTTACCAGTGTTCCTATAAAGACAAACCAAATAAAGTCGATGATTTTAACATAAGGGGTTATAAAACCGATCCAGCTAACCGAATTGAAATAACAAAGGAAAGATTTGATAATCTCAAAATTGGACCAGACGACCAACCCAGTACTCCAACTCCAAGTTAATGGGAGATTGTAAAAGCTCAGCCTCGCGGGAGAGACTGAGCCTTTATGGGAAATTAAAGTCGTTTATCAGCGCAAAATCTCCGCCAAAAACTGCCCCGTATAAGAATGTTTACATAATGCGACTTCTTCTGGAGTTCCAGCGATGAGTAACCGTCCACCTTTACTACCGCCTTCCGGACCCAAATCAATAATCCAGTCTGCAGTTTTAATCACATCTAAATTATGTTCAATCACAACAATAGTATTACCTTGATCACGTAACTGATGTAACACTTTAAGTAACTGTTCAATATCATAAAAATGCAACCCAGTAGTTGGCTCATCTAAGATATAAAGTGTTTGTCCAGTACCACGTTTAGAAAGCTCCCGAGAAAGCTTAACGCGCTGTGCTTCACCGCCCGATAGTGTGGTTGCGCTTTGTCCTAAGCGGATATAGGAAAGCCCCACATCAATTAACGTTTGTAATTTGCGCGCAATTACTGGAACTGCATCAAAGAAATTTCTTGCGTCTTCAACTGTCATTTCTAAAACATCATGAATATTTTTACCCTTATAAAAAATTTCTAACGTTTCACGGTTATAACGATGCCCTTTGCAAATATCACAGGTCACATATACATCCGGCAAAAAGTGCATTTCTACTTTAATCAGACCATCGCCTTGGCAAGCTTCACAACGCCCACCTTTGACATTAAAACTAAATCGACCTGGAGTATAACCACGTGAACGCGCCTCTTTTGTTGCAGAAAAAAGTTCACGAATTGGGGTAAACATACCGGTATAGGTTGCTGGATTAGAACGTGGTGTTCGACCAATTGGACTTTGATCAATATCAATCACTTTATCAAACCATTCTAATCCTTCAATGCGCTTATGTGGCGCTGCTCGCAAATGCGTTGCACCATTTAATGCTTTTGCTGCAAGTGGATAAAGCGTATCGTTAATTAAAGTAGATTTTCCTGAACCAGAAACGCCGGTTACACAGATGAAAAGTCCAACTGGTATATCAACATTAATTTTTTGCAGATTATTACCACTTGCGCCACAAAGTGATAAAAGCTTTTCCGGATTTTTATTAACTCGTTGCTTTGGTATTTTAATTGCACGCTTGCCAGATAAATATTCACCCGTTAAAGAACCTTTCGTCGCGATAATTTTTTGTGGCGTACCTTGTGCCACAATCGTGCCACCGTGAATACCAGCACCCGGACCAATATCAATCACATAATCAGCAGCACGAATCGCCTCTTCATCATGCTCTACGACAATAATGGTGTTACCTAAATCTCTAAGATGGGTCAATGTATTTAATAGTCGCGCATTATCACGCTGATGCAACCCAATTGAAGGTTCATCAAGAATATACATTACACCAACTAATCCTGCGCCAATTTGACTTGCTAATCGAATGCGTTGTGCTTCACCACCAGATAAGGTATCAGCGCTGCGATTAAGCGTTAGATATTCAAGCCCCACATTTGCTAAGAAATGTAATCTTTCAACAATTTCTTTTTGAATTTTACCGGCAATTTGTGCTCTTTTTCCTGGCAAGGTTAATTCTTTAAAAAAAACTAAAATATCTTCAATGGGCAATGAACATAGTTCTGGTAAATTTCTTCCAGCTAAATAAACATGTCGTGCTTCAAGTCTCAACCGATTACCTAAACAACTTTGACAAGTTTGATTATTTAAATAAGCAGCCAACTCTTCTCGCACCATATTAGATTCAGTTTCTCTATAGCGCCTTTCCATATTTGGAATCACACCTTCAAACACATGGGTACGGATAAATGTTTTATTGTGCTCATTAAGATAACGAAATTGAATTTGTTCTGAACCACTACCATACAAAATAATTTGGCGAATATTTTTAGGCAGTTTTTTAAATGGTGTATCTAAATCAAACTCATAGTGTTCTGCTAGTGAAACCAGCATCGAATAAAAATAAAGATTACGCCTTTCCCAACCACGAACAGCGCCTTCTGCTAAACTTCGTGAAGCGTCATGAATCACTCTTTCTGGATCAAAAAATTGTTTAACCCCTAAGCCATCACAATCTGGACAAGCGCCGACAGGATTATTAAAAGAAAACAGACGAGGCTCAAGTTCTAAAAGACTATAACCACAGATAGAACAAGCAAATTTGGCAGAAAAAACTTTATCGGGTTTTTTCTCTTCCATAAAAGCAATTTTTACCACACTGTCAGCTAGGTTAAGCCCCGTTTCAAATGATTCCGCTAAACGAAGTTGAATATCGGGCTGAACTTTAATGCGATCAACAATCACTTCAATGGTATGTTTTTTTCTTAACTCTAATGAAGGCGCCTGATCCAATTCGTAAATTTTTCCATCAATGCGTGCGCGGATATAACCCTGACTTTTCAAACTTTCTAATAACTCTACATGCTCACCTTTACGATTTTCCAACACAGGCGCCAACACCATCAACTTAGTTCCCTCTGGCAATCCCATGACCCAGTCAACCATTTGACTAACCGTTTGTGCATCTAACACAGTATTATGCGAGGGGCAACGCGGCTCTCCTGCGCGAGCAAATAAAACTCGCAGGTAATCATAAATTTCTGTGATAGTTCCAACAGTCGAGCGAGGATTATGTGAAGCAGATTTTTGCTCGATAGCAATGGCGGGCGACAACCCTTCAATATGATCAACATCTGGTTTTTCCATCATCGACAAAAATTGTCGTGCGTATGCCGAGAGCGATTCAACATAGCGTCTCTGGCCTTCAGCATAAAGCGTATCAAAAGCTAATGACGACTTACCTGATCCAGATAAGCCGGTCACCACCACTAATTGATCACGAGGAATAGTTAGATCAATATTTTTAAGATTATGAGTCCTCGCGCCGCGAATTCGTATGACATCCATATTTTACAATACGGGCCCAGCAAGTTTGATCGCTTCAGCCACATCAAAGCGTGCAAAATTTTGGATAAATTGCTCAATAAGCTGCTTAGAAAAATGCTGATAGTTGGTTAAATCTTGCCAATTTTTTCTTGGATCAAGCAATTTACTGTCTACAGAGTTCAATGTTTTGGGAATAGACAAATTAAATCCTGGCAAAATTTCAAATTCTGCTTTGTTCAGCTCACCATTTAAAATAGCATGGACAATTGCGCGCGTAGTAGGAATTGAAAAACGTTCACCGCCTTGACCATAAGCGCCACCCGCCCATCCAGTATTCACTAAATAAACCGCACAACCTGATGTTTCGATACGATGGATTAACAAATCAGCATAAACTTTTGGGGCACGGGGAAAGAAAGGCGCACCAAAACAGGTACTAAATGTAGGCTTAATACCCTGTCCCTGCCCTACTTCAGTGCTGCCAACCAATGCCGTATAACCACTTAAAAAGTAATATGCCGCTTGTTCTTTAGTTAACTTAGCAATAGGTGGTAAAACACCATACAAATCACAGGTTAAAAACAATATAGCATTGGGTTGTCCTGCACGGTTTTCTTCAACCCGCATCGCAATGTGTTCAAGCGGATAAGCAACACGAGTATTTTGTGTCAATCGACTATCGCTATAAATAGGTTGCGCTGTGACTGGATCAAGCACTACATTTTCCATAATCGCACCATGGGAAATGGCATGCCAAATCACTGGCTCCTTCTCAGGAGAAAGGTCAATACACTTAGCATAACAGCCTCCTTCAAAATTAAAGATGCCGCGATCGCCCCAACCATGCTCATCATCACCAATTAAATATCTATCTGGATCAGCAGATAAAGTGGTCTTACCCGTACCCGACAAACCAAAAAATAATGCCACATCCCCTTTAGTGCCAACATTAGCCGCACAATGCATTGGTAAAACTTGGCTCTCTGGCAATAAATAATTCAACACGGAAAACATCGCTTTTTTAATTTCACCAGCATATTGCAAGCCACACAGCAATACTTTGCGATCGGTAAAATTAACGACTAACGTGCCATCACTATGGCAGCCATATTGATCTTTTACTGTTTTACAACCAGGCACACTTAATATAATCCATTCTGATTTTTTTAGCGGATTATACTGTTTCGGCCTAATAAATAATTGCTTACCAAACAAATTATGCCAAGCATCTTCCGTAACTAATTTCACCGGCAACCCATAAGCTTCATCAGCACCCACATGCAAATGTGAAACAAAAATTTCTTTCTGTGCCAAATATTCAATTGCTTTCTGCCAAAGTATGTCAAAATTTTCCTGACTAAAAGCTTGATTCACTACGCCCCAATCGACCGTTGACGCTGTTTTCGCATCTTTGACAATAAATTTATCAGCGGGTGAACGGCCGGTTCTTGCTCCTGTTTCGGCCACCACAGCACCATTTGCTGCCAGCTTTACCTCAGAGCGACGTAAAGCCATTTGTATCAACTCATCGGCAGAAAGATCGATATGTGCTTTGGTTTGTTCAAGCAGGGTTTGCAACATGAGATAACTCCTAGGGTCTGTTGGTATTTGATTTATCGTAGCGAAAAAAGCAGAGATTTAGCTAGAATTTTCCTAAATTTGAGGAGAATACTAAGCGGTATTTGACGAAAATTTGGGGAAATTCTAGCAAATCTTATGCTTTTTGCAGTAGACAAATCAAATATTAACAGACCCT
Source organism: uncultured Gammaproteobacteria bacterium (assembly GCA_963844535.1). Lineage (GTDB taxonomy): Bacteria > Pseudomonadota > Gammaproteobacteria > CAWJOP01 > CAWJOP01 > CAWJOP01. The sequence goes on along the minus strand of CAWJOP010000005.1, from coordinate 75,550 downwards.
AATAAAATAAGGGTAAAAATTTTGTCCAGGATACCATAATGAGGGAGAGAATGTGCACCTAATATCATTCGCTGCTATAATGAGAGGGTACTAAATATTTAAAGCCCAAAACCTTACTTGCAAAGATTCAATGAGCCACTTTAAAGAAAAAATTGCCATTTATCCAGGCACTTTTGACCCCATCACCAATGGGCATGTCGACCTTATTGAACGTGCTGCAAAATTGTTTGATGAAGTCATTATTGCGATTGCGGCTAACTTACTCAAAACACCTGCCTTTACTCTCGAACAACGTGTTGAACTAGTAACCCAAACCATCGAACATACCAAACTGCCCAATGTCAAAGTCTATGGATTTGACTGTTTGCTGGCTGAATTTGCTAAAAAAAATAATGCGCACGTTATTTTGCGCGGTCTCCGCGCCGTATCAGATTTTGAATATGAATTTCAATTAGCGAGTATGAACCGCCATATCGCGCCAGAGCTTGAAACAGTATTTTTAACCCCCGCTGAACAATTTTCGTTCATTTCATCAGGCTTAGTAAGAGAAATTGCCTCTTTAGGTGGCAATATTAGCGAATTTGTTTCACCGTTAGTCGCAACTGCGCTAAAACAGAAATATTCGAAAGGATATACCTCTCGGAAATAGGGTTGCGGATTTTTTTCGCTCAGGTTGCGAGAGATTTGAATTTTTTTGCAAGGAAAAATTCGATGGAATACTCCCTGTATTTCGAGGGTTTTTCCTTGCAAAAAAATTTTAAAGCTCGATGCAAGATGAGATGAAAAAAACTGCAAACCTATTTCCGAGAGGTATAAATCATGGCACTTTACATTACTGATGAATGCATTAACTGCGATGTCTGCGAGCCAGAATGCCCCAATGAAGCTATCTCTCAAGGTGAAATGATTTTTGTCATCAATCCACACAAATGCACCGAATGTGTAGGCCATTTTGCTACTCCTCAATGCGTTGAGGTTTGTCCTGTCAATTGTATTGAAGTTGATCCAAATCATGCAGAAACCAAAGAACAGTTGATGGATAAATATAAGGAGTTGATGGGGGAGGAAGCCTGATAAGCAACAATGCCGCCTACGTGCCGCTGCCGCGACTTGTTCGCGGCATCCAGTTGAAGAACGAAAAGCTAGGGCCCCACCCCCAAACTATGTTACAATCCAGCAAATTTAACTTTCGTGCTATTACGGCATTAAAGGAGCTACTAAATGCTATACGGTTTACTTAACTTATCTTTCTGGGGCTATGTGTTTGCAATGTTATTGTTAACACATATTACGATTGTCAGTGTCACTATTTATCTCCATCGCCATCAGGCGCACCGTGCTTTAGATTTACATTCTGCACCTGCACACTTTTTTCGTTTCTGGCTATGGCTCACTACCGGCATGAGAACCAAAGCCTGGGCAGCTATTCATCGTAAACATCATGCACGAGTTGAAACAGCAAGTGATCCACATAGTCCGCAAGTCCTTGGTATTAAAAAAGTACTGTGGGAAGGAGCTGAGTTGTACGGAAAAGAAGCAAAAAATCAGGAAACACTTGAGCGCTACGGTTATGGTACACCAGATGACTGGGTTGAACGACATCTCTATACTCCACATAGTGACAAAGGAATTTTTCTGATGTTAGCTATTGATTTATTACTATTTGGCGTCCCAGGCTTAACCATATGGGCAATCCAAATGATGTGGATTCCATTTTTTGCAGCTGGTGTTATTAATGGTATCGGCCATTACTTTGGTTATCGAAATTTTGAATCCCAAGACGCTTCGCGAAATATTGTTCCCTGGGGTGCGCTAATCGGCGGTGAAGAGCTACATAACAACCACCACGCCTTCGGTACTTCGGCAAAATTCTCGGTTAAATGGTGGGAATTTGATCTAGGTTGGGGTTACATCAAATTGTTAGCGATGCTAAAACTAGCAAAAGTTAAAAAACTACCGCCTAAATTGAAAACGATTCTTGATAAAGAAACAGTTGATCTTGAAACACTCAAAGCCTTATTAGCCAATCGGTTACATATTATGGCTAACTATACCAAAGAAGTGATCCTGCCAGTACTGAAAGAAACACGGAGACAGCATCCACACCGGCATATGTTTCGTAACATTAAACACTTGCTAACCCGCGCTGATTCTTTACTTGATGAACCAGGCAAACAGTCACTCTTTCGCTTTTTAGAAGACAAACACCATTTAAAAGAAGTCTATCATTATCGTGAAAAACTCCAATTAATTTGGAACAGAACTACTGCCAATCAAAAAGAACTGATTGATGCTTTGCAAGAATGGTGTAAGCAGGCAGAAGCCTCTGGTGTTGAAACATTACGACGATTTGTAGAAAAGCTGCGTCGCTATGCGCTAGCTTAAATACATACGAGCGGTATAAAAGATGAAAATTATTCAAGATGCTTTAACCTTTGATGATGTATTACTGGTTCCAGCGCATTCAAATGTGCTACCAAAAAGCGTCAACTTACATACTGAAATTACTGAAACAATCTCTCTCAACATCCCTTTAGTTTCCGCTGCTATGGACACTGTTACTGAAGCACGTTTAGCGATCGCCATGGCGCAAGAAGGCGGCTTAGGTATCGTTCACAAAAACATGACGGTCGAACAACAAATACGTGAAGTGCAAAAGGTTAAAAAATTTGAAAGCGGCGTAGTTAAAGATCCCATTACTGTCACTCCTGAAACTACTGTTCAACAACTGATTGAATTAACACGAATGCATAACATTTCAGGTGTACCGGTAGTAAAAGGTGATCAAGTAGTGGGTATTGTTACTGGGCGTGACGTTCGTTTCGAATCTTCACTTGAGCAACCAGTAGAAAATATTATGACGCCGAAAGAACGATTAGTTACAGTAACAGAAGGTGCAAGCCATAATGAGATTATTAGCTTGTTACATAAGCATCGTATTGAAAAATTACTGGTCATTAATGAAAAGCATCAATTGCGCGGCATGATCACCGTTAAAGATATTCAGAAAGCAAAAGAAAAGCCTTATGCGTGCAAAGATCCTTTAGGTCGCCTGCGGGTAGGTGCTGCAATTGGTATCGATACAAAAAGTTATGAACGTGCAATTCAACTCATTGAAGCATATGTTGATGTACTGGTAGTTGATACCGCGCATGGTCATTCACAAAGTGTATTAGATCAAGTTGAACGAATAAAAAAAGAATTTCCCGACATCAGCATTATTGCAGGGAATATTGCCACTGCTGATGCAGCAAAAGCTTTGCATGACGTTGGCGCAAATGCAGTTAAAGTAGGTATTGGCCCTGGTTCTATTTGTACCACTCGAATTGTCACTGGAGTCGGAATTCCGCAAATTAGCGCAATTTCTGATGTGGCAAAAGCATTGAAAAATACTTCAGTAAAAATTATTGCTGATGGTGGCATAAGATTTTCAGGCGATGTAAGTAAAGCGATTGCTGCCGGCGCTCATGTTGTCATGATTGGTTCACTATTCGCAGGTACTGAAGAAGCACCTGGTGATGTAGAACTTTATCAAGGAAGATCTTATAAATCTTATCGCGGGATGGGATCATTAGGCGCAATGTCGCAGTTTTATGGTTCTAGTGATCGCTATTTTCAAAATGCACATCAAGCTGACAAGCTAGTGCCCGAAGGTATTGAAGGTCGAGTACCTTATAAAGGACCCTTGCAAGCGATTGTTCATCAATTAATGGGTGGCTTACGATCAAGCATGGGCTATACAGGTTGTCCTACCATTCAAGAACTGCGTACAAAAACCCAGTTTGTCCGCGTTACTAGCGCAGGTATGCGCGAAAGCCACGTACATGATGTCAACATTACTAAAGAGTCACCCAATTATTGGGTAGAAAGATAAGTTGTCTGCGATGAAAAACACAATTTTGGTCTTAGATTTCGGATCCCAATACACACAATTAATTGTTCGGCGTATTCGTGAACTGGGCGTGTATTGTGAATTGCTGCCTTACCATGTTAAAGAAGAAAGTATTTTAGCGCTTAATCCCAAAGGCATTATTCTTTCCGGTGGCCCTGAAACAGTCACAGAAGATTTCACCCCTCGAGCACCATCTATCGTATTTAATCTCGGATGCCCAGTTTTAGGTATTTGTTATGGAATGCAAACCATGGCAGTGCAACTCGGCGGCAAAGTAGCAAATGCTTCGCATCGTGAATTTGGTTTTGCTCAAGTGGAAATTCATGGACACTCACATTTATTAAGTTCTATCGAAGATGCCGTTAGTTCCACTGGAAAAAGTTTACTTAATGCATGGATGAGTCACCAAGATCATGTAACTGAACTACCCGCTGGATTTGAAGTGATTGCTAAAACCGATTCCATTCCAATTGCAGGAATGGCAAACGAAGCTTTGCATTTTTATGGTGTCCAATTTCATCTTGAAGTGACTCATACTGTACAAGGACAACGTATTTTACAGCGATTTATTCATGATATCTGCCACTGTGCTGCTGATTGGAATTCACAAAGTATTCTGCATGATTTAGCTGAAACCATTCAAAAACAAGTAGGTAGCGATGAAGTTATTTTAGGATTATCTGGCGGTGTAGATTCATCAGTGCTAGCAGTATTGTTACATCGTATTATTGGCGAAAACTTAAAATGCCTATTTGTTGATCACGGATTGTTACGATTAAATGAAAAAGAAAAAGTTTTAGCATTATTTGCTAATCATTTAGGTATTGAAGTTATTTGTATTGACGCCCAGCAACGATTTCTCAATGCACTTTCTGATGCTGCTGATCCTGAGCAAAAACGTAAAATTATCGGACGAGAATTCATCGAAGTATTTGAAGCAAATATGCAAAAATTTCCACGCGCTAAATGGTTAGCACAAGGAACAATTTATCCAGATGTTATTGAATCTGCAGGCAATGCCAACAGCCAAGCACATGTAATCAAATCACATCACAATGTTGGCGGGCTACCTGAGAATTTGCGACTTAAACTACTCGAGCCATTACGCTGGTTATTTAAAGATGAAGTTCGCAAACTTGGTTTGGAACTTGGGCTGCCGTATGAAATGATTTATCGCCATCCCTTTCCGGGACCTGGGTTAGCAGTACGTATTCTAGGTAAGATTGAAAAAACTTCTATTGATATCGTCCGAAAAGCTGATCATATTTTTATTGAAGAACTTCAAAAACACGATCTATATCAAAAAGTCAGTCAAGCATTTACCGTATTTTTACCAGTGAATTCCGTAGGTGTAATGGGTGATGCACGAAAATATGAACCTGTAGTTGCGCTCCGTGCTGTTGAAACAACTGATTTTATGACCGCACATTTTGCTAAATTGCCTTGGGATTTTTTAGAAAAAACTGCCAATCGAATCATCAATGAAGTTCCGGGTATTTCTCGAGTTGTTTATGATGTATCGGGAAAACCACCGGCAACAATTGAGTGGGAGTGATCAGTTCTACTAATTTGTCATTTAATTTGTGAGCTCATTCTTCCACGGCGCTGACGTCCTCGCGCGAGATTGCTTGCAATAGGGAAAGAAGCACTGAATTTTCGCAATCGAGTCGCGAGGATCCAATAGAGATAGTGATAGGATTCTTTCACTATCTCTATTGGATCCCCTGGTCTTCGGCCGTGAAAACTTCAATATCCTCTCTTTATCACGAACGGCCTTCGCCAGGGGACGTCGGCACAGAGGCTTTTTTATACTTTGGTGCTGTGAGAGGGGACGTATATTTTTATTTTTTACAGATGCTTTTTAGATATGAATAATGACACCTTCATGCACCACGCAATTAAACTTGCCATAAAAGCACAGGAAATGAACGAAGTTCCAGTAGGTGCTGTGGTTGTACAAGACAATCAAATTATTGGCGAAGGATGGAATCAACCGATTGGCCTTTGTGATCCAACTAGCCATGCTGAAGTCATTGCACTTCGAGCTGCAGCTAAGCATGTTGATAACTATCGGTTAACCAATTGCTCGCTTTATGTAACCCTTGAACCTTGTATGATGTGCGCTGGTGCCATCATTCATTCGCGTATTCAAAAATTAATCTTTGGTGCATTTGATCCAAAATCTGGCGTAGCTGGCAGTACAACTAATCTCTTTACTACTCCACATATTAATCATCGTGTACAAATCGAAGGTGGGATTTTGCAAGAAGAATGCAGCACACTACTTACAAAATTTTTTCAGAAGAAAAGATAACGTAAAAGCTCAGCCCCTCCCGTGAGGCCGTCATTGCGAGGAGCGCGAAGCGCGACGTGGCAATCCAGTAAAAATGACGGCCTCACGGGAGGGGCTGAGCTTTTACAAGATAAACAAGCCCTACCCTAATCCTCAAACGCCACAGATAACAAAGGCCAAAGTAACATACCTGTTGCAACTGGAAACCAATAGCTATAATTTAATGGTTGCTGAATCATTCCCTGAATCCAAAATAAAATTGCGCGATAAATTGCTACCAACAAACCAATTAAAATCATTTGTTGCCAAGCTGAAAAATTCCGAATGCGCCGGCAAAACTTCAAAGCAACATAAGCAACTAACACACTAGCAAGAGCATGTTCTCCCAACAACGAGTTAGCCAATACATCGGCCAATAACCCAGTTAACCATGCCACTCCAAGCCCAATACGGTGCGGCAAATAAATCATCCAATAAAGAACTACTAATAAAGCCCAATCGGGAATAAAAGGCAAAGTAAATGTTGGTAATGGCAATAAACTTAATCCAAATGCTACCAGTAAACTAAAACTAATAATGCCAATTTCTCGCAAAGCACGATCTGTCATCTTGCCTCCTTCATCGCACTTTTGTGCCCAGACAACTTATGAGCAGTCGGAATAATAGGAGCATCGATAAACACATTTTTTTGTGTTGGCCAAATAAATAAGACTTGCGTATTACGATCCAAATGTGCGCTCGGTTTTAGCATAATTTGCGAGAATATACCGCCGAGTGATGTTTTTAAACTACTGACCATACCAACAGGATAGCCTTGAGGATAGTTACCTCCTAACCCTGAAGTAACAAACAAATCCCCCACCTTAACTTCAGATAGTTCTGGCAGGTGAATCAGCATTAATTGCTTTGAAGTTCCTTGGCCTATAGCGATGGCACGAACACCATTACGAGTATTTTCCACTGGCACTGCACTGCGAATATCGGTGACAAGTAAAACCCGACTTGTCAGCGGTCCAACAGTGACTACCTGCCCCATCACCCCACTCGCATCCAATACTGGCTGCCCTACATACACACCTACACGGCTTCCTTTATCCACAATGACTTCTTCACAATAAGAACTCTGATTAATTGCCAGCAATTGCCCAGCCTCTATATGACTAATTTTTTGACTACCTTGAGGGAAAGATTTAAGCAAAGCACGCAAATTAGCGTTCTCGTTTTCAAGTGCAATGAGTTTTTGCAACTGTGCCTGCAAAAATAACTGCCGTGCTTTTAATGCAGTATTTTCTGCCAATAAAGTTTGCTGAGTCGACAAGTTAGATTGTACTAATGAAAAAAATCGAAAAGGAAAATCAATTGTATACTGCAATGGTGTAACCACCCAAGTTAATCTTGACCGAAACGAAGCCAAAGTTAGCTGCTGATGATCAACATACATAAGTATGATAGAAATCAAAACAAAGAAGGTCAGGCGTAACCCTAAAAAAGGTCCTCGAACAAAAAGTTTAATGGGATGATCCTCCCTTCATATTTTCAACACGCAGCATACAAACAATTAGGGTCCGTTGACAATTGGCCCAAAAACCTCGACGTCCCGCTGCCACGACTTGTTCGCGGTATTGTCCGCGGGAACGTAGGGTTTGAGATGAATGGTCAACACGCCCTACTCCAAATTTTTTAATTTCTCACTCGCCAATTTTGCCGCTTGAGTATTTGGATAATCTTGTTTAACTTTTTTAAATTCTATGCGTGCTTGCTTGGTATTTCCTTGCATCAAATAAGCAAGCCCTAATTTGTATAATATATCTGCTGTTTTAGTATGCTGCACATCAGTCTTAGTAGCTATTTTAAACTGCAAAATAGCTTTATCAGGTTGATTTTTCAACAGATAAATATTTCCTAGCCAATAGTATGCGTTAGCGATATTTGTATCATCGGGATAAGTATGAATGAATTTCTGCAATGCACTTTTTGCTTTATCGTAATTTTTAGTTTTCAACAATGTATACGCTGCTTGATAAGCTTTTTGCCCTTTATCCTCAGCAATAGACACATCAGCAGTGTTACCTCTGTTACTATCTTCTTTTACACTAGCTAATTTTTTATTCGCTACTGAACCAGAATGTTCTTCCTTTTGATGAGACAAATCACTCAACCGTTGATCTAAATCACTATATTGACTTTTTTGTTCGTCCTTTAAAATTTTAATATCATGCGTCGCTACTTCCAGTTGACCTTGCAAATCTTTTACTTGCTGGGTAATTGTCTCAATTTGTTTAAGCAAATCTGTTTGATTGCGCACTTGGCGCTCAAGTTTTTCGACGCGTTGGCCGATTGACATACCGCTTGACGCCGCAGTTGAAGAAGATGACGTACTACTATCATCTTCTTCAATTGGAGTCTGTGCATATGAAGAAATACTAACAATTAAAAATATGAGAACAAACCAAAATCGCATCATAATTATTTTTTCTCATAGACTAATTCAACACGTCGGTTTAATTGATAATCTTCTTCAGTATTGCCAAATGCCACTGGTTTTTGTGCACCCAAACTCACCACTTTGGTTTGATTAGCCGCCACTCCATTCATCTTTAAAGCTTCAGCAACACTTCTGGCTCGACGCTCACCTAAAGCAATATTATATTCGCGACTACCTTGGCTATCTGTATGCCCTTCCAAACGTACTTTAGCACCAGGATGACTGCTTAGATATTTGGCTTGAACTTCTAATGATGGGCGATCAGACTCATGCACACTACTACTATCAAAATCAAAATAATAAATCTGATTACAACCAGGCTTTAATGCATTTCCTTTGCCACTACCAAAATTTTCCTCATCGCCAATGCCACTGCTTTGAATGCTTTCTTCATTATAAGAATTAGGATTCTTTGCTTTATTATGACCCGCCGTTGCGCAAGCAAACAGTGTTAAGCACATTAGCGTAATCAAACAGCATTTTGAAAATTTTAAGATCTGCATATAAGTACCTCCAGTTAAAAATAATTGGCATAGCATAAGTGGATTAAGGGTTTTGCTCAAGCTTTCCCCCATGCTGGATCCTGTATATCCCCTTCAGTGGCCGGGAGAACCAACCTTACCCGACCATCACTTGAAACAAGACTTAAAATCCTTTTCCCATCCAAACGGGTCTCATAAAGCACCATACTACCATTCGGCGCAAAAGTAGGCGAAGTATCATTGCCTGAGTTGGTTAAAGACTGCATAGTTCCAGTGGCAACATCCTGAATGGCAATATTGTAAGCGCCACCATTGCCATGAATCATGACAATATGTTTACCATCAGGCGAAAAAGACCCTCTAGCATTATATTTCCCATCATAAGTAATACGCTCTACTTGTTTACCAGATAAATCGACTTTATATAGCTGTGGCCCACCACCTCGATCAGAAGTAAAAAGAATTGAGCGCCCATTTGGATGCCAATTTGGCTCGGTATCAATTGATGTTCCTTGAGTAATCTGACGAAGTGATTTGCTATCTAAATCTAAAACATAAATTTTCGGACTGCCTGATTTTGAAAGCACCAATGCAAGTTGCCTGTCATTAGGAGACCAAGCAGGTGCGCCATTAATTCCCGCAAAACTGCTGATCACGCTGCGACTACCGCTAGCAACTTGCGCTACATAAATTTGCGCTTGATGATTCTCAAAAGAAACGTAGGCAATTTGTTTGCCATCATGTGACCAAGCAGGTGACATAATCGGCTGAGAAGAAGCTAAAATAGACCGCGGGTTATACCCATCTGCATCAGCAACTTCTAACAGATAACGAATTGGCTCACCTTCTTGATGGCGTGTCACTACATAAGCAATTCGCGAAGAAAATGCACCTTTTTCACCAATTAGTGCTTGATAGATAAGATCACTAATATGATGCGCTAGTCGACGAAGATTTTTCCCATCTACGCTACTATAGGTTTCCTTAAGTAATGGCACACTTTGATTCTTCACCACATCAACTAATGCGAAATTAACACGATAATGAGAAGCATCAATTGGCGTTACCTCACCTACCACCACATTATCCGCCTGTGCTTGTCGCCACATTGAAGCAACTACGTCTGATGGAATGTGTGGTTGACTCGGCATTTCTTGATTATTTAATACTTTAAATCGACCGCTATTGCTTAAATCACTTTTTACAATTGCTGCGATGTCAGTCGATGCATCACTATCTTCTTGATGCGCAAAAGGAACAATGGCAATAGGCAAAGCATGATTAACACCTCGCGTTAACTCTAAATCTAGAGTCGCAAAACATGGCGTGGTTGAAAAACATAAAAATAACAAACAGAAAAATTTTTTTGCTTTGTGTGCTGTCATGCACAAAGATTTTTTCATAGTTAAAGCCTCAATAGTTACTCAGCTAAAATCCCTTCCGGCCGCACAGTTAAATTAAATTCACGAAACTGATTAAACAAACTAGCATTCTCTGGCACGGGTAAAGGTGAGGCTTTATAAATTGCTGCCTGGGCTGAATGATCTAAAGCAGCATCACCACTTAACTTGATCAGCCTCACACTCATGACTACTCCACCCGGCGCTACCCGCACTCTTAACCGACATTCTAACCCTTTTTTTAAATTTTCCGGCACAATCCATCGATGGCTAATTGCAGAAATAATTAAGCTTTTATAACGATCAATCTCTTTATTATCAATACTAGATGAAGAAGTATTTGCTTTAGTTGTCGCTCGAGCATTCCGTGTATTCGATTTCTCCACTGAAGATGCTGTTAGATCTTGCTGCAATAGTTGCTCAATTTCTTTTTGGCGTTTCTTTGCTATCCGTGCTTTTTTTTGCTGTTGTTCTTTTTCAAGTTGTTGCTGTATTTCGGCCTGAAGCTTTTGTTGTTGTTCTTTCTCAAGCTGCCTTTGCTGCTCGATAGCTGCCTTTTCCGTACGCTTAGTTTCTGCCAATAGCAACGCTGTTTCAGCTTCTGTTTGCGTCTCTGCGATATGCTCAAGCTTTTCTGGTTGCTGTGGTTCAATCTTAGGTGATTGTTCTTGTGGCAGTGATTCTTGCTGTGGCAAAGAAACTGGTTTTTGCTCAACTAATGGTTGTTGTGCTGGCGCAGGCGTGCTAACTGGTTGCATAGTGGGCATTTCTGTCACCAGCGTCGCTTGTACTATGTCGGGAGATGATGAAGCATGCGACGCATCATCAAAATTAAAGCGAAATAAAAAAGCTAGCAATAAAACAAGATGAACTGCTATCGCAAAAGCAAATGGTCGACGATAATTTAATTCTGAGGGATTTTTCATCACATCGCACAAAAAATTTATTGAAAATCCTGTTTTTTAAATAGTTACTAATTTTTTCCTGGTGGCGGCTCCGTAATTAACCCAACACTTTTTGCGCCTGCTTGTTGTAACAGCACCATAGCGGTCATAATTTTGCCATAATTAACTCGGTTGTCGCCTTTAACAAATACCGGTTGCTCTTGCCCTTGTTGCTTAGCATTGGCAAGCTCGCTCTGTACACGCTGTGAAATGGCTTGGGGGTCCAAAGGTTGGCTTGGATTTTCCGCTATATTTAGATAGTAATTTCCCTGTGCATCAACAGAAACAATTAACGGCTCCTTATCCTTAGGAGTCAATGGCTTTGCTTTAGCTTGTGGCAAATCAACATTAACACCTTGACTCAGCAAAGGCGTCGTCATCATAAAAATCACCAGCAATACCAACATTACGTCGATATAAGGAACAACATTAATTTCTGCGATAGGCCTTCTTTTTACTGATTTTATCGGAACATTCATGTATATCTCTCTGAAACAGGTTGAGGTACACTATTCCCACTATGCGTTTTACGATAGAGAATGCTAGAAAGCTCTTCTTGAAATGTGTTGTATTGATTGAGTAATCGTTCAACTTGGTTTGAATAGCGATTATAAGCAATGACTGCAGGAATTGCGGCAAACAATCCCATAGCTGTTGCAACTAGCGCCTCTGCAATACCTGGCGCAACCATTGCAATAGTGGCCTGCTGTGTTGCTCCGGTTAATGCTTGAAAAGAAGTCATAATACCCCAGACAGTGCCGAACAATCCTACATATGGACTAATTGAACCCACCGTAGCCAAAAAAGATAAATGCTGTTCGAGCTTATCTGCTTCTTTTGAATAAGCAATTCGCATTCCTCGTTGTGCGCCTTCTATAATTGCTGCTGGTTGAATGCTAGGTTGCTGTTTAAGTCTGGCAAATTCTTTAAACCCTGCAAAAAAAATAGCTTGTAATCCTGCTGTTACTGCTTTCCCATTACTAACTTGCGTATATAACTTACCTAAATCGATCCCCGACCAAAATTGATCTTCAAATTCCAAGATAGCGGCTCGAGCTTGTTTTAATACCAACTTGCGCTGAAAGATCACTGTCCAAGAAATAATGGAAACCGCTAATAAAATGAGCATCACCAGTTTAACCACTATTCCGGCATTCATAAAATAACTAAAAATAGATGGATCATTCGTCATACACGGTCTTCTCCAAATTCAAATGAACGTTGTTGCAAAGCGGAAGTCGGGACTGCTATTCCGAAATGCAAATAAGCCTGTTTAGTAGCAACACGTCCTCTTGCCGTTCTCGCCATAAAACCACGCTGAATCAGATAAGGTTCTACAACATCCTCAATGGTATTACGCTCTTCACCGAGCGCTGCGGCCAAACTTTCGATCCCCGTAGGACCACCATCAAATCGTTCAATCAGCGCCAGCAATAATTTTCGATCTAACATATCAAATCCATGGATATCAACATCTAACAAATCCAAAGCGCGCTCGGCAATGATTTGATCAACGCTTCCTTCTGCCTTAACCTCTGCATAATCTCGTACACGCCTTAGTAATCGGTTAGCAATACGTGGCGTACCACGTGATCGTTTAGCAATTTCTTCTGTGCCGGTCTCATCAATTGGCACGCCCAGAATACTGGCTGAACGCTCCACAATTTTTTTAAGTTCAGCGACTGCATAAAATTCAAGTCGAGAAACAATGCCAAAACGATCACGAAGTGGTGAAGTTAATAATCCAGCTCGCGTTGTTGCACCTACTAAAGTAAACGGTGGCAAATCAAGCTTAATAGAACGTGCAGCAGGCCCTTCACCAATCATAATATCTAACTGATAATCTTCCATGGCAGGATAAAGAATCTCTTCAATTGCAGGATTTAATCGATGAATTTCATCAATAAATAAAACATCACCCTTTTCAAGATTAGTTAATAATGCAGCTAAATCACCAGCACGCTCAAGCACCGGCCCTGAAGTTTGTTTCAAATTAGCACCCATTTCATGGGCAATAATATTCGCTAAGGTAGTCTTCCCAAGACCTGGCGGCCCAAAAATTAATACATGATCTAAAGCCTCTTGCCGATTGAGCGCTGCATGAATAAATATTTCAAGCTGATTGCGTACATTTGGCTGGCCAATATAACTAGCCAACTTTTTAGGGCGAATAGCATCATCAGCTTTATCATCTCTTTGGAAATGTGTATTCACTAATCTATCAACTTCGATTCTATCAACTTCGATCATTGACTCATCCTCTTAAGCGCTAAACGAATCATCTCTTCGACAGTATGGTTTTCAGCATCAACCTGATTAAGCGCCCTGCTAGCTTCCTGTGGTTTATATCCTAATGTTACCAACGCGCTAATTGCATCCTGCAGTCGTTTATGTGGCAAAGAAGCAGTAGTATTTGTAACAAATTCAGTCGACACCGGTGGCAATTCAGTATGCCAATCGGTTAAACGATCGCGCATTTCAATAATCAAGCGTTCTGCCGTTTTTTTACCTACCCCAGGTAAAGTAATCAGCCTGGCACTATTTTGCTCCATCACACAATAAACAAATTCATTGGGTTCAATACTCGATAAAATTGTTAGTGCAAGTTTAGGACCCACACCATTGACCTTAATTAAGGTGCGAAATAAAGCCCGTTCGCTTTCATCAACAAAACCATAAAGTTGTTGCGCATCTTCTCGCACAACAAAATGGGTATACAACACCACCTGTTCGGCAATATTCGGCAGCCGATAAAAAGTCTGCATAGAAGCTTGAAGCTCATAAGCAACATCTCGAACATCTATCAATAAATCAGGTGGTTTCTTTTTGAGTAAAACACCACGCAATTGACCAATCATCTAAGTCGCCCTCTTTTTATTCGCTTTCTGGTTGTTAATTGTTTAAAACTCAGCCGTGAGTGTGCATGACAAAGCGCAACAGCTAAGGCATCTGCCGCATCCGCTTGTGGCACGCCAGATAAGTTGAGTAAATATTTTACCATATGCTGAACCTGTTCTTTTTTCGCCGCACCAAATCCGACAACAGATTGTTTAATTTGTCTTGCTGAGTATTCAGTAATGGGCAAACAATGTATAGCAGCCGCCACTATGGCCACGCCTCGTGCTTCACCTAATTTTATCGCGGAATTTGGATTACGATGCATGAAAATTTGTTCAATACTCACTTCAACTGGCTGATAGGTAGTAATAATTTCGGTTAATCCGGCAAAAATCTGCTTAAGATGTTGGCCTGAGTGATGTTTATTTACTTTAATGCAACCACTGGTTAAATAAGTATTTTTCTGTGCCTCAGTTTTTATAATGCCATAACCAGTAATTTGTGATCCAGGATCAATGCCTAAGATAACAGTCATTTACACTCCCAATGTTTCACTTGGCAAAAAACTGCAAATTGAAACACGAGAGTATATACTATTTTAGTAATTATTGACGCAGTTTCACTAAAACTGAATAGTAGAAAGACTGTCATGCCAGCGTAGGCTGGCATGACAACCTGAACAGGAAACACTCCAAATGTTTGAAATTATCGCTGCCTGGTTTCGCCGTTATTTTTCTGATCCACAGGCCGTCACTTTAATATGCTTATTAGTCGGCATTATTTTTATTTTAACTACCCTGGGGCATATTTTAGCGCCAGCTTTAGCAAGTCTAGTCATTGCTTATTTGTTACAAGGCATTGTGGTTCGCCTGGAACGATTAAAAATTCCTCATTCCTTAGCGGTCATTTTAACTTTCTCGCTATTTGTTGGACTGTTAATTTTTGCACTATTAGGTTTCATCCCTCTATTATGGGAACAAGCTAATCATCTTATTAACCAATTACCACAAATGGCGAATCAAGGGCAGCTTCTGCTGGGAAAATTAACGACTACTTATGCCAACTATTTTATCCCAGATAATCAGATGCAAAATTTTCTGTTTGCATTCAAAAATGATTTTGCTAAATTTGGTCAATTAGTTTTATCCGCTTCAATAGCCAGTATTCCTACGGTATTAATGCTAGGAATTTATTTCATTTTAGTTCCCATGATGGTGTATTTTTTTCTGATGGACAAACAAGTGCTACTCAATTGGGCAAAAAATTATTTTCCTAAAAACCGCAGCATTATTCGCAAAGTATGGTTTGAAGTAAATCAACAAATTGGTAATTACATTCGCGGCAAAGCACTAGAAATCATTTTAGTTGGAGTCGCTTGCTATGCGTTTTTTGCCTGGATTCATCTCCCCTATGCCATGCTACTTGCTGCATTAGTAGGAATCTCAGTGATTATTCCTTACATCGGCGCAATTATTGTCACCATTCCGGTAGTATTAGTAGGAATTTTCCAATGGGGTTGGCATGCGCAGTTTGCCTATCTGATAATTGGTTATACTATTTTAGTAATTCTTGATGGCAATATTCTTGTACCTTTGTTGTTTTCAGAGGCAGTTGATCTACACCCTGTTGCGATCATTCTAGCCATTTTATTTTTTGGCGGCCTATGGGGATTTTGGGGGGTATTTTTCGCTATTCCTATTGCGATTGTTGTAAAAGCGGTTTTAGAAGCATGGCCAAAACCCACGGAACACTCGCATGCAACACGATAACGCTTTCTACATTTATAAAAGATTACTACTATTTGCCCGCGGGCAATGGCGCGCAATTTCTTTAGGTATCCTCGGTACTATTATATCTGCTAGTGCTGATGCCGGCTTTATTTACCTATTAAAACCGCTGTTAGACAAAGGATTTATTGCCCGAGATCGTCTATTTATTACTTGGATTCCGTTGATTATCTTGGTTGGATTTTTGTTACGCAGTGGCGCACATTTCATGTCTGAATATTACATGGCTTTTGCCGGCCGCAATGTTGTCATGCGCTTTCGTCAAAAATTATTCAATCACCTCTTACAGCTACCCACTTATTTCTATGATAAAAATAGTTCTGGTGAACTATTATCAACAATTATTTACGATGTTGAACAAGTAGCCAAAGCCAGCACTGACGCTTTGATCACGGTAGTGCAAGAAACTTGTTTCATTATTGGCCTTTTAATTGTCATGTTTATCACCAGTTGGCAACTCTCTCTGTTATTTTTGATTTCGGCACCTATTATTGGCTGGATCGCACGCTATTCGAGTCGGCGCATGCGCAAACTGAATTTAAACGTGCAAGCTTCTATGGGCGGCTTAACCCATGTCGCCGAAGAAGCTATTGAAGGTCACAAGGTCATCAAAACTTACGGCGGCCAAACTTATGAAAGTCAAAAATTTAGCCAACTTGTAAAAGATAATTGTAATCGCGAAATTAAAGTGGTCGTCACCAAAAACTTGGCAGGTACTGGTGTACAGCAAATGGCTGCTATCGTCATTGCACTAACTGTTTATCTAGCTGCAGCACAAATCACCCACATTACTGCTGGCAGTTTTACTTCGTTAATTTCTGCAATGATGGCGTTATTAAAACCGCTGCGAAACTTAACCACCGTGAACAGCACAATTCAAAAAGGCATTGCTGGTGCAATGAGCATTTTTAAATTACTTGATGAACAACCAGAACAAAATACCGGCAAAAATCAATTAATTCACGTTAAAGGCAAGTTGCGATATCATCAGGTCAGTTTTAATTATCCAAATCAACCCCGAAAAGTACTTGAGGAAATTGATTTTACTATTGAATCCGGTCAAACTATTGCATTAGTAGGACGCTCAGGTAGCGGTAAATCAACTTTAGTCAGCCTATTGCCCAGGTTTTATGATCACTATAGTGGAATCATTTCTATTGATGATCAAAATATTTTATCGCTAGAATTAAATAATTTACGCAAACAAATTTCGATTGTTTCTCAGCAAGTAACTTTATTTAACGATACAATTTTTCACAACATTGCTTATGGAAAATTAAGTCAAGCCTCTGAAGCTGAAGTCATTAAAGTAGCAAAACTAGCGCATGTGATGGAGTTTGCCATGCAATTTCCCGAGGGTCTTGCAACTAAAATTGGTGAAAATGGCGTGATGCTTTCCGGCGGCCAGAGGCAACGCATTGCAATTGCAAGAGCATTATTAAAAGATGCGCCTATCCTTATTTTAGATGAAGCCACTGCTTCATTAGATGTAGAGTCAGAACGTTATATCCAATTAGCGCTTGATAGCTTAATTAAAAATCGTACTACATTAGTAATTGCACACCGGCTTTCAACCGTTGAAAAAGCAGATAAAATTATTGTGCTTGATAAAGGCAATATTGTTGAGTCAGGCGCTCACCATGAATTACTTGCCGCAAAAGGACTATATGCTTACTTATATAATATGCAATTTAAAGATCAGGATGACTTATGAACCGCCATTATATATACACCTTAATCCAAAATACCTGGTATAAAGAATCTCGGCTAAGATTTTTTTTACGGCCCTTCTCAATTATCTTTGGCTTTATTGTTTACTTGAGAAAAATTCTCTATCAAAAAGGATTTAAAAAAATCACCCAGTTTAACTGCCCTGTTATTGTAGTTGGCAACATCACCGTTGGCGGAACTGGCAAAACACCGGTAGTCATTGCAATAGCAAAATTTCTTCAAGAAAAAGGCTATCAACCAGGCATTATTCTACGTGGTTATAAAGGCAAGTTTAAACAACCACAATTGGTAGCAAAAGAAAGTGACCCTAGTATAGTTGGCGACGAAGCTGTTTTACTTGCAAGACGGACAAATTGTCCAGTAGCTGTCTGCGCTGACCGAACAGCAAGCGCCAATTTGCTCCTTAAAAACAATCTTTGCGACATCATCATCAGTGATGATGGCTTGCAACATTTCGCTTTAGGTCGAACGATTGAAATTGCAATGATCGATGAGGACTTAGGATTCGGCAATGGTTTGTTATTACCCGCTGGCCCTTTAAGAGAACCCAAAAGCCGCTTAGATACCGTAGACTTTTGTATTACTAATGTCAAAGAGGATGAAGTAAAATTAAGTCGGCTTTCAAAAAAAGAATTTTTGATGCAACTAATGCCTAATGGATTTATAAATTTAAAAACTAAAGAGCACATTTATGTTCCTGTAGAATTATATGGAAAAAGACTTCATGCAGTCGCCGGTATTGGTTCTCCAGCAAGATTCTTTCGCATGTTAAACGCAATAAAGCTTCTTTTTATTGAACATGAATTTCCTGATCACCATCCATTTAGCTTGCATGATTTTGAGTTCTTAAAAAGCCGCGAATACGAAGCAGTCCTTATGACAGAAAAAGACGCGGTAAAATGTGAATCTTTTGCAGATTACCGATATTGGTCTGTGCCAGTCATTGCCAGGCTATCTAAAGAATTTTACATCGAGTTATTAAAAAAGGTCCAACATCATGACAACAAAAACAAACAACCTAATATGGCTTGATTTAGAAATGACCGGTCTAAACACCGCGACCGATCGTATTATTGAAATTGCCACCATTGTTACTGATGCGTATCTTAATATTCTTGCTGAAGGTCCAGTACTTGCCATTCATCAACCAGAAGAAATTTTAGCTAATATGGATGATTGGAACAAAAAACAACACAAAAAAACTGGATTATTAACCCGGGTACGTAACAGTACGATAGATGAAGCACATGCCGAAGCAATGACTCTAGAGTTTTTAATCCAATATGTTCCTGAGAAAAAATCTCCTATGTGTGGCAATAGTATTTGCCAGGATCGACGTTTTTTATATCGTTGTATGCCAAAACTAGAACAGTTTTTTCACTACCGTAACTTAGACGTAAGTACCCTAAAAGAACTGGCAAAACGCTGGAACCCTGAAGTGTTCAATGGGGTAAAAAAGAACAACAAACATATAGCTTTGGATGATATTAAAGACTCAATTGAAGAACTGCAATTTTACCGCGAGCATTTTTTAATTGTAACTAAAACTGGTTAAAAATCGGAGCACTCCCAAGGCTGCCTGATACTAAAACAGACCTGTCATCCCCACATAGGCGGGGATCCATTTTTCAGGTTGAATACTGCATTTTTCATATATCAATGTAACTACACCTCTCGGAAACGAGAATGATAAAAAAATAGAAATTTCTTAGCACCCACCGGATAGCCCAGAGCATTTTATTTATTTTAAATGCTATAATTAATAACAGATGTTACAATATGGTCCAAATTAATAAGAGAGTACTTTATGAAAGATTTTTTAAGAGGAATAGGATCAGTTATAAACCTATTTCCGTCAGAAAGAAGTACCATACTTTTACCAAAATATTCAGATGCAGATGCCATAAAAAGTGACTGGGAAAAAACTGGTAAAGATATGCGATTAGCAGCTGAAAAAAGTAAATTAGGGGAGACTCAAAAGAAATCATCATGAATGATCTGCAACATAATAATAACAATTCGCAGCAACCTCAGCAAAAATCAATATCTAACCAACAAACTACCGCTATATATGCTGGCCCTATCCCACCTCCGGAAGCATTAGCGCGATATGAGCAACTAACCCCTGGACTTGCTGACCGTATTATAAAAATGGCTGAAAATGAAGGAAATCATAGACGAACATTAGAAGCAAATGGACAAAAAGCTCAAATTGAACATCTAAAAAGGAGAGATTGGGAGGCAAAACTAGGCCAATTATTTGGTTTTTTAATCTCAATAACTGCTATTACTGTAGGCGCATATGTAGTAATGCAGGGTCATGATACATTCGGAACTGTTATCAGTTTATCAGGATTAGCTATTATTGTGACAGCTTTTATTCATGGGCGAAAAAATTAATTTCATTCTAATGGTTAACTTATATTAAAGTTATTTAAGTTTATCTAGGTTATCTGCTAAAACGATAAACTAGATAAACTAAGATAAGATTCTTATAAATGAATTCTGAAAAAACTTCAAAAAAATGCCAACCCATATCCTTTACACTATTTTCATTATTTTTACCGGTGCTGCTATTTTGTCCACGCTGGCACTTTATACAAGACAATCACTACTCGTTGCCTATTTATTACTAGGAATTATTGTAGGCCCCTGGGGACTAAAATTTATTTCAGATCCTACTATGATAGGCGATGTTGCTGAGATGGGGATCATATTTCTTTTATTCTTGCTTGGGCTTGATTTACATCCACAAGATCTGATTCGCATGTTTCGCGAAGTCACTATTATTTCGGTGATAGGAACAATTATTTTTGCACTCATCGGATTTCTAATTGGCTATCTATTCAAATTTTCTGCTACCGAAAGCATTATTATCGGCATTGCGCTAACTTTTTCCAGCACTATCATTGGTCTAAAACTTTTACCCACCACCGTATTACATCATCAACGTATTGGCGATTTGATGATCAGCATTTTATTACTGCAAGATATCTTTGCCATTATAGTATTACTGCTATTACATGCGAGCACCACAAAAACACTCGAAGTAAAAGAAATTGCATCTATTATTTTAACGTTGCCTACCTTAGCCATATTTGCATTTTTATTTGAACGGTATGTGCTTACTCCACTATTTAAACGATTTAGCAAAATTAAAGAATATATTTTCTTAGTAGCAATTGGCTGGTGTTTGGGAATGGCGGAATTAGCAACAAGAATAGGATTATCGGGCGAAATAGGTAGTTTTTTAGCTGGAGTTTCTATCGCTTCTGGGCCTATCGCTCTTTATATTGCTATCACTTTAAAACCATTAAGAGATTTTTTCTTGGTGATGTTTTTCTTTTCGATTGGTGCAAATTTTGATCTACATTATTTACCCATAGTTTGGATTCCTGCACTCATTCTGGCTGGTTTTACTTTATTGTTTAAACCCTGGCTATTTAAAATTTTACTCATCAAAATTGGTGAAAAACCTGAAATTGCTCGTGAAACCGGCATTCGATTAGGACAAGGTAGCGAGTTTTCTCTGTTAATTGTTTATTTCAGTTCGACCGTTGCACCTGTTTTGCTCAGCGATCGGGCTCAGTATCTGATCCAGGCAGCAACTATCTTAACTTTCATTGTTTCGTCTTATTGGGTGGTGCTTAAATACCCCACACCAGTGGCGTTGTCGGAAAAGTTGAGAAGGGATTAATTAAGCCAACTTCTTATACTTAATCCGATGCGGTTGCTTAGCCTGTTCGCCTAAACGCTTTAATCTATCTGCTTCATAATCAGCATAATTGCCTTCAAACCAAACTACTTGACTATTATCTTCAAACGCTAACATATGCGTGGCAACCCGATCGAGAAACCAACGATCATGAGAAATAACTACTGCACAACCTGGAAAAGTTAAAATAGCTTCTTCCAACGCTCGTAATGTTTCCACATCTAAATCATTGGTAGGTTCATCCAATAACAACACATTGCCACCTTTGCGAAGCAATTTAGCTAAATGCACTCGATTACGTTCTCCACCGGAAAGATCTTTGACACGTTTTTGTTGATCAGCACCTTTAAAATTAAATCGGCTGGCATAAGCGCGCGCTGGAATTTGATAACTACCCACGGTGATAATTTCTTGCCCATCACCAATTTCTTCCCATACAGTTCGTTCACCATTCAAACTATCGCGACTTTGATCTACATAAGCTAATTTGGTCGTTTCACCGTAACGAATAGCGCCAGAATCAGGTTGTTCTTGACCAGCAAGAATACGAAATAATGTGGTTTTACCTGCGCCATTTGCACCAATGATCCCAACAACACCACCTTTAGGCAAAGTAAAACTCAAATTCTCGAACAATAAACGATCCAAAAATCCTTTAGTAATTCCATTCACTTCAATGACAAGATCGCCCAAACGCGGGCCAGGTGGAATATAAATTTCCTGTGTTTCACTACGTTTTTGAAACTCTTGCGAATTTAATTCTTCGAAACGGGTTAAGCGCGCCTTGCTTTTTGCATGACGACCTTTAGCATTGCTTCTTACCCATTCAAGTTCAGCTTTAATCGTTTTTTGTCTAGCAGACTCTTGTTTCTCTTCTACTTTTAACCGCTGTTCTTTTTGTTCCAACCAAGAAGAATAATTTCCTTGATAAGGAATACCATGACCACGATCAAGCTCCAAGATCCATCCAGCCACATTATCGAGAAAATAACGATCGTGTGTCACCGCAACAACTGTTCCTGGGTACTCTTGTAAAAATTGCTCTAACCAAGCAACACTTTCCGCATCTAAATGATTCGTTGGTTCATCTAATAACAACATGTCGGGTTTTGAAAGTAATAATCGACAAAGTGCCACACGACGTTTTTCACCCCCCGAAAGTTTGCTAACATCTGCATCCCAAGGCGGTAGCCGCAAAGCATCTGCAGCAATTTCAAGTGTTCGATCAATTTCCCAACCATTTAATGCGTCTATCGCAGCTTGTAATTCTCCCTGTTGATCCAAAAGTTTTTGCATCTCATCAGGACTAATATCTGGATCACAAAATTTCATACTGATTTCATTGAAGCGCTCAAGCAATTGAAAAACTTCTTGTACGCCTTCAATCACATTTTCCCGCACATTTTTTTGCGGATCTAATTTAGGTTCTTGTGACAAAGAACCAATTTTAATACTGGGATGCTTAGTTGCTTCGCCATTAAAATCTTGATCTTCGCCAACCATAATCCTTAATAAAGATGACTTACCAGCGCCATTTAAGCCAAGCACACCAATTTTTGCTCCGGGCAAAAAAGAAAGTGAAATATCTCTTAAAATTTCTCGCTTCGGCGGTACTACTTTGCTTACGCGATACATAGTGTAAACGTATTCCATGGAACCTCTTAGTAATTGAATTTTATTTTTAGCCTTTGTACTACTTATTTGTCATGCCAGCCTACTCTGGCATGACAGCATTAAAATCACACCGTCACTAACTCAGACTTTGAAGACACTGCAGAATGCTCATGCTTTGCCAACGTAATTAATTGTTCATGAAATTGAGATAAACTATTTCGATGGCCAACACTTACAATTGTTGCCTGAGGCAACATTTTGCGTATACTACGATAAACTTGCGCTTCTGTTAATTCATCCAACGCACTCGTCGCTTCATCAAGAAAAATGATATCAGGTTTACTGACAAATATTCTGGCAAAAGCAATTAATTGCTGTTCCCCTAGCGACAATTCCTGTGCCCAATTGCGAACTTCAGTTAATCCATGTTCAAACTTCACCAATGCACAGAGTTTTAATGCTTCAACTAAAATATGATCATCAATGTCACAGTTATGCGGATATACAAGCACCTCTTTTAAGGAACCTAATGGTAAATAAGGTTTTTGTGGCAAGAAAAATAATTTTTTATTTTTAGGTAATGCTATTTGTCCTTCTCCGTATAACCAAAGTCCTGCCAATGCACGCAGTAAGGTGCTTTTCCCTAACCCAGATCTGCCACTTAACAGAAAACTTCCACCTAGAGGTAACACTAGGTTAATGTCATCTAGCAGCAATCTACCATCTGGTAATGATAGTTTTAAATGCTGAATCACAATATCATTACCATGATGTTCCTTAACGTTAATACCTGATGAGACTACCGAATATCTATTGATTGACTGATTAAATTCAGTTAACCGAAAAATAACCGCCCGCCATTGTGCAAATAACCCAAACCCATTGATCAACACCGAAAATGCACCAATCACCTGACCAAAAGCACTGGAAATTTGCATCATACCGCCTAGTTGAATCTTTTTTTGCAAATAGAGCGGCACTGCTAAGAAGATCCCAAATACTAAAGAGGCCACATCATAACCGTTAGTAAAAAACATTAAGCGTTTTCTTAATCGCAGCAAGGTAGTGTAATTATTAAAAATTCGCCCAAATAACAGGTCAAATTTATTAAGTTCAGCAGACTCACCTTGATATAATGCAATTTGTTCACCTGTTTCCCGCATTCTGGCTAAAGAAAAACGAAAATCAGCATTAAAACGCTGCTGCTGATAATCTAACCCTGCTAATTTTTTACCGATTAATCCAACTATCCATGTGCCGAGAACCGTATAGAGCAATGAACCCCAAAATAAATATCCAGGGATAACAATATGATGAGCGCCTACTGGTATAGATAAGCTTCCTGACAAATTCCAAAGAATATAACCAAAAGATATTAATGTAAGCGATGATCGAAACAACATGGAAAATACGCTAAGTGTAAGCTCAGGAAACTGTTCCAGATCTTCACTAATACGTTGATCAGGGTTATCAACACTATTATGCTTCAATTGCATATGATAATGCGTATGATTATCCAGCCATTTTTTTAAGCAATTTTCTGTCAGCCACCTGCGCCAACGAACACTAAGCAGCCCATTAAAATAAAATGCATATCCATAAGCACAGACAAAAACTACTACGATCACACTAAAATGCAGCAGAGAATTAATCAGTGCTGCTTTATCAAAATTTTGTAGCGCATTAAAAAAATCTTTATTAAAAGTATTTACCGCAATACTTGCTCGTACTCCAATAATTATACAGAGAACACTTGCACCCAACAGGGCAAATGCCCTCCATTTTTCTTCAGAAGACCAATAAGGCTTCAACAAAAGCCAAAAATCACGAAAAAATTGTCGATTAAATTTCAAGTTAATCCCCGTCCAATTGCCATAATTATTTAATAGTTACTCAGATTTTACCGATAAATCTAGTAAAAACCACTTACTTTGTGCAATTAATAATAAAATGTTATGATGCCGAGCTTTTGACCTCCAGGAGGATGAACTGATTATGTTAATACTTTCAAGAAGAATTGGTGAAAGTCTAGTTATTGGCGAAAACCCAACTATTACTGCAACTGTAATTAATATTCATGGTAACCAAGTCAAAATTGGTATATCTGCACCTAAAGATGTCCCTATTGATCGCGAAGAAATACGTCGGGTTAAAAAAGAGCTAGCACGAAAAAATGCAGCTACATGTTTACAAGAAGATGAGTAAAACAAAAACTTTATATACTTGTCAGCAATGTGGCGCACAATTTCCTAAATGGGCAGGGCAATGCAATGATTGTGGGCAGTGGAACACCTTAGTTGAAGAAACTATCTCCTCTAACCCCCGAGTTACTCATTATGCTGGTGCACAAAGCACCGCAATTCATTATTTTGCCGATGTTCAATTAAAACAGGAAGTTCGTTTTTCCACTGGATTTAGCGAACTCGATCGTGTGCTTGGCGGCGGCCTAGTCAAGGGTTCTGTAGTACTACTTGGTGGTGACCCAGGTATTGGCAAATCAACTATTTTACTGCAAACACTTTGTACTCTAGGGAAACACCAAAAAGTGTTATACATCACTGGTGAAGAATCCCTACAGCAACTCACTTTGCGTGCTAATCGCTTGAGTATTCATGCGGATCACTTAGGTCTTTTAGCTGAAACTCATATTGAAAAAATTTTAAGTTTAATCGCTGAGTTTCAACCTGCCGTAGTAATTATTGATTCGATTCAAACTATGTTCAGTGAGCAGATAAACTCAGCGCCTGGCTCAGTCAGTCAAGTAAGAGAAAGCGCTGCCCAACTGGTACGATTTGCTAAGCAAACTCAAATCGCATTATTTTTGGTCGGCCACGTAACTAAAGAAGGGCAACTCGCAGGCCCACGCGTGTTAGAACACATGGTAGACACCGTACTCTATTTTGAAGGAGAATCTGATAGTCGATATCGCATGATTCGTGCGATTAAAAACCGTTTTGGCGCAGTAAATGAGTTAGGTGTATTCGGTATGACCGAGGCAGGATTGCGTGAAGTCACTAATCCATCCGCAATTTTTTTAGCCAATCACTTACCCAGCACACCTGGCAGCGCTATTTTAGTAACTTGGGAAGGAACTAGGCCGCTCTTAGTTGAAGTTCAAGCATTAGTGGATGAGTCGCATCTAGCCAATCCGCGACGAGTGGCTATCGGCTTTGATCAAAATCGACTGGCTTTATTGCTAGCCGTCTTACATCGACATGCCGGCATTCCAACCTATCAGCAAGATGTATTTGTTAATATTGTCGGCGGCTTAAAAATAGCTGAAACAGCAGCTGATTTAGCTATCTTACTGGCAATTTTTTCTAGTCTTCGCAATTATCCGTTACCACAAAAATTAGTCATGTTTGGTGAAATTGGTCTTGCTGGCGAAATTCGCCCAGTACAAAGTGGCTCTGAACGCATTAAAGAAGCAGCCAAACATGGCTTTACTCATGCGATTATTCCATCAGCCAATGCCCCTAAAAAAGAAAATTCGGATTTAGCTTTACTCAAAGTGCAACATCTAAAAGAAGTACTATCTAGTAAGTTACTAATGCTACCTTCTGCTCATCCAACAACTACAGTGGGACAATAAATTATGACCATGATCTATCTTTTTCCCGGGCAGGGTTCACAAAAAATTGGTATGGGACAAGAATTATTTACCCGATTTCCCGCCATAGTCGAACAAGCAGATGACGTACTAGGATATTCTATCGCCAAGCTTTGCCTTGAAGATCCAGAGGGTTATTTAAACTTAACCCGATTTACTCAACCTGCACTATATGTAGTTAACGCGTTATCTTATTTTGCTCACCTTGAAGACAGTAATATTCCTCAAGCAGATTATGCCGCCGGTCACAGTTTAGGGGAATATAATGCATTGTTAGCAGCACAAGCATTTGATTTCGCTACTGGATTAAAACTAGTACAAAAAAGAGCTTGGCTAATGAGTGAAGTGCCAGCAGGCGGCATGAGTGCTATCATTGGTCTTTCGCTAGATAAAATCCAACAAGTTTTTCAAACACTTAATATCAATTCTATCGATATTGCCAATTTAAACTCGCCCACCCAAATTGTTATTTCAGGTCCATCTAGTGATTTAGATCAGATTGACCCAGCCTGTAAAGAAGCCGGCGCAAAGCTAGTAGTCAGACTCAATGTCAGCGGCTCATTTCATTCGCGCTATATGAAACCTGCAGCATTACTATTTAACGAATTTTTAACTGGATTTAGTTTTTCTTCTCTAAAAATTCCAGTCATTGCAAATAGTACAGCAACACCTTATGAAAATCATGAAATTGCTTTACGTTTAGCTGAGCAAATTTATTCACCAGTTCGTTGGACAGACACAATTAAATATTTATTAAACACTTCTAATCCTGAATTTAAAGAACTAGGCCCACATGGTGTCTTAACTAAATTAGTCAAACAAATCACTCATGGATAAATATGTCACTATCGCTAAAAGCTACTGCAAAACGACAAATTATCTTAGATACCGAAACGACAGGGTTAGATCCTGCGACTCACCGCATCATTGAAATTGGCTGTATTGAACTTGAAAATCGTCGGTTTACTGGTAATTATTTTCACCAATATTTAAATCCTGAACGTGCGATTGATGAAGGTGCTGTAGCAGTGCATGGCATTAACAACCAATTTCTCGCTGACAAACCATTATTTAAAGACATCGCAGATAGCCTATTAACTTACTTACAAGGTGCTGAGCTTATTATTCACAACGCACCGTTCGATCTTGGTTTTTTAGATCGTGAATTTGGTTTTTTTAATAATGATTTTGGCAACCTAACAAATTACTGCAGCGTGATTGACACACTACTTTTAGCAAGGCAATTACATCCCAGCCAACGCAACAGTTTAGATGCTTTATGTAAACGTTATAAAGTAGATAACTCTCACCGCGATTTACACGGCGCGCTAAAAGATGCGCAATTGCTAGGCGAAGTTTATTTAAGAATGACCGGCGGACAAATGTATTTTAATGTCTCCCCAACTCATCAACAAATTCCAGGGTCTGAACCAGAAAAATTCTTCGCTGGCGATGGTTGTGAAACTTTAGTTGTTATAAAAGCCAATGAAGAAGAACTAACGCTCCATCAAGCTTATCTTAAATGGCTCAAAGAACAAGGCGAATGTATGTGGGAATGAATTTGTCATTCCCAAGATTGATGAATAATTTTCCAAGTATCCTGCATCATCTGCTCCATCTCTTTCTTAACAACTTGTTGTTGCAACTTAATTTTCTCCATCATACGACGCACCTGATCTGGAGACTGCACACTACTATGCTGACTAATCTCGCAGCCATTACCACCATTTGTGGTACGAATTAAAGTAAAATTGATTTTTGCATTTTTTAAATCAGCTGACTTCACCCACCCCACATTGCCATTGCGTGGATCAGCTACTTTCAGCCAACCTTCTTCTTTTGGGGCGAAAATAGGAATAATTCCCACATCAGATTCAATCGTTCCTATCTGCTTACTGTTTGGCTCTGATTTTTCATATAAATTAATCGATTTTGCCAACCCTATTGGTGAAACAATCAACGCAAAAACTGCAACCAACATTGAACGACAATGAAAAAGTTTTTTCATTCTTAGTTTCTCCCCATTTTTAAGTGCACATTGCGAAAATTTTCCCAATTAATATAGCATGTCATGCTAGCGTATACTTAATCTGCTGGGGAAACTGATTAATATTTAAATATAGTTTCCTCACTGCCTACGTGCCGCGGCTTGTCCGCGGCATCCAGTAAATTATTAGGTTCACGCCGAAAAACGGCCAAGTAAGCAGCCTTTCCTGATGGATCCAAAATATTTGCATAAAGCTGTTGTTCATTCTTTATACCACTAACTTCATCTCTTTTAGTAACAGCTTTCACATATTTCTCATGAATTTTGGTCAAGTCCTCAGTATCTACTGCATCTTGATCTTGTCTTATTTCTTTTACTAAAGTTTGTATCCCTGGTCTATTTTCAGCTAATAAAAAAGCTTTTTTCTCTGGATCGGAATTAAAATAATAATATGCTGTTACTGCAGCTCTAATTGTCATTTTAAATAAGTACGCTAACGGCGCTAGCACAAGTTGTTCAGCACCTCTAATCAAGCTACTCAAACCATCAACCAACCAGCTCAACGATAACAGACAAAATGCAGCAGCATCTTCTGCAAAACTCTCTCGGTCATTGGAAGTAATAGCAAGCTCAATTAACATACCAACTAATATTGGTAAGGCAGCAATCAAATAAACTATCCCTTTGAGCAAATTACCTATTCCATAAATCGGCTGCCAAAGATCTCTTTCTGCATACCACCAGGAACGATAAGGTTTAGTAACATCGACAACATCTTTTACTATATCAGCCAAAGGCTGCAAAGCACCGATAAATTCTGAACTATCACTAATAAGATTTTTTAGCTTGCGCTCGGGAAATAACCGTTTATATAAATGCTTATATATCGGCGTAAATAATGCAGGGAACTTCGCGAGAAAAAAATCGAACAAAGTAATATAACTTTTATCTAATTTACGCATATCTTTGTCAAATCCACCTCACGTTAACTTACTACAGGGTAGCATAACAACCTTAATAAAAGCTTAAGCTTGCACAAATTTTTTCATTATCCAATCTCTTAAATTAAATAACTAACCTATAAAAGCCGCCTATAATTACATAAAAGAGATGTGCGTAGTTAAATATGGACGAGAAACCAAAGAAAAAAACAGAAAGTACCCTGCCACCTGCTCATGTACCTTCTTCGCAACTGGACCAGAGTACGAGAAGGCCTCATGCCAAAATTGCTAAAATCAAAAAAAAATCAACTCCTGAAAAAGAAAAATCAGCTACTTGGTATGTAAAAACACATACTGACAACCGATCAGAATCCTTAGCACTTGAAGCTACTGCCTCCGATTTTTTTCGATTTATCCTTGGTCCTACTCGCGCTGCAAAATCAAGAGTCGCCTATGCACCTAGCCGGGGCGGCAGCGAAACACCCGTCGTTATTTCTAAAACAAATAAATCTGACTATGAAAGTATTGTTGAAGATTTTCCAGAAAAAATGAAGGCTCAATTTACAGAAAAAAGCCACTTAGAAGAAATAAAAAGCAGCATACAACAAGATTTTCCTACCGCTATATTTAAAGACAGACCTGATGGAACCCTCGAAGTATCAGCCAATCCTTCCACTTCAATTCCTAAAGCGCAACTTGCAGAGATTCAGAGCAGCTTAGATTTTATGTTTGATACTAATAAAATCAAACAAAGTTTATCAGGTGGCAGCGAAGGCGCAGCAACAATTTTATCCCTCTATTTAAGCACGGGTGAAAAAAACGTTTTTGAGTTTGTAATGGCTGCCGTTTTTCTCGCCGAAGAGGATGCAAATCCAGCTAATTTTGGCTTAAACGAAAACGATCAATTTTCAAAAATTGATTACGACTGGGCATTAATGCCGGTAAAAAAAAGTTTACCCCTACCATCTAAAGGCTGGAATAATTTTAGTGATGTATTTTCCTCTTTCCAAATGGGCGTTCTCTTTAAAGAAGCAGAGAAAACTTTACCTGCAAATAGTGAGGCGCGTGAGCAATTTTATCGTTCCACGCTACTAATGCTGATCTTAGGCAATCCAGCCATCAATCAAGCCATCACTTCATTACACACATTTGATCCTAAAATTATTCAGTTCACCGCAAATTTTCTAACAAAGCAATCGCAAGAATTATGGATTGTAGCAAAAGAATCGCCTGAATTTAAAGCGTATGTGGCAAACTTCGATTTGGCGACAATATTTGACGACATGGGAAAAATCTTTTCTTATTACAGAAAAAATGAGCCGGAAGAGTGGCAAGAAATCAATAACAATTTGCAAGCAAGTTTAGTAAACATCAGTACAAAGTTGAGTGCGCCTCCTACTGCCAACGTTCAGCTGTATAGTCCACCTAAACCAGAAACAACTTCTCGTAGTAATACCAGTGCAATAAAAGTTGAACCTGTAATAACAGCTTTGCATTCTACATCTAGTGCACAACCAGTTAATACAACATCAACAACTACCCAAACTGCCCAAGAATCATCGAAATATTCGCCTCCGCTTTATCCCCAAAATGCACCCCTCATACCAGCCAAAATATATCCGCCAATATATGAAGAATTTTTCACCGGTGATAAGACAATGAGAGAAAAAGTAATTAGTTTTTTTGAAGACTATTGCAGCACTAAATATAGATCAAATCCGGCGCATTTTTTCAGAACTGCTTTTAGAACCCCAGAACATGTAACCGCAGCAAATACATTAATCAAACAATTCAGCGAAGATATAACATCTAACAGCACGGAAGACATTCAAAACGCTTTGCAAACCACCCGCGACACTATTATAAAAAATTTAACTTTGAACAAAAAAGATCCTAATGATAGTCATTTAGTTCGTCGCCTAGAATTTGCGCTGAAAAAATTATCTGAGTCATTAGAAGAACAACCAACTGTTGAATCCATATATCAAAAGAAAACGTAACTCACCTCAATGTTCATTTCTTAATAAAGCCTTAATATTTGCCTGTTAAAATACCTGTCAAATCGGAGAAGTAGCCACAGGTTACGCTATATAAGGAATTTTTTATTATATTAGCAAGAGAACCTGAAGAAATGAGCAATGAAAAACTTTTACAGACTACAGCCCATCAAACACAAATTAAAACCTTAATCTCGATCCGAGATCATGGGCTAGCTCCACTTAACAAACAACCCAATCACTCTCTATCAAACCCCACATTAAATATTCAGTCTATTGAGGGCAATATTTGTGTTAATCACGTCAACTTGACCAACGCAACAACTCAAGAAATAAACACTGCACTGCACGTCGCAGTTCACGAAGAATACTGTGGTATTTACGGCATCGCTATGGAACGACAGTGGGGATTACAACGGTTCAATGACGAAAAAACCAGATTGCAAGAAATGGAAGAACGTCTGCAATCCTGCATAGTTTTTATCCTCGATCCTCCAGGAAAACTTCCTGTTGAAACTTCAGTTCACGGTAATAACAATCAATTGACTAAAATCTCGCATTATGAATTCTTTGGCATTGCTAATCCGTCTTCTGATGGCTTCTCACAAGTGCGAGGTCGCTCATTAGTCGCTCAACCTATTGCCCAAACCAATCGGGTAACTGAAATTAAAACCGTTCATACTTTTAACCAACAAGAAATTCGTGCCGCTTTAGTTCCTGCACATCTTATGAATCTTGCCAAAGATATTTTTGCAAATACTCCTATAAAATTAATTGAAGTTCCTTCAGTAGCAAAAGAATTTACTAGTTTCCCAGAAATTTTAACCATCCTGCATGATGAAAAGCATAATCAAAAATTTACTGCAAACTGCCCTGACTTTAGCGAAACCTTGCGCCAAGTAATCACTCAAGATTCGACAATGAAAAACTTTGCCCTACATGCAGTTCGTCTACACACTTCTTTTGATTTTATGCCAAGGTATGTACTCCATTACCAACAACATAGTGACTTTATCAATAAAAATCACGGCATGATATTATCAACCAATGGAAATAATGCCTGGATTATTTTTCACAAGAGCGTTTGTACATCAAAGCAAAAAACTACTGAACGGCTGCAACACTCATTTCCTCAGTTAGTTGAAAAAATTGTAGCCAGCACAAAACAACAGGAAGAACAATTTAAACTACTTAAAAGCTTTCAAGGAGAGTTTGAGCTTTTTTGTTATTTTAAGTCGATAACTGCAGAAAAAATCGCGGAATTAAAATCTCAAAAAACTGCATTGCTTGCTTGCGAACACTATGTAATTTTTGCCTTCAAGGATCAAACAGAAAAACAAAAAATCTTACAAGCGCTTAATGCTCCTAAACCTGAAAAAAACACCGCCATGATAAACACTCCCGCAGTAGCAACTAATTTTTCTCATCCCACCAACGAAACAAAATCCATTGAGATCAACTCTAGCGAACCAGAGGAGAAGTTATATTCAAGTAGCTTTTATTCTAAGCCTACACCTTCAGCGGAACAACTGTATGCAAAAGCAATACGCGCGCGTGCAAACAAAGATTCTAACGAGGCGATAGCATTATTACATAAAGCACTTCCTTTATTTAAGGAGCAAAGCAACCACCTTGGCACTGCACAGTGTTACCACATGATGGGGGATTTTTCGGTTGAAAAACGCATGAACTCCACAGCATGTTCCTTGTTTAAACAAGCAATAGATGCCTATAAGCTTGCTGCGGGCAATAACGATCAAGCTATTACTCAAGTACAAGAAAAAATCAATGATTTACAAAAAAGTAATAAATCTAGTTCAAATCTAGTTTTAGGAAATTCTTCATCAGCAGATTAATAAATTGAAAACTAATCCTTACGGCGTAATAACTATAGAGAAAAACAACAGTTTTTGTCGCTAATTTACCGCTTATTTTTTAAACAACCACTACCATTTTAACGAATATTTTGATATGCTACGTGGCGTATTGTAGATATACAAAATTACAATTTAAGTAGGTGCTAGGTGTAAAATTCAAGCCGTTCCCGAATGCAAAAGGAAATGGCAATTCTCGCCCCTTGGAGTAAGTTTCCACTGTATTTAACAGTCAGAAAGCTGCTTTAAAAACAGTAAGCTTCTACCAAATATATTGCATCGTTGTTACATTTTATTAGGAGATAAATATATGTTGAATCCAAGAGGATTTTTCCGATTTGTAAGGAACTTTTTTACTCACCCTGGAACATGGGTTTTTCTCGCTTTATTAGCAGTAGGGTTAGGCTTTGCGCTCCCCTTTGTCGCTCCAGCATTAATAATCTTTGCTGCAGTCGCTATTGGGCTTGCGGCCATTGCTACTCCTTTCTATCTGTACTTTAATGCAAATAAGTACCTGGATGATGACGATTTGCATCACCAACCTCAGTTTCTAGCAAAGACTAGAAGTGACTCCACTTTGGGTGAAGTTATCAAGGCTGCATTTGCTACGATTAAGGACTGGGCCAAAGCTCATCCTGCCCAAGCGTTCATTGTGGGCGTTGGAATAGGGCTACTCATTACTGCCTTAGTATTAACCATCGGTTTCTTCACTGGCGGTGCGGCTTTCGCCTTTATGGCCCCAGTATTTGCCGCTATTGCTGCGCCTTTTGCAACCGCCGCTGCCTCAGCTGGCTTGCAATTAGGTTTAGCCGCTTTAGCCGGAACAACCTTTGTTTTAGCAGCGCTGAACATTACCAACATCTTCAAGCGTCTTGCCACTTGGTTTGACAGCTTTATATACGACTATGCTGCTGAGATGAAGAATCGCGAGGAGGATGTGCATAGTCCAAACACAGGCAGACG
Organism: uncultured Gammaproteobacteria bacterium; assembly: GCA_963844535.1. Classification (GTDB taxonomy): domain Bacteria; phylum Pseudomonadota; class Gammaproteobacteria; order CAWJOP01; family CAWJOP01; genus CAWJOP01. Next base: position 40,997 of record CAWJOP010000005.1, on the reverse strand, counting down.
TTGGGCAGAACAGAAAGAAAACGCCGTTCAAGAGTTGGTTTTCCATAAAGACCACGGTATCGGTTACTTTAAAGCAGTCTTTTTAGGCGCGGTAGCAGACATAAAAAATGGCCTTGCTTCTGTCGATGAAGACAAGCTTGATCCGCCACCACCACCGCCTCACCAATACCAACAATTATAAGCATACAAAACCATCGAGCAACCCATGGCAAACAATACTTGTCATAGGTTGCTCACTAGTTTAGGGCGTGTTGACAATTTATCTCAAATCCTACGTCTTATCTCAAATCCTACGTTCCCGCGGCTTGTCCGCGGGATCCACGGATGGCACGAACCAATCGCGGCACACCGAATCAACAACATAAAAATATCGAAAAAACAGCCAGTTTTTAGCTCATTCACCCTTAAATTTTTCAACTAATCCTTGTGATTTTAGCTAACATTTTGCTATAATATGCCGCGTATAGTGATATACAAAATTACCATTTAAGTAGGTGCTAGGTGCAAAATTCAAGCCGTTCCCAAATGCAAGAAGGAAATGGCAATTCTCACCCCTTGGAGTAAGTTTCCACTGTATTTAACAGTAAGAAAGCTTCTTTAAAAACAGTAAGCTTCTACCAAATATACTGCATCGTTGTTACATTTTATTAGGAGATAAAACATATGAGATTTAATCCAAGAGGATTTTTCCGATTCGTAAGGAACTTTTTTACTCACCCTGGGACATGGGTTTTCCTTGCTTTATTAGCTGTAGGGTTAGGGTTTGCACTCCCCTTCGCTGCTCCAGCATTAATGATTTTTGCTGCAGTCGCTATCGGGCTTGCAGCCATTGCTACGCCTTTCTATCTGCTCTTTAATGCAAATAAGTACCTGGATGATGACGATTTGCATCACCAACCACGGGTTCACCAAAATATTGCTGACATCAAGCAAGGCTCGGATCTCACTTTAGGTGAATTTATCAAGGCTATATTCGCTACGATTAAGGACTGGGCTAAAGCTAATCCTGTGCAAGCAATTATTGTCGGCGTTGGGATAGGGCTATTCATTACTGCCCTAGTATTAACCATCGGTTTCTTTACCGGCGGCGCGGCTTTTGCCTTTATGGCTCCAGTATTTGCCGCTATCGCTGCGCCCTTTGCAACCGCCGCTGCTTCAGCTGGCTTGCAATTAGGGTTAGCTGCTTTAGCTGGAACAACCTTTATCTTGGCTGCACTTAACATTACCAACATCTTCAAGCGTCTTGCCTCATGGGTCGATAGCTTTGTATACGATTATGCTGCTGATGCTAAGAATCAACAAGAGGATATGAATAGTCCAACCGTAGGCAAGGATTGGAGAGATGCGAGAGAACAAGCCGTTCGAGAGATACACGGTATCGATTACTTTAAAGCAGTCTTTTTAGGCGCGGTAGCAGACATAAAAAATGGCCTTGCTTCTGTCGATGAAGATAAGCTTAATAATAATCCGCCACCACCACCCAGTGGCTATCAAAAAGTGGAGCTAATATAATCACACAGAGCAACTGAGCAACCTATGGCAAACAATACTTTCCATAGGTTGCTCGCTAGCATCTCAAATCCTACGTCCCGCGGCTTGTCCGCGGGATCCATGAAATACCGCCGGATAATACCGCGAACAAGTCCGGCATCAACGTATAAAAACATCGAAAAAACAGCCAGTTTTTAGCTCATTCACCCTTAAATTTTTCAACTAATCATTGTAATTTTAGCTAACATTTTGCTATAATATGCCGCGTATAGTGATATACAAAATTACAATTTAAGTAGGCGCTAGGTGTAAAATTCAAACTGTTCCCGAATTCAAAAAGGAAATGGCCATTCTCACCCCTTGGAGTAAGTTTCCACTGTATTTAACAGTAAGAAAGCTTCTTTAAAAACAAGTAAGCTTCTACGAAATATATTGTATAGTTGTTAAATTTTATTAGGAGATAAACATATGCTTAATCCAAGAGGATTTTTCCGATTTGTAAGGAAGTTTTTTACTCACCCTGGAACATGGGTTTTTCTTGCTTTATTAGCAGTAGGGTTAGGCTTTGCGCTCCCCTTTGTCGCTCCAGCATTAATGATCTTTGCTGCAGTCGCTATTGGGCTTGCGACAATTTTTACAGCCATTCATCTTGGAATGCACTTCAAGAACACCTTGATTCCGAAGCTTAGAGAACAGTATGACAAATCAGATGCTGATATGCCGGATGATGATGATGACCTCACCGTGGGTAACTATATCACTTTGACATTCCGTGCGCTTAAAGACTGGGCCAAAGATCATAAGGTACAAGCAATCATTGTCGGCGTTGGAATAGGGCTATTGATTACGGCCTTAGTATTAACCATTGGTTTCTTTACCGGCGGTGCTGCTTTTGCCTTTATGGCTCCAGTATTTGCCGCTATTGCCGCGCCTTTTGCAACTGCAGCGGCAGCAGCTGGCTTGCAATTAGGGTTAGCCGCTTTAGCCGGAACAACCTTTGTTTTGGCAGCGCTGAACATTACCAACATTTTCCATCGCCTTGCCGATTGGTTCGATAGCTTTAAGTACGATTATGCTGCTCAAGTGGATAACAACAAAGGGCATGGAAAAATGGATAAAGACGCTTGGGAACAGGGAAGAGAAAATGCTGTTGCAGCGATCGTTGATCCTGAGGATGGTATCGGTTACTTTCCAGCAATCTTTTTCGGTATGGCAGCCACCATAAAAAATGGCCTTGCTTCTGTCGATGAAGACAAGCTTGATCCGCCACCACCACCGTCTCACCAATACCAAAAATTAGTATAAGCATACAAAACCATCGAGCAACCTATAGCAAACAATACTTGCCATAGGTTGCTCACTAGTTTAGGGCGTGTTGACAATTTATCTCAAATCCTACGTTCCCGCTGCCGCGACTTGCTCGCGGTATTATCCGCGGGCTCCACGGATGGCTCAAACCAGTCGCGGCACGTCGAAGATTTTGGGCCAATTATCAACAGACTTTAGTTTACCAAGATAAATATTTCGTACCCCCACCCACACCGAATCAACGTATAAAAACATCGAAAAAACAGCCAGTTTTTAGCTCATTCACCCTTAAATTTCTCAACTAATCATTGTAATTTTAGCTAACATTTTGCTATAATATGCCGCGTATAGTGATATACAAAATTACAGTTTAAGTAGGCGCTAGGTGTAAAATTCAAACTGTTCCCGAATTCAAAAAGGAAATGGCCATTCTCACCCCTTGGAGTAAGTTTCCACTGTATTTAACAGTAAGAAAGCTTCTTTAAAAACAAGTAAGCTTCTACGAAATATATTGTATAGTTGTTAAATTTTATTAGGAGATAAATATATGTTGAATCCAAGAGGATTTTTCCGATTTGTAAGGAAGTTTTTTACTCACCCTGGAACATGGGTTTTTCTTGCTTTATTAGCAGTAGGGTTAGGCTTTGCGCTCCCCTTTGTCGCTCCAGCATTAATGATCTTTGCTGCAGTCGCTATTGGGCTTGCGATTATTGCTACGCCTTCCTATCTGTATTTTAATGGAAGAAAGTACGCAAGTGAACAGGACAAGAATCACCAACCCCGGTTTCTCGCAAATGTTGAAGACATCAAGCAAGGCTCGGATCCCACTTTAGGTGAACTTATCAAGGCTGCATTTGCTACGATTAAGGACTGGGCCAAAGCTCATCCTGCCCAAGCGTTCATTGTGGGCGTTGGCATAGGGCTATTGATTACTGCCTTAGTATTAACCATCGGTTTCTTCACCGGCGGTGCGGCTTTTGCCTTTATGGCCCCAGTATTTGCCGCTATTGCTGCACCTTTTGCAACCGCGGCTGCATCAGCAAGCTTGCAATTAGGTTTAGCCGCTTTAGCCGGAACAACCTTTGTTTTGGCAGCGCTGAACATTACCAACATCTTCAAGCGTCTTGCCACTTGGTTTGATAGCTTTAAGTACGATTATTTCGCTGCAAAGGATAATGAACAAGGAGAAGATGATCAAAGCAGTGATTGGGTAAGAGACAGAAAAGATGCTGTTCGAACTATTGGTACGGAACACGGTTCCAGTTACGCTCGTGCAGTCTTTTTTGGTGCGATAGAGACCATAAAAAATGGCCTTGCTTCAGTCGATGAAGACAAGCTTGATCCGCCACCACCTTCTAGCGAATATATACAACTTTCATAGCGTATAAAGCAACTGAGCAACCTATGGCGAACAATTCTTGCCATAGGTTGCTCATCTCTTTACTTACTAAAACAAGCACTCCTTTATCCTATCTGCATCAATAACCTATCTACCAAATAGGCCTCAATTTATCGGCTCTCCCCCGAAAAAGGGGGCATTTTAAAGAAGTATTAGAGTAATCTAAAGCTTCATTCACCGTGCAAAGTGAGGTTTAAAATGCCCAATAAAAATTTTATCCTAAATTTACCTGGATTTACTATTAAAAAAGTAGAGAATTTTAATCCTGTGGTTCTGGAGGTTCATTATCGCCGTAAAGGCTATTGTCCACATTGTGGAAGTCGAACATTACGCAAGAAAGATAGTTTTATTCGCCAAGTTCGCCATGAATCAATTGGATTAAGGCAAACCGTGTTACGGTTTAAAGCCTATAAGTTTCAATGTACATCTTGCTGGCGCTACTTTAATCAACGCTTCCCAGGCATTGGCAAATATCAAAGAGCCACTGAGAAACTACGCAATCAAGTCTTTCATCACCATACCGAGGGAATCTCACAGCAATCACTCTCACGAGATTTAAAGCTGGGCAAAGCCACAGTTGAGCGCTGGTATCATCAAGGTTATCTCAAGCAAAATAGTCATATTCAAAAACGAGATTGTCCACAGGTGTTAGGCATCGACGAACATACCTTTAGTAAAAAACAACGCTATGCCACCACTTTTTGTGATTTACAAAAGCATAAAGTCTTTGATGTGGTTAAAGGACACTGTGCTAAAAGCTTGCAGGAATTTTTACAGCAACTGAATGGCAAAGAACACGTCAAAATGGTGTGTATGGATTTAAGTACCACCTATCGAAAGCTCGTCAGGCAGTACTTCCCCAATGCTAAAATAGTGGCCGACCGTTTTCATGTCATTCGATTACTACAACAAATGTGTTTACAAACCTATCACGCGATAGACCCTAATTTACGCTATCAACGCGGCTTATTAGGCATGCTGCGTACTCATCCTAATCGTCTCACTCCAAAACAACTTCAATTACGAGACGCTTACTTTAGGCAACAACCTCCTGTTGCCGCTATCTACGATTTTAAACAGCGCTTTCATCGCCTGTTAATGCACAAGCATCGTAAAGCCAAATACTGTAAACGGTTACTTCCGATATTTAGGAATTATCTTTTGCAACTGAAAGCATCCCGTTTTAAACCGTTAGTGACTTTAGCTAATACCTTTTACCAATGGCGAGAAGAGATCGTCCGCATGTGGCGGTTTGTTAAAAATAATGGCATTACTGAAGGCTTTCATCGAAAAATGAAATTGATTCAACGTAGGGCTTATGGCTTTAGAAATTTTGAAAATTATAGACTTAGAGTTAAAGTATTATGTTCCTAATTAACTGCCCCCTCTTTTGGGAAAGACCCGGAATTATCTTTTGCAACTGAAAGCATCCCGTTTTAAACCGTTAGTGACTTTAGCTAATACCTTTTACCAATGGCGAGAAGAGATCGTCCGCATGTGGCGGTTTGTTAAAAATAATGGCATTACTGAAGGCTTTCATCGAAAAATGAAATTGATTCAACGTAGGGCTTATGGCTTTAGAAATTTTGAAAATTATAGACTTAGAGTTAAAGTATTATGTTCCTAATTAACTGCCCCCTCTTTTGGGAAAGACCCACTAAATTTTGAGTTTTGTCAATCCTCCAAATCCCTTATAAACACTGGTGCCGACAGTGGGAACTCGAACTCACGACCTACTGATTACAAATCGCAAGCCCCTCTATTTTCTTCTCATTTCTAAAATGTAATAATCCTTTAAAAATAAGGGTTTTCTGTGTGTTTTTATTTTATGATGTTATGTCATTTTTGCCCTTTTTTTCTGCAAAACATAGCACCAGCCTAGCACCAAGCGACCTACTGATTTAAGGAAAATTATGCCTGCTACTCATAAAATTAATTTTACCAAAGCAGTTTTAAATGACTTGGCTTTGCCTGAAAAAGGTAAGCGTGCTTATTACTATGATACAAAAACTCGTGGCCTAGGAATCAGCATTACTAGCTCAGGTGCTAAATCATTTATTGTGTATCGTTGGGTGGATAACAAACCTGAACGCATGACTATAGGGCGTTATCCTGATTGGTCGATTGAGCAAGCACGCGGCAAAGCGGCTGAAATTAATGCCACCATTGCACAAGGTGAAAACCCTAATGATAAGCTCCGCAGTAAGCGAGGTGAATTAACGTTAGAGGAATTATTTAATGAATACTTGGAGCTTCACGCTAAACTACGTAAAAAAACATGGAAAGCTGATGAAGCACAATTTCGTCGCCATTTAAGTCATTGGAAGCACCGCAAATTATCAACCATTAAAAAAAATGATATTCAAAAGTTGCATAAAAAGATTGGAAGTCAAAGTGGGTTTTATGAAGCTAATCGACTACTGTCTCTCATGAATAATTTATTTAATAAAGCAGTTTCTTTTGGTTTAAGGGATAAAACAGAACCTAATCCCACGCATGAAATTGAAAGATTCCCTGAAGTATCGAGAGAGCGCTTTTTGGAACCACACGAATTACCTCAATTTTTTAAAGCGCTGGCAGAAGAACCTAACGACTTGATTCGAGATTATATCTTATTGAGTTTGTTAACAGGGGCACGAAAAAGTAATGTGTTATCCATGCGTTGGGAGGATATTCGTTTTGAAACCAGCGAATGGCATATCCCAGAGACTAAAAATGGTTCATCACATACGATAACGTTAACCCAAGAGGCCATGGCCATTTTAATTCAACGCAAAAAGCAACAAGTTGAGCAAACACCTTTTGTATTTCCGAGCATAGGAGCTAGGGGGCATCTAGTCGAACCTAAAAAGGGTTGGAAACGGTTACTCGACCGCGCCAATATCAAAAATTTACGTCCTCATGATTTACGTCGCACATTAGGAAGTTGGCAAGCACGTGAGGGCGCATCATTAGTCATTATTGGCAAATCTCTTAACCATAAATCATCAGCAAGTACAGCGATTTATGCGCGTTTAGACTTAGAACCGGTGCGCTCATCCGTCGAAAAAGCAGTGGATGCCATGTTTAAAGCCGGTCAAGTGCAATCAATTAAAAAAATTGCGGAAACTTCGGAAAAATCGGTGAGTATTGAATAATATTCTGTAATACTCCAGCCTAATGTAAGATGTAACGATTCCTTATATAACCCACTATGTAAACAAAATATTTACCTGATTTGAATTGATTAAAAAGCCTTATAGATTTACGCCTTTTTTATGTTATTACTTTGTCAAAAGCATTTTTTTCGACTATCTAGCGGAAGAATGGTGATGAAATTAAGTAAAAATATAATAAATTCAATAGCCAAAGCTCAATGAAGCTGCATCAAAACTTACGCTAATTACTTCTTGATATGGCGCAAATCTAAGTATGGATTTTAGGGGAATAATAACTAACTTCTTTCTCCAGTTCTTTAACCACTTCATGAATAACGGGGCGTTCAGCAGCACGCGCATTCCAACAAGCACCAATTAATTTAGCCATAGAGGGTGGCGTATCTGTAATATCTTCTTTCTCTCCTTTTTCAACTAAAAGGGGTACTCGATCATCAGTGGGTGCTTTTTTAGCAAAAGGAATTTTACGCGTACTTAATTCCCATAAAATCATACCATAGCTATAAACATCCGATGATTTGGTAACTTTTTCGCCTAAAAACAATTCTGGAGCCGTCCAGCGTACACTTCCTTTATGAGAAAACCCAGTTATAACAGGAGAATTCATGGGTTTAAATTTAGAAAAACCAAAATCGCTTAGCTTGGCATGAAAGCTTGCATCAAGTAAGATATTCGAGCTTTTCAAATCTCCATGAATAACACATTGCGTGTGTAAGTACGTTAAACCGTACCCTACATCAAGCCCTATTTGATAGCGTGCTTTCCACGACAAAGGGCTATTACTATGCAATACAGCAAATAAAGAGCCTTTGGGTAAATATTCCATCACTAAAATATAATAGGATCGAAAAGTACTAGCTCCGTAAAAAGTCACAATATAAGGCGAATTTAATCTAGCTATCATAGAAACTTCCTGATTAAATTCATCTAAAATATTTGCGTTTGATGTCCGTTGCAGCTCTTTAATAGCTACCTTATTGTAGAAATATCTACCCTGATAAACGATACTAAAATTTCCTCTTCCTATTTCTCTTTCTTTGAATAGATTTTGAAGAGAAATTTTTGCAGAATCTAATAGAGCTTTATCAAAATTTGCCAAAAATCTGCTTAATCCAGAGCTATCAGAAAAGGTGATAATCTCAGAAAGCATTTTAAGAATATCTACCCACACTTGATAATCTCTGCGTATTCCAATAAATTCGCAGGGCGATTCCAAATAAATTCGCAGGTTGATTCCAATACAAATCGCAGGGTAATTCCAAATTAATTCGCAGTGGTATTCTGATTTAATTTGCAGAGTGGTTCTGGTTTAAAATTTTCAGATAGTTTTTCCACTTCATAATATAGATCATTAAATCGGAGCGAAGCGACGCTATAATTTTATTGGTAACTTGATTAAGCTTCACCTCCTTTTATTAAAGTAGCCTGTTTTTTTCTCATAGATTCGCCCTTAAGTTCAACACGATAAGCGGTATGAACCAATCTGTCTAGAATGGCATCCGCTAACGTACCATCACCGATAGCTTCATGCCAAAATTTCACAGGTAGTTGGCTGGTAATGATACAAGAACGCTTTTCATGGCGGTCATCTAATAATTCTAATAAATCACGCCGCTGTTCATCGGTAAAGGGAGTTAATGCAAAGTCATCTAAAATGAGCACATCCATTTTAGCTAACTCAAGCATTTTTTTCGTATATCGTCCATCGCCTTTAGCGATAGCTAATTCAGGTAAAAGCCTGGAGATTCTAGCATAATAAGAAGAGAAGCCTTCCAAACAAGCTTTATGCGCAAGTGCACAAGCCAAGAAGGTTTTGCCTGTACCCGTTGGGCCAACAATTAATAGATTATGGTGTGCACGGAGCCACTGACAACTCGCCAATGAGTTCAGAAGCGATGGGTCTAAGCCTCTTTGAGCTTTATAGTCAATATCTTCAAGACAAGCTTGCTGTTTTAATTGTGATTTTCGCAGTCTGTTTTGTAGTTGCCGATTTTGACGTTCAAGTAACTCTCGGTCGACCATAAATCCCAGACGTTCTTCAAAGCTTAAACTGTGGATATTAGATTGCTGTAATTGTTCATGCAACGCTTTGGCCATACCGCTTAAGCGAAGGGTTTTAAGGTTTTGCATGACAGGATGTATTAACATAAATTTCTCCGGTAAATAGTTATTCAAAGTACTGCTGACCTCTGACATATTCATGATTTTTTTGTGTGACATGGGTACTTTGTGAATGAGTGGGTAGCGGTTGTTGTTCAAGACGATTTTTTAAGATGGCTTCGACACTTTTATAGGAAAACGCCCCGATGGCTAAAGCTCTTTTGCAAGCAGCTTCAAGTCGTTCTTGTCCATACTGTTTGCCTAAACGCAGGAGTCCTAAACAAGCACGAAAGCCTTGTTGAGGATGTGCTCTTTTTAAAATGATTTGTTCGACAAGAGAAGCCGTCGATGCACCAGTTTTACTTGCCCATTGTTGAATACGTTCAGGCGTCCACTCGGCATAGCGCTGATGCGATTTGGGCATGTGTTCATTGAGTGTAGTATGTTGGTACTTGGTATAACTACGGGTATGAGCAGCAATCCGTTTTCGCTTATAAAACACTTCAACCAATGGCTGGGTAAAACGCACATCCAAAGTTTTTTGTGCAAAGGTATAGGGTACACTGTAATAATGTTCTTCCAATTCGATATGATAATCGATACCTGCTTTCGCTTGTTTCCATTGAGCAAAAACGTAACGTGTGGCAGGAAGAGATTTCAGCAGAGATTGTTCCAAACATTCAAATTGGCTTTTTCTTGAACCTGGCAATTTTTGGAATGGGCGCTTATTGAGTTCATCACGTAAGTGATGTAATGCCTCATTGAGTTCTTGCAAACTTAAAAATGAACGATTTCTGAATCTAGCTAAAATTTGACGTTCGACATGTAAAACGGCTTGCTCAACTTTGGCTTTATCTTTAGGGGAAGCTACTCGAGTGGGTAAAATAGCAATCCCATAATGACTTGCCATTTCTTGATACGTCGGATTTAAGTCAGGCTCATAACGATGCGCTTTTTGAACCCCACTTTTTAAATTATCTGGAACCACAATTTCAGGAACACCACCTAAAAATTCAAAGGTACGCACATGCGAGCCTATCCAATCTGGCAATCCTTGGGTCCAAGTGGCTTCTACATAAAAATAATTGGAAGCACCTAATACCGCAATAAAAATTTGTGCATTTTGCACTTCGCCTGTGTGTCGATTAAATAAAACCGGTATGGTATCTCCTGCATAATCTACAAAGAGTTTTTCACCTGCTTTATGGGTTTGACGCATCCAAACATCCAATTTATTTTCAAATTGTTGGTAGAGCGCACAGAACATACTGTAACTGATCCCGCGCGGATAACGCTCCTTATATTCTTGCCACAATAACATCAGTGTGACATGTTTCTTTTTCAGTTGTGCATGAACCTGTGCAAAATCAATTTCACCCTTATCTTCCGGCATGGGCCGTTTAATCGGTGGATAGAGCTTTCTTTCTAATTGTTCATCATCTAACCCTTCGGGTAAGGGCCAACTTAATTGTGCCTCACCCACTCTGCGCAGACATTCTCTTACCGTACTACTACTAATGCCCAAACTCTTTGCTATAAATTGATTGCTGTGAGTTCCATCTTTTAAACGTAAAATCTCTCGTATCTTTCTCATGGACAATGGACTCCTCGACATAAAAACTGTGCCTCTCTTTACTTAAGTTAAAAGCACAGCATATTTTTAAAATGCGCTTGCGTAGATAAAAACCACACACAACAACGCACGCCAAGTTGTCGCTTTACTCCAATAAAATAATCAGCAATATCAGAACTGGAATACCACTGCGAATTAATTTGGAATCGCCCTGCGATTTGAATTGGAATTGCCCTGCGAATTAAATAGGAATTGCCCTGCGAATTAATTTAGAAATACCCTGCGATTTGGACTGGAATACGCAATAATCTCTAATAGAAAATTTGAATTTGCCTAGCAGTGCTTTTAATCTTTCAATTTCTTGAGTTTTTTGATAGATGTTCTGATCTAAGATGAAAATTTCTTCTCTTATTTCTTCCTTTGTCTGCTCTTGATGTATAGCTTTAGACCACTTCTCCTTTTGCTCTGTGAGTTGCCCTATTTGCTTCTTATATTCCTGAAGCATTTTTTGTTTCTGCGATAATTCTTCGCAAGTATTTAAGAAAATCAAGCAATAATTAGCAGAATATTTTTTCGCAACATATATATTGATCGTTGCCACAGCTCGTTCCAATGGAGAAGCTTCATAACAGGCATCATAGATTCCTTTTTTTATTTTTTCCTCTTGTTCAGTATTTTTTTCAAGTACTTCGATTTCTTGTATTTCTCTATGGACAATTAACTTTCCTTTTTTCTCTTCAAATTTCGCTTCGCATTTCAAAAATGGTACATCATCATATTTAACTGTTGCCGTGGCAACACAGGTAGAAGCTAATTGTTTAGCTGTCTCATCCTGTTGAATAAGACGTAGAAAGCCATCTCTCAGCTGAGCAAAAGGGAACCACCAGGGTTGAGTATTAATAGTAAATTTCCAATAGGGTTTTTCGTCCATATCCTCAAAACTCATAAGTTCCTTTTCTAGTTTAGGAATGATTTCTTCCTCTAATTGACAAACTAAAATATTATATTCTTCTATCTTATCTTCATTTTTTTTAATTGCTTTTTTTAAGGTTTCGATTGTCTTGTCTTTACTGAGTTTTCCAAATTTTCCAAGTCTTATCTCATCAAAATGCTTAGTTTCTTGTAGCTGTTGTCTATCTATTTCATGATACTCAATATATGTAGGTAATGCGGACAAATTACTCAGCAAATAATTTATCTGTGTTGTCATACGAATAATTAATGATCGTAATTTACTAAACGATTCTCCTTCATCATTAAGTGCAAACTGCTCTTTTGGAATAAAATCTTGTAGTTTGCTTAAGTGATGAATAATTGCTCCTCTGACTTTCTCTGATTTAAGAGGTTGGATTGGATCATAAACCATCTCATGGGCGCGAAGAGCAAAAACATTATCTTTACAGGCAAGCATTAAAGAAGCTATGTAAGCACGACTTTCTTTATCCTTTTGGTCAGTGTCTTCTGGATCATACAAAGCATTTACTGCGCTTTTAGCCAGTTGATAAATTTTTCCATTGAGTTTTTCTTGAGAAACCTCCGGAGGAACTTTAGTAATGAGAAAAATAATGGGAAGTGGCTTTGGCTTTTGTTCAGAAAGATTAAACCCTGTAAACGGCAATTTTAGCGTTTTAAAAAATCGTTCTGCTATCGTAGGATCAGAATTTACGAGTTCAGAGAGGTTGGGTAAAAGATGCCCTAATGTTTCGCAAAGATTTTTAAAACCTTTAGCTCTTGTAGAATCAAAAGATGAATAATCTATGGTGATTACTAATGCTTTAATGTTCTTAGAAAATTTAATCGCAAGGTAAGTACCTAATGAAGAAATAATTCCTTCTTCATTAGAACGACTATCCTGAAATCCCGTGCAATCACAATAAGCAAATCCATCAGGCCCCACTGTCGTAACTTCCGCATATAAAGTTTGTGACTTCAAAAGATCACTGCCTATTTTGGCATATTCTTTCTCTCCAGAGGCAACTGCAATTTCTCCATCCTCAACGCATTGATCGCCGAATTCATTGGTATAAGTTCGGCTATTTAAAAACATTTTGCTCCCCATCAAATAATTGATGGAGGTGCTTTTGCCAGCGCCTGTATTACCCACCACCAATACAACCTCCTGATTTTGAGCTGCTTTTATTTTCTCAAAAGCTTCTTCAAATAAGCTTTTTAATTTCTTTAAATTGACTCTATGTGGGTCTATAAATTGGGGGATTTCTAAGTTAAGTAATACTTTATCGTCCATTTGACTTTCCTTAGTTTTTCATGGTGAGTTATTTTCATTCTATGTACGTATTTAATTCATAACAAATATGAAACGTTTCTATCGTCGTGCTTATCTAGCCCTAATAAATATAGAATAACGAAATTTTTTAAGATGCTTATTATAGTTTGCTTATCAATATTTAAAAATTTTGTTGGTAATATTATAAAAAATAGAGCGTTTATTTAATGACCTAAGACAAACTGATAAACATTAAGCTTACAAAAAAACTAATCCCTAAAAGGCCAAACAATAAAGAAACTTCTATCTCAAGCAGGAACTAAAGGGCATCTAGTCGATGCCTAACCTAAAAAGGGTTAGAAACGTGTGCTTGACCGCGCCAATATCAAAAATTTACGTCCTCATGATTTACGCCGCATATTAGGCAGTTGGAAAATCTCTCAACCATAAATTATCAGCAAGTACAGCGATTTATGCGCGTTTAGACTTAGAACCGGCGCGTTCATCTGTCGAAAAAGCAGTAGACGCTATGTTTAAAGCCGGCCAGGTAAAATCAATTAAAAAAATTGCGCCAACTGATCAAGAACTGGCAACTACTGACTAACAGTTCATCTTTCTTTTTGCTGTATGGTGCGGCTAGCAATAAATGCGTCTAAATCCTTACGGCGGTATTTTACTAAATGCCCTATTTTGATATAGGGCAGATTATAACGCTTAACCGAAGCCCAAATCGCTAAGGTGCTTGCTGCAATGCCTAAATAATGGGCAGCTTGTTTGCGGGTTAAAAGTTCTTCTTTCGTGTGAATTAAATCCAAGAAAGAAAGTTCAGATGATATATTTTGCATAGTAAGTTCCTTATGATACCCATTTATTGATAGTGAATTCTTAACTTTATGATTTATTTCGCTTTTTTGTTTTATCGTAGGGCGCAAGTTCTTCGCGCAAAATACAAATATCTAGCGGTGCATCGATGCCTATTTGTACTTGATTTCTATCTATTTTGAGTAGTTTTAAAATAATGTTGTCACCAACATAAATAGATTCTCCTTCACGACGGCCCAGTATGAGCATATCTTTTCTCCTATAGTTAAAGAGTTTATTGAATCAATCATTTTTCCACCCATTTACAGATCAACATCTGGTTGCGGTTCATCTGGGTCTGGTAGGTGATAAAACAGGTTGCGAGTGTGTGCTGTGGGCTTTTGTGCATTGTTTACTAGCTCTTTTACAAGCTCTGGAAAATTAATGTGTTTTCTAATGCCTTCTGGCACAGCTAAATAATCACTCTCGCTATAATTATCTAGATCAAAATAAATGAGTTTGTTAACACATGGTAGGCAAGTAATTAATTGTGGCAAAGCGCAAATGGCAATGACTTTCGGCCAATGTTGCTGTGTTAGTAAATTCAATACTTGTTTAATTGTTAAATAGCAAAAAGCGCCCAAAATGTTTTTTAATTCAAATCCTGCTAATTCTTCTGGTGTAAAGTTTTTCCCTCGCCATCCTTCTAATAATCCACGTAAAGCCGATCGGGTATTGAGCGAAGCGGTATAACGTTGAAAATGTACTAGTGACTTGCCCTCTTCAGTCAGCTTATCGCTTAATTCCCAGCCAATCATGATTTTTGGCAGCGTCACATCATAAAATTTACTGTATTGCATGCCGAGATCAATGAGCGCATAACAACGTGCAATATATGATCCTTCAGGCGTGGGTAAAAATGTTCGATGTTCTTTGATCGTTAGGCTCATAAATTAATTCCTCTGATTCAATTTAAAAACTTGCTTTAAAAAAGTTTTGATCTTCTGCCACAAAATGAATGTGGACTTTTCTTCCCATACTTCTATCTTTTGCTGTGTATCTGTTTGTTCAAACGAGATGAAGTGGCGCGTTTTTAAAATATCTTTGATATTCAACGGTTCCGTCATGGGTTAGCTCCTCCTGATGGTTAAAAATCTATTTTCTTAAAATTAAAATGGCTTCCTTCAACCCAACTGGATTGAAAAGGGAAGTGTTTGGTTTGTGATTTTTTTAAGGAGATACCTCACGATCAAAGGACATGGTTCATCACCCAATCACATGAGTCACTTTAAAGAAAAAATTGGCAAAAATTTTTGCCAATTTTTTCTTTAGCATGAAAGCACTGATTAAGGTGGTTTAAGGGCTATGGATAAAGAATGGGAAATTGATCCATTGGGATTAAAAATTATTCAGTGGTATCTCACTGATTTAATAGGTGCGCAAGAAAAAGTCAGGGATATTTTGCGTAATTTAATTCAGCTTTATGGCACACACGCTAAAACAGCTAAGGCACTCAATATCATTCGCCAAACCCTGACATACCGCTTAAATCATGCAAAAGTCATACATCTGGAAGATGCTTTAAAGATGCTTGCACTGTTGCAATCAAAGAAATCAGAACCGGAAGTTTGGAATGATTTTATGGAGATGGTGGTTTTCTCTGAACAAGTACAAATGGCAGCGGATGATTTAGAAAAAAGTCGCCCACCACGAGGGCGCAAACCCAGCAAAAAAAGCAAAGAAAATAACTTAATTTGGCAAAATTCCTCTAAACATTTTGTCAAATTAAATATCAAAACGGTGCGCTTAGAGGAAGAAATAGCTGTTCGGTATGGTTTGGGTAATCGAGAGACACTTCGGCAAGCCGTCATCGTGAGAGAAAAAGGTTGTCCGGCGCTGATTCAAGCTTTGAATGACAACCAAATAAAGATTAATAAGGCGTTCCTTTTTTCAGCATATCCCTTTGAAGTGCAGGAGCAGTTAGTACAACAGGAATTATTAAAACGGAAAAACAAAACTCATCGCATGCGCGTTAAGTCTGAATCCAATGACTACATAAAACTGTTACACACTTTTAAAACAGATGAGCTACTCAATCGTATGGAAAAGAAGACAAAAGAACCCATTACCAAACGTATCGAAGAAATTTTACATGATTTCTTTATGAACCAGGAGAACCACCGTCATGCTTCATTGTTTTGATGTTCATCATTTTTGTCGTAGAAAAAAACTTATTCTTACTCGTGCATCTATGGAAGAGTGTTATGTCCTTAAGTGTTATTTCCTTAATCAACGCCTTGAATTCGATAAGCGGCTACTGATTTTGCAGAGCATTGGCTACAGAAGTTAAAAACACATTTTAAAAAATACAGGGAGCATTCATATGGCACATTATCGCAAGATTGATATCCGGATTTGGTTAGATCAAAAATTTAATGCACTATCCAGTGATAGTCAGTTTATTTTCTTATATTTACTCACGCATCCTCAATTAACCGCATTAGGTGCGATGCGATCCACTGTGCCAGGATTATCCGCCGAATTAGATTGGCCTTTAGATCGTTTTGAAGTGGCCTTTGAAGCGCTTTGCCAACAAGCGCTAGTTGCCATAGATCAAAAAGCCTGTTTTGTTTGGGCAATGAATTTTTTGAAATACAATCCACCAGAATCTCCCAATGTGGTCAAATCCTGGGGAACTGGTTTAGAGTATTTGCCAGAATGTGATCTCAAAAATCAACTCATCCAAAAAACTCGCCTCTTTTTAGAAACTTTGCCGCCCACTTTTCAGGAAGCATTACCCACCTGCTTTGAATTGACCACGCCAACAGTAGTTTGCAATGAAGTGAGCGTAAATGATTGTTTAGAAGGTCATCAGCTATTAGATTCTAGCCTTCCCGTAAACCTTGCCGAAGCCTTACCCGAAGGGGGTGATGTGGATCAAGAAAGCCTTAAAGTAACCTGTGATACGGCTACACAAAGCTATGCGCCATTAGATTCAGAATGTTTGGTGAGCCTTCCTGAAGCGCTCGCCTATTCTATTCAAGAAAGCCTTGCCGAAGGGCTAGCAGAAGACTTACAGGAAGACTTCCCTGAAGGCTTTGGGGAAGTCTTGTCGAAGACCTGCCTTAATCATAGAACATTAAACATAAAGCATAAAACATTAAGCATTAAGCAAGAACAAAAAGAAAAAGCATTGATACAGGAAAATAATTTAGAAGAGATCAACAACAGGGGAGAAATAAAAAACATTGTCGCGCCAGAGCGACACAAAAATGCCAAGCCCCCCGATGCTGAAGTTGCTGAAGTATTTCGGTACTGGCAACAAACCCTGGGGCATCCCCAGGCAGTGTTGGATGTTAAGCGGCAAAAGCATATTCGCCAGGCGTTAGCATCGGGATACTCAGCTTCGCAGTTGTGCGATGCGATTTTAGGTTGTTCCTACACCCCCCACAACATGGGCCATAACGAACAGGGTCAACGTTATGACAGCGTCCATGTGATTTTTAGAGATGCCGACCAAATCGATCGCTTCATTCGCAATGCCAACAGCCCGCCTCGTTTGCAAAATGCCGCAGATAGATTATTCAACAGCAATGCTGTCGCAGGGCAACGTTGGCTCGAAAAAAAACGCAGAGAAGCGGAGAAAACGGTTTATGAATCAAGCTGATCTCGATGAATTTACCCAATGGCTTACAGAACTTTGTGTGCTGTACAAAATGCCGGTGAGTGAACGGTTGATTGATCTGTATTGGGAAGTGTTAGCGTGCTTTCCTTTTGCTGAAGTCAAAGCAGCCTTTAAAGCGCATCTTAGCAATCCTGATACGGGTCAGTTCATGCCAAAACCCGCAGATGTCATACGTTATCTGCAAGGTGGCAGCCAAACGCAGGCGTTACAAGCGTGGAGTAAAGTGGCTACTACGATTCGCAGTGTGGGTGGCTATACTTCGGTGGTATTTGATGATCCCATTATTCATGTTGTGATGGTCGAGATGGGGGGTTGGATTTATTTGTGTCAAACCCTACTCAAAGATTTACCCTTCCGTGCCCATGAATTTAAACAGCGCTATGCAGCGTATGTGCTGCATCCGCCACTTCACTATCCCAAACACCTCATTGGCTCAATAGAAGGACAAAATCGCATGAATGGCTACCACTCTGCAATCAAACCGCCGTTGTTCATTGGCGATCCAGAGCAGGCACTCAAAGTATTTAACCTGCAACATAAAGATAAACCGCTTCTAAATGTACAACCCTCATCGTGCACAATCACGAATTTGCACACTGATTTCATTTTGGAAAACGCTGATGACACAAAAATTTTACTCAGAAAAAACACAAATCCGGATGAATGAATTACAGCAATCGCTACACAGCTATGAAGGCAGTATCGCACGGTTACAAACGATTGCCGAAGGCCGATTAACCCAAATGGATGCCTTCGGCGCAGGACAGCATACACGAACACCAGCCGATAACAAGCGATTGACTCGGACGCTCTATAACCTTCAAACACAACAGCGAATATATCAACATGAACTTGAGGTATTGCAAGAATATGGATGTTAAAAGAAATTTTTGAGCATTGATCTCAAGTAAATGAGTTTATCATTTTTTTAACACTTTACAGGGGAATATTTTATGGTTCATCCCAAGAAAACCGTTTTTGCAAAAAAAACGGTTCGTGATCTAGCCATGACTTTATTACAAGGGCTATGTATCCACAACCCTACCCTTGAGCAATATCAAGCCGCAGAAGCTTTTATTCGCATGGTGATTTTGCCAATAGAAAAAAACCTGATTGCTCAAGTTGGATTAACGCCGAAAGAATGGTTGTGTCTTAACTTAGCAGCCAATGGTTTTTCCACTGAAGAAACTGCCCAAAAATTAGCAGTGGCTAGAGGAACGGTTAAAAACCATCGCGAACACATTATTGAAAAACTTCAGTGTAAGAATATTGTGCAAGCAGTCTATAAAGCTTTTTTACAGCAAGGACAGGAAGAAAAAAATACTTCAAGCGACCATACAGCTTCTTAAATCTGATGAGTTATGTCAGATAAAACATGCCTTTTGGCATCTGTCCGCCTCAAACGATTATCCATTAAAGTAACTTTTATTTTTAAGTACCCATAAAAATGGATGAAACGACTGATCAATTAAAACCCCAGCATCACCCTATACTCATGCGTTTTTACGATTGGGTAGAACAATGGGCCGATCGTTTTCCTTTATCTGACCAGGGTAAAGACAATCAAGTGATGCGTAAAATAGGGGAAGAAAAACTAAATGATATCGACCACTCATTCTGAATCCAAACGCCGTTTATATGAGAAGTTATATGAGGATTTGGGTGAATCTATCCATAACGCATTGCAAGACGAAGATATTCACGAAGTCATGCTGAATCCTGATGGTCAGTTGTGGCTAGATAGTTCGAGCAAAGGATTAATTCGATACAGTCACTTAAGTCCCAGGCAGACTTTTGCCATTATTCATTCAATAGCCGGCATTCATGGGTTTGTAGTGGATCAATATAGTCCGCAATTAGAAGCCGATTTGCCTTTTTTTAAAAGCATGCAAGGCGAACGATTTACGGCTCAAGTGCCACCAATTGTGAGTAGCCCTTGCTTTAGCATTCGTAAAAAATCCCATCAAGTATTTTCTTTAGAAGACTATGTAGAAAGTAAAAAATTAACGCTTAAACAAGCGGATGTATTGAAAAATTTAATTCATCAACGCAGCAATATTTTAGTCTGTGGCGGCCCAGGTTCAGGAAAAACCACGGTGACGAATGCACTTATTTTAGAAGCCATAAAAAGTGATCAAAATCAACGGATTTTAATTTTAGAAGATGTGCCAGAATTGCAATGTAAAGCGCCGAATGTAGTTGCGATGTTAACCAGCGATACGGTGAAGTTAACTGGACTGCTTCGTGCAGCGATGAGGATGAGACCGGATCGAATTTTAATTGGCGAAGTGAGGGGTGCTGAAAGCTTAGATATGCTCAAAGCTTGGAACACCGGTTGTCCAGGTGGCATTTGTACGGTGCATGCTAATGGTGCGGTTGAAGCGATACAAAGAATTATTGATTTGGCAATGGAAGCTGGCCTTACCGTACCGCCTATTCAGTTAGTGCTACACACCATTCATGCTGTGGTATCAGTCAAAAGAAACGGTAACCAAAAGGGGTTTATTGACAACATTTTAACGGTGGAGACTTATCAAGATGGCAAATTTTCATTTAAGACATTGGGGTAAAAAATTATTAGTAGGTTTGAGTGTAATGTTTGCTGGCATATCGTCAGTATTGGCGAGTACGAGTGGCAATCTGCCATTTAATTCGACGATGGAAATTGTGAAAGATGCGATTAGTGGCCCATTTCTACTCGCGGCTGCAATTATCATGATCGTGATTACCTGTTTAATGCTGGCCTTTGGTGAGTGGGGTGATGGGTTTAAAAAAATGATTAATATCGTGCTGTGGTTATCCATAGCTTTTGCTGCCACTAATTTTATCACGAGCTTATTTGGTAGTGGTGCAGTTTTCTAACAACAAGCTTTAAAAACTTTTGAACAAACTTTAATCATCAATCATTGCATGATCAAATCCAGAATCCTCTATCCAATGGATTTGATCGATAAAAACCGTAGGTAAGCGTTTAAGCAGGTTATCTGGATAGAGAACAGCTTAACAGAGAAACTTCATGGTATGGATGGAATGGTTTAAGAAGCATAAAAATCGATTATTCATTGGATTGGGTATTTTTTTAGGATGTTTACTGGTTATAGCGTTCATGATAGCAAGCCCAGGTTTGTTCGTGGGGTTGATTGCAGGGTTGAGTCTAACCGGTTGTATCGTGCTCACCGTATTGTGGTTAGGATTAAATGGCTTAATGGATAATATAGGGAAATGGGTTCAACAAATAAAAGACGCTCTAGCAACCCCTCTAACAGCAGAAGATGGAGTGACTCCATGGGTACACGATCCTTCTGTACCATTAGACTATTCAAACCATCCAGCGACGAGCCACATCGAAGATCATGATCATCAATCTAGCACCAGGTTATTTTCAAAAGATGAATGCGTTGAATGTTCCCATTTCCAGGAAGCAAAAAACTTAGATAAGCTCAATGTCAACACGCCAAATCAGGAAAACATCGGTATTGATAAAAGTACTACCAAAAATCAAAGTCAGTTCAGGATAGCCGCTGATATTCATTTAGGATTTTTTTCATCTAGGGTTGTTGATGAACAGAGCAACCCAACTCGTTCTGGTTCATGCTTTAATTTGAATTTGCGTATGCTTATCAATGCAAAAGCCAATGTGAATTCAAATCAAAAGATCATTCAAAAATTATAACGCTGCTATCGACTGAACCCCATTCAGAAAAAAACATTATCAAACCGTGCCTTTTTCCCCTGTTTCTATCTTTATATTTTTGATTAAAGTGAACCTTGATGTCGTCATTTATTTTGCATCATTTAATAGAAACCCTAAAGATTTTAGGTAAAACCATGCAAACAAAATTATTTCCAGTCGATTTTATCAACCAAATTATCTGCGGCGATTGTTTAGAGGTAATGAAACAAATCCCAGATGAAAGTATTGATTTGATCGTGACAAGTCCACCTTATAATTTACGCTGTACAACCGGAAAAAGTGTTAAACATTCTAGTAACGGTCTATGGAAAAATGCAACGATTCTCACACGAGGTTATTCACACCATGATGATCAGATGCCACATGCGGACTATGTTGCTTGGCAGAGGCAAACATTAACTGAAATGTTAAGAATATTAAAACCACAAGGGGCAATTTTTTACAATCACAAAGGTCGTGTGCAAAATGGAAAGTGGCAAGATCGTTCAGATATTCTGGCTGGTTTTCCATTACGTCAAATGATTATTTGGTATCGTAAAAGTGGGATGAATTTTAATCCAGGTTATTTTGTACCGACTTATGAAATTATTTATCTCATTACTAAACCAAAATTTCGTTTAGCGAATAAAGCCAATGGTTATGGGGATGTTTGGACATTTTTACCAGAGCGTAATAATCCTCATCCAGCGCCGTTTCCAGAAGAACTCGCACGACGTTGTATTGAATCTACGAACGCCCAATTAATATTAGACCCCTTCGTAGGGTCTGGCACGACAGCGGTTGCCTGTGTCAAAACAGGACGACAATATATTGGCATTGATCATTCTCCAATTTATTGTGAGATGACAAAGTCGCGCTTGGCAGGTCAAAATTGGAATGCACAAAAAGAAGTGTAAATTGTCACTAACTGAATAATTTTACATCGAGATAATTTAATAAACTCTCTACTCTTACTTGATTGCACTCTTTCCATTAGAGAATGGTTATGTTTTTCCTTTCGATAGATAATTTCTAGCATATTTGCGTATTCTGCCAAAGATGAACACTGATTCTGAATGATGGTGAACGGCGAAGATCATTAGAAATAGCTGGGCCGGTTATTTAAACTAAACGTTCACGATCAGTCAAATTTTTTACGCATAGAGTCTGCTCCTTTTTTAAGTTCAAGTTTGTGTGCATGATGAATTAAGCGGTCGATAATCGCGTCAGCGATGGTGGGTTCTCGGATGTAGTCATGCCAACATTTGATAGAAAGCTGGCTGGTGATCAGTGTGGATTTAAGCTTGTGCCTATCTTCAACGATTTCGAGTAAGTCGCGTTGATGTTGTGGTTCTAAGGGGTCAATCCCAAAGTCATCCAAAATTAAAAGGTCGTGCTTAGCGAGTTGTTGTAACAGTTGAAGGTATCTGCCATCAGCATGCGCAATGCGTAATTCTTCAAGCAGTTTAGCAACGCGTATATATTTTACTGCTAAGCCTTGTCGACAAGCTTGCTGTCCTATGGCGCAAGCAAGCCAACTTTTCCCAGAACCGGTAGGGCCGGTGATGAAGAGGTTGTGATGATGTCTAATGAACTCACAAGTGGTTAGGGTAGCAATATAACTTCTGTCTAAGCCTCTGGGCTGTTGGTAGTTAATATCTTCGATACAAGCGGATTGACGCAATTTGGCTCTTTTTAAGAGTTTGTGTACTTTTCGATTAGAGCGTTCTAGGAGTTCTCGATCGATTAAAAAGCCGATACGTTCTTCAAAGGAGAGTTGTTGGATATCGGGTTGAGCCAGTTGTTGTTCCAGTGCATGAGCGAAACCATGAAGTTTGATGGCGCGTATTTTTTGAAGTGTTTGTTCGATTAACATAAGATATTTTCCTGTGTGGTTAATAAGAAGCATTGAGTTGTTGTTCGTAATGTTTTGCACCGCGGATATTTTCATGCTGCAAAATCCGAGCAGTTTTGGTCGCAGTCATTAGGGGTTGCTTATCGAGTCCACGTTTGAGGATGGACAAGACGCTATAGCGTTTAGGGGAACCTATGGTGATAGCCAGTTGACAAGCGGCTTCAAGGCGGTGTTTTCCATAAGGTTTAGTGGCATTGAGTAATCCTAAACAAGCACGATAATTTTGTTCGGGATGAACCAGTTGATTGAGCAGGGCTTCAACGATTTGCTGTGTATAGGGACCTATGTCAGTAGCCCACCTAAGGAATCTGGCCGGACTTCTATCCGCATATTGTTGATGACCCCGAGGCATGTGCTCAGTCAAAGTGGTATAACCGCCTTTTCGATAACTGCGCCGATGAGAAGCGATGCGTTCTCCCTGATAAAAGCATTCCACAGTGGCTTGCGTTATGCGCACCGTGAGCAAAGTTTTGATGAGTGCATGAGGTACGCTGTAATAATGGTCTGCGACTTGGACATGATAATCGAGGTGCACTCTGGCTTCTTTGAAAGTTGCAAAGGTATAAGCGCTCTTGGGTAATGGGTTCAGTGCGGGTTTATCGATAGCAGCAAATTGGCTGGCTCTGGTGCCGGGTAGTTGTTTAAAAGGTCGATGGTTGAGTTCATGTAGCAGCTTTTTAATCGCTTGATTTAACTCGGCAAGACCTACAAACGTCTGATGGCGAAGTTTGGCTAAAATCCATCGCTCTACGACTAAAACCGCATTTTCGACTTTGGCTTTATCTTTCGGCTTATAAGGTCTAGCTGGCAAAACGGCTGTACCATAATACTGAGCTAAATCCTCATAGGTTGCATTAATTTTAGGTTCATAACGACAGGCTTTAGTGACAGCGGCTTTGAGATTGTCAGGCACTAACAGCAGTGGTACACCACCTAGAAATTCAAACGTTCTAACGTGTGAGGCAATAAAATTGGGCAACGTTTGATCCCAGGTGGCTTCAGCGTAGGTGTAATTGGATGCCCCTAACACAGCAACGAAAATAGCAGCCGATTTAATTTCTCCAGTATCTGGATCAATAATGTCTATCGTTGGCCCGCAATAATCGACAAATAACTTCTCACCTGCCAAATGCTTTTGGCGCATCGTCGGTTTTTGTTTGTCTACCCAATCTCGATACTTTGCGCAAAACTGCGCATAGCGATAGGCTTTTTTTCCATGAGTTTGTTCGTATTCTTGCCAAAGCAATAATAACGTAACTCCCTTGCGCTTTAGCTCTTGATGGATACTGGCATAATCAGGTTTATGATAGTGACTGACTTTATCAGCATGTGGTTTTAACAACTGACGTAGTTCTAATTCACTCAAAGCAACAGAAATTGGCCATTGAATTTGGGCCACTTTAGCCAAAGCTAAATATTTATTCACCGCTCCTGATGATAAGTTTAAGCTCCTTGCAATTTGGTGTTGACTTAATTTTACTTCATAATGAAGACGTAAAATTTCTTTAATTTTGTGCATAGAAACCCCTTGAGCAGGCATACATGACTCCCCTTATTAAAAAGGGAGAATGCTCCTACTTTTTAGTCAAAGATTTCCAGCAATTTCCTAATCATTACAAGGCCTTAAACCAAGATTCTGATTCATGGTGAACGCATATTCTGAATTTTTCATCAAAATCGTTCACGTTCAATCAGAATCCGCGTTCACCATGAATCAGAATCTCTGTTCACCATCATTCAGAATTAGCGTTCATCTTCACCAGAATACGCACATATTCATAGAACCCATTTACATCGACTGAAATAACATTTTTGAAATTTTTATTAAAAAATTTTAACGCAATAGTTTCAGCATCTTTTTTGCTTTTTGATACGATTTTAATGATTGTCGTTTTTTTTAAGTTATTGAGATGTTGCCAAAGCAATGTATCATCATCATTTATGGCACATCCAATAACAATTAACTCTGTTGTCTGATTTAGGATAGATTGAATTGCGCCCCATATACTGGAATACGTATCAAATTGATATTTTTTATTTTTTCCAATAGGCATGACTATAGTTGGAATATACTTAAGGATACCTTTATTAAGAAAATCTTTTTTAAAATCAAATTTTGGCTCATAAAATTCTATTGGTATCCCATTAACTTTGATTCCTAAGATTGTTTTATTTTTTCTACTAACGAAATCTTGCCAACTATTACAGTCCATACGAACGATACGACTGTAATGAAACCTAAAGTTTAGTGAACCATGAGGTTTAGTATGAATAAGGGTGCTAGATTTTTCCTCAGAAAATCCGTAGTTAGTCTGAACATCACATTTTTTTAATGCCTGATCACATAAAATATCGTAATTAAGATTAATAATACCACCCATTTTTTCCTGATAGCTTTTTATGTAGTTAGCCAAAAGTAAATACGCACTCTCATTGGAAATAGGTTGATTACAAAAGTACCCCAAGTATTTAACGATATAAAACAAACCTAAATGCAGTATCCATCCATCATTAACATTCCCCAAAAAATTTTCTAGGTTCCAGTGAGACTCAACAGACTTGCAGGACTCAAAAAGAGTTTCCGTATTGTTACTTTGATGGCAAATATAGTCTGCTAACGCGGGAAAGTCTTTTTTAGTTAAAATATGATCTGTTACAGAAGACGAAAAAAAGTTATTCATGATGGGTGGTGTTTTGCATCCTGTTGGAAGATGTCCATGCGATGCCCCTGCTCCTAGAAGAAATGTAATTTTTTGATTTTCCATATTCTTTAATCCGTAATACAATGATGATGTCGTTTTGTCCTATGTTCTAAGTTTTCAAATGCTATATAAGATTTTCTTCTTATAGTAATTATAGTTAGAAAATAAATTAAAAAATGTGCCTTTTCCCCCTATTGCAATTTTTTTTGATGGATTAAGTTAGCGTTTTATTTTTAAAAGACAAACTTAATCCATGCGCGGCACATCTATGACTTATTTTAAATCTTTAAATCGTCCCTTTACTGTCTTAGGGGTCAATCGTTCGCTATTTTATTTATTTGTAGGGCTCTGTTTAGCCATTGCTTTCTCTGCACGATTATCAATTGTTATGGATATAATTGCTGGTTTTGTATTTGTGATTTTGCATGTGATTGGCGTACTAGTGACTAGAGTGGATAGTAATATTTTAGCTATCTATCGTCGGCATATTCACTATCAAAAGTATTATACCGCGCAACCAGGCATTCATGCCAAAGTTCCATTAATCAAACCGAGTGTGCCAGTGTATCAAGGTCAGCGAGGTTTGGTATGAAGCTTAAAAAACATTTAAGCGATCAAACAGGCTTTGCTGATTTATTGAATTATGCGCATTTAATCGATGATGGTGTAATGCTCAACAAAGATGGAGCATTTTTAGTCAGCTATCAATTCAAGGGCATTGATAGTCATTCAGCCAGTGGCAGTGAATTGGATGCGTTAGCCAATAGCTTTAATCGCATGGCTACTTTATTAGAGGATGGTTGGATGTTGCATGTGGATGAAGTACGTGTGCCTTCATCAAGTTACGCAGAATTAGGATCATTTCCCGATGCGGTTTCAGCACTGATTGATACAGAACGTCGGCAATATTATGAGGCGCAAGGTACTCATTATGAAAATTTACAATTTTTAACTTTTATCTGGAAGTTTCCTTTGCCTGTTGTGAAAGTGACACAACATTATTTTGTGGAAGGATTATCGAAAGAAAATGATGAACAAAATTTATCAGTTTTACTGAATCAATTTAATGAACGTGTCACGCGCTGTGTAAATTTACTATCTACTCAATGTGTTTTAGAACGATTAAATAGCGCGGATTTATTGAGTTACTTAAATGCTTGTATCAGTGGTGAATGGTTGCCCATAGCAGTACCTACGGATAAAAGTTTTATCGATGTTGTTTTAGCACGTAAAAATGTGGTTGGTGGTTATGTGCCTAAAGTGGGTAACAAATCCATTCGTGTGATTTCTATTTTAGGTTATGTGAATGACGCTACCTATCCAGGTATGCTCGATGAGCTAGGTGCTTATCCTTTAACCTATCGTTGGTCAAATCGGTTTATTGCGTTAAGTGAAGCAACTGCTGCGCAAGAAATTAAGCATTATCAGCGTAATTGGCACAATAAAGTCAAAGGCTTTAGCGGTATTCTCCAAGAGACCTTTTTTGGCCGTCCTTCTGAAAAAATGGATGTCGATGCACTACAAATGCACCAGCAAACCATTGATGCACTGACGATGAATAGCAATCAAAGTACACGGTTTGGTTATTGGACCAGTAGCATCGTGTGTGTTCATGAAAATGAAAATATTTTAGATGAAGCTTCTAAAAGCTTAACACGCTATTTGGAGCAATCTGGATTTACGTGCATTCAAGAAGATATGAATGCCTTTGATGCGTGGTTAGGCACGATTCCAGGGCATGGTAGTTGTCAGGCACGAAGATTATTTGTGAATAGTTTAAATCTTGCACATTGCGTACCACTTTATACCCGGTGGACAGGTAGCATTTCTTCTGATTCAGCCTCTTTATTGCCACCTCGTTCACCACCGGTTTTTTATGCGGAAACTTTAGGTAAAACCCCGTTTCGATTCCATTTGGATGTGGGTGATGTGGGACACCAAGTCATTTTAGGCCCAACCGGTAGTGGTAAATCGACTTATTTAGATTTTTTGATTGCGCAATTCTTACGCTATCCTAATGCACAAATTTTTGTATTTGATAAAGATGAATCTCACAAAGCTTTAACACTCGCTTTAGAAGGGCACTATTATGATTTAGGGGATACCGAAACTTTAGCCTTTTGTCCACTCGCTGATTTATCCACCGATAGTCAAAAGGTAAGAGCCTGCCAATTTATTGAAGATTTATTGTTCTTACAGCAAGTAGCGATTACACCCGATATTCGTACTGCCATTTATCGCGCCATAGAATCCTTAGCGCATCAAGAACAAACTTCAAGTCGCAATCTCACCGTATTTCAAGCGGCGGTACAGCATGATATGGTGAGAAAAGCACTACACTATTACACATTAGCTGGCCAAATTAAATTATTAGATGCCACTACAGATTCATTTCAATTAGGCCATCTTCAAACCTTTGAAATGCGATGGCTCTTAGCACAAAAACCAGAAATTTATTTGCCCGTCTTAAGAACAATTTTCGATCAGATTGAAGCAAAATTAGAATCTGCCAAGGGACAATCCCCTACGCTCATTGTGCTAGAAGAAGCTTGGCTTTATATCGGTCATGAAGTGTTTGCCAAGAAACTCAAAGATTGGTTAAAAACTTTAAGAAAACATAATGCACGTGTGGTATTTGCGACACAATCTCTAGCCGATTTATATGATCCTGCGACACAAAGTTTAACGGCGACTACCGCTGCTATTTTGGAATCCTGTCCTACCAAAGTGTATTTACCGCATCCGAGTATGGATGCTGAAATGAAAACCCTATATCGCAAGATTGGTTTATCGGATCGTCATATTGAAATGCTCACACAAGAAGCACAAGTCAAACGCGATTACTTAGTTGTGAGAGAGCAAGATAGTGCATTAATCCATTTAGGTTTAGATGCCCCACATTCACTGCCATTAGCATTTATCGGCTTATCCAAAGCAAAAAGCCAAGCATTATTCGACTATAGGGAACGCTATGGATCGATGTGGGTTTACTACTGGTTAAACGATCAAGGTTTTTCAGATTGGGCGTATGTTTGGAAAAACGCCTGTCATTCCGAGCGTAGCGAGGAATCTCCTGATGCTGTAGGAGATTTCTCGCCGCAAACAACACGGCTAGAAATGACAGCGACGGAGGACATATTATGTTAAACATTCATTTAGTTAAACCGAGTTTTTTAAGTTTTTTGATCGTATTGCTTTTAGTTTTTTCCCATAGTGTTTATGCCATGCTGCCCGTTATTGATGTTGCCGCCATTGCACAACTTGGTAATCAA
Source organism: uncultured Gammaproteobacteria bacterium (assembly GCA_963844535.1). GTDB lineage: Bacteria > Pseudomonadota > Gammaproteobacteria > CAWJOP01 > CAWJOP01 > CAWJOP01. Next base: position 11,699 of record CAWJOP010000005.1, on the reverse strand, counting down.
TTGACACAACTTAAAATTCAAACCCAAGCGATCCAACAAGCTTTATTAACCCTCTCTGATGATCAATATCAGTGGAGCCAAGTACAGCCTTTATTGAATGAATTAGGCAGCATCATGCAAAAAACACAAGGACTTAGCTATAACGCGGAAAAAATGAATGAAGCCTTTAAGCAAGCTTATCCAGGTTATCAAGCACCCACCAATTTTAGTGAGCAATATCAAAACAACGTGAATACAGCACAAAATACGTTTAATGGTGTGCTAAAAAGTTTAGGTGTAAGTGCAGCGCATTTTCAAGATGAAAATAAGCGTTTAGCTTTTTTACAACGGCAAGCGCAAAGTGCCCAAGGCCAAACGCAAGCCATTCAAGCTTCCAGTCAAATTGCTTCGGAACTCGTTTCTCAACTGCAATTGTTGCGCCAAACCGTCATGGCGCAGACGAATGCACAAGCGGCTTACTATGCAACCCAAGTACAGCAAGAAGCCAGTAATCGCGCAGAGTTTGAACAGATCATGCAGAACGGTTCAGTCGATATCCCAAGCTATGGTTCATCAGATGAACCCTTAATGATGCCTGAATTTTAGGGTTAAAAAAGATGAATATTGTAAGCCATGCAGCGAATAGCTATATCCAAATCTTCAATGGCTATGTGAATCAATTTTTAAATTGGGGCAAGTGGCTTTTTTTTTCCTTACTAGTGGTAAATCTCGTGTGGCTCGCATTATGGTACGCCTTTGATCGACATGCGTTAACTGAAACACTGCCATCCTTTTTAAAAAGATTTTTTGTGATTAGTTTTTTTTACACCGTCATGATTCATCCTGCCTGGTTAACTTCAATATTGTACACCGCACAAAGCATGGGACAAAGTTTAGTCCATGCACCGATTGATCCTTCTTCCATTATTGCGCAAGGAGTTGGCCTAGTGAATAAACTGATGATTCCGGTTACGCATTCCAGTTTACTCACCCTAGGTTTTGGATTTTTATTCATGTTTGCCGTGTATATCATTGTGCTGTTTGTTTTTATGAGTGTCGCTTTGGATTTAGCGTTAACGTTGATCACTACTACCGCATTGATCTCCATTGCAACCTTTTTCTTAAGTTTTGCGGCATTAGGTGCAACAAATCAAATCGCCAGGCAAACGTTAGATGTGATTTTAGCCAACTGTGTGAAATTGTTAGGGATTTATTTAGTCGTTGCTGCGGGTAGTCAGACGATTTCTGCTGTAGCACTTTCGGTTCCTGCCGAAATTAAAACACTTGATCCTTACGTGTGGCTAGTTGCCGTTGCAATTTTATTTTGGCTGCTGGCTAAAAATCTACCTAATCAACTGGCCAGAATCTTCTCAGGTGCGATCCATGATACTCATGGCGAATCTACGGCTGCACTCATGATGGCAGCTACACATATAGCTAATGCCACAAAACAATTAACGCACCTAGCTGCAACGATATTACAAAATACAGCGAAGTTAACCGGCAGTACGGCCTATAACGCACTACAACACTTGAAAAAAGCCGCCATGCAAACCGCTTCTGGTCATCCGGTTAAAGCTTTGGGAACAGCGCTTGGCGGGCCAGTGAAACATTTTAGCCAAGCCGTAGCAGGTAAATTTTCAGATCAGATTAAACATGCTGCCAATCAATTTGCGGGCGGTGCTGGATTACAACAACCCATTTCATCGGTTTCCAGTCGACTGTATCAAGCTTCTAAAAAGCTACAAACAAAAATGCAGCAAGAAAAAAGAGGCCCATCATCATGAAAAAAATGATCAATTACTTTCAAAAACTTAGACTAAAAAAATTGAATATTTTGACGAATCCTTATGTCAAAGGTGCAGAAGGACAAAAAGCTTGGGATGATCGGTATGGGAGTATGCAGCAATCGATCCAACATTGGCGAATAGCTTTTTTTACTGCACTCATGATGAGTGTACTGTTAGTCGGTACCGTGGCTTATATGGCTACCACATCTAAAGTTCAGCCTTTTGTGGTCGAAACGCACGAAGGTATGCCGTACGCCATTGCGTCAATGAGTTCGATCTCTATAAAAGATCAGAGATTAATTAACTTTGCGATCAATCAATTTATCTTAAATGCTAGGACGGTTGTGCATGATAGTGAAGCGCAAAAAAAGCTTTTAGACAAAGTCTATGCCTATTCTGCCAATCAAACGCTTTCTTTTTTGCACGATTACTATCAAAAAAATAATCCATTTGAAATTTCTGCGCACGCAATAGTGACAGCAACGATTGTGAGTAGTTTACCAATCGCCAAAGATACTTGGCAAATCACTTGGGATGAAACAGAGCGTAGTATTGTGGATAACAATACAACTAAAACCACTCGCTGGATAGCGAATGTCACCTATCAACTCGGCGAAGTTAATCCCCATTTTATGGTGGACAATCCTTTTGGGCTTTATATCACACAGATTAATTGGACAGAGGCACTGCGAGGTGAAGCATCATGAACATTTTATTATTCATAGTCAGCATATTCACGATGTTATTGTCAGGTTGTGCAGCTAATCAAATGACTGCGCCAACTTTTGAGCAACAGAAAGTTGGTTGTACCTGCCATCACCATCATTGCCATACTAAGCAGCTTATCTATCCACTGCATCGATTCATAGCTCATCGATCAGCAATGACAAAAAGAACCATTGAAAAGCCTGTTAAAACTGGCCAGTCAACGCCACTATTAACAGATGGCTTTGCAATCGTTCAGCATCAACCGTATCAGCAACCTATTATTCAAGCCACACCCTTTCAAATCACCGTGATTCAATTAAAACCGGGCGAAAAGTTTACGAATATTTCATCCGGTGATCCCACGCGTTGGTCTTATGCCGTGGCGGTTTCAGGAAAGGATGATGGAGCACAACAAAATATTCTGGTTAAACCTTCTTTGCCGGACATCAGCACCAATTTAGTTATCACTACCAATCAGCGTTTATATAATCTGCGCTTGGTTTCTACGCAAACGGATAAACCAACACGCAATGTTCATTTTTGCTATCCGGAGGATAATAAAACCGCTTCTCTTGAAGAAGCATCTATAGAAGAACAATCCAGCGGTATTCCTATTGATCAGGTTGTACACAATCATTATCGAATCACCACAGGTGGTCTATTTAGTAGACGACCAGCTTGGCAGCCTGTTCGAGTGTTTGATGATGGCGTACACACCTATATTCAATTTCCCAATCACATTAGCCAGCACGATTTGCCTGCTTTATTTATTCTCAATAATGGTCAAAAAGAATGTATCAATTACCGTTTTAAAGCGCCTTTTATAATCGTAGATAAAATTTTTGACAAAGCGACGTTAGTGACGGGTGTCGGTGGATCACAGCAGGTAGTGATTTTAACGAATCTATCCGATGGGGAATTTTAATCATGTCCGAAAAAAATGATCTACCCATCGTGAGTCTCAAAAAAATCTGGATAGGTTTAGCTTTTGTGGGTGCATTGAGTATTGCCATAGTGATTTTATGGAATCTCTATCATTCAGGAACAATGCCTAGAACCAATCAAAAAACTCAAAAAAACCATCTTCAAACTTTAGCCAATCGCAGTGATACAAATTGGTATCAGAAACTTGGATTACCATCACCCAAACCAGCGCTGATTACCACTACACATCCTATTTCTTCAGATCATTCTTCAGTAACACCATCTGAACTGAAACAAAACTCCCCTATCGATCCCGATCGCATCAAAGCCATGAGTGCACCTATCAATAGCAATCAAATGATAGCCGAATCGCCTGAGAAAACGAGTGTAGAAGTCTCTAGTAAAGCTGCATTAAAAAATCCATCTAGTCCTTACATTATTCAAGCGGGTACTTTAATTCCAGGCATTTTAATCACAGGGATTAACTCTAATCTGCCAGGACAAATCATCGGCCAAGTGCGATCAAACGTCTACGATTCTGTGCAAGGCCGTTATTTGCTGATTCCTCAAGGTAGTAAATTGATTGGCGTGTACGATTCCAAAATTATTTACGGCCAAGAACGGGTATTAGTCGCTTGGCAAAGGCTTATTTTACCCAATGGTCAGAGTATAGATTTGAGTGATATGGCAGGTGTTGATTACAGTGGCTATGCAGGATTTAAAGACCAAGTAAATGCGCACTATAGTAAATTGTTGGGTTCTGCTGTTTTGATGAGTGTATTAGGCGCAGGCGTACAATTGAGTCAACCACAAACCTATCAGAATGTTCCGACTAATTATTCAGTCAGCCAGGCACTTTCGCAAAATGTCGCAGGGAGTGTAATGAGCACCGCCTCTGCATTAACCGAAAAAAACTTAAATGTTCACCCCACACTAGAAATACGCCCTGGCTATACATTTAATGTTTCTGTCACCAAAGATTTAGTGTTTCCAAAGATGTATCAAAATGTTTGCGAGGCATGATTCATGCGCTGGCATCGCTTAATTGGATTATTACTTCTGCCTGTAGCTTGTTACGCGCAGTTACCAGAAAATTTAATCACTACCGATACATCCGTAATAGGTACGTCACAACAACCTACCATTGAAGGAGGGTTTATTAACCAATCAGGAAAAGATAAGACGACATCTGATTCAAAATATTTAAAAGCGCAAAAAACTTTAAATATTAAAACGCATACCATGATACAAAATATTTCTGATGAATTCAGTTCCGATCAAACGATTAAATCACTTTTAACGGCTGCGGCCGATGACCACAAATTAGCGTATGTACTACAAAAAGCCAAGCAAATGAACTTACCCGCTACGATTGCGTTAATTCCCATGGTGGAAAGCCGTTATCAAATGGATGCTGTTTCACCTAAAGGTGCAACAGGCGCTTGGCAATTAATGTCAAATACTGCAAAAGATTATGGATTAAAGCGTGAAGACAGAAAAAGCTTTATCGCTTCAACAGATATTGCCTTACAGTTATTAAAAAACTTACATCAACAATTTGGCAATTGGACATTGGCATTTGCGGCCTACAATGCAGGCGCTCATCGAGTATTACAAGCATTGCAGCAACATCCGCAGGCACAGTTCGTTCATGAATTAGATTTGCCATTAGAAACGCAACATTATGTTTATCGCTTGAAAATGCTTTATCAAGCTATGGCAAAATATTCTGCTGATATTGGCTCAATATGAACACTAAAAACCATTCCATTCAATACCATTTTTTAGCACTATTAGCGATTACACCTTGTCTGGTAGTTTACTTGCCTCAAATACTACAAATTTGGTTTTTTACAGAGCTATCGGGAAATGGTTTTAATCTGCTCCCTCTTTGGACAACCGTATTACAAAATAGCCTATATGCTTTAGTTTCAGTGACTTTGTTGTTATGGGCCTATCATTTTCGTCATTGTTATCATTTATCACTAAATGAGTTAAAGTCATTGTTATTGATGACCAGCTTAGGGCTTTGCATCACTTTATGTTTTCAAATTAGTTTGGTATTTCTATCCTATCAACTATTAAAAATTGATGATGTGTTATCTACGAAGCAATTATTGAATGCCACTGGATTTTATTTAAAAACCCACGCAGCATCATTTTTACCATTAGGAATATTAGCAATTTTTTTGAGTCTCTTAAGACAAAGACTCAAATCGCTAGCCTTTAATGAAGGCGCTACCGTGGATGAAACCAGCGGGCAGTTTGGTACAGCGGCATGGGCAAATAAAAAAGATTTTATCAAACTCAATGCCTATCAATCTAACAACGGTATCTTCATTGGCGCAGACTTTGGTGGCAAAGCGCTTCATTTACCGCTTACGAACAAACTCACGATTTCTCCACCCGGTGGCGGCAAAACAACTGCATCAAGCATTCCGCTTTTACTGTCTCATCCTGGCCCCGTATTGGTGTTTGATATTCGTGGCGAATTATGGGCAGTAACAGCGCGTTATCGGGCTGAAACACTAGGAAGACAAGTGATTGTAATTGATCCATTTGGTGTCACGAAAGGCAAAGATTTTCAGCAAGGAAAACCAGATGTTTTATTAAAAACTTATACGATTAATCCTTTTGATTGGATTCCAGAGGATAAAAAACAACGTGATCGCATGATGAATGCGTTTGCTACTTCTTTTGTGATTAATGAAGGGGGATTTGCCACACACTTTGATGAAAATGCCAAAATCCTCATTCGTGGCTACATTGATTACATCATGACCGCAAAACCCGCAGCAGAACGAGGATTACCCACGCTCTATCAATTGATGTCCGAAAGCACGGATGATGCCAAAATGACATTTGAAGACATGGCAGGATTACAAGGCCGAGCGGGAGCCGCCGCGAATCAAATCAGCCGCGTAGGAGCAGATGAACGCGGCAGTATTTTATCGACCAGTTACCGACAAATTGATTGGATGGGCGATAGTAACATTCAAGAAACGCTCGCTAAAAGCAATTTTAATTTAGCCGATTTTTTAGCAGGCAATATGGATATTTTTGTCGTGTTACCTGAAGATCAAGTTAAAGAACACAGCAGACTTGTCCGCATGCTCATGGCACTATTAATGAACCAAATTGTACAAGCTAATCCTAGTGAATTGCCCAAACAAAAAATCGTGTTTTTACTCGAAGAACTAGCCCAACTGGGTTATTGCCCCGATGTGGAACAATGTATTGAAGTCTTACGTGCACGTGGTGTTGTAGTATGGTCAGTTTTTCAAACGTTAAGCCAGATTGAACTCTTTGAAAAACCTGATCTTTTCAAGGGTGCACCGTTAAAACAAATCTTCACCAACGATGACACCAAAACCATGGAGTGGATTCAAACATTGGGTGGCAAGAAAACTATTTTAACAAAAACATTATCAACCAACTCTGGCGATTCACGACAAAAAATGCAAACCTTTGGTGGAACCCTATCTAAAGGCGAAGGTGAAAGCATCCATGAAACCGGTGTCGATTTAGTTGCACTCAATGAAATCCGTGAACTCCCTAAAGATGAGCAATTTGTATTTTTGCATGGGGCAAAGCCCATTCGCTGCAAGAAAGTGCGGTATTTTGAGCATATTGATTTTTTGGGGAAATTTGATGAGAATCCGTTGGAGAAGAGAAATTGAACATACTAAAACGCTAACGAAAACAAATAAAAGATGAGAATATCTCAATAATTTCTTTTCATGAGCAAACTTAGCATCTTTTAATTTCAATTTTTTAAAATATTTCATACTCGAATAACTCATTGATAGGCTCTGATTTAATTGATTAAACTCTAGGGAAAAACATGGATGATAAAATTGAATTATTTAATCGCTTGGTAGAAAATTTTTCTGTTGAGTTAAATAAGAAAGCTTCTTGGTTTGGCCTACCTGAAAGGGATGCTAGAATTCTTAATAATCTGAAAGCAATTTCTAAAGATTCATCTAGAAATATAGAGGAACAGTGTAAAACTTTACTGTCTATTCTATATCAATGGAAACAATCAGATAATTCCACAAATGAACGCCTAAAACATAAACTGATTATTGAACTGATAAATACCTGGTTAATGCAAGGAAAACCTGATGGACTTAAAGTTCAAACAGTCATCAACCATTTGTTAAATAACGGATTAGCTAAGGAAAGAAGAAATGATCCTGGGCTAATTCAACTCGTCAAAGACTTGATCGTAATCGGTGCACAGATTGCCTATTATCGCGACAAAGGAAGCCGTGTATTAACTCTCGATCCAGAAGATGATCTAAACGATCCAGAGAATGAGCCTGAAAAAAAACTTTTGCAATCCAGAAAAGCACAGTTACGGTCTTTTCTAAATAATGTGTCGGAAATTATTACTAAAACACAGGGTACACAACGTGGTACAGACCAAGAAGGATTGGTGACGATAATTCCTGATCCAGAAGAGATTTCCTCGATTTTAGAAAAGACTTTAGAAGAAATTGAGTATGAGACCTTGGATCATTTGTCGGTACAAACTTTATTTCGACCGTTTTTTTCCTCAATCACCTATGATGCTCAAGAATTTAAACGCTATCAAACTTTTATTCAAAATTGGCTAGCCAACAATAAAACTAATAGAGATAAAGCTGATGAAGCCATACTGTTCCACCTGTTACAGCGTGGTGTTGAACAGGTTTCAAAAGAACGAGAAAGTGCTGGATTGGGTCAGGGTTACAAGCCTTTTTCGACTCAAGCACAAAATTTCATTAAGTTTTTAACTCAAATTCACAAAGAATATGGCGTTCCTCGTTCAGTAAAACTTCAGGAATTCAAAGAAGAAATCGCCATTGGCCAAGCGAAATTATTGGATTTGGCTTCAGACCAAAGAGAAGTATTTTCGTTAGCAGAAAAGCTATTAGTCATTGCCAATAGTTGCGATGTGCCCCATGAAAGACGAGCCGCGTTTTACCGCCGTTTATGGGAAGTGGGTGTAGAAAAGAGTCCATTGATTAAAGATAGCTTATCCATTCACGGAGATTTTCCAAAATACGATCTTTGGAGAATCCCTGGGTTTTGGCTTGAAGGTTCAATGTATTATCATCCCAATCATCCAGGTTTTGGTGTATTAGAAGTACCTACCCGTATAGCGGATAAAAAAGGAATACCCCAATTCTTTTGGAACGGCTTTTTACGCACATTTATCCAAAGCTATCGAGAGAAAGAACTTAAAACCCTCATAGCTGAAAAAAACTATCCCGCAGTTTGGACGTTTTTTGAGAATCTTAATGGCCTTAATCTGATGTGGGTCATCAAACCGCGTGAAAGATTATCGAGTGCTGAAAAGCAGCTCTATTTTCTTGAACATGCTGAACAAAATCAGGCTTTTCTCCAAGAGGTTAAAGAAGAAGTTAAAAAAACGGTCAAAGACTGTCAAGCCAGTTTTAATTCTATTAACGATTTTATCCAATACCTCAAAACTGCCATAGCCAATAAAAGTACTTTGCTCAGCAATGAATGTGATTGGGATTTTGTCAATAAAAATCCATATGGGGATGATAATTTCACCTGGAACAGCGCCCGATCGGAGCGGCTTTTGCTCGTGACGTTAAATGAACAGCAACTCGGTCGATGGTTAAAAACACCGTCAGATTATAAAAAGATTTTAAAAACCCTAGTGGTGGATTTACTCGCAGTGGAAAAACCCCTGTACACCGATTTTGTGGTCAAGCAGATCATTGTGTTGATGAGTATTAACGCTGAAATGACTGAATCAGTATTGTACGAGCTAAAAGCAGAATATGCAGAGCAATTGCAACAGCATTGGGGAATGATTGAAGCGCGCGTCTTTATACCTAAGCGTTCTGTGCTGTTATCAACCTTGCTCAATCTCACTTGCTTAAATGACATGGAGCGCCGGTATGCCGATGACCATCCACATAGCGCTAATCCGCTGGATCGAGAACGCTGGTATCACCAATTCTTGACAAAATTGTTTACCGCGTTAGGCGATAACACGCCCTGGTTAGATAAATTAAAGACTGACCCAGCTTCTGGCCAAACCTTTCAAGACACATTCACTGAAGCTTTAATTCAATTATTACAATTATCTTACGATTCATTAGCCACATCCAATGCAGATCAATATTCTCTAGAAAAAAAGTGGGTTTCTAGCCTATCCCTGGTGTTCATGCTACTAGAAAAGCCTTCTGCAGAACATTATAAACAACTGATTTTTACATTTTATGCGTTAAAGCAAAAATACGAATTTACTTATGCTCCATACAAAGGAGACTGGCCTAGAAGTAACAGCTATGATTATGATTTGGTCATGGATTTACTCGTTACGCGTGCCCAGACGTTACAGACTGTGGAAGAGCTTAAAGCGTTTACTGATTTACTCAAAGAACTTGAACAGCAGTATTCATTTCCGAAAGGTGGCATCGAGCAGGAATTAGAGAAAGCAGTCACGAGAGAGATAGCGCTTCTAGAAAATCCTGCTCTGCAATCTTCCAGACCAGAAAAACGCATTGCTGATTTTAGGGTTCAGTTTCTATTCAATCACTTTTCCAGTACACCATCCTGCCAAGGATTATTAAAAACGTTATCGATTCTCCGAAACACTTATCAACTACCGATTGACAACGTAGATAAAGCTTTACTCAAGCAGTTGGTGTATGCAGCGATTAAAAGAGATATCAATGAGACTGAATGGAAAAAACCGGATTTAAAGTCAGTATTTTCTTTATGTGGTTTCTTTAAAGAAGATCAAGACCTGATTCAGCTAATATTTAGTGTATTAGAACAAACTGGAATCGTACAGCAATTGGAAGACTTACCCAAAGGAGTCTTTGAGCAACAATTTATTCGCTACGTCATCGACCATCAGGCTAAAAGGATGTTAGCTAAAAAATCGGAGACGCTTCCTGGCGAGTTTAAGTGGATCATTATAGATAGATATAAACTTTTGCAGCGTCGAGGTATAGCCGAATTGATGCCCTCTGACTTTTTACAGGCTTATTTTGCTTACTGTACACGGTCAGATTCTATCGATCATGAACGATTTTCACGTTTATGCTCCTTTGCGCAATTTGTTCTTTATGAGATTCCTTATGAAGATAAGGCAATACCTGACTTATTAAAGCAATTAACAGAAAAATTGACTTTAACGGAATATGAACAGTTAATTGAGAGATTAATTAAATATGCCAAACATAACCACAAACCAACTGATAAGCTAGAGTATTTTCTATTAGTTACGCTAGAGATAGCCGTTGCCAAAATCACTTCTCAATTAGAGCGCATTCGCTTAGCTAAATTAGTTCAATCATTGGAATGGAAGGATCATGAGCTAGATTTAGCTAAGCTTTATAAATTAATTGGCAGTGAAAAAGCCCCATTAAATAACAGCGATTCAAAAGTTATCGCTGATCTTGTCAAAGAACTACGTCATAAATTAATTGGTCTACAAATATCTAGTCAGGCACTTAGCACAGGTGATGTTAAAAAACGAGCGCATGATACAGAAGCACACATCAAAAAAATAGCAAAACGACTCCTCAAAGCACTACCTGTAGTTTGTGAATTATTTACCGGAGCTGAAATTGTGCACGATTTAGGCAAAGTGATAAAGAGTACAAGCAAAGCTTTACATGTGGCTTCATTTCTAACCATGGTTCCCCCTATTCATGATAATTATAAGGAATTCAAAAAAAGCTAAGAGAATTGATATATGGTAATTTGCCTTCTGCAAAACAGAAAATAAAAATGTTTGCTCGCTTATTTTCAGGGCAAGAAGGAGAGGATCAATTAAATCATTTTATTGAATATTTAGTCCACTATTACGAAGAACCATTATCACGTTGCCATTCCGATATGGGAAATGCGTTAGCTAGTGCAGTTTTAGATAGTATTGGTTATGCTGTTGTTTCTTTAGTTGTAAAAAATAAAGATATTAATGTAGATAATTTAATTGCAGAGGTATTAGAGTGGCTTGCCTCAGAAAATATTGGTACACAGGAAGTAATCATTATTAATGCCAATGAAGAAAAAGTAAAAGTAGCTGAAATTTTTCGGTATTCGGGCTTTAAGTGCTGGGATCAAGAAGAAAATGAAATATTTTTTGATTTAAAAGAATCCGACGAAAAAATATCAAAAACTAACGGTAGCCGATTTGGCTATCGCAGAGCAAATGAACAGATGGTGAAAGATTTTCAGATTGAGTTACAGCTTTATAAATCTCAAGGCTATCTTCCCGATAGTATTTTTGATGAATCCACTTTGAAGCGATATCAAAATGCT
>CAWJOP010000004.1:70000-315203 GCA_963844535.1 uncultured Gammaproteobacteria bacterium | reverse complement strand
GCACTTTAACTCGTAAAATGCAAAAATTAGCTTCTTATAATGTTCTGCAGAAGGATTTTCTAATAGCATGAACACCATTAATAAACTAGAAACAAAGCCTTTTTCTAGTGAATATTCGTTTGTATGGGACGCAGATAATGCACCATAAGACAATTGCAATAACTTGATTAAATCTTCCGTGAATCTATCTCTGGTGGCTTGGGTAAAAACGGGGTCATCTAATAAATCCATCTGTAGGGGATTGTTACCTAACGCCGTAAACAATTGGGTAAGGAACTGGTGATACCAGGGTTCGAGCCGACCAGGCAGATGGCCGCGGCTACCAGCAGCATATCGGTGCTCCATATCATCCAGACAGGTCAGATTGAGTAAAGCAGATAACAGCAAAGAACGCTTAGGCGTAAAGACGCGCGCTTCAATCGCCCCCCAATGCTTTTCTAATTGCGTTGAATATTCTGTTTTAAGCTCATACAGCACCGATTCAGTCATTTTAGCGTTGATCTCCATCAACACATGGAGCTGCTTGACCACAAAATCGGTGTAAAGCGGTTCTTCCACTACGAATAGATCAACCACCAGGGTTTTTAAAAGCTTTTTGTAATCTGATGGTGTTTTTAACCAGCTCTTAAGTTGCTGTTCGTTCAATGTTAATAGCGCAAGTCGTTCTGATCGCTGAGCATTGGCGCTTTCCCATTTGAAATAATCATCACCATCTTTATCATTATCTACAAAGTCCCAATTGCATTCATTGCTCAGAAAATGACTTTTATTCGCTCTTGCTGCTTCGAGGTATTGGATAAAATCGCCAATGGAATTGAAGCTTGCATGACAGTCTTTTACCGTCTGCTTAAGTTCTTCTTTGACCTCTCGGAGAAAAACCTTATTTGCTTCACGAAAATATGAATCCTTTAGCCTAATACCACCAACATTCTCAAAAAAAGTCCAGATTGCCGGATAGTTTTTTTCAGCCATGAAGGTTTTAAGCTTTTCTTTTCGGTAGATTTGGATAAATGTGCGTAAAAAACCATCCCAAAAGAATTTTGGTATTCCTTTTTGATCAAAGAAGATAGGTGTAGGCATTCCTTGGCTATCGAAAAGCATTGGATTTTTTTCTACACCCACTTCCCATAAACGGCGGTAAAACGCAGCTCGTCTTTCATGGGGTATATCGAAACTACTAGCAATAACTAACAGCTTTTCCACTAACGAAAATACTTCTCTTTGGTCTGAAACTGAATCTAATAACTTTGCCTGGCGAATGGCGATTTCTTCTTTGAATTCCTGAAGTTTTACCGAAGGAGGAACGCCATATTCTTTGTGAATTTGGGTTAAAAACTTAATAAAACTTTGTGCTGAGGTCGAAAAAGGCTTGTAACCCTGACCCAATCCAGCGCTTTCTCGTTCTTTTGAAACCTGTTCAACACCACGCTGTAACAGGTGGAACAGTATGACTTCATCCGCTTCGTCTCTATTGGCTTTATTGTTGGCTAGCCATTTTTTGATAAAATTCTCATAGTGTTCAAATTCTTGAGCATCATAGGTGATTGAGACAAAAAACGGTTGAAATAAAACTTGTACCGGAAAACGATCTAAGGTCTCATTATCCTGAGATTGCTCAATTTCTTCTAAAGTCTTTTCTAAAATTGAAGAAATCTCTTCTGGATCTGGAATTATCGTCACCAATCCTTCTTGGCCTGTGCTACGTTGTGTACCCTGTGTTTTAGTGATAATTTCCGACACATTATTTAGAAAAAATCGTAACTGTGCTTTTCTGGATTGCAAAAGTTTTTTTTCAGGCTCATTCTCTGGAGCATTTAGATCATCTTCTGGATCGGGAGCTAATACACGGCGTCCTTTGTCACGATAATAGGCAATTTGTGCACCGATTACGATTAGATCTTTGATAAGTTGAATTAGCCTAGGATCATTTCTTCTTTCCTTAACTAATCCGTTATTTAACAGATGATTGATGACTGTTTGAACTTTGAGTTCATCAGGTTTTCCTTGCATTAACCAGGTATTTATCAGTCCAATAATCAGTTTATGTTTTAGGCGTTCATTCGTGGAATTATCTGCTTGTTTCCATTGATATAAAATAGACAGTAAAGCTTTACACTGTTCCTCTATATTTCTAGATGAATCTTTAGAAATTGCTTTCAGATTATTAAGAATTTTAGCATCCCTTTCAGGTAGGCCAAACCAAGAGGCTTTCTTATTGAGTTCAGCGGAAAAATTTTCTACCAAGTGATTAAATAATTCAATTTTATCATCCATGTTTTTCCCTAGAGTTTAATCAATTAAATTAACCGCTATCAGTATGGCAATGCAATATTTAGCATGTTCAATTTTCCTTTTCTAATGGATTCTCATCAAATTTCCCCAAAAAATCAATATGCTCAAAATACCGAACTTTTTTGCAGCGAATGGGCTTGGTTCCATGGAGGAACACTAATTATTCGTCTTTGGGTAGTTCTCGGATTTCATTTAAGGCAATTAAATCGACGCCGGTTTCATGGATGTTTTCGCCTTCGCCTTTGGATAGAGTTCCACCGAAGGTTTGCATTTTTTGGCGGGAGTCGCCGGAGTTAGTCGATAGTGTTTTAGTTAAAATGGTTTTTTGCCGCCTAACGTTTGAATCCACTCCATAGTTTTGGTGTCGTCGTTGGTGAAGATTTGCTTTAATGGTGCACCTTTGAACAAGTCAGGTTTTTCAAATAATTCGATCTGACTTAAGGTTTGAAAGACTGACCAGACTACAACACCGCGCGCACAATTCAACAACCACCAATCTTTAATCATCACTCTCTAGATTTTTTGCTTCACCTATTTTTGCACATTGTAATCGTTTAAGTATCTCTCTTGCTTGTTCGTTTTTTCCAGCCATATTAGTTCTGATGTTATTGGTGGTTTTTTTAACAACATTAATAAAGGCCTGATAATAATCGGGATAATTTAGATCGCGTAGGATACGAAAACTACTGACAGCCAATAACACCATGTGTGCTATTGCGTCAGATAGTGGTTTTAAGGCTCCTGAGTGTTTTCTAAAATCACCATGATCGTGATTTAAAAAATAGGTGAGATAAGGTTGGTAACAACCAATATAGCTGCCATCAGCTAGACAGGCTGCAAAACCTAAGCCTACTAGTGTTCGGACGTCTCGAACGAAATCATCTCCGAGTGGACTTTCATGTGTGGCATAGTATTCAAAGGAAATATGAAAAAGCTCCGCAAGGCGAATAATATCGCCGTTGCGTGAAGGCGGCGCAGCCGCTACACTGGTGGGAACCATGTTAACCTCGTCGTAGGTTGATATGGCCAGCACCGTGTAAAGTGTTGATAGCACTTTCGCGGTGCGCCTAAATTCAAGAAAGATGAAAAGCTGGTGCTTAATTCGCGTGCCTTCATCTTCTCAAATTTACTGATTTCTTAGGTTTAACCCCGTGAAATCAGCTTGTTTATCCTGGCTGATACAGGACTAAATGTCAACGACCTAATGTCTGTATTAACTATTGTCAAATTAAAACAGGCTTTGCCTTTTGTTTTTCTTCTACGCGTCTGCTTAGCTTTTCAATAGTAGGTGCAGTCATTGCAATATCGTGTACATTGAGTGCAACCTTAAATACTTTTTCAATTTCGACAATCAATTGGACACTTAACAAAGAAGTACCCCCCATATCATAAAAATGGTGGTGAATGCCGATTTGATTAATACCAAGTACCTCTTTCCAAATTTCTGCGAGCTTTTTCTGGGTTGCTGTTTTTGGCAATACATAGTTTTCCTTACTCAGTGGATAAAGTATTTTAGGTAAGGCTTTCCGATCAATTTTGCCATTAGTGCTAATCGGCAATTCTTTAAGAAAAATAAAGTAACTGGGGATCATATAGTGAGGTAAGTGGGCACGTAAAAAGCTTTTAATTCTACTGATCAAGTGACGATGGATACGTGGCAAAAGCGGTTTATTAGTATAGCATTCCCAAGCTTGAGTTAATTCTGACTGATGATTTTGCAGAAAATATAAATAATCTCGATTCACTAGCTCTGACATAGATTTTTTCCTAAAAAGTACCTGAAAACTATCAAGAGGATTTTCACTTGACCAATCTACACTCGCGTAATAACCATGTTCTGTTGCAACTTCATAAATAACTTCTGGGGCAACTGAATGTGTTTTTGCTGTATTAATAAGTTGTTTACAGTGCAAAAACCAATCTGCTTCCTGAGAAAAGTCTTCCTTGAGTATCTGACTGATACCCGCTACGCGTTGATTAGGAATGTTTTTAATTGCAAAATAAGTTGGATTTTCTTCAGATAAAATGGCATGTAGTTTATCTAAATGAAAATGCTCTTGTTGCCAATTATGCCAAGTTATGGTTTCAGCAGGGTTATTAACTACGTGATCGATATATAAAATGACATCATAACGAAAGCGGTTCATTTCGTTATGGAATTTACCTTCTTTGAGCAATATTTCTACATGGCTAATACGTGGCTCAATTTTTTGGAGCGCATAAAAGAAATTAGCATCAATCATCAATTCATTTTCTTCTTCAACTGAACGATCAAGTAGTGCTTTCCATTCTAAATAAGTCAGATTTTGAATGTTTTTATTGAGTAATGCTTGCGTATGAAAAGCGCGAAGGTGATTCAAACTTCTAATGTCTCCAATAAATAGATGCCCTTTAGAGTGAATTTTGCTGATACATTGCTTTAAAGCATCCAAAAGATATTCGACACTGGGAAAATATTGAACAACAGAATTTAAAATAACCGTATCATACATTTTAGTAAGATGTTTAGTTTGATTCGCCTCACAGTGAATGAGTTTGACCTGTTTTAAATGTAATGGGTTTAATAATTCTTGAACGCAGTTTAATGTTTTATTTGAAAAATCAGTCGCATCATAATCATCCATTTCAGGCGCTAAACGAAATAGTAATAATCCCGTACCGCAACCGATTTCAAGCACAGATTGTGGCTGCAAAGATAAAATACGTTTTACAGTATCATTGACCCATTCTTGCATTTGAACTTTAGGGATAGGCTCATTTAAGTCGCTGCTAACCCAACCTGCGGTATTAAAATAAGGATTATCGGAAATTTGAGAATCATTTTTTGAACACAATTCATCATACACTTTCTGCCAATATTGCGTTTGCTCAGTTTGTAATTCGGATGTAGTTGCTTCTTCTAGCGTACCTAGTTTTTTTTGTAGGGTCAGATAAGCCGCTAGCTTTTGGCGCGTTCCCTCTTCGATAGGCAATACTAGAGCTTGTTTAATACCCGGAAAATCCAGTAAGTATTTTTCTATCGCATTTATTTCGATACGGTATCCAGAAATTTTCACCTGGAAATCGATTCGGCCTAAAAACTCAATATTGCCATCGGGTAAATAGCGACCTAGATCGCCGGTTTTATAAATAAACCCATAATAAGGATGTTGGATAAATTGTGCTGCCGTACGTTCTGCATCTCGCCAATAGCCTTTAGCAACTCCTTGCCCACCAATAAATAATGCCCCACTTTCACCTTCCGGAACGGGATTTAATTCCTCATCTAAAATATAAAAGGCTTGGTTTTTCATGGCTTTTCCATAGGGAATACTTTTCCAATTTGGATCGACACGATGAATGGGATAAAGAATAGACCAAATCGATGCTTCGGTTGCACCACCTAAACTAATGACATCCACTTTGCCAAACACATCTCGAATTTTTTGCGGAAGATCTAAAGGAATCCAGTCGCCGCTCAATAAAACCAGACGAAGCTCATGATCAGGAATTTTGGTATACTTATGCATTAAGTATTCGATGAAAATATTCATGAGTGCTGGAACAGAATCCCAGACTGAAATTTTTTCTTTAAAGAAAATGGTATCCCAACGAGTCGGATCACCTACATCGACTGGGTTAGTCATGACAATCGTACTGCCTGTGGCCAGCGCACCGAAAATATCATAAACGGATAAGTCAAATGTCAAAGCAGAAATGGCAAAGATTTTGTCTCTCTCGTCCACTGAAAATCGTTCATTAATATCGAGAATTGTATTCATTGCCGCTTGATGGGTAATCATGACGCCTTTGGGTGTGCCCGTAGAACCCGAAGTAAATACGACATAAGCTAAATCTTCTACATTTTGTTGTGCGGGAAGAGAAATCATTTGATTTTCATCATCTAGAACTAGTAAATCCACAAAAAGAAGGGTTTTATCGTGCGGCCATGCAGAACAGTTTTGGTACTGGCTTTGGGTGAGTATGACGTTAACTTCTCCAACCTCTAACAAGTATTGCAAACGTTCAGGGGATTCATTTGGGTCAATTGGCAAATAAGCAGCCCCCGATTTTAGAATGCCCAATACCGCTACAACCTGCTCCCAACCTTTTTCCATGACAACCGCCACAAGTTGGTTAGGTTTAACTTGTAATGCAAGAAGCTTTTTAGCAAGGTGGTTAGCCATCGTTGCGAGTTCACAGTAAGTGATTTGCCGTGCGGGGGTGCAAATAGCTATCGCATGGGGATTTTTATCCACACTCTGTTCAAAATATGCGTGTAACAATTTTGTTTCTGTCATATATTCACATCTCCTACCTATAACCATCAAATTAAAAGCCTAAATCGAGCCACAAAACCAACAGCAGACATCGAAAAATGTTTTTACTTCAGGGGAAAACTATATAATCCTTTCCCCAAAAGGAAGCTTAACTATAACGCAATTTACGCAATAAAAATTAACTTCAAAGGTAAAAAGCTTTAATGATTAGGTTAATTAATAACCCACAAAAAGGCTAAAAATTGAGGTTTAGAAAAGGTAAAGCTTAATATTATTAGGTAAAGCTTGGTATGCCCTTATATTTAATAAGATTTTTTAATATTAAATGAAGCCTAAATAAATCTTATAACTCTTTTGCAGCTTATGCAGGCTGTTTAGCCGGCCTTTTTATGGTAGATTGAGCGATATTCAAAAAATAAGGCTAAGCATAGAGATTTAAGTTATGGACAAACTTAGGGAAAAAATTGAAGGGGTTGATGATCTCAAAGCCCTCATAGAGCAGCAACAAGCTATTATTGAAGAAAAAAGAGCTGAAATCTTTCGCCTTAAAAGTGTCATTGAAAAGTTACCTGGAAGTATTTATTGGAAAGATAAAAATGGCGTTTATCTAGGTTGTAATGAATTTGTGCTCAAGATGGCGGGAGCGCGTCATGAAAAAGAAGTTATTGGGAAAACTGATTTTAATATGCCTTGGAAAAAGTATGCTGATGACTTACGCCTCATTGACCAAAAAGTATTAAAGACTGAACTTTCTGTAGAGATCGAAGAATCAGCTGTGTTAGCAAATGGTCAGCAAGCTATTATGTTAACGCATAAAGTACCACTGCGCGACGAAAACGGTGAGATTATAGGAATTATTGGTGTATCCATCGATATTACTGAACGCAAACAAATGGAAGCACTTCTTGAAGAAGCCAAAAATAAAGCAGAACTGGCTAGCCAAACAAAAACGGCCTTTCTGGAGAATATGCGTCATGATATCCGCACGCCTTTGACCGGTATTATTGGCTGTGCAGATATTCTCAAAGAAACCTCTACTAATCCAGAAATCAATGAATACCTTGACGGTTTAGTCATTTCTAGCCATGCATTGCTTAACCTGCTCAATGAAGTGTTAGAAGCGAGTAAAGTCAATTCCGGCGAAATTCCGCTACTCAAACGTAAATTTGATCTAAAAGCTAGATTGAAGGAAGTGATCGATTTGAATCAAGCCAGAGCAGAAGAAAAAGGAATAGCGCTCTTATTTGAGTACGATGACAACATTGCTCACTATGTCATTGGTGATCCCACTCGTATTCATCGCATTGCGTTGGAGTTAATAGCGAATGCGTTAAATTATACTGAAAAGGGGTATGTTAAGTTATCCGTAAAATTGGCCAAGCGAACGGATCGTGATCTGATCATTAAATTAATAGTAGAGGATACTGGAATTGGTATCCCTGCTGATAAGCAACAAGACGTGTTTGTGCAATTTAGGCGCTTAACTCCCTCTTATGAGGGGATTTACAAAGGTGCGGGCTTAGGCTTGTCTGTGGTTAAGCAGTTTGTAGATAATATCCAGGGAGAAATCTATGTAGAAAGCGAATTGCAAAAAGGAACAAAATTTACTTGTATCATTCCATTCAGAGAAGCTTTACTAGATGATGAATTTGGTAGTGAAGAAAGTTGTAACCACTCGATAGAGAGCCTAAAACTTAATCATGTGAAACCTAGAAAATCAGCTAAAATAGCCAAGGCTGAGAAAATAAATTTGGTACACACCTCAAGTTTATCGATGCAGCCAAGTAGTAAAATACTATTAGTTGAAGATCATTCAATTGCTGCAAGAATCGCCAAAAATATTTTATTAGAATTAGGTTGCGAGGTGGATATTGCGGAGAATGGCAGAGCAGCGCTCGAACTAATTGAAAAAGAACCCTACGATTTAATTTTTATGGATATTGGCTTGCCAGATATGGATGGCTACGCTGTCGCCAAACAGATTCGTTCGCATAAACTTAAAAATATCATACAAATTCCAATTGTCGCGTTGACAGCACATGCAGAAAGCGATGAGAAACAACACTGCCTTGCTGTAGGAATGAATGTAGTCATTACTAAACCTTTGACGAAGAAGTGGGCAGAATCTATCTTAGAAACCTTTATTCCTGAACGGAAAAGCTACCTAAAACAAATTGAGCAAATGGATCAGAGAGTTAAAATAGAGCAAGTCCAAAAAGTTGTTGACTTTGAATATGCTAAAGTACTGGTTGGCGGGAACGAAGCAGTTGTATGGGAAATACTAGCCTTGCTAGTTGAAAGCTTGCCGATTGAAATGGAGGAAATGCAATCCGCTTACGAGAAAAAAGATTGGGCAGCTTTATGTGCCATTGCACATAAGCTAAAAGGTGGTTCGAGTTATTGTGGCACATTACTCTTGAAATCGGTTTGTGCGGAATTGGAGAATTATATTAAATCTGGTTTGACCGAAAAAATTCCGGAACTTTATCAGAAAGTGGTGGCCGAAATATGGGCTATTCAAAAATTTATGAATAATCAACCATAATGAGATTTCGTGTTATCAAATATAAGCTTTATGTTTTCATCGTTGGTAGTCAACTCTTTAACCAAAGAGAAAATGCAAGAAATTAAGCAGTAAGTAGATATTAAGTTTCCCAATTTAAAAGAGTTATAAGAAGATGTTTTATCGGTATTTTGTCAAAATATATGTGAAAAAAGAACCTGCCATATCTTAATCCTTTTACAAGCATCCTTACTTGAGTATGAAGTCCTTTATTGAATTCCCTTTGTGTATATGGCAGGTTGTTTTGAATTAATGATAGAGCAAATAGTTTGCATCGTATGATAGGATAATTCAGATAGATCGTGTCAAACATTTGGAATTTATAAAATGATAGGGGTTTGGCAAGGCTTGCCGAAACCCTAATCCTTTCACCTATAGATTAAGTGCTGCTACGTTTAGGTGGAAATGGTAACAATGCAAGGATGCGTTCAGCATCTTCGTGTTTTCCCTCTTGTGCCACATGAATATTTTGAATCGCTTTTTCAACAGCTTTTCTAAAAGCTTCATAGTAGCCAGGATAATTCAAGCGACGAAAACTATCCAAACTGATAGTAACCATATTAGCCATTGTCTGTCCCCATAAAGAAGTATGATTGCCTTGATCTTTCAGAAAATCACCTTGCTCTGCGTTAACAAAACGGTTGAAGTAGGTTTGATAAGGCATAAGCCCACCGTTATCAACTAACGAGGCAGTCAAACCTAAACCCGCAATGGTTCTTAATTCAAGAACGAAATCTTGCGCATTAGGACTTTGATGGGTACGAAAAAAATCAACAGAAATTTCAAACAGCTTACCAAGTACAACCACATCATTGTGAGAAAGCGGCGCAGCCGCTACACTACGGTAAGGCATATTAGTCTCCTAGTCCGAGATTGATATGTTTAGCGCCGTAGTAAAGTGTTTCCGCACTTTCGCGGCGCGCCTTAAATGATAAAAGAGAAGTGATAGATTTCTGCTTTATTTCCCGTATCATTTAACGATTTTTGTTACATTAAACAGCGGCGACAAAAATCTAAAAAAGATATTCCCGTAGGACAGAGAAAAAGTCAACTCTGGTAAAATTAGCTTGTTATCTGGCGAAATTGTTGAAAAAATCAAGTGATGTTCGCGATTAAACTTGGCCTGTTAGGTGAATATGAATAAACAACTCAATAAAAAAGAAGATACCTTACCCGCTGACGAACACTACACAAATTTCCTCAACGATATCAAAGCACGTTTAAAAGCGGCACAACTTCGGGCTGCTTTAGCTGTTAATAGCGAACTTGTTAAATTCTATTGGCAACTGGGTGTGGATTTAATTGAAAAACAAAAAACTCACCAATGGGGTGATCACTTTCTACAGCAGTTTTCTCAAGATATGCAGCATGCTTTTCCCGAAATGAGGGGGTTTTCTAAAAGAAACCTCGAATATATGCGGCAATTTGCCTTGGTGTATCCGAATGAATTTGCGAAACAACCTGTTTCGCAATTACCATGGGGTCATATTGTCCGCTTAATACAAATGGTTAAACAAGCAGATATCCGTCATTGGTACGCTGAACAAGCAACTAAAAATGGATGGTCGCGTTCAGTATTAGAAATGCAAATTGAAAGCAACCTCTATGAACGGCAGGGGATAAACAGCAAAAAAATCAGCAATTATCATGAACATCTACCTATTACTCAGTCTGATTTAGCTAATGAAATGTTAAAAGACCCTTACCACTTTGATTTCTTAACTATACAAGAGCCTGCACATGAAAGAGCGATTGAAAATGCGTTAGTAGCCCACATGAGAGATTTCTTGCTTGAATTAGGCCAGGGCTTTGCTTTTGTCGGTTCGCAAGTACCACTCACATTTGATGACCAAGAATTTTTTGTGGATTTACTTTTTTATCACCTTAATTTAAGAGCCTTCGTTGTCATCGAGCTAAAAGCCGGTGGCTTTAAACCAGAACATACAGGCCAACTCAGCTTTTATTTAGCAGCGGTAGATGATTTATTGAGAAAAAAGGGGGATCAACAAACGATTGGTATCTTACTATGCAAATCTAAAAATAAAATTGTGGCGGAGTATGCTTTAAGAAACATCAAAGCACCCATTGGCGTTTCAGAATATACTTTGTCGAAAGCGTTACCTAAAGAGCTTAAAACCAGCTTGCCAACCATTGAAGAAATTGAGGCGCAGTTGAATGAAGTTATTTGAATATGAGAAATTTAATCGCTTAATCTTCAATATTTCCTTACTATCCGTATTAAAATCCGATTATGCTCAATGATGAAACTGGTTACTCATCTCAAAAATCTACAAATAAAATTAAACGAAGTTACACTTTTATTATTTTAGGTATGCTTTTGGGCATGGCGTTACTAGCGCATATCTATAGGGTTTGTATTAATGTGACGCCTAGCATGGCGGAAGGAATTTATAGGAAAGATGATAGCAGGATTCATCGTGGCGATATCGTAGCATTTTGCTTAGAAGAACCGTATAAAACGATTGGGCTTAAAAGATTTTATGTTGAAAAAGGACAAGCTTGCCAAGGCGCTGATCCTCTTATTAAAGAAGTAATAGCAGTTCCAGGCGATGAAGTGCTGTTAACGGATCAATGTATTGCTGTAAATGGAATAATCTATCCTTATCCAACTTTTTATGTGGATAGCAACCACCGAAAGCTAGCTATTTATCCACGAGGAACATATTACTCGCATGGCTATTGGTTGATAGGTACGCATTCTGTCCGTTCTTGGGACTCTCGTTACTGGGGTGAAATTAGCGCACATCAGGTACTTTATAAGTTGAAGCCGTTGTTAATATGGTAACCTTATACAAAAGAGTACTAATTTTTTAAGCATTTTTATGATCTTAAAAAAGTATTAATTTTTGGAATAGAGAACCGTTAATTCTAAAAATCCCGACGAATACCCCTTCACCATAAAAAATAACCAAAAATAATAAATAAACAGCTATATTAAATAAGTCTATTTTCTAGCACTCCAAATATCATTATTATTTTTAGTCGAGAAAAAAGTGATTTTATCTTCAAGTGAACAATAGTCTCTTCGATGATAAAGTTTGTCTAATGCCTCAATTATTACCGCTCTTTTTTCATCAAAATATTTCTGTCTATCATCATGAATGCCAATGTACAGTTTATTAATATTTGCATTAATAATTCTAGTCCAAATATGCTCATCATTGTTGATTTTATCATTGCTCTTTAGAATTGAGCAACCATATACAACGAAACAACCTGAGCTACGACTTAGTCTATCTAATCCACGAATCAGATAAGGATTATTTATAATAAGTTCCATTTTTGCTTCTGAAGTACCTTCCAGAATTACAATATTCTCATAAGACATGTCATTTCTAAGCTGTTTTATAACATCTTTTAGATGAAAAGTTTCATCTTTGGCTTTTTTAATTTTATAAATGTTGCCTTCATCACTCGGATTTTTTGATTTGCTTCTAATAAGATGAATTGCGCCATGCAAATACATGACATTAAAGTGCCCATTCCCAGGCGTCCATAAAAGTAAATGATCATCTTCTAAGAATTCACCTGCTAAATTTTTATTTCTGTAAAATCCATCTTTAAAATGATTTTCCTTGGATAATTCATTAGCTTTTAGGATAGACCAGTAAAGAATCAGGTCATAGTTTGTGGTGTATACTTGATTATAAATTTTCAATTTATCTGCACAAGTACTAAGAAGGTCTTCACTTTCAACTTTATACTCAGGATGCTCGCTTTCAAAAACATCAATTAACGATTTTTTTAATAACTGTCTATCTTCTTTTAATTCTCCAAGTGGCTTATTAATATTAGCAATTGATAAATAAGGCCGATTTACGATAGGTATGCACTCCGTAGAATCAAACATAATTTTTAAAATATATTCTGGATTTTCTTTATTATTTAATAATTCTGTTAACGAAGCGCCAGCATCACTAATTTTATCCTTAACTGCATGGATTAGTTTTTTATAATTAAAAAAGTCGGCTTCGTATCCAATACTAAACCCATTGCCAAGAAGAATACTTTTTTGGTTCTTTTTGTCGTAATTTGTTTTAATTTCTTCTGTTATATCTTGATATGTTAGGATAGAACACATTTTAACTCATCCAAGCGCTGAATTTATTTTCCTCAGATAAGTATAGTTGATAAAAACTAAAATTTATTGGCTATCTTTGAAAGGAAAGCCAACTTTTTCCATGAGTTTACCAAATTCAAAGGTTCGTCGTAGCGCGCGCTTTTTCTCTAAATAATTTCGACGTTGCTTCTGGCGTTCTTGATATGCCAGATTGCCTCGGCTGGACTTGTCTAACTGTAGGCATATATTCATGTTAAATACCTCTTTGAACTCGCTCATTAAAATTTAATTTATCCACATCAGTTCATCAATTATTACAGAAAAATTTATCATCAAGAAACTAACTCCAACAGTGTCTTTTTACCCTATTCTCCTAATTGCCCTACTCCTAAACTACAAAGAGCGCACTTATAAGTTGCTATCGCAACTTTAATCGGGTTGATAAAAGGTGGATTTACCATGGCGATCTATCATCTGCATGCAAAAGTGATTCAACGCTCTAAAGGCAAGAATATTATTGCTGCGAGTGCGTATCGTCGAGCAACAAGATTGCATGATCAAAAAGAAGAACGGGATTGGGATTTTAGGGCCAAAAAAGACGTACTTTATTCCGAATTAATGATACCAGAAAATGCTCCTACCTGGGTTCAAGAATTAGCTGAACTACATCAATATGATCCTTCAAAAGCAGCAGAGCAATTGTGGAATTCTTTGGATGCAGCAGAAAAAAGAGTGGATGCACAACTTGCACGAGAAATTGAATTTGCCTTGCCGATTGAATTGAATGAAGCACAAAGTATTCATTTAGCACGAGCCTTTATTCGTGATCAGTTTGTTCTACGTGGCATGATTGCGGATTGGTCTTTGCATTGGGATAAAGGAAACCCGCATGTCCATGTATTGTTAACCATGCGTGCTCTGACTGAGCCTGGTTTTGGTAGAAAAATGTTGGAATGGAACAATAAAACCTTATTACAAACTTGGCGAGAGAAGTGGGCAGAATATGCCAATTTTCATCTGCATTTACACCAACATGCTGTGCGTATTGATCATCGTTCTTATGAAGCCCAAGGCATTGATTTAATTCCAGGGATTCATGAAGGCAAAGCCGCTCGAGAAATGGCGCGTCGTGGTATTGATATGGATAGGCTCAGCGATGCAGATCAGATTCGACAGCTAAACTTTGCTAGATTGAGTGAACACTGTGAAATTTTGTTTCATCATCTGGCTTCATCCGGAGATATCTTTACCTACAACCAAATTGCAAATACGCTAAAACGTTATTTGCCTCATCAAGAAGGTGTCTCTACTTCATCTAGCGAAAAATCCATTGAGACTGATGCAATTTTAAGGGCGATTACTCAACATGAATCGGTATTTAGCGAAAAAGATTTAGCGAACGTATTGAAAAAAATTTTTCCGCAATATGCAGATGAACTGGCTAAAATTTTTCTGGTCATTAAGAACTCGCCTGAAGTCATTGCTTTAGGTGTGGGCAACGATGGAAAGGATCGATTTACCACACGTCAACTATTTGATGCTGAAAATACAATCCAACAATTAGCAGATAATTTAAAGGCAGGTTTTCATGTATCGATCGCTGAATCAAAACAAAACATTTTACTGGCTCAATATCAGGAACAAAGCAACAAAATATTAACAGATGAACAAAAATCTGCGGTTTTACATCTCCTTAAACCTACAGCAATTACTTGTATGGTAGGTCGTGCTGGAACCGGTAAAAGCTTTTGCTTAGGTGCTGCAAAATCAATATGGGAAGCACAGGGATTAAGGGTACATGGGATTGCATTATCCGGTATTGCTGCTGATGGGTTAAGTAAAGACGTTGGCATTACTAGTACGACGATTGAATCTTTTCGCTATCGAGTCGCTAATCAATTACTGAGCTTAAATCCTTTGGATGTTGTTATTATGGATGAAGCGGGTATGACGGATAGTTTGTCTATGCTATCGGTATTAAAAATTGTAGAGCAAGCCAAAGCCAAATTAGTGTTAGTAGGCGATTCGCTACAATTGCAGCCGGTTGGGCCAGGAGCCACGTTTCGTGCCTTAGTGGAACGCTTAGGATTTGTTGAAATTCAGCAAGTTTATCGACAATCCATTCCTTGGCAACGTGAAGCCACCGTTGCTTTTTCAACGGGCGATATTGCAAAAGGATTAGCTTCCTATCAAGCGAAAAATGGCATTTTTATGGAAGCTGATCCGGATTTGGCAATGAAAAAGCTCGTAATGAATTGGAAAAGCTTAGTTCAAGATCAAAACAAATTAAGCCAAGTTTTAGTCATTGCTCATCGCAATCAAGATGTCGATGCACTCAATTTATTACTCAGAACTGAGAGAGTTAAATCCGGTGAAATTTTAGCAGGCTATAAAGTTCAAACCGTGCGTGGTGAAATTCAAATGGCTCCAGGTGATCGAATTCTGTTTTTAAAAAATGATCGAACACTGGGGGTTTCTAATGGGCGGTTTGCCACAGTAGAATTTGTGGATTTCATTCAGTCGGATAAGGTTAATTATTTTACCGTTAAATTAGATGGCAGCGATCAAACAATCACGATTAATCCTTACACCTATAATCATTTTACCTATGGGTATGCTGCCACAGTACACAAAGTACAAGGCATCAGCATTGATCATAGCCTAATATATGCCGGTGGTAAGGGCTGGAATCGACACTTAACCTATGTGGCATTCAGTCGTCATCGTCACAGTTGTTCTTTGTATGCGGACAGGGAAACTCATCCCCATGATGCTTTATTCATCTATCGCTTAGGCCGATTAGGCTTAAAAGACAGTGTGTTGGATTTCCCCTTAGCCTTTGCAGAGCGGCGTGGGATTGATTCTCAGAATACCCATCAAAAATTAACGGCTCATTTAGCGAAAAAGTTAGCTAGTTGGAAACAGCAAATCGTTGATAAAGTTTACAAGTGGCGCATGGCAGTTGATAAAGCATCAGAACGTGATGTTTCGCAAAAACAAGAGCAATCAATCTCTGATCCAATAGCACAGAAAAAAACTAATGCTGATGTAAACGACGAAAAAAAATCTCAGGTTAATAAAGTTAGTACACCTTATCAACGCATCGACATTAAACGCTTGCGTGCTGATCTCAATGCGCGAGCAGAACAAGTGGCTGTGCATTATTTAGGTCAGCCAAAAATAAAACAAGGTCACACTTGGCGCTATGGTAGCAACAAAGGTAGTTTAGTAGTCACCATACAAGGTGAAAAACAAGGTTTATGGCAAGATTTTCAATTAGATGTTGGCGGAGATATGTTGGGCTTAATTCAACATGCGTTAGAAACCAAAGATTTTAAAGTCGTACTTCAAGAAGCTACACAATTTTTAGGTGGTGATTCATTATATCGGATATCTGATTCAAAGAAGTCGATGGGTTCACCGATAAAAAATTATGATTCAGATGAATACACCAAACAGAAAATCCAAAAAACCCGAGCGATTTATCAAGGCACACAATCTATTACTGGCACAATAGCAGAACGTTATTTGCGTGAGCATCGTTGCATTTTAGGAGAATTGGAAGATAAAACCTTTCGTTATCATCCGAACTTAAAAAATTGGATGACAGGCAGTATCCACCCTGCGCTAGTTGTTATTGCTAGAGATGAAAACGATCAAGTTTGTGGATTACAGGCCATTTTCTTAGATGCAAAAACTGCAAAAAAAGCCACACAGCTAGGTCACCCAGTAAAATTATCACGCGGTTTCATTAGCGAAGGAGCAATCGTTCATACAGGCAAACCAGGTGGCAAATTTGCTTTAGCTGAAGGGCCTGAAACTGCGCTAAGTATCGCAGAAGCACAACCTGATTGGACAGTTTGTGTTACCTTTGGCATAGGGAATTTTGCTAAAGTGCGATTGCCAAATGAAACCAAAAGTATCCTCATTTGTGCAGATAATGATGGGCATGATTCTACAACTGCTAAAAGTATTACAAAATCCGCTGAAAAGTTAGCACAGCGTGATGTTGATGTATGGATAGCAGAACCACAAAAACCTCTCGACAAAGCTAAATGGGATTTTAATGATGCGTTAATTGCAGGTGATATAGAACAAATCAAAAACGATCTCAATCAAGCAAAACTCTATCAAAAAGGCATTTCAAAAAAAAATGTGACGGCTGATCTTAAAAAAACTTTGGCAGTTTTAGGTGAATCAACCAACGCAGTAGAAACACCTGCTATAGATAAAATCGTTTCAATACCAGAAATCACCCATGAATCTCTAAACACATTGCTCATGCGTTATGTGGACATGGAATTAGAACAAACTCGACTTGTCAATGCTATGCACAGTTCAAGGCTGAAAGACCACAAAGCAGGCAAAATAGCCTCAAAAGTAGCATTAGAACATGCTGAAAAAATACAAACCTTTGCAAAAAAAGCTATTCAACATCCAGAAATCAAAACCATCCTTGAAGCCAAACAAAAAATTAAACCACCACATATCGCCAACCGTGGTGGTTTTATCGGAATTCGTGAGCGATTACACCGAGATAAATGGTTAAATGAGGATATTCACATCCTTGCTAAGCAATTGCGTAATAAAGCTGCCAGTGAATCGTGTGTACAGATGCGAGATAGGAGTAAAGGTGGATACTCAAGATAAACTAATGGCCTAATTGATGAAACGCCCTAGTACAAATGATTATCTTTTAATATTTCTTACGTATAAATCATCATTGCACTGTACATTTAGACGACGATAACCTTCTGGTAGGCTCAGAAGCAGTTTTTTGTAGTAAATTTTTGTGTTCTTCAAAATCATTTTTTAACTCTTGTAATTTTTCTTCGTATTTACTCATTTTATTAGTTATCTCTCTCTGATCTATTTTGATCACCTTTTCTTCACGAGGAAGATTTTCTAATAATAATGTTACCGAAAACGAGGATTTATTTTTCCAGTTCCACTTTTCTTTCAAACAGGTATAAATCTCAACACAGCCACATAATAATCTACTCTTCTCTTTAAAAAAATTGGGATTGATTGGAGTTAGTTGGATAGCTGTTTCTAAAGCAGCGGCGGCTTCAATGAAAGCGTCACACGAATTCTCTAAATTAGCAATTTTTAGTAGTGAAAAACCATATATTTCTGTTAATTCATTAGTAATTATATTTTCAGTAGGTGGCAAAGAGATGTGCCTAACAATTTTTTTATAAAAAGAAATAGCGTCCTCCTTTTGTTCCTCTTTCTTTTTAGCATAAGCATACTGTAATAAAAGATAAATATCATTTTGTGCAGAGTAAAGCTTAATAGATTGCTCAAAAAAAGTTACAGCTTTATCCCATGCTTCCTGCTTAAAATAAGTTAAACCAGCTAGATTTAAACAATCTTTTCTATGTTGAGAAATAATTCTGTTTGCTATCTTAGTATCTTTATTTTGATTGGTTATAGTTATTTGCTTTAAACTTTCATCATAATTCCCCATAAAAAATAAAGCTTTTGCCTGATAATAGCAGGCTTCAGACGATATTTTTTTAAATTTCTCAGTGTTATCAAAAAGCTTTTTTGGAGGAATAAAGTTAACAACTTTCTCAAAGCTTTTTGCAGCATTATAATAATCCCGCTCCGTTAATGCTTGCATACCTGCGTTAAAATCGTGTTCTATTTCAGATATTTGAGTTAAAACTTTAATTTTCTCTTGCTCCTGATTTTTAAGAGTTCGTGTTGCAAAAAAGCTAAAACCACCGGATATGGTAGGAACTACTACTGCACTAACCAGCGCACTAACTACTGGTGCTGAAAAGGCAGGTTCTTTAAAAGCATTTATAGTAGTGCTTTTAGCCTGCTCGCCTAAGTTCTTTAGAGAATTAAAACTCGAAAATAAAAATTGAGTAGTGAGATTGCCATTTCGCCATAAATAAATCATAACACCACATACTAAAGTTAGTGAGGTTAAGGAAATAACTGACTTCACAGTTACAAGAGAAGTATTAGACTTATCTTCTATGTAATCATCTTTTTGGTGCATAAAAACCCTTTTTATAGTTGTTTAAAATAATTATGAAGTTATGTAAATTTGGAGCGAACTTTAAAAGTAAACCCGGCATGTTGTTCTGAAGTAAAATTTCCTTGTTTAGCAGGGGTACTCCAGAACGACTGCTGATTCATTTTTTTTAATGGCTTAGCTGTCTGAACTGGAGTAAAGCTTCTCTGGTTATTAATCAATGTTAATGATTCAGGTGTTTGTGCTGATTGAATATACGATAACCTATTTGGATTAGCTTGCTGATTAAGACTTTGCCTTGTATATGAAGCGTTTTTCTGATTAAAAAATGTAAGTTTCCTATGAGTTAAGAAATTTCTATTTGCCGAAAACTGATTTTCTTTAGGTGAACTGATATTAGGAATATTATGTGAATGTACTCTTTGTGTTAGCAAAAAAAATTCAGCTAATTCTCTCACAAAAGTACTCGCTATAATACCAAAAGTATGTGCCATATTCTTACTCTGGCAAGAATAAATAGCATCTTCAATTTGTAATACGCGCTCATACGCATGAGTCAACTGTTGTTCAAGAATAGCTTTATCAGACGAGCTAGAATTCTGCTTCTGCTGCTTTACTTTAAGCAATTCAACTGATTTTTGAGCAGATATTTTTGCTTGAGCTAAAAACCCCGTTGCTTGTTGTATCCATGAAAGTTGCCCATAACATTCTGCGTCATGTGGTGTTAGTTGAAGAGAGCGATAAATCTCTTGCTTCGCCACAATGTAATTACCCTGTGCATAAGCCAACCAACCCAAATATTTAATAGCAAAAATATCATCGGACGTTTTTTGTAAGCGAGATTGGCACTCATCAAAAGCTAACCTATAGTTTTTATTTTTAAAGTAGCTAATACACTTGGTTTTTGAAAAATAGTCTGCAAAATCTGTATCATCGGCATATTGCTTTAAATAGTTTTCTCCTTTTGATAACCCTTCAAGATAATTTTCCTGTAAAAAGCAGGCTTGTATGCTTAACCTATCAAAGCTTTTCCTCACATTATTATCATCAGGTATTTCTGATAAATATTCCTGATAAGTCTTTATCAGATAAGTTAAATCATTTATAGAAACATCTTCAGAAGATATAGGCTTTATTGCAAATTGCAATCGAGAAAAACAAACCCACTTTTTTAAATCTTGATAATGATCACTAACATATTTTTTTGAGTTATCTTCTTCTAATTTAGCTAATGCTACAGCATAGTTATTTCCCTTAACTTCTTTTTCAATTTCACTGATTACTGCATATTTTCTTTGAAATCCATGAAGTTGCTCATCATTTGGAAGAAAATTACTATATTTTTCAAAAACCTTAGCCTGGCACTGATAATCATTTTCAGTACAAAATTGGCGATCTTCTTGTAATCCACCATAGACAGATGCTTTTAATACATCATTTGATCTTTCTAGCTCAGTACCACCTTCTCTTTTATAGTTAAGAATTTTTTCAATGGCTTGGCTATAATTCTTCTGATGGTAATAAGCAACGGCATTATTAAAAACTGCAGCTAATTGTGATTCTCTAGCACGGTAATCATAATATTCTTTTCCTATCACTAACCCTATAATAGCCGCTGGAATCGCTATATATGGATGCGTGCCTGCAAAATCCCATGCTCTTTGCGCAATATCTAATGCCACATCAGGATGATTGATACCAATCATGGCAATCATAGTAACGTCTTTTAGTGCCACCTCTTTAAAAAAATGATAGCTTTTATTTTCAATTACTAAATTAGGAGGGGAATTAGTGTATGCTTGATATAGCCAATTTATTCCAGTGTCTAAAAGACGATTTGTACACCACAATAAAATATAAGTAGGGACAACATTTTTACCTAATAATGGAGTAATTTGTTTCTGCCATTCAGTAGATGAGATTGTTTTATAAAGATTAAACAAGTCAAAAGCAAATTGAGCTTTTGGAATATAGTATTTCCATTCCGTATCTTGGATTTTATCGGGTAACATATCTGCAAGAAGTAGGCATACAGTGGGCGCAACAGCCAAAAGATGTTGGGCAACATGTTGAGAAAATGGGCCATTTAAGAAAGAAGTTTTTTGTCCATTCTCTTTAACTGGAAACCACTCGCCATGAAAGTATCTCTGTATGCTTGCATCAAAGCCCACTTTCGCAACTTCAGTTCCTAAGATAGCAGCAATTTTTTCTTTAGGAGATAATGATTTAAAAGAATTAGAAAGAAAACGAAAACCAATCTCTCCTAAAACTTGAGCATATCGATAGTTTCTCTGTAGTAATACTTTATTTAATCCCGTGCTAGCATCACCTTTATAACGAGAATCTTTTTCAATTACTTCATTAAATATTTTTTCTGCTTGCCAATAATTTTTCATTTGAAAATGCGCATAACCCTGGCCAATATAAGCTCTATAATCTTCTTTATCAAATGACAAAGAAGTATCAAATGCTTTGAGCGAACGCTCTGTTTCTCCATTGTGTAGGTAAATGCCACCTAGTTTATAGTGTGCATCAGCAATTCGTTTTTGTTCATCTCCAGTGTATTGTTTTTCTATAGATAAATTTTCTTTATGAGCAACGTAATTTTCTAAGGCCTCACGAGCTAGTCTAAAATGTTCTGAATTTTCTGCTGTTTTTATTTCTTCCTCTGCTTTACTCAAATGTGCCGAACCTAAATAATAGTAAGCTTCCGTAATATTTTCTTGTTCCATTCTGGTTAAATCTGTCTTTCCCTCCAGAGTATGGATATAAGTATCTGAAGCCTTTATACTTTCTGAAAAATCTCCTTTTTGTAAAGCTAGAATAGCCAAACAAAACCAATCATTCGGTTCACATGCAGATGGATTATTGATAAGATTCTTAGTTTCCTTATAAGCCAAATCCAAGCATTCTTTTTGGTGGTTTTCGAATGCAATGTCATTTTTTTGGCTTAATCTTGATGCACTTTCTAAACAAAGATCACGCAACCTACGTTGACTATTATAATAATCTAAATTTTTTTGATCAGCATGCTGTTTTTCGGTAGATAAATTTGCTTTGTTAGCAATATAATCCTCGAAGGCATCGTAAGCTGGCCTAAGATGTTCTGAACTCTCGCCTGTTTTTATTTCTTCTTCTGCTCTACCTAAATGTGCTAGACCTAAATAATAATAAGTCTCTGTAACATTTTCTTTTTCACTTTTAGTTAGATTTTCCTGTTCACTTTTTGGAAAATCCTTTTTTTCTTTCGTGATTTTAATATAGATTTCAGACGCCTTTATGCTTTTTTCGAAATGCCTTTTTCGTAAGGCTAGAATAGCTAAAAAAAACCAATCATTTGGCTCACACGCAGAAGAGTTATTGGTAAGACGTTCAGTTTGCTGATAAGCCAAATCCAAGCACTCTTGTTGGCGACCCTCAAATGCAACATCATTTTTTTGGCTTAACCGTGATGCGTTTTCCAAACAGAGATCACGTAGCCTATGTTGATCTTCATAATAGGCTGAGTTTTGTTGGTAAGAAGATTTTAAACATCTTTGGTAAGTATTTATTGCTTGATCTAGATTATCTGTAATTTCATACAAATTAGCTAAAGTTTTTAATTCACTAGGCTCGTATGATATTTTATTACATATCCATTCTTGATGAGGTAATGCTTTAATATAGCGTTGACTATCTTGATCATCGACAAGCAAGACGGCTACCAATTGTTTGCGCACAGCAATATTTTCTGGCTGTGTTTTAAATTGTTCATGAGAAAATTTTTGTAAATTGCCCAGCTCTATCTGTTTTTGTTGAATTGGCGCTGATTGATATTTTTTCCATAAAGAATAAAACTTTATTTCCTCAACTTGTTGACGTTGGTTTTTAGTTATTTCAATGAAATTGTTTTTAATGTTACAATACTGACCATTAGCAAACGCCCAATCATCTTTCCGATTTTCAGCTTGTTTCAATTCACTATTTGCTAATAGCTCAAACTTTTTAATAGCCTTATCACTTTGCACAAAATCTAATTTTTCTATATAAAATTTTGCTTGCGCCAAATAAGTGCCAGCATGGTAAGGGTAAAACTTTAAAAGCCCATCAATAGATTGTTGAGCTACTTGAAAGTTCTTCTTATCTAATGAATCGGTAAATTGAAATAAAAGATATGCAAAGTCATTTTGATAGTCCTTAAAAATTTCTTGGGGTGATTCTGATGCCTTAAATTCAACATGACCTAGTTTTTCTAGTGAATAATGACATAAACGAAATTGATCCACTATTTCAGGTTCGGTGTTATGTAGTTCTATAACATTTTGAATATCTTTTCTAAGCGCATTTTGATAGCGCCTAATAATTTGATCATAACTCTTGGAACGTATAAATCTGTTCCAAGCTATCGGAAAACTTGTCCAATCTTTATTTTGTGCTGCAATTAATTTTTGCCGATCGCTATAAAAGTTCTCCATAGCTTTTTGCGACTCTTCCATCATCAACCATTTAATAGAATCTATAATAAATGGCAAACCCACCAGTGCAATGCTCACTAACGGATGGTTTTTAAAAACATCAACCTGCAAGTTCCAATGCACATGCCCACCATCATTTGATAATGTAAAGGAACCTCTTTCCCCTGGTTTATAGGTATTTTCATTTTCAGCATCAAAGAATTCAGGCGGAACATTAAATCTATAATCTAAACTTCTATTTTGACGAAAAATATTAATATCTATCTTAATTTTTTCTTGAATAGTTTTAAGCTTTTCTGTTCGCTTGCTAATACTATCGAGATCACTAACATCACTATCAAAAGTAAAATCGGCAAATAAAAAAGATGAATTCCTTGACTCGTTTAGTTCAATTTTGTATTGATTAGGCAAAAAACAGTAATTCTCTAGCCTATTCTGCTCTGGTATGGACTCTAAATTTGAAGTAGCACCTTGTTCTTCCCATGTTAAAAGCTTAATATCTGCTGAGTGCTCTAAATTAGTCTCCTCCCACTGTTGAAAAGTATTAGGTAGAATTTCGCGCATGACATGATATGGAATAGGGATATCGGGTGCACCATGCAAGCTATTAATTGAGCTTAAATTATTATAGGCTTCATTTATTCCATTCTTAAAAAACCCCCATGCTTTATCCCAATACTTATCCCAATATTCACCAGTTATGTAATTAGTTGCCAGAATACCAAATATTTTTATGGGAAAAGGCAAGGGCATCGCTTCGAAAGCAACACCAACAAGATAACTAGCCCCATAAGATACTGAAAGCTCTACACCAGTTTCCATAATGGTGGTAACACCTTCAATGGCACTCAATCCTCCTTCGGCTCTTCCCTCTAGCTTCTGAGAAGCATACTTTTCAAATGTAGTAACTGCCTGACAACCTAACGAAATTCTATTAAAAGCGGTATCTAAATTCGCAATTATTCCACCTCTTGCATTTAACTCAGTCCACTTCCGCCGTAAAGCTCTGTTACCTAACTTATTCGATAATTTATAGTAATGGGTTGAACTTAAATCAGGTGTTAGCAATTCAACTGCAATTTGTTCTGCGCTTTGCAACATGTGGTGTTGATATAAATCACACAATGCCACAAATAGCTCGTGCTGTTCTTGCTGAGTAGAAAAATTAGGTGGTGGAGTATAAGAAATTAATTGCGAAGAATGTGTGCTACTACTAGTACTCCCATAAGGTGAATTTTTTTGAAATGCACTTGTTAAAAATCTTCCATCATGTTGATTCAAGCTAAAATCTGGAAGATTGTCTTTATTTAGTTTGCTTATATAGTTAACTGCTTCTTCATCAGAAAGCTGATTACCATTAACAGTAATCTTTATTAAAAAGTCTTCTCCAATACGAGGTAAAGAAAAATTGTAAGGTATCCCAGAGATATTTTTAAGTCTAATTTCAACTTTGTCTTGCATTGATTAATCCATTAGTAGTAGAAACTTTTAACCGATAATAAGATTTGATTTAGAGCTGCCAAAAACTATTATTCGCCCAATAATTAGAAACAAAAGGTTAAGCATCAAAGCAACTGAGTGTGAACTACTTTAAAGTACAGAACAATACTCTAATTACCTAATTTTATTTACCTTTTCTTTATTACCTAATTACTCGTAATTGTATTATTAAAGACTATATAACTCACATTCACGCGATCTTAATTTAGAATTTGGAATTAACCAATTTTGTATAAAATATGTGCAAAATATACATTTTTGAAATACGTTTCCTAAAGTTTAGGAGTTTTTTGCTACTGCTCTTAAAGCAATTAACAAAAAATTTCTAAAAATCTGTGCGTTTTTTACCAAAAATGGCTAATTCAAAATTTATTAGAAAGATCGCGTGAATGTGGGATATAAGACTTAATTTTTATAAACGATAGCCATTGGGTAAACGTAAACTGGGTTTAAGCAGACCAATGCGCTCATAATGATGTAAGGTTCGCACCGATATATGCGTGAATTTGCTCAGTCCATTGATATACCACTTAGCCATTGTTTTATCTCCTTGTTGCTAAGCGTAAAGTATGATGTAAGGTGGGGGTCAAGAGATTTCTCTACCGATCCGAAACCACCCCCTGTCCTCATTGAAAAATAGCCTATTATTAATAGTAGAATCTTTTTAATGGATTGAGAAAACTAGCATGCACAATGACACTGAAAAATTTGTAAATAAGATGACATTTGAGGAGGCCATCAACAATACACGCCCCGAAGATCGTCTCTTGTTATTAGGCAATGGTTTTAGTAGGAGCTTATACACAAAACTTAACTATCAAACTTTACGCGATACGGCAATTCAATTAAGTACTCATAATAAACTTTCTTCGGAATTAGTTAATATATTTGATGATCTTAACACAGATGATTTTGAGAAGGTTCTCGCCTATTTGAATATAGCTAAAAGAATTACGAACCATTATAAAAATGAATTAAGCCAAAGAATCGATGCAGATATACAACAAATAAGACACTCGTTTATCGCTAGCATTACTGAGGTTCATCCATCTGCTGATATACTCTCTAACGAAACTAAGTTAAGCGTATGTAAGTTTCTGTCCAAATTTTCAAAAATATTTACCACTAACTATGACTTATTGTTATATTGGATTTGCATGGAAAGCAAATCCAATTTCATTTCTTGCCCCATTAATGACGGTTTTGGTCTATTTGACCCTCCAGATATTAACGATTTGGGTTGGATTCATCCTGAGAAACAAAATTTTTATTATTTACATGGTGCTTTACATCTTTTTGACGATAGCTATGGAAATGTTTTTAAGTTAAGACGAGATAATAATATTTCACTAAGAAACCAGATTTTTGAGCGTATTTCCAATGGTTCTTACCCGTTAGTTATTTTTGAAGGTAAACATCAACAAAAGCTTGAAAAAATAAATAGACACGAATACTTTTGGCATTCTTATAACACGTTAAAAAATGCAAATGGATCACTTTTTACTTTAGGAACATCGCTTAATAAGCATTCTGACCACCATATTATTGATGCTATTAAAAACAGCAAAATAGATCATGCCTTTATTGGAATTTATAAAGAAGATTTAAACTTATATGAAAACGCATGCTCTTTGCAGGGTGAATCAAAAAAAGTTGATTTTTTTGATTCTGGAACAGCTATCGATTGGGGAGTCGTTCAAAAAGATTTTTAATTTTAATATTTTTCCAACGGATTCCCATCAAATTTCCCCGAAAAATTCTCATATTCAAAATAGCGCACTTTTTTGCAGCGAATTGGTTTGGCTCCATGTAAAAAAACCAACTGCTCATCTTTAGGCAATTCACGGATTTCATTTAAAGCAATTAAATCGACACCCGTTTCATGGATACTTTCACCTTCTCCACGAGAGAGAGTTCCACCAAAGGTTTGCATTTTTTGCCGTGCATCACCGGAGTTGGTCGATAAGGTTTTCGTTAAAATGGTTTTCTTGCCGCCGAGTGTTTGAATCCACTCCATGGTTTTGGTATCGTCGTTGGTAAAGATTTGTTTGAGCGGTGCGCCTTTGAATAAATCAGGTTTTTCAAATAACTCAATTTGACTTAGCGTTTGAAACACTGACCAGACCACCACGCCGCGAGCACGTAAGACTTCAATACATTGCTCTACATCAGGGCAGTAGCCTAGTTGCGCTAATTCTTCGAGTAGAAAAACGATCTTTTGTTTGGGTAATTCACTGGGATTAGCTTGCACAATTTGGCTCATGAGCAATGCCATCAGCATTCTAACGAGTCGACTATGTTCTTTAACTTGATCCTCAGGTAGCACAACAAAGATATCCATGTTACCGGCTAAAAAATCCGCTAAATTAAAATTGCTTTTGGATAAGGTTTCTTGAATGTTACTATCGCCCATCCAATCAATCTGACGGTAACTGGTCGATAAAATACTTCCGCGTTCATCTGCGCCAACACGGCTAATCTGATTGGCTGCCGCACCCGCTCTACCTGCTAATTCAGCCATGGCTTCAAAGGTCACTTTGGCATCCTCTGTGCTTTCTGACATCAGTTGATAAAGCATTGGTAATCCACGCTCTTCTGCCGGTTTTGCCGTCATGATGTAATCAATGTAACCACGAATGAGGATTTTGGCATTTTCATCAAAATGTGTGGCAAATCCACCCTCGTTAAT
Organism: uncultured Gammaproteobacteria bacterium; assembly: GCA_963844535.1. Taxonomy (GTDB): domain Bacteria; phylum Pseudomonadota; class Gammaproteobacteria; order CAWJOP01; family CAWJOP01; genus CAWJOP01. Next base: position 287,376 of record CAWJOP010000004.1, on the reverse strand, counting down.
CACAAAGGAAGCGGCAAACGCATTCATCATGCGATCGCGTTGTTTTTTATCCTCTGGAATCCAGTCAAAGGGATTCACTGTATAGGTTTTTAATAAGACTTCAGATTTTCCTTGTTGAAAATCTTTGCCTTTAGTAACACCAAATGGATCAATGACAATCACTTGTCTTCCTAGTGTTTCAGCGCGATAACGTGCTGTTACTGCCCATAATTCACCGCGAATATCAAAGACAAATACGGGGCCAGAATGAGAAAGTAAAAGCGGAATGCTCGATGCAGTCGTTTTCCCACCACCTGGCGGTGATATGGTAAGCTTATTGCAAAGTGGTAAGTACAAAGCTTTTCCATCAAAATCTGTGCCAATAAAAATTCCATTAGCTGATTGATACGAATTAAGCTGCAATAAATCTTTTTTTATCGCCCATGCTGCTGTACCAAATTGCCCGCTAGTTTCATCCACCGTAGCGGCTTCATTAAATGCCAGAGATTTCAATTTCTGTCTCAAGAGACTCAGAAAAATTGCCAATATTCCTAGCGGTAAAAATGATAGCGCATGGGTTTTTAAATACCATCCAGTTGCATTGAATAATTGCTTTGTGGACAACACATCATCAGTTTTTAATATTTGATAAGACAAAAATACAAAACTGATTTGAAAACACAGAGTTATACAAAGCCCTAAGCTAGTTATCAACAACAACGACTTTAGAGCGCCCAGTGATAAATAATCACGATGACGGAAAAAGTAAGCCCATAACAACAATCCCGCTGAAGCTAAAACATACAGGCTGTTCTGTAATACGGTTATCCAAAGTGGGAGTAGATTAAAATTGTTTGGTGATGAGTCAGTAAAAAACCAAACCTGTAGTATCTGGGGTAAGTAAACCACCAGACAAGGCGTGATACCTAATAGTGCGAGAAAATGTAGCTGAATGTGATGGCTTTTCTGTCTATTTTTCATCGTCAATATTAAATCACATCAATAAATTAAGCTGCTTTGTTTAACAATTATCAGCAGAATATCTTGCGATGGTTTGATAAAGCGTTTTCAAGCGGTAAATATAGTGTTGAGTTTCTAATGGCAAACTCAATTCATAAACACACTGTGCATGCGGATGCTGCTGCAATAGAGATCGTACTCGTCCACTACCTGCATTGTAGGCGGAGAAGGCTAATGTCCAGTTGCCAAATTGTTGATGTAAATTTTTGAGTAACTGTAAAGCGGCATTGGTAGAGGCTGTAAAATTTTCTCTCTCTTTGCTATTTAAACCATAATCTTTCGCAGTCACAGGCATTAATTGCCAAGCGCCTCTCGCGCCTTTTGGTGAAACCGCGTGCGTTTGATAGTGGCTTTCTACCATAGGGATTAATGCAATTGTAGCGGGTAAGTTCATTTGCCTAGCTCTTTGTAGTACATAAGCTAATTTATTATGGTTAGCTGCCAGGTTTAAAAGTTTTTCAATCTCTTTACTTGAGTTAAATTCATCCGGTATTTTTGATAGCGCAACGAATTGATCAACATTTTTATTTTTCTGATTAATTTGCCCGTCTTTTCTTGCTTGATTGATCCATCCCCCTTCAATGGTAGGCTGTTCTGGCGTACCGATTACTGATGTGTAAGTAGTGATTGAATTTTCTGGTAACTCTGCATGACAAACTATGGGTAAAAATAATAATCCGATTAAGCCATACCAACGCATGAATCAACCTCGTAAACATTTTGATACGCTTTGGGAAACACTAAATCTTTCGTCACAGAAACACTAAACGTATAGCCAGGACGTATTTCCAGTGTGGGCTGAATATTTAAGTTTTTTTCTGTTAATGCAGATGCAGTGCTCATCACACTGCCTGCGATATTTTGTGAAAGTGCTTGGCTCATCGAATTCTCTGCTAACCCAATTTGATGGGTTTGTGGTTGACTGAGTTGCACGCCTGCCCCTAACACACTCATTAAAACAGCAGAACCCAACAATTTACTATAGTGTGCATTCACTTGATCGGTAAATCCTGCATAGCCGCTGTTATCGACACCTGCCATATCACTCAAATCCATGCTTTGACCATTGGGTAAAATAAGCCTCTGCCAAGCCACTAATACCCGTTCTTGTCCGTAAATAATTTTGGCATCATACACGCCAATCAATTTACTGCCTTGAGGAATCAGCAAATAACGGCCTTGCACAGAATCATACACATTTGATCGGACTTGGCTGATGATTTGTCCTGGCAGATCAGAATTAATCCCGGTAATTAAAATGCCTGGAATTAAAGTACCCGCTTGAATGATATAAGGGCTTGATGGATTTTTTAATGCAGCTTTGCTAGAGGCTTCTGCACTCGTTTTCACAGGTGATTCGGCTACCATTTGATTGCTATTAATGGGTGCACTCATGGCTTTGATGCGATCTGAATCGACTATTCCTGAATTTTGCTCGGGATTTGTAGACGGCGATGTTGAAGAATGCGTAGAAGAAATATGTGCTGTTGTCACAATGGCTTGTTTGGAGGGTTGTAATCCCAAATGATGATACCAATTCATATCGCTATGATTAGCCAATGTTTGTATGTGGTTTTCTTGAACTTTTTGATGGGTTTTGGGCATCGATCCTGAATGATAGAGATTCAATAAAATCACTATAGCTAAGCTAAGTGTACCCACCAGTGCAACACCTATCCAGATTCTTTTCAGACTCACTACAGGTGGATCATTTTTTTCTGGCATGCTGAAAATTCCTCAATTATAAAGGTTGGTTAAAATCACCGCCTGCTGTGATCCACCTACACCAGTAACTAAAGTTGCTTCGTCAAAAATTTTATCGACGATCATAAAAGGCGCTTTAAAACGGTAATTGACACATTCTTTTTGACTACCATTAACAACAAATAGTGCTGGCAAATCACGCTGGCTAATATAATCGGGAAATTGAATGTAGGTGTGTACGCCATCATCCAACACGCGAAGAGGTTGCCAAACAGGCGGCCTGCTAAAAAAACCACCCGTGGTGATCCGATAATGATTGCACACAATAGGATAAGTAGGAATATAATTAGGTTGTTCTTCTATAGATTCTTCTTCAAAAGATGGCATTTTATCATCCTTTGAATTTACTCTATCTTCGGGATAATAAAAGCGAATATTACGTGTCAGTTTATCCGTTTGTGTAGAAACCAAGCGCAGATTATATAGGCGCTGATTGGTACTAATCACAAGATTAGTACTGATATCTGGCAAAGAAGGTTTAACCAGAATATTTTGTTGTGCTGCATCATCTTTTCCTGAAACAGCTACTGCATAAGACCAACGTGTGGGATCACCGGATGAAATATTCGTAAACTTTTCGCCTGGTTCTAATTGAATTACGGTGATTTGAAAAGGTGCGGCTTGAATAATGGGTTGCTGATACAGTTGATACTGAACGATTGCAAATCCGTCTGTTAATAGTGGCGTTGACTGGCCAGTTTTAATAGGCTTTTCAATGGTTTTTTTTGTGACAAGCGGTCGATGAGCTATGAATCGATGCGGTGGATAGGTGAGCAACTTTGCATAGCAATGCTGGCGATGGTTACGATGGCAGATACAACAAACTTTTGACTTTTCAAAAGAAGGCTCAACAATTTGATTGGCTGCACAACCTGACAATAACATCGTTAATACGCTGACTATTAATAATAAAATTTTCATTCTGTTTCACCTCGTAGTGCCTCTGTCCAATTGAGTTGTGTGATATAAAGCCCAAATGGGTTGTCCAACATAAAATGAGAGTTCACTTCACCGAGTTGATACGTGACATTAGCTACCCAGCGAGTGGTTTTTATCACTGTACCATCCGCTACATTGTGCTCTGTTTCATCCCAAGTGATTTGCCAAGTATCTTTAGTGATAGGCAAACTGCTCACAATATTGACGGTCACAGTAGAATGCGAAGCTCTATCAAATGGATTATTTTTTTGATAGTAATCGTGCAAGAAAGGAAGGGTTTGATTAGCAGAATAAGCGTAAACTTTATCCAACCGTGCTTTTTGTGCTTCTGAATCGTGTACTACGGTTCTTGCATTCATCACAAATTGATTGATCGCAAAATTGATTAATCTCTGATCTTTTACCGAAATGGATTGCATAGGAGCGATGGCATATGGCATGCCTTCATGGGTTTCCACGACAAAGGGTTGTACTTTGGAAATCGCAGAAACATAGCCCAACATACCGCCGAGCACTGCTATAGTTATCAAAGCACTAAAAAATGCTAATTGCCATAATTTAAGCGATTGCTGCATACTGCCATAACGATCATCCCATGCTTTTTGTCCTTCTGCGCCTTTGACATAAGGATTCGTCAGAGTATTAAATTTTTTTAGTTGAAGCTTTTGAAAATAATTGATGATTTTTTTCATGGCGATTGATCCATTTTGGCTTGTGTAGTTTTTGCTTGCAGATTTTTGGATGCTTGATACAGTCGGCTTGAAACAGATTGGATCGGCTGTTGTAGTCCTGACCCACCTGCGAATTGATTGGCTACATTTTTGACATGATCTGAAATATTGCCCCCTACAGCTTGACTTAAATGCTTGACCGGGCCACCTAGCATACTACCTAATGCTTTGATTGGCCGGCCAGAGGCAGTTTCCATCGCGGCTTTTTTCAGATGTTGTAGTGCGTTATAGGCGGTACTACCGGTTAACTTGGCTGCACCTTGCAGCACATTGCCCGTGATTTTAGCTAAATTCATCGCAACACTAGATAATTGGCTTGCTGCCATCATGAGTGCAGCCGCTTGTTCTCCGTGGGTATCATGGATCGCGCCTGAGAAAATTCTGGCGAGTTGATTAGGTAGATGTTTAGCGAGTAACCAAAACAAGATGGCTACTGCCACGATCCACGCATACGGATCAAGGGTTTTAATTTCAGCAGGCACAGAAAGCGCCACAGCAGAAATGGTTCGACTACCTGCGGCAACCACTAAGTAAATACCGAGCAGTTTTACACAATTGGCTAAAATGACATCTAGGGTTTGGCGCGCAATTTGATTCGTTGCGCCGAGTGCTGCAAAGCCTAAGAAAAAAGTGGCGATTGAAATGAGAGCCGTGGTCGTAATCAACGTTAAGGCTAAATCTAAAGCAATACTAATAAAAACAAACAGCACCACGAGATAAACCACTGCAATAATGAGAATACCAAAACCCATCGTCAGTAAGCTGGAATGGCTCACAGGAATTAATAACTTATTCCCAAGGCCAATGCCTTGCACAATGATCGAAGACGGATCAATCGGCGCATGGACCAAACTTTGTCCCATACTTTGTGCCGTATGTAACACTGATCCCAACCAAGCAGGATGAATCATGACGGTGTAAAAAAAACTGATGACAAAAAATCTTTTTAAGAAAGCAGGCAAGGTTTCCGCTAGCGCATGTCGATCAAAGGCATACCACAACGCGAGCCACACGAGATTGATGACGAGTAAGGAGAAAAAAAGCCATTTGCCCCATTGCAGAAATTGATTCACATAACCAGAAAATATGTGGATATAACTATTAGCCGCATGCGTCACGATATTCATTTTTTTTAACCTTGAAATTCAGGCATTTCTAATGCTTCGCTAGATGAACCATAGCTAGGTATATCGACTGAACCGTTCTGCATCATGTTTTCAAACTCTGCGCGTTGACTGGCCTCTTGTTGTATTTGAGTCGCGTAGTAAGCTGTTTGTGCATGGGTTTGCGTCATCACGGTTTGCCTGAGTAATTGCAGTTGAGAAACTAGTTCTGAAGAAATTTGACTCGAGGCTTGGATCGCTTGGGTTTGTCCTTGCGCACTTTGCGCTTGACGTTGCAAAAAAGCTAAACGCCGATTTTCATCTTGAAAGTGTGCAGCGCTCGTTCCTAAACTTTGTAGCACGCCATTGAACGTATTTTGTGCGGTATTGACATTGTTGCGATACTGATCGCTAAAATTCGTCGGTGGTTGGTAGCCAGGATAAGATTGCTTAAATGCTGCATCTATTTGTTCCGCTTTAAAGCTAAGACCATGAGTTTTTTGCATGATGTCGCCCAGTTGGTTGAGTAAAGGCTGTACTTGGCTCCACTGATATTGATCATCAGAGAGCGTTAACAGCGCTTGTTGAATCGCTTGCGTTTGCATTTTGAGCTGCGTGAGTTGGTTACCCAATTGTGCAATAGCCGCAAAATCAATCACGGGCAACATCGCGTAGACGGTATTGGAAAAAACTAAAAGCAATACGGTTAAAAAATTCAGTTTAGCTAAATGAATATTTAACATAGCACGTCCTGTTTTTTATCTTCCATCTCTTCAGAAAAATACACGTTTTTCCAAACATCCGCCCAATGAGAAAAACCTTGATCGTTTAACCAGTAATAAACCCACATGGATCCATAACGTTCCCGATAGTCGAATAACGCTTGGCTCTTTGCTTTGGATAGGCCAATAAAAGCTAATGGTAGTGAATCAGGTGTATCCAAACCTAAATTGATTAGGGCACTTTCTCGCTCTCTAACAACCAAGTAATCGCGTTTCACTTGCATCTCTTGTGTTAGCATTTCAATGTGGCGATCAGATAAACCAATCTTGCGATAGAGTGTTTTCATTTCCGCATCCATACTGGGATGGGGTAAATACACTTTGGTAGGGCAGGATTCCAAAATCGCAGCAGTAGTAGCCGTTAAACTTTGTGTCGCAGGATCATACAAATCAGCCAAAGATTGTGTGGCAAATACCACACGTGCATTATGTTTTCTTAAGGTTTTCAGCCAATCTTTGAGCTTCTTGGCAAATACTTCATGGCCGATATAAAGCCAAGCTTCTTCCAAAACAATGAGTGTGGGGCGTTGCCCTTTGGCAGATTCTAATTTCGCTTCAATTTGATCAAAAATGGTGCGAAGAACCGGTAAATAAATCTCGGGTTTTTGTGCCAACAACCAGCGCATTTCAAAAGTTTGCAAATGGCCTAGTTGAAATGAATCTGTGGTCGCATCTAATAATTTAATTTGGCCTGCTAGAGTGTAATAGTGTAATGCTTTTCTCACTGCATCATGCTGCACTGCCGCTTGAAATACGGTGAGATTACGACTCGAAGTTTGTTCTTGATGCGCTAACGATTCGATTGCACGATGAACGGCAACGCGAATATCTGGTGTTAGGGTAACTTGTTGTAAAAACAATAAATCTTCAATAAATTGTCCTGCTCTCACCTTTTGACTATCGGTGGATAAATCAGCCAGTGGGCAAAACGCTAAGGTTTCGGTATCACCTAGATCATAATAATGGCCTTCTAAAGCGAGGGTTAATGCCTTATGTGACTCATCTTTATCAAACACAAAAATTTGTGCATTCTGATAGCGTAAAAACTGTGCGATCAAAAAATCTAAGTAAGTCGATTTACCGCTTCCAGTGGGGCCTAAAATCACTTGATGTCCTACATCGCCCACATCACAATGAAATCGAAACGGTGTTTTACCTGTCGTTTGTGCATAAAAAACCGGTGGTGAATTAGGAGACAACAAAGAAGCTGAATCAGAAGCCATTGCACCTGTCCAACGCGTATAGAGCGATACACAATGCGCAAGATTTAAACTATTAATGAATAAGCGTCTGACCTGACAACTGCCATGCCCAGGGATTGTACATAGCCAAGCATCAAACGCATTGATATCCTCTTGAATACAGGTAAATCCCGATTGTTCCAAATAACGAGTGAGTGCTGTAGAAGCTTCATCTAAAATATTTTTATCTTCATGAAAGCACACAATACTACTCGTCCAATAGCCAAAGCGGGTACTTTGGTTACTATTCATCGTCAAGGCATCAACCGTTTGCTGGTGCATTTGCAGCGCGTCAACATCAATTTTTTCAGAAGGTCGACCAAAAAAGGTTTCCTGCAAAATCCCACTAAAGCCCTTCACTTTATTGTGCCAATTGCGCTGATAACGCTTAATTTCCCGCGTTGCCGTGGCTTCACTTAGAGAAATAAATCGATTTGACCATCGATACACCAAAGGATAAGCACCCAGTTCATCGAGCATCGCAGGGATCGTAGCTTCATTGACATACCCTAAAATGGAAATGACCCGAACAGATTTATTGCCAATTTTAGGCACATAACCACCGACAATATTCTGACGAGATAAAATCACATCGATAAAACTTTTATTCGGTGGCACTGCTATGGGCAACCATTCACCACTGATACAGGCATTTAAGTAACTCAATAAATCAGCACTATTTAGTCGACTTAAAATACATTCGTTAGACAATAAGCCAATACAACGTTCTACACGCTCATTAAATTGATCGAGTAAAATAGATAAATTTTGATCATCATGGGTTTTAGGTAACCCTTCCACAAAATAATGTCGTGTGGCTTTCACAGCAGGTAGGGGAAACTTCCAAACAAACGTTAAAAATTGTAGATTATGATAATGTGTGTTTGCAGATTCATAATATTCCCGACGTTCCGTATCTATGAGTGCTGAAACCGCATCGGGAAACGATCCCAATGGCACATAACTTAACGAAGGCACGCGCACTTCATCGACATGCAACATCCAACCATCATCTAATAAAGTAGTCATGCGGTTAAAGCTGTTGGTTAACGCATCCAATTCACCGCCACTTGCTGAATGACTATCAATCCCTTTAAATTGGTAGCTCACTAAAAATGCACCATCTTTATTGAGTATCACACCATCATCTACTAAATGCGCATAATTGAGTAAATCTGCAAAACCTGTTTGATCGCTTAAATGGTATTTGAGCTTCATACCAAACCTCGCTGACCTTGATACACTGGCACACTGGGTTTAATCAAAGAAACTTTACTATGAATCCCTGCTTGTGCTGCGTAATATTTTTGATAATGAATATGCCGACGATACACAGCGAGAATATGCGAATCAACTCGCGTCACTAATACACCAATAGCGTGCAACACCACAAATGCCAAACCAGCAACCATATCCATCGTCAAAGATAATCGTGCAGAAAACGCAATCGCTAAACACAATCCCACAAATAAATAAAATAGCGACCGGTCGACGCCTAATACCGTAAAGGGTCGATTGAGTGATTTGAAATAAGTGACAGGCGTGCCGCGCATTGATTAAAGTTCTCTTTAAAAAATAAAGAGTTACCTTAATCGGTAAAAAGGAATTGCAATAGGGTAAAAAAGCAGTATTTAATATCTTTATGATTAAGGCTTTCTAGTGTAGGAAGCATCGCCTCAATAATCAGAGTTATTCTTTACCAAAATATCATCTATTTGGGCTTGTAACTCAGAAAGATATTTTTTATTTTGATTATGTTACGTATCGGCTCTAAGTTAAAAAATTATAGCCTGATCGAATTAAGTTAACCTGAATATAATTGGTCATCTATGATTAGAATAGTCTTTTGGGCTGACTAAATATTTTTTAAACAAACTATTAACCTTTTAATAAGGAATAAAATGCAGCCTAAGTATGAATACTATAAACGTCTTGTCGATCCTACTGCTTTGCGAAAAGATGCCAAATTAGACCCTGAACTGAACATTTATTACGTAGAAGATTTTTTACGTGTTGAACAAAATGATCCACTGGTTCTGCGTAAGACGAATCTTAGTTTTTTGAGAATATTAATACGAAATCAAGTTATTAATATTATTGATAAAAGGATTATATTTTATCCTTTTACTCAGGAAAAGATTACTGCAATTGTTAATGATATTGAGGCTTGCTATCTAAACGATACTTTTTGCGACAGTGATCTCCATGATGATGTTTTCGAATACTTCCAAATTGTTTCTCCTCTTTTAGCTTATTCTCCTGAATTAAAGCAACATTTTATTGAGTTAAATTTTCAAGCATTTCAAAACATGAATTTGCCGATGGAGTCAAGGGAAGCATACGCACGTCAAAGTTGTGAGGCATTTTTAAAAGATCGCTCTAAGCTATTTTGTATGTATATTTTTTTACGAAGATGTGCCATTTTGTATCGTGATACTTATATTAAGTTACATTTCGAAGAATTGATTAAGTTTCTGTCAATTAAAGAGAACAAGGACTACTTAAAAGAAAAATTAAGAGCAGATACTTTTCTATACACAGGCGATTTATGGGCAACTGGCCTGCATGAATGGTTAGAGCGTTCTCAAATAGTGTCAGCATTAAAACGTACCGCAGGTTATCAAGCTACTGGAAAGCAAACCCATTTACCTGGAGTACATGGGACAATCCGTTTTGCTGAAGATACTCCTTTATCTTTTATATTTTCTGAATTTAATTGGTTAGATATTCAATTTCTCATTCGAACTGAAACAAAACATGTCATTTTTCCTCATAATATACATGGCCATATAGGATCTGTTTACAGTGGGCTCAAGCGTGACCGATGGGGTAACTTTGAAATTAATGACTCAAAAGGTGGTTACAAGGGAGAAGGACAACAAACAAGATGGAAAGTTAATAACGCTCATAACCCTATTTTCAAAGTTGGGTTTAACAGTCATGTCGAAAACTTGTTTAACCATAGTAATACATTATTTGATTTCATGAATGGATTAAGAAATTTTTACGAAAATTATATTCTTCATGATGGCACTGTTAATTATAATTTAACTCGACCTATTTATCTGTCCGATGGACTGAAAACTAATACGCATCAGATAGGTTTTTTCGCTCAAGAGAAATTAAAAAAACCTCATGAAATGATTAATATATGGTTTAGAGATTTTATAATACAAAGTTATATTGTTCAGTTAGGTCACAATGAAGAATTACGTTTTACCTACTTAAACGATCTTTTTCCTGAATCTCAACCAGAGCGTTTTCACTCTGCACCAGAATATAAGCCAGCTTAGTTTTAGAAAGTATTTTATTATTGTACCGCAAAAGCTGAAAGGTAATAATCTTAAAAAATATTATGTGTCAGTTATTGAAAAATAAATTGTCTTTATTACACTTTTTCATTCGCTCGTCACGCTTAATCGAAGAATGTTACAACGGACAATGTTACAAAAACCATTAAAGGAAACTATCTAATGAAACAAAAGCACTCGGCTTTATTGAGTGAAGTGTCAGAAATATTTGGATTAGGGTTTTTTGAATTTGCGAGGAGACTGCATCTTTCTCGGAACCAACCATCTGAGAATCAACCAAAAATTGTAAAGAAATCTGATGAAGAAAATCCTGACAAATTTCGCGAACTGATAGACGCTCACCCTACATTCGTGGAAGACGGAATCTCATTAAGCATGACTAATCCAATTTCTGCAAAAGGAAACCCTATAGAAAAAATTTTGGGTGATGTTAAATACGAATTTGTTATTTACAACTCTATACGCGTAGAACATCAATTTTTTCTTCATATTAAACGTTTCCAGGACAATTCAATAATTAAGACGGTAATCTATCATTTAAATCTTAACGACGATATTTCCTCAGAGTCTATTCTTGAAAAGATAAACAATGATAAAGATGGTTTTAATTTTATTATGAATAACAAACAGCTTTTTTCTCCTTTTATTCCCAAAGAAGCGAATGCGCAATTAAAAAATAAAGAAAACACACAAAGTGAGCAAAAGATAGATCAATCAGGCCAACGCCGAATGGAAGAAGCTAAAAATAAGTTTGAAAGTAAACAAGGTTTAGCAGAAGAAGTAGAAAAAGAAATTATTCCTGCTTTAGTTCAAATTATTGCAAAAAATGGAATCATGGGTACGGGTTTCTTCCCATATTCTGAGTGGCTTGTTTCAAACGCACATATTATACCGGCTAAAGAAGTTTTAGATAAGGGTGCTCAGATCGTAGATTATGAATTAAATGAGTTAGCATTATATGCAGACTCTTCCTATCATCGCCCAAGTAATAATGAAATTTCACCAGACATTGTGATTGTCAAAACCCATAGTCGTAGTGAAGCAAAGCATAAAGATTTACTTAAACCACCTAATGATGATGAAAGTTTTGAAAAAAGTTATATATTCTACGTGGACGTTAATTGGAATGATCCCGAAAATTCTGAAATAAAATTCTTGCAGCTTCGTTCTAAACCAGGCACTTATCCTCTCATTTATCAGTGTGAAGGCGAGAATGAACCTCAGCCAGGAAATTCAGGCACACCCATCATTGAGGCACATGTTATTTTAGGTCGAGAACCTAAGTGGCAATTTGAAGTCATCGGCGCATTATATGCTAGATGTTCTTCTAATTGGTATAACCAAAGTAATGCGGTAACCAGTTTAGTAGCTTCCGATACAAAATTGGTATGCGCCATTCCCATAAGGCAAGACCTTCTTCAAATTTTACAAATACTTCATAGAAATGAAGAAGCGATTAGAGCACAACAGATGGCTTATGCAAGTAAAAGTCTAGGAGATGAGCAAGGAAAAAGAGATGCTGAAAAATATTCAGTAAAGAGCCAAGAAAACATACAAGCACAACAATTAGAATTAAAAAAATTTGAAGCTGGTGAATCTCCATTAAATATAGCTTTGCCTGATGGTTTAGAAAAGCTTTGGTATAAAGGAATAGTAGGTATTGAGTGTTCCTTGCTAATTGGCGATGTGCTAAAAAGACAATTAGGCAAAAATGCGTACAAATTCAAGGATAAAGTTCCTAATACTTCATTGGCTGAATTGCAAAAAGACTTCCATAATTTTATAGAAGAAATTAAAAAAATTGCAGCCTTTGAACTTAAAGAAGGAGACACTGTTGAAAAATCTCCGGCTGGCTATTTTAGAATAGATGTTGGTATTGGTGGGAAAAAACCGAATACTTATTGGATGCTTGATATTCAAGATAATACTGGAAAGTATCATAGTAACAATCAGCCATTATCATCCGTTTTTGCTAAGGTTACTGTACCTAAAAATCAAGTTTCAGTGAGTGGCAGTCAGCTTTCAGAGCTGTTTTTAAATAGTCAAAACGAGAAAAAAGCTAAGGATATTTCATCACTTGGCACAGTTAATTCACACGCACCATCAACTAAAAAGCAGGATAATTATTCTAGTCATAAAAGTTCTTTTAATTCTAAGCAGAAAAAACAAGGTATTGATCCTGAGCATCTAAAAAATGCCTTGATGGAAGCACTTGCGTCTATAGAAGAAGACATCTTACAAGAAGTAATTAAGGTTTCTATTAAGGAACAAGGGAGCCTATCCAAAGTAGCGCTTCAGAATTCGGCAAATTTATATGAATTTACATGCCATGATGTCAATAGAGATGGGAACTGCTTTTTTCATGTTTTATCTGACCAACTTAAAAGATATGGCTATATTGTTTCATCAAAAAAATTAAAAGAAATTGCTGTTGATCATATTTTAGAAAATCTACAAATTTATGAACCTTTTATAGGAGAGACTAATGCTTTTATTAATAGCCTATTAAACAGAGATGAATGGGCAGATCATATTATTATTCAAGCACTCTCAAGAGCTTTGAGAGTAAACATTGTGCTTATTAGAAGTGATGGCCAACAACCAAATGTTTTTAGAAGGGCTAATGCAGTCGCGGTTTTATGTTTGGGTTATGAAGTTGGTCTACACTATCAGTCTTTACATCCTAATCTCTCATATCAAAAAGAAAAAATAATAAGTTTAATCGACTCAACTGATGCTGACGAAGTAGTAATAGAAGATGCTAATATATTAGAAAGATACATTCATACTCATTCAAATGTTGGTATCGAAGAAGCCAGCCCCATCACTACAGAAGAAGAAACTACAATAACGGCTACAAGCCCGAGCTTTCAATCCCCATTATCGTCTCTTCCTATAGAACGTGAAGCCAAGGAAAGAAAAAATAACTCAAGCAATACAGTCAAAACTTTCTTTCCAACTAATAAAAAAGAAGAAAAGGAACAAAAACTAGAGAACCCTAAAATTGATAAGGACGGGGATAAGAAAAACTTAAACATGCCACCACCACCTTTTCTTTAATTCTCTATTTCAGTCATTATCCCACTAATGCTTTTGCCTGCTCCCAAAATGCCATGAGCTGATCGAAAGAATAGCCCTTTAATGTGGTTAATTCTTGTGTGGCAGCAATTTGCTTAACTGCCTTTAGCCGACGTTCAAATTTGCTAACGGATTTTTTAAGTGTTTCTTCTGGATTGAGTTGACAAAAAACACATAATGAAAATACCGCATGCAGTAAATCACCGATTTCTTCTTGAAGCCGCGTATCACTAGCATTACTTGCCAAATCTTTTAAATGAGCATTGATTTCCAAACACTCACTGTGAATTTGTGCCATGATTTGATCGTGATTTTCCCATCGAAAACCAAAACTCTCTGCTTCATGTTCAAGCTTAGTCAGCTTTTCTAATACATTCATTCTTGTATTCCTCTAAAAATAAACAGTGCTTTTTTACCCTAGCTTGAGCTTACAAAACCCGCTTAGATTAGCTGGATAATGATTTTTTAGGATAAACAAAGTCATGAACCTAAATCTACTTGTGATCCGCTAGTATGACTCGATTAATCGAATTATCTAAAACCAATTATGGCTCTCTATTAAAACAACTATACAGTGCTGGCATTCAAGCTGTTTCAGAAAAAAATTGGGCAACATTAAAATCGACAGCCGCACTGATGGAACAACCTTCATTTGCCATACTGCAAGTTCATAAACACATTGCCGAATTAAAAAAACAATTGCCCAATCAATCTGCTGAGTTTAATGCACAGCCTTATCATGAAATCATCCATTGGGCGCGATTAACTCAACCAGCCTATCGAAAATGGCAAGCTCAACAGATTGAATGGTTTAATGATCCTCTATGGTGGCATCATCATCTTGAGCAAATCAAAAAGCTTCCTTTGGATCAGCAACAACAGGTTCATCAAGTTTTACATGAATTACAAAAAACTTGGATTTGGCAAAATGCTTACGCCCATTACAGCACCATAGATATCATCCATGTTTATGAGACAGTTATACCAGTATTTTCTGAATGGCTACATTATGCAAAAACAGAACTCAAAGAACGAAACAACACTTTAACGCCTCGATTAAAAAGATTTTATCAAAATTATTTAACGTGGTTTGAAGGCGCATTAGCAGAAGAAAAAGCTTTATTACGTACTTGTATGAGAGAACGACTCGTTGTGGGTATTAAAAAAGGTTATGGCGTTTGGGATAATGTGATAGCGGGTATCCGTGATGAACTCAAAATGATGGGTATATTGCCAAAAGAACCCAAATTAGATAAAGCATTGGCTTATGGCCATTTGACGCCACAAGCTTTTGTAACTATCCGCAAGATTATTGAGCAAGAGGGTAACCCAGCAGAGAAGAACGCTTTATATGCGTTAACCGGTGATTATCCTAACGCATTTGACAAGTCACCCACATTTTATCAACATTATCGCATTGATTCGCAGGGTTGCTGTTATTTTATTCCACCCGCAAGGAGCGATATGATTCCGATGAAACCACCTTTTTATTTAAAATTGCCCCGTTTTTTACAACAATTATTTTGGGGTGATGTGTTGATATACACTTTTTTTCAACAGGCTAATTGCCAGTTTTTATTGGCACAAAATCGTGCTTTATTAAAAACGCCTCTCGATACGTTATCCGTAGCCGTAGAGCAACTTTTGGATCATCCTGCTTGGAAACAAAGTCGTTTATGTTTACAACTCTGTCGAATGGAATATGAACGCACCACTCAATGGTTAAAGCATATCCTGTTATTTTTCTTTCCTTCAGTGAAAACACTGTTGGAAGGTTATCAAGCTGATCTGAAAGCCAATGCTGAAAACTGGGCAAATCAACAATTACTGATACTCAAAGAAAAAATCAAAAACACCCAAAGTCAGTCACTCACGTCCGAGCAAAAAAATACGATAAACACTGCATTCCTTCAGTTGGAACAAGTACATCATCAATGGGATTTTTCAGCTACTTTTCTTAGCCAACTCACTGACGCAAAGCAAGCGTATACAGACGACAACCTAATCCAAGAAATGGTTGCATCTATGGCTACAGTCACAATGACTACACCCATGCCCTCATTGCCTGCACGGGAGGCTTTTCCTCTGGCTTTAAGACAGGTGATTCAATTAATGATCCAAACGAATACTCTGCCTACAGAATGTTTGGCTGAACTAGAAGCACAATTAGCAACAGATAAAAGCGACTACGACAGTGTCACGTTACGATGTTGGGTAGAAAACTATTTAGTGAATGCCCCCAATTTATCTCGAAATTTAGCTGCTGGATTACAAGCAGTGCTCGATGATCCAAAATTTAGTCAAACAGCCCTCGATCGAGCAGAAAATAAAGCTTTGCGTGCGTTGAGTCAATCAGTTGTGGATGCAGTGACTTCGCAAATTGCTAAACCAACTGCTCAAACTTTATCCTTGTGGGATAAAAATCCTTGGGATTATTCCGAAGATGAATTTCAATTGCATTGTCATGCGTTAAAACAACAGTTTGCCCAGCTACCACCAGATTTATCACTGGCTGAAAACGAAAAGTTATGCCAATACACCCTGCGATTTCTCAAGCAGATTTATGATTTAACACATTGGGATGCGTTCGTTTTAAAACAAGATCGGATCAATCAAATGTTAAATACATTAATAGAAGTCACAAGAACTACCTTTGCACTTCATCAAACATTACGTTCAGTAGTGGATATGCTGTCTGGCGTCACTGCACAACGTTGGGCTTTATCTAAGAATATTTTACTCATGGCTGAAATTCGGACATTAGAGAATTTTATCAATAGACCTACCCTAAATTTATTCAATCAGGAGGCTGCTTCTTATGCAAGTCAGGCAGAACTCCAATTTTCAAAGTCGCGAGGATCAAAAAACGCTGAAACGACCACTTTGGAAAACACAGAAACACTGCAACTACGATGAGGTAATTACGTTATGCCTATTTTAGAAGATTTTTGCAATGCGCTTAAAGCAGCCCTTTCTGAATACGAAACCGAAGTGCAAGTGATCCCTGTCTATCGCCAAGAAACCATAAGAGGGCTGCGTACACGGCTAGATGGGTGCTTACAAAACCAAATGGATTCTGCCGAACTTCGAGAAGAAATGGTGGAATATACAAAAAATATCCCCGCAGGTTTTTTCGCATTTATTCCCTTATTTGATAGTCGATTACGCAAAAAACTGCAAGCTGTTTTAAATGATAATCATTTTAGTGAAAAACAATTGTCTATTAAAGAACGTACTCAAGACCGTGCTTCGCATAAAACGGAACTAAATACCTTAAAAGCACAAATTGATAGTTTAAGCGAGCAACTAGAAAAAGAGCGTGCGAAAGATAGTGTTCAAATGATCGACAAACTCACTGCTACGGTAACATTGCAACAACAAAACATTGATTTGCTTACGACACGAAACAAAGAACTACTACAGTCTTTAACAAATACTGCGGAGCAGTATCAAAATCTGCAAACCAATTATGAAACATTGTCAAAAAATTATGATGATTTACAAATTAAATACAATGCGCTCCTAGAAGAAAAATCATCCGCTAACCAAAATACGAAACCAACTGGCTATTCGCCTGTATTCACTTAATTAATGAGCATATACGCTGGTTTTTGCGCATTCCACTCCTGACCTGCTAGGCGCGTTTTTGCCATCTCGCAATAGATCGGTGAGTGATCAATTCCAATATACTGTCGACCTGTTTTGACACAAGCAACTGCTGTCGTTCCAGACCCGACGAAAGGGTCTAATATTAATTCGGCATGGGTAGATTCGATACAACGTTGTGCTAATTCTTCGGGAAATGGCGCGGGATGTGGGTTATTGCGGGCAGGAGAAAATGTCCACACATCACCATACCCATTGGCTTTGTCCGCTAAACGAAATTGTGATTTAGCAATGAGATAAATAATTTCATAAGTCGGTACAAAATAACCCGCATTAAAGTTTATGCCACTTTTGCGATACCAGATAATCATTTGACGTAGTGGGAATCCTGCAAGAATGTCCGAACGATCTTGCCATTTACCCCCTTGTACACGTCCTTTATGGTTGTAGAAAATTGCACCCTGTGGCGTTAATACCCGTAACATTTCACTTAACACTTGTCGTTGCCAAGCAACATAATCAATATGAAGCATATTGTCGTCGTGATGTGAGTAACCCTGCATCAAGATGGCAGCATTCTTCCATCTGCCACTACTAGAGTGCTTAACACTTTTTCCAGTTGAGCAACGCAAATTATAGGGCGGGCTGGTCACGATCAAATCAATACTTTCATCTGGAATTTTTTTCATCACCTGTAAACAATCACCACAAATAATCTGGTTGATAAAATCATCTGGAAAGGATCGAGCTATTCTGTCAGTTGCCATAGTGATTTTGGATAAAATGATTTTTCTGAGCAGTCAATCTTCAAATTTAAAACACCGCGCCACCACCAAATAAGCTGGTGATAAAACCGGTTGCTGCAAAAGCCACCGATAACCAGAGCACAATATTGATCATCTTTTTAAATCCATCGCCCCATTCACCAAAGGCCAGCATCAAACAAGTAATCACAATCATAATCACCGCAGCCGCCAGTAAAAACGGGCCGCTAATGGCATCTTTAACGATATCCATCGTCGAATTAAATGGTAGATTACCCATGCTGCTCGCAAATGCTGATTGTGCATTGGCACACATCATGCCTAAACTCACTAAACCTCTTCTACCCCAGCGCTTTAAATGAAAATTTGCCATCTTGATAAGTCTCCACAGTTAAAATATTGTCAATAAAACCTTTTTGGCTACCAATCCTTTTCACCGAAACGACTGCATGAATGGTATGTAGCACTAATTGCACAGGCGGTACGGTGAGTCCTGCTTCCATTGCTAGATCAATAATTCTTTGGACAGCTTCGACAGCACCATTTGCATGCACGGTACAAATACCGCCAGGGCAGCCAGTATTCCATGCTTTCAACATATCTAAGCTTTCAGCCCCCCTCACTTCACCAATTAAAATCCGATCCGGTCGCATGCGCATCGCTGCACGTAATAAACCTGTTAGCTTGACGGTATCGCTGGTTAACATGGCAACGACATTAGGTGCTTTACACTGCAACTCCGGTACATCTTCTAAAATTAAAATACGCTGATTTTCATCGGATTTTATGGCTTCCAAAATCAGTGCGTTAGTAACTGTCGTTTTTCCTGAACCTGGGCCACCACAGACTAAAATATTGCGTCGTTCTTCGATTAAAGTTTTAAGTACAACCGCTTGATTTACTGTTAATCTTCCGCTGTCTATGTAATCTTCGAGAGAAAACACGATATGAGATTTTTTACGAATGCTAAAACAGGGCGTACTGACAATCGGTGGCACTTGCGCAGTAAACCGTTCTCCTTGCATACGCTTAAAAATTGGCAAATCTGCTTCTAATTGCGGACTATATTGATCCACCACAAAACCATGAATACCTGCTAAAGAATGAATAATGGCAAAAGCTTGCATTGCATTTAAATGGCCTATTTTCACCAATCCTTTTGTGGCACTATCCATCCAAAGCTTGCCATCGGGATTAAGCATGACTTCGTGAATATCTTCGTCTTGCAAGCATTCATGAATGGCTTGACCTAAATCGTCGTATAACTTTTCATATAAGCGACGTTTAGACTCGCTGGGAATAGGACGCATAGGTTTTTTCTTTATCGTTTGTGTGGTCATTTTGGTGGGTTTTATTCACCAATTCCGACGGCTGCTCCGCACGTTGTTTGACCCAATCGTAAAAACGCGCAAGCGTGGTGGGCTTATTTTTTTGGTTAAGTATGTTGGAAATGTCGTGCATTACTATTCTTTCTCAAAAATAAAATCTACCTTAATAGATATTTATGTTTGGGGAATAGGGTAAAAAGGCAGGTTTTTATTTAGTAGTGATTTAGGAAATCTAATATGAGTTGTTATTTCAATAAATTAATGCCTCACAAAAATCTAGCTTTTGATATCATTGAGTACATTGAGCGAAAACCCCTCTGAAATTAAGTCGTATTTATTATTAGAGATAATAGCAGAATAATTTTCCGTTAGTTCTCGAAGCTCATGATCACAATTGGGTTTGGCTACTATTAAAATATCCTTTTTATTACTGAAACCAGTATACTGCTTAACTATGCAGTGCAGCAGTTGTTTTATATAACGATCATATTTTGGAACGGAACAACCTATTACGATTATTTTATCAAACTCTCCATAGCCGTAATTTCCTAAACCAGTGAATAAATCTTTAATAGCATCAGCATATAATAACTTTGTATATGATGGGCTTAGTATCAAAGGTGAAAAATTGTTTTTTCCTGTTTTATTAAATTCAACATATTGAGTAAGTTGATTTTGCTCTATCCAATAAATGTCATTTAACCTAGTGCTAACATTTAGCTCATAAGAACTATTCAAAAGAGATTTAGGAAAAAAGGCAGGATTTTCATTATTGAATATAAAATTAGGTCGAACACGAAATGATGGGTACTTTCTGTCTGAAGAAATCCCATATTCATATTCTTTATAATTAAACCAATTTATTGAGCCATGTATTTTTAGCAAAGTGGCTGCATTATTCTCCTGAGAGCCTAACCGTTTTTTAATAACATAAGGAGGAAAAAAATTAAAAATTTTATCCTTTTTTTGCTTATAAAAATTTTCTAGCAGAGTATCATAATTTAAAGTAATTAATATATCATCTGGCGTTATTAGCTCAATGAATTCTTCATATAATTCAGAATTGCATAAAGAATTCTGTTTTTCACTTAATACCGCTGTGATTAAATTTCTGATGATGAGATGGATTGAATCCGGATTAAGAACAGCTTGGCTATCTTCTTCAAAGCCAAATAAGTTTAAATAATGTTTAATATCCAAGTACTCGATAAACTCCTCTATATTAATAGATTCTATTGTTTGTTTTGAATAACTAATATACTCATTTAAGTTGCTCTGAAATATTTCTTTTATTTCTTTAGCAGGCATATTTGTTAATGTGTATCCGCCGCATGTTAGTCTAATTTCATCAACTAAGTCACCCGTTATCTCGGTGGGGTTATCACCTTTGTTTAATGGAAATTTCGGTAATTCCTGAATGGCAAGCAAGGCACTGTAATTTTCTTGATTGAGCGTTTCAACCCGATCAGTATCGGAAGATGGGTAGACTTTAATAGTATTCTCATCGGTTTTTAGAAAATACAAGGCATCTTTTTCACGTGTTTTTGGTAATTCTCCAGAATACATCAATACACGGCGATACTCTTCTCCTGATAAAGCATCTGAATATGCTTTTATTTCTTTGAGTAGCTCGTTTCCCAGCGGTAATCCCGCAGGTTTTGAAAATCCAGAGCCTAGTATAAATAATCGTTTTTTATGTGTATTATTCATTGTTAATTGTAATAATTTTCATTTTTTTCTTTTTTTTGATTCAGGCAAAGAGTCATAAACATCATTAATAATTTTTGGCATATGAATTTTCTGCGCAACAAGATAATTTATTATTTTGAATAACGTTGTTACCGTCATCATTTCATCAGCAACCTCAATCATTCCTGGGTGAACCGCATTGTTTCCATAAAGTCGCACGGAATCACAAGCTTTTTTGATTTCATCTGGCCATTCAGAATTGCCTATCTTTTCATTCAAATCTTTACCTTTGATTTCTAAGTCTTTTACTAAATTTTCTAGGCACAGTCTCAAAAGTGCTGCCGCACTTCTTGGTGATTGATTTGATATCTCGGCCGCTTCAATATATATATTTTTAATATGCTCTGGCATATCCTCATGAGGTTTTTGTATTTCCACAGGAAATGCGGGAAAAATTATTTTTTTAGTGTGGCTTGAATTGATCCATAATGTAATAGAGCCACAAACTATACACATCGAACATTCAATTTTTCCTGTAATTCCTTGAATTTGAGGTTGAGGAGCAATCTTTTTTAGTGGATTAGTTAACGGAATATAGCTACCACCACTACTATCACTTATTTTTTTAACTTCACAAGAATATTTTTCTCGCTGAGCATGAACACCGCAATGAAGGCAAATAAAAGCGGTATCTTTAGTATCGATCATATATTTATTCATACACATCCTCGTTTCCTTAAATATTCCATTACTACCTGCTAATTGTAGACTATTTAAACTTTCTCGAATAAAGATACGGCTAATAAAGTAACGCAGACACCTTAAACGATGTGATCCTCCGTTTGCGAAAACGCCTTAAAAACCGCTTGCGTCATACTTTTACAATGCAGCTTTTGTCTGATTCGTTCACGATAATTTTTAACGGTATTTGTCGCCAGTGATAATTGTTTGGCAGTTTCTTCCATGGAAAAACCACTGGCTGCTAAGTTAAGACAAAGCCATTCTTTTTGCGTTAACGCTTCTTGGCCTATTTCTTTTTTCTTTTCGGGTAAAATAACCCAATTCACAAAAGATTCTGCTGCCTTGTATTGTTCTGCTGTGGGATTTTTGACACAAAGTCCCTCTAATAAAGTGGCGGCCAGTTGATTCACTAGCCGATTTGTCGAATACATACCTGTTCTCCTAAAAGGAATGAAGTAAACCCTAACCAGATGATGCAATATTGTTTATCAATGGCTATACGCTCATAATATTCTGCGCCGAGGGTATAATTTTTACTTTTCACGGTTAATCGGCCTTCGGCAACTTGTTTTAATCGTTTTTTATTCATCCACTGAGTTTTCCAAAGTGGTGATTGAGGCAATTAATGATAGATTGAGTACTTGCACATTAAGTAGCTTCTCACAGCCATTTTGTAATACTTGTAAAGCTCGTTTTGGATCACCAATTAACAGCGGCGGTTTGATTGCATAGTCGTAGCCGTTCATGCGATTTTGTCCTTCTATTAATCCGGTGAGTTGCTTGGGATAGTGAAGCGGCGGATGGAGTACATACGCCGCATAACGCTTTTCAAACTCATTAGCACGAAAAGGCAAATCTTTAAGTAGCGTTTGACATAAGCTGATCCATCCACCCATTTCTTCAATCACGACATGAATCAACGGATCATCAAATACTACTGAGGCATGACCGCCTACACTGCGAATGGCATTGGCCACCTTGCTCCAGGCTTGTAAGGCTTGAGTTTGAGTGCCGCCCTTCACATACCGCATGACATCGGCGGGTTTTGGCATAAACTGACCGGTATCAGGGTTACTCAAATGCGCTTGAAATGCCGCCTTGACTTCCGCCAATTCAAACTGTTCTAAAGCACACCAATACAATCTCAATCAGCATCTCACTCACTGGCTTGCCGTATAACATCACAAATTCCGGTGAGAATTTGGGTAAATTCTGTCAAATCACGCGATTCATACATGTTTTCTCCTCTTGTTCTCTAAGTTTTTTGTGCAGCCAACGTTGTCCTGTTGCCCAGTTGGTATTCATCAAGCTTGTTTGCTGCATTTTGTGGGCAAGGTGGGCTGTGCGCATTGCGGATGAATCGATCGATTTGCTCAGCATCGCGTAAAATCACATGCAAACCGTCATAGCGTTGCCCTTGTTCGTTATCGCCCATGTTGTGCGGTGTGTAAGAACAACCGAGAATCGCTTCACACAATTGTGCAACGCTGTATCCCGATGCTAAGGCTTGACGAATACGTTTACGACGTTTCACATCTAATACGGCTTGAGGATGCTGCATCGTTTGTTTCCAATAGCTAAACACTTCAACCACATCAGCATCAGGCAGTTTTGCATTTTTTTGTCGCGCTGGCGTGACAATGTGGTTTATTTCTTCGATCTTTTCTTTTTCTTCTGAATTATTTTCCTGTATTAATTCTTCTTGTTCTTGTTTAATGCTTAATGTTTTATGCTTTATGTTTAATGCTCTATGATTAAGGGAGGTCTTTGCAAAGGGTTCCTCTTAAGCCTTCCGGCAAGGCTTCGGTAAGGGTTACCGGAAGCGATGAACTCAGTGGATGAATGCCTTCTGAAAAACTATCGGTTGCCTCGTAGGTTGTACAAAGCGGCGCTATTTCAAAGCAAGCAGGTAAGGCTTCCTGAAAGGCAGTTGATAAAGACGCTAAAAAAGCACGTGTTCTTTGGATTAAATTATTTTTGAGATTACATTCGGGTAAGTAACCTAAACAAACTTCCCAGGACTTCACCACATTCGGCGATTCAGGTGGATTGTATTTCAAAAAATTCATTGCCCAGACAAAACAAGCTTTTTTATCAATGGCAACTAGCTCTTGTTGGCAAAGTGCTTCAAAAGCAACTTCAAAACGATCAAGAGGCCAGTCCAATTCGGCGGACAATCCTGGCACAGTGGATCGCATTGCGCCTAATGCCGTTAACTGTGGATGAGTCAGCAAATATAAAAAAACAAACTGGCTATCACTCGATAGTGCGTTAAATTTTTGATCCAACCAGATTCTTATATCAATTTTTCGATAATGTGCCATATTAACTCCTAGAATATTTCTTAGACTAATAATAAAAAGACTGTAAAATGGTTTTAATGCGCTTTATGATGGGTTTTTGCGCGATCTTTTCTGCTTCGTTGAGCGCTGCATCAGTTTGAATAGCATGTAATAAACTAGGCATATCAATTTGTATGGTTTTATTTTTTTTGTTTTTAAAATAAGCTCTTATTGCTTTAGGTTCCTGTATCAATAATTCACGTTGTTGTACTTTTGGTAAGGTTACTATTTTGGCAGCGATGTAAATTTTGATGACGTCTTTATCCATCGCATGAATAATCTCAGCACAACCCTGCTTAATGACGTAAATGGCTTGATGAAGTGTTTTGCGATTTTTAAACCCATACTTTTTAGCAATCATTTCGTCTGTTCGTCCGGTTAAGTGGGAAAAATTTTCCCTAATTAAATTTTCCTCAGCCTCTTTTTGCTTGCTTTTTCTCCCCCGGCGCTCTGGTTTTTGCTCCAGATCATTCATCGCTAATTTCGCTCGTTCAGAAATAAACGATACATCAATAAAATCACTCCACAGTTCAGTTACCTCTTTCTTGGATTGCAAAAGTGCAAGCATCTTCAAAGCGTCTTCTAGGTGTATGGTTTTTGCATGATTTAGGCGATAAGTCAGCGTTTGGCGAATGATTTTAAGTTCTTTAGCGACTTTGGTTTGTGTTCCATATAGCCGGATCAAATTCCACAAGATATCTTTGACCTGTTCATTCGCAGCAAGCGAATCACGCAGATACAAATTGATAATTTTTAATGCGAGTGGGTCAATTTCCCTTTGTTTATCCATAGCCCCTAAACCACCTTTATCAGTGCGTTCATGCTAACGAATAAATCCGCAAAAATTTTTGCCAATTTATTCGTTAAAGTGCTTTACGTGATTGGGTGGTGAAATATGTCCCTTGAGCGTTCGTTATCTCCTTAAAAAAATCACAACCAAACACATCCCTTTTCAATCCAAAAATGTTCTTTTAGATTGAAAAGAAATTTTAAGAAGGCAATACAGTGATGAATACAACTTAAGAACCAAAATGAGGTAAACCATGACAGAACTATTGAATACGAAGGATTATTTAAAAACGAGGCACTTCATCGAATTTGATCAAATGAATACAGAGAAAAAAATAAAGTCGTTAAAAGAAAAACCCACCTTGCTTTGGTGGCAAAAAATAATTTTTCTAAGACAACTATTTAAATTGAATCATGAGGAGAAGTAATTCATGAGCTTAATACTAAAAGAAAATCGAACGTTTTTTCCAATTCCTGAAGGAACACGTATTGCTGTTAATTAATTATTAACAGCAAAAATTGACTAACTATTTAATTAAAAGGAGAAAAATCATGCTCTTACTCGGACGCCGCCAATACCAATCTATTTATATAGGTGAACATATTATTTTAAAGGTCATGAAGATCGAACAAAACGCGGTGCAAATCGGCATCGAAGCGCCCCCAGATGTTTTAATCTTGCGCGAAGAACTTATTCCTGACTATGAAAAAAAACAAACAATGAATAGGAATGAAAAATGATGCAACCCAGACTGATTCGCTTAAGAGATGCACCTACTTATCTTGGCATCGATCGCAATCGATTTAATGCTGAAGTCAGACCTACATTAATTGAAATACCAATCGGCCAACATGGCATTGCCTTTGACCGACTTGATTTAGACGCCTGGGTAGATCATTATAAATCCTGTAACGGACGCCCAGCGCAACAGGAGAGCGTATGGGAACAAAAAGAATGCCAGGCCTCGTTAAACGGGGTAATGCTTGGCACATTAACAAAAAAGTCGACGGAGTCAGAATTTGCGAAAGCACTGGCGCTAGTCAACTCAAAGAAGCAGAAAAATACTTAGTCATGCGGCTAGAAAAAATCCGTCAAGCGAAGATATATGGCGTAAGACCCAAACGATTATTTAGGGAAGCAGCGACTAAATTTTTGCGAGAAAATCAGCATAAGAGAACCATTGATAGAGATGGATGCCTTTTAAAAATATTGGATCCCCATATTGGGAATTTGACATTGGAATCTATCCACAATGAATCGCTTAAACGTTACATTGAAACAAGAGAAGAAGAAGGCGTCAAAAAGCGTACGATTAATTATGGTTTACAATTAGTACGCCATATTTTGAACCTTGCTGCCATGGAATGGAAGGACGAATACGGGCTCACATGGTTAGCAACAGCACCTAAAATTAACCTGTTGCCTGAAACCGATGTGCGAGAACCTTATCCTTTAAGCTGGGAAGAGCAAGAGCAGCTATTTGCTGAATTACCAGAGCACTTAAGGGAGATGGCATTATTCGCTGTGAATACGGGCTGTCGAGATCAGGAAATTTGTCAGCTTAGGTGGTTTTGGCAAATTAATGTATCATCGCCTGAGATGGGATTTGTTTTTATCATTCCAAAGAAATATGTAAAAAATGGTTATCTAAAAGATGCCGATGATAAATTAGTGATTTTAAATCCTATCGCACGTACGGTGATTGACAGGCAACGCGGAAAGCATCCGGAGTTTGTTTTTACTTATCGCGGCAGACCTTTGCATCATATGCTGAATAATGGTTGGAGAGCAGCAAGAAAAAAGGTCGGATTAGAGGGTGTTAGGGTACATGACTTAAGGCATACCTTCGGTATGCGTTTACGTGCTGTTAGAGTATCTTTTGAAGATAGACAGGATTTACTCGGTCACAAATCCAACAGGATGACAACGCATTATTCACGTGCTGAAGTTATGAATCTATGGGAGGCAGCCAGTAAGGTATGTGATGTACAGGAAATGTCTCAATTAACTTTACTTAGGACGGTAACTTGTCAGAGTCGCGCAAAAGTCGCGCAAGGGTCTGTAATGAATATTGCAAAGAGCTTTTAGATTTTGAAAATTTGCAGTATTATAAGCCCCTTTCAGTTCTATGGGCCGTTAGCT
This sequence comes from uncultured Gammaproteobacteria bacterium, assembly GCA_963844535.1. Lineage (GTDB taxonomy): Bacteria > Pseudomonadota > Gammaproteobacteria > CAWJOP01 > CAWJOP01 > CAWJOP01. Next base: position 260,026 of record CAWJOP010000004.1, on the reverse strand, counting down.
CAGTCGGTAGAGCAGCGGACTTTTAATCCGTTGGTCCCGCGTTCGAATCGCGGACGGCCCACCAAAATTCCCTTATAAATCAAGGGGTTATGCGAAGGTAGATGGGTCTTTCCCAAAAGAGGGGGCAGTTAATTAGGAACATAATACTTTAACTCTAAGTCTATAATTTTCAAAATTTCTAAAGCCATAAGCCCTACGTTGAATCAATTTCATTTTTCGATGAAAGCCTTCAGTAATGCCATTATTTTTAACAAACCGCCACATGCGGACGATCTCTTCTCGCCATTGGTAAAAGGTATTAGCTAAAGTCACTAACGGTTTAAAACGGGATGCTTTCAGTTGCAAAAGATAATTCCTAAATATCGGAAGTAACCGTTTACAGTATTTGGCTTTACGATGCTTGTGCATTAACAGGCGATGAAAGCGCTGTTTAAAATCGTAGATAGCGGCAACAGGAGGTTGTTGCCTAAAGTAAGCGTCTCGTAATTGAAGTTGTTTTGGAGTGAGACGATTAGGATGAGTACGCAGCATGCCTAATAAGCCGCGTTGATAGCGTAAATTAGGGTCTATCGCGTGATAGGTTTGTAAACACATTTGTTGTAGTAATCGAATGACATGAAAACGGTCGGCCACTATTTTAGCATTGGGGAAGTACTGCCTGACGAGCTTTCGATAGGTGGTACTTAAATCCATACACACCATTTTGACGTGTTCTTTGCCATTCAGTTGCTGTAAAAATTCCTGCAAGCTTTTAGCACAGTGTCCTTTAACCACATCAAAGACTTTATGCTTTTGTAAATCACAAAAAGTGGTGGCATAGCGTTGTTTTTTACTAAAGGTATGTTCGTCGATGCCTAACACCTGTGGACAATCTCGTTTTTGAATATGACTATTTTGCTTGAGATAACCTTGATGATACCAGCGCTCAACTGTGGCTTTGCCCAGCTTTAAATCTCGTGAGAGTGATTGCTGTGAGATTCCCTCGGTATGGTGATGAAAGACTTGATTGCGTAGTTTCTCAGTGGCTCTTTGATATTTGCCAATGCCTGGGAAGCGTTGATTAAAGTAGCGCCAGCAAGATGTACATTGAAACTTATAGGCTTTAAACCGTAACACGGTTTGCCTTAATCCAATTGATTCATGGCGAACTTGGCGAATAAAACTATCTTTCTTGCGTAATGTTCGACTTCCACAATGTGGACAATAGCCTTTACGGCGATAATGAACCTCCAGAACCACAGGATTAAAATTCTCTACTTTTTTAATAGTAAATCCAGGTAAATTTAGGATAAAATTTTTATTGGGCATTTTAAACCTCACTTTGCACGGTGAATGAAGCTTTAGATTACTCTAATACTTCTTTAAAATGCCCCCTCTTTCGGGGGAGAGCCTTTTTCTTACAGAACTGCTACTAAAATGTTCATTGATAGTGATAAGGACGTGGGTTTAAATTATTTGATGCCAATGTCTTTTGAAAAATTAAAAAAAGATATTCTAAATATTGAAATTCCTGGTGAAAGTAAAACTTATGAACCGCATACTACGGTTTATTATGCTGTTACACAACAGCAAACTGTACAAGATTATTTAGATAGAACGACATTAGATAATAAACCGTTTTTAGCTTCTCATATAGGCATAGGCATACTGCGTATTCTGCCAAAGATGAACACTGATTCTGAATGATGGTGAACGGCGAAGATCATTAGAAATAGCTGGGCCGGTTATTTAAACTAAACGTTCACGATCAGTCAAATTTTTTACGCATAGAGTCTGCTCCTTTTTTAAGTTCAAGTTTGTGTGCATGATGAATTAAGCGGTCGATAATCGCGTCAGCGATGGTGGGTTCTCGGATGTAGTCATGCCAACATTTGATAGAAAGCTGGCTGGTGATCAGTGTGGATTTAAGCTTGTGCCTATCTTCAACGATTTCGAGTAAGTCGCGTTGATGTTGTGGTTCTAAGGGGTCAATCCCAAAGTCATCCAAAATTAAAAGGTCGTGCTTAGCGAGTTGTTGTAACAGTTGAAGGTATCTGCCATCAGCATGCGCAATGCGTAATTCTTCAAGCAGTTTAGCAACGCGTATATATTTTACTGCTAAGCCTTGTCGACAAGCTTGCTGTCCTATGGCGCAAGCAAGCCAACTTTTCCCAGAACCGGTAGGGCCGGTGATGAAGAGGTTGTGATGATGTCTAATGAACTCACAAGTGGTTAGGGTAGCAATATAACTTCTGTCTAAGCCTCTGGGCTGTTGGTAGTTAATATCTTCGATACAAGCGGATTGACGCAATTTGGCTCTTTTTAAGAGTTTGTGTACTTTTCGATTAGAGCGTTCTAGGAGTTCTCGATTCGATTAAAAAGCCGATACGTTCTTCAAAGGAGAGTTGTTGGATATCGGGTTGAGCCAGTTGTTGTTCCAGTGCATGAGCGAAACCATGAAGTTTGATGGCGCGTATTTTTTGAAGTGTTTGTTCGATTAACATAAGATATTTTCCTGTGTGGTTAATAAGAAGCATTGAGTTGTTGTTCGTAATGTTTTGCACCGCGGATATTTTCATGCTGCAAAATCCGAGCAGTTTTGGTCGCAGTCATTAGGGGTTGCTTATCGAGTCCACGTTTGAGGATGGACAAGACGCTATAGCGTTTAGGGGAACCTATGGTGATAGCCAGTTGACAAGCGGCTTCAAGGCGGTGTTTTCCATAAGGTTTAGTGGCATTGAGTAATCCTAAACAAGCACGATAATTTTGTTCGGGATGAACCAGTTGATTGAGCAGGGCTTCAACGATTTGCTGTGTATAGGGACCTATGTCAGTAGCCCACCTAAGGAATCTGGCCGGACTTCTATCCGCATATTGTTGATGACCCCGAGGCATGTGCTCAGTCAAAGTGGTATAACCGCCTTTTCGATAACTGCGCCGATGAGAAGCGATGCGTTCTCCCTGATAAAAGCATTCCACAGTGGCTTGCGTTATGCGCACCGTGAGCAAAGTTTTGATGAGTGCATGAGGTACGCTGTAATAATGGTCTGCGACTTGGACATGATAATCGAGGTGCACTCTGGCTTCTTTGAAAGTTGCAAAGGTATAAGCGCTCTTGGGTAATGGGTTCAGTGCGGGTTTATCGATAGCAGCAAATTGGCTGGCTCTGGTGCCGGGTAGTTGTTTAAAAGGTCGATGGTTGAGTTCATGTAGCAGCTTTTTAATCGCTTGATTTAACTCGGCAAGACCTACAAACGTCTGATGGCGAAGTTTGGCTAAAATCCATCGCTCTACGACTAAAACCGCATTTTCGACTTTGGCTTTATCTTTCGGCTTATAAGGTCTAGCTGGCAAAACGGCTGTACCATAATACTGAGCTAAATCCTCATAGGTTGCATTAATTTTAGGTTCATAACGACAGGCTTTAGTGACAGCGGCTTTGAGATTGTCAGGCACTAACAGCAGTGGTACACCACCTAGAAATTCAAACGTTCTAACGTGTGAGGCAATAAAATTGGGCAACGTTTGATCCCAGGTGGCTTCAGCGTAGGTGTAATTGGATGCCCCTAACACAGCAACGAAAATAGCAGCCGATTTAATTTCTCCAGTATCTGGATCAATAATGTCTATCGTTGGCCCGCAATAATCGACAAATAACTTCTCACCTGCCAAATGCTTTTGGCGCATCGTCGGTTTTTGTTTGTCTACCCAATCTCGATACTTTGCGCAAAACTGCGCATAGCGATAGGCTTTTTTTCCATGAGTTTGTTCGTATTCTTGCCAAAGCAATAATAACGTAACTCCCTTGCGCTTTAGCTCTTGATGGATACTGGCATAATCAGGTTTATGATAGTGACTGACTTTATCAGCATGTGGTTTTAACAACTGACGTAGTTCTAATTCACTCAAAGCAACAGAAATTGGCCATTGAATTTGGGCCACTTTAGCCAAAGCTAAATATTTATTCACCGCTCCTGATGATAAGTTTAAGCTCCTTGCAATTTGGTGTTGACTTAATTTTACTTCATAATGAAGACGTAAAATTTCTTTAATTTTGTGCATAGAAACCCCTTGAGCAGGCATACATGACTCCCCTTATTAAAAAGGGAGAATGCTCCTACTTTTTAGTCAAAGATTTCCAGCAATTTCCTAATCATTACAAGGCCTTAAACCAAGATTCTGATTCATGGTGAACGCATATTCTGAATTTTTCATCAAAATCGTTCACGTTCAATCAGAATCCGCGTTCACCATGAATCAGAATCTCTGTTCACCATCATTCAGAATTAGCGTTCATCTTCACCAGAATACGCACATACTAGGAAAACGTAATAATTTACTTAAAGTTTTATATTCTTATGATTTAAAGAATATCTATGAGAATGTCGCTAATTTCCAATATATGCTCTTATAATTACAATATTTGTAATTTTTAGGACATTTGACTTATTCCCCTACTCATCAGTAACACAACCTAAATCAGCTGACGAAACACTTTTAACATATTTATATAATGTACCATGCTGCACTTTATAGGCAGGCATTTGCCAAATTTCGTGTCGTGTTTCAAGCTCTTTTTTTGTTAGATCAACGTGAATGCTATTGTTTTTAGCATCAATAATAATGCGATCACCATTTTTTAATAACGCGATAGGACCACCAACTTGCGCTTCTGGTGTGATATGCCCGATGATAAACCCATGCGAACCACCTGAAAAACGACCATCCGTAATCAAAGCAACCTCTTTACCTAACCCTATTCCCATAATAGCTGATGTAGGTTTCAACATTTCTGGCATACCAGGGCCTCCTTTAGGCCCCACATAACGGATAACAATTACATCACCTTTATAAATCTGATTTTTTTCTAAAGCACAGATCATCTCATCTTCTGAGTCAAAAACGCGAGCAGGGCCACTAAAATATAAGCCTTCTTTTCCGGTAATTTTTGCGACAGCGCCACAAGGTGCTAGATTACCTTTAAGAATCTGTAAATGTCCCGTTGCTTTAATTGGCTTTTGCAAAGAGCTAATAATAGATTGGCCAGACGTCAATTCGGGTAGTGGCTCAAGGTTTTCTGCGAGTGTCTTGCCTGTGATTGTTAAACAATCTCCGTGCAAAAATCCAGCATTCAATAACATTTTCATGACAGCAGGAGTTCCACCACAACGCTGTAAATCAGCCATTTCAAATTGTCCACTGGGTTTAAAATCAGCTAATAAAGGCACGCGGTTACTGATGGTTTGAAAATCGTCTAAAGACAATGGAACATTCACTGCACGTGCCATGGCAATTAAATGAAGCACTGCATTGGTTGAGCCGCCTAAAGCAATAACCATCACAATGGCATTTTCAAAAGCTTCACGTGTCATAATGTCTTTGGGTTTTATATCAAATTCAAGTAAGTTACGAATGGCTATGCCAGCATTAAAACATTCTTTTAATTTTTCAGGATCAGCCGCCGGAGTTGACGAACTGTAAGGCAAACTCATGCCAAGCGCTTCGATAGCACATGCCATGGTATTAGCTGTATACATACCCCCACAGGCACCCGCACCTGGACAGGCATGACGGATAATTTTTTGGCGCTGATGATCGTCAATTTCACCACTAAGATATTGTCCATAACTTTGAAAAGCTGAAACGATATCGATAGATTTTTTATCACAAAAACCTGGTTTAATCGTACCGCCATAAACCATCAAACTGGGACGATTTAATCGCCCCATCGCTATTAAGCAACCAGGCATATTTTTATCGCAACCAGGAATTGCGATAAGTGCATCATACCATTGTGCCGCCATGACAGTTTCAATAGAATCTGCAATCAAATCACGTGACTGCAACGAATAGCACATACCATTAGTTCCCATGGAAATACCATCACTCACACCGATAGTATTAAAACGCATACCAACAAGATTTGCTTCTTTAACACCTTCTTTCACATGATTAGCCAAATCTAAAAGATGCATATTGCAAGGATTACCTTCAAACCAAACGCTGGCTATCCCCACTTGTGCTTTATTTAAGTCAGCTTCATTTAGACCAGTGGCAAATAACATGGCTTGTGAAGCGCCTTGGGATCGTGGTTGAGTAACACGAGCACTGTATTTATTAAGCTTTTTATCCATGATTATCTCCATAAAAACCGTTATATGCTTCCTCGAATGCTTCGATAGATGCTTGAATAATATCGGGAGATGTTCCACGACCTAAAGAATAAAAATGATTTTTCACTAACTTTAATTCAACATAAACAACTGCATCGACACCTTGGTTTCGAATATCAACTTTATAATCGGTTAATTTAAAATCAATCTGTTCTTGGCAAGCTTGACGTAAGGCATTGCAAACTGCATCTACTGGACCAACACCTATAGCCTGTGCTTTGCGTTGCTCATTCGCTATTTTTATTTTCACCTGAGCCTTTGATATGCGATCTTTTCCTGTAGTTACATCAAAATCAAGAACGGAAAATATTGCATTCGCTTGATAGCGCGTTGCTTCTAATGCATCTTGTACACTGTCTTGAAAATCTGAAACAGTGATTGATTTTCCTTTCTGTAGAATTCTTGCAAGAATAGTTTTTATTTTAACTAAATATTCATCGCTATAATCTGCATTGAGCAAGCTAGCAAGCTGTTCTTTAATTTGATCAATAGTGGGTTCTATATGAAAAAGCAGCTGATTTTTATTAACAAAGACCATGCTTTTGCTTTTGAAAAAATTATTTTCATACAGTAGATAGAACTCGTTTTTGTCAGGATAGATAGTGGGTGGTTTGATAGCCGCTTTCAAAACCACATTAGCGTCTTTTAAACCATCTCCGGTTAATACACAGACTATTTTTTGATTTGCATATTGAGGTTTATTCGCCACTTTGAGTAATGCTGCAACAGTTGCCGCCGAAGCACTTTCAACAAATAAACCTTCTTCAGTCGATAATAAATATTGAGCTTGCAGTATCTCTTGATCAGTGACAGTCACCGCACAACCTTGTGTCGTGTAAATTGCATCCAATGCTTTTATTCCATCAATAGGATTTGGCACCGCAATTGCTGAAGCAAGGGTATCTGCGCTATATAATGGAGTTATCGTATTTTGTTGTTGGCTAAAACTGTTCACAACTGCACTGGCACCTTGCGCCTGCACACCCATTAATTTCGGTATTTTATCGATTAATCCTAATTGATAATATTCAGAAAATCCTTTTGCATAGGCAGCGATATTGGTACCACAACCGATAGGAACAACCACTAAATCAGGCGATTGAAACAATAATTGATCAAGCATTTCAAAGGCGGCGGTTTTTTGTCCTTCAACACGATAAGCATAATCACCCGCCAAATAAAATCCTTTTTCTTCGGCAATAGTTTTTGCCAGAGTTGCCGCATCATTGTAATTACCTTTCACCTGAATAATATGTCCACCAAAAGCAATTACCTGAGCTAATTTTGTAACCGGCACCCCTTCGGGTACCAAAACATAACAAGGCATTTTTGCGGCTGCCGCATAACACGCACAAGATGCCGCCATATTACCTGTTGAAGCTAGAATTATTGCATTAGCGCCGAATTCTTTGGCCACAGAAATATCAACAGCGGAACCTCGATCTTTAAATGATCCAGTGGGATTTTTAGCTTCGACTTTAAAATATAAATCTATATCTAAGCGTTTACCTAGCATCTTACTTTTAATGAGCGGCGTTGCTGTCTCTCTAAGCGATATAAACTCAGAAATTTTTTGCATCGGCATTAACGGTAAATACTTAGAAAGACAGGGCGGCGCCATTTTAAAGTAATCTAAATTCACTTTAGTTTTGACCAAATCCAAATCCATGCATATTTCCCAGGGTGAATCATCACCTGCAAATACCAATCCATTTGGATTAACCAGTTTTTTTGTAGCAAAATCGATGAGCTGATACATATTATTTATCCTCTTTAGGACGCAGATTCGCGTACTTTCTTTCCCACTTGCCAAATTTCTTCTTGCCGCATTTTTTCTAGCTCAGCATCCAATTTCTTTTTATAATCATCCTGACTATTGGCATTAATAACCACTTGCAGCTTCATTACCATTTGCGACATTTTGATATAAAGATTCAAAAACAGGTGTCACCGCGTCTTTAAAACGAGGTAGCCAATCTAATGCGCCGCGTTGTGCAGTAGTAGAGCAATTGCCATACATCCAATCCATACCATTTTCAGCAACTAAAGGGATAAGACTTTGCGTGAGTTCTTCTACAGTTTCGTTAAAAGCTTCGCTAGGTGAATGTCCATGGCTGCGTAATACTTGATATTGCGCGGAAATAATTCCAGCTAATGCGCCCATTAATACACCTCGCTCACCCACTAAATCACTAAACACTTCATGCTTGAACGTAGTTTGAAATAAATAACCAGAACCAATCCCAATACCCAGTGCTAATGCTTTTTCTTCAGCCAAACCTGAGATATCTTGATGAACAGCATAACTGCTATTGATGCCTTTTCCCTGTAAAAATAATTTACGCACGCTTCGTCCGGAACCTTTGGGTGCAACTAATACCACATCAATATTTTTTGGCGGAAAAACATTTGTTTTATCACTGTAAGTCACTGAAAAACCATGTGAGAAACATAATGTTTTCCCAGGAGTTAAATAATTTTTTACTCTTGGCCAGAGTTGCATTTGCGCTGCATCAGATAATAAATAACAAATGAAACGTCGCTTTTTCACAAGCTTGTTCAATATCAAATAAATCCTTATCTGTAACCCAACCATCGGCAATGGCTTTATCCCAGGAAGATGTGTTACGCCGCTGACCAACAATGACGTTAAAACCATTGTCTTTTAAATTAAGTGCTTGAGCAGGACCTTGAACACCATAACCAATAACAGCAATGATTTCATTTTTTAACAGCGCTCGTGCTTTTTCTAAAGGAAATTCATCTCGCGTTATTACTTTCTCTTTAACTGACCCAAATTGCATTGTTGACCATTAATTTATCTCCTGTTTTGAATGTTAATATTAACTTATTTCAAGCTACCTCGTTTCGTATTCCAGAAAGCTTACTCAATGGAATTTGACTATTAATTTTGACTTCCAGCAATTCAATAATTCGTTCGTAATTGTTTTATAACACTCTCAATTGTTCTTAACATCACTATGAATGACAATATTGAAAAAAGATGTTCCTTTATTACTCTGTTTCGAAAACCTTCAATTGTTCGATATTTAAACGATTTCGCGCAAATATACCTGCCATGCGTTGCAAAACGCGTAAAGTATTTTCTGTTACAACGGATATAGCATAAATATATTTCATAATTACCTCCTCTTAAAATAAACGCACTTCATCAACGGCCGCTCCCGCAGGAATCATTGGAAAAACGTTTTCTTGTTTTTCCACCACAACTTCTAACAAATAAGGTCGTTTAGCACTGTAACATCTCATCGATTGCCTTGATCCAATTGATCTCTGTTTTCTACTCGCTGCGCTTGAATTCCATAGCCTTCAGCAATTTTAATAAAATCAGGATTTTTTAATTCAGTGAATGAATAACGCTGTTCAAAAAATAATTCTTGCCATTGCCTTACCATTCCCAAATAGTCATTATTTAAAATGAATATTTTTACAGGTAAATTTTCTTGAGCGATTACGCCCAGTTCTTGAATATTCATTTGAAAACCACCATCACCAATAACAGCGATGACCTCACGATTCATCAGCTGCAAGTTTTGCACCAATTGCAGCAGGTAATGCAAAACCCATGGTGCCTAAGCCACCGGAAGTAATATGAGAATTGTTGTGCTTAAATTGATAATAACGTGCAGCCACCATTTGATGTTGGCCAACATCGGTGACTAAAACAGCTTGTCCTTGTGTTTTTTGTGAAAGCTGATGAATCACTTCAGCCATTTTGAGTTTTCCATATGATGGTTTTATTTCATTGCTAATGACTTCTTCATATTCTTCTTTGTAACAAGCTTTAAATTCATTGAGCCAACTGGTGTGACAATTTGGTTGTACCAACTTGGTCACTTGCTCTAATGCCCATTTTGCATCAGCTAATAAGGCAACATCAGCCTGTACATTTTTATTGATTTCTGCAGGATCAATTTCAATATGAATTACTTTTGCTTGTTTCGCATAACGTTTCAAATCTCCTGTTACTCGATCATCAAAACGCATTCCAACAGCGATGAGTAAATCAGCTTCATTGGTTAACAAATTAGCACCATAATTTCCATGCATCCCTAACATACCTACATACAAAGGATGGTCAGTAGGAAAGACTGATAAACCGAGCAAAGTACAAGCCACAGGAATTTTCGTTTTTTCAGCAAATTGAAGAAGCGCTTCTTCTGCACGAGCTATTGAAACACCATGACCCACTAACAAATAAGGTTTTTTCGCTTGATTGATTAATTCAGCTGCGCGTTTTATTTGTTCATCATTAGGTGTGTTTTGATGAGGCAAAAGTCTTCGTGGTACAAATTTTTGATAAGAAAAATCTAAATTTTCTAGTTGTGCATCTTTAGTAATATCAATTAAAACAGGACCTGGTCTACCCGTTTGTGCAATGTAAAATGCTTTTGCCATGACAGCAGGAATTTCTGCAGCGCGAGTTATCTGAAAATTCCATTTGGTCATCGGAAGTGTCATTCCAACAATGTCAGCTTCTTGAAAAGCATCTGTTCCTAAAAAAGCACTCGCAACTTGTCCAGTTATACAAACTAAAGGCACCGAATCCATCATCGCATCAGCTATTCCCGTGACTAAATTGGTAGCACCAGGACCAGAAGTCACTACACATACACCCACTTTACCAGATAGACGTGCATAACCTTCCGCTGCATGCGCAGCACCTTGCTCATGGCGCACTAAAATATGACGCAGTTCTGATTGCACATCATACAATGCATCATAAAGAGGCATGATAGCACCGCCTGGATAACCAAATATAAGGTCTACTCCTTCATGAAGAAGCGATTGTAAGATTGCTTGCGCACCTGTTATTTTCATAATCATTATTCCGCAATGATAAAAAATTTAGCCAAAAAAAAACCCCGCATCTCGTGGGAGGTGCGGGGTTTTTTGGTTGTCTTAGTTTAAGACATAGGCCCGCACCTCGAGGTAATAATAATCACCACGACAAAGAGGTTGTTAATCAGTTGGGCTACTATGTTTCTAAACATTAATGTTCTCTGAATTTAAAAAAATTTAATTACTCTTTGGAAGTCTACAAGTTTTATATATTTATTGTCAATACAATAGAGAGCCGATCGCAGGGCAATCGCGCCAGAGATGTGCACAAGCATTTTTTGAGAAGGCAACGTATAAATTAAAACTAAGCGTTCCCCTCTCCCAGCCCCAAAGCATAAAAAAATCTTCGAGTTTTATTCTGGGAGAGGGCCAGGGTGAGGGAAAGTGAATCAACTTCGCTATCTGTTCTGTTGCGGTTTTCTGAGGTTCTTTAGGAGGATTTATGCTTACATCACCCTGTGGTTTTCCCTCACCCTGACCCTCTCCCAGAAGCAGATCACAGCTCTTTTCAACATCCGGGCTGGGAGAGGGGACGCTTAGTTTTAGCTTTTACTTCGCTTCAATTCTGACGCGACTGCCGTGGAACCGATCGCTTTTCTTCTATGGAATTTCCAATCTAACTTTGTTTAGATTGGTATTATCATTGCCTGAATCAGATTCTTCTATATCTTTTAATGTGTTATTTAGCTGATTAACCCAATTAATTATATCTTGCTTGCTGCTTAACATTTTGAAACCTCCCTTTTCAAGCTCATTTATTAAAATTGTTAAGCTCTATTATTTCCATCTCATATTTACTTTCATGTGGTTTTACCTGGTAGAGTTTAAGACTTGATTTACGTTGTTTTATTAAATTCTGAATATAACGTTTTCTTTCTTCTGAGATTCTATAACCAAGGATAATTCCAACTAATAAGTGTCCAGGAAAATCATAGCTGCGATCTTTTTCCTTATAGTTTACTTCTTTTATAAGCCGCCACTCTTTTTCATATTCCCAACATTTAGCTTTTGTAAAGAATAAAATTTTAGACCGCTCTTCTGGTGTAGAATTCAATAAATCTACTGAAGGATAATCACTGCTATAATGAACTTCACGTGCCATAGAAAAAAACTCTTTATCCACTTGAAATTTCAAACAACACCCCTGATGATCGTTAGCATAATGCGCATACATCGGAACACTTGCACCATCTTCTGATAAGCAAAAAACACGCATATATTCTTTTAGTAACGCTTTGATTTCATTTGAATATTTCTGCGGACTAGATGATTCATTCAGTTCATTTTTAAACCGTGAGAGACGCTCAAGATATTCTGGATATTTTATATTGTATTTTTTCTTGTATAATTTTAATAATTTTGAGTAGGACTTTAATAACTGTTTTTTATCACTCGGAATACTAGGCGCTATTTGGCAATCAAAAGGATCATTAAAACTTTTTGGTGGTGCGAAAAACAATTTATTACAAAGAATAATATCTTCAAACCGATCTTGCTCTTCCCTATCATCTGCACTAGGAATAAGTTTATATTTATAAAGGTATTTAGGCGTCATCAAATCCCTCTTATTATTTTTATAGAGCCACCCAAACAAAGAAAATTCTGTTGAACCTTTATTTAGGCTCTAATTTGAAAAAAGCATATCTTTGTTCCAAACTCGTTACAAACCGAAATCCCATGATTTGCTTGTCTTGCTAATACCCCCGCTTATACTCATGCTACCTGTTATTTATATTTATCATTTATAATCTAGTTAAACTAGATTATAAGGTGATATTTCAAATTATATATTTGCAATACTTTGTAAAAAAATCTATAGTTCTAGTATGATTAGATTTAAAAGAAATAAATTAAACGAACTAATGACGCAAATGCCACCAGGCATAGTACTGACGTCAACGTGGCTAAAACAGCATAGTGTGTCATGCAAGCTCGCGTGGTGGTATGTGAAATCTCATTGGCTAGAGAGAGTGGGAAACGAAGCATATAAAAAATATGGTGATAAAGTAAGCTGGGTTGGCGCATTGTCAGCATTACAACAGCAACTTCATTTGCCACTGCATATAGGGGCAAAAACAGCCTTGGAGTTATTAGGACAAGCACATTTTATACCTATGCAAGGAATAAAACGTGTTGCTCTTTTTAATAGATCTAATGCTAAAGTGCCGCGTTGGTTTTGTAACCCACAAACATGGGATGCAGAATGCACTATATATCAAGCATCGTTATTTCAGGAGGATGATCCACTTATAGGGATAATAAGTAAGCCAATAAATGGAATAGATGTTTATCTTTCTAGTCCTGAACGTGCTGCTTTGGAAGTACTGTATTTAGTACCCAATAAACAATCTTTTGAAGAAGCGTTTAAATTGATAGAGATATTAAGCCAGCTACGTCCCAATCTTGTCCAAAGTCTGTTAGAGAAATGCAAATCAATAAAAGTAAAACGCCTATTCTTGTATTTAGCGGATAAGTTTCAGCATCCATGGTTATCCAAAGTAGACTTAAGTAAGGTGAGTTTAGGTCATGGAAACCGCGTCATAGGACAAGGTGGAAATTATGATCCCAAATATCAATTATCATTGCCAAAAATAATGGAGGAGTAAGTGGGTTATTCACATGAATACTTAACACAAGTTGAGCTTTTATTGCAGATATTGCCAGTAATTAACAAACAAGATTGCTTTGCATTAAAAGGCGGAACGGCTATTAATTTGTTTATTCGTGATATGCCTAGATTGAGTGTTGATATTGATTTAACTTATTTGCCTATCGAGCCACGGGAACAATTTTTAAAAAATATTACATTTGCTTTAGATACATTAGCACATAACATAAAGGAAACAGGAGAAGGTAAATATCAAGTCGACGAGGTATTTACAAAAGATCCTAGACAACTTTCAAAACTAATAATATCAAATAACACAGCAAAAATTATTATAGAACCTAATTTTGTCTTAAGAGGTTCTGTTTTTGAATGCGAAACACATGAATTATGCCAGCGTGCTCAAGATGAATTTTTGATTTTTTTCACAATAAAAACATTATCATTTTCTGACTTATATGGTGGCAAAATTTGTGCTGCACTTGCAAGGCAGAATCCGCGTGATTTATTTGATATTAAAATATTATTAGAAAATGAAGGGATCACCGAGTCAGTTCGACAAGCTTTTGTTATTTACCTTGCAAGCAATTCTAGACCGATACATGAGTTATTAAATCCCAAACTAAATTTACAAGATACAAGAAAAATTTTTGAAGAGGCTTTTATAGGCATGGCTGTAGAAGAGGTTTCTTATGATCAATTAATCGATACTCGCTATAAGTTAATTGAATTAATATTAAAATCATTGACTGAAAATGAACGAAAATTTTTATTATCTATTAAAGCAGGAAGCCCTGACTGGCAATTAATTCCCATTGCTGGATTGGATAAATTACCTGGTCTTAGATGGAAAAGTTTGAATATTGCAAAAATGGATGCTGAAAAACAGAAGGTTGCTTTGAATAAATTAAAAAAAGCATTAGAGCTTTAAAATGCAAACACAGCCACAAGTCTATAACGTTGCCTCATAAATCACCTACCTTTTTCGGGAGCTATCAGTTACTTACAGCAAGTTTCAATCCCGCGTACAACCACACGACTTATGACATGAATTACAGGAGCAACTCGAATTGATACAACTTGGACAGGAAGGAGCTTTACAACCATATGGGGCGTCACCATATTGCAAAGTCATACAGCCATACGATCCCTCACATAAATTATAGCAACCTAAATCCGGGCAGATTGGTTCAGCAAAATTAATGATGTTATAACCATACTGATAAACAGTTCCATCTGCGCCGTAAACAAAACTGCTTCCTCTCTGAGATGCAGCAAGCGCTAAACCCGAGTAAGGAACGATAAATACCCCTATTGTTAATATTAATAATATGAATTTTTTCATCTCTAATCCCTCCCTTTCCAGTTTAACTATAGCAGATTTTAAAAATTTGCTCTGTTAGGGCAGATAATTAGGGCATGTTGCCATCGTCTGTGCTACAACAATCATGAAAAGAATCTATTATTTCATGCAGCATCTATTAAGGGCTACAATCGTCCTAGTAATACAAGAATGAGTAGAATAACTAAAACTAATCCTAAACCACCACTGTAGTGATAACCCCATCCCCTGCTATAAGGCCAAGTTGGCAGTGCACCAACTAACAGCAAAACCAATAAAACTATTAAAACTGTGCTGAGCATAAAATACCCTTAGGTTATTTGTATATTTAGATACTACGTCCTAAGCTAAAGTTCTTCTGTACCTTTTTAATCCTAGAAGAAATATTTAATTAGTCAATTTCTCATGTCAGGGAATAACTTGTGTAATTCCTTTTTATCTACTATACCTCTAAGTAGCATTAAAAATTAGGGAATTAAAAATAATCGAATTGAGCCATTTATATAAAATTTCAAGGAGGATTCTCAATGATGATGCATAAAAAACTTATTCTTGTTGATTTGTTGATAAGCACAGCACTTATGTGTGGTATGAGCACCCCCGTGCTCGCTGATTCTGCAAAAAATAGGCACGTAGATGACTCTGCTATCACGACGACTGTTAAAGCAAAGCTGGGGGCAGATAAAACTCTCTCCGATTCAAACCTCAATGTGAAAACAGCTAAAGGTATAGTAGTTATTATCGGCAATGTTAAAACAGATGACCAGGCCAATGCAGCGGTGGAAGATGCCAGCTCAACACCAGGTGTTAAAGATGTTGATTCTTCAAAATTGATTGTTGAAAAAAGTAACCAATCTCTTGCTGATACAACTATCACTGCAAAAGTTAAAGGTGCTTTTTTGAGAGAGAAAATATTTGGTGACAAGCCAATTTCGGTTATGGGTATCGCTGTTGAAACTAAAAACGGTGTCGTTTTCTTAACCGGTAGTGTTGAAAATAAAGCACAGATAAAAGAAGCATTGAAATTAGCAAAATCTGTAAAGGGTGTCAAAACAGTAAAGGTAGGTCTTAAGATAACAGATGAACCGCGCAAATAATTAAAAACTTGCGGGGTGAGCATCAATGGCAGCAACACTTAAAAAATTAGTAAGTTGAACAAGCAGAATAAAGAGAAGATGGAGCAAATGATAGGAAGTAAAGACGGCTAAACTAATTTTAGCTATTTTTTTAACAAGGAGAGAATCATGGAATACAATCAAGAACCACGTAAACCACAACAAGATGCACCACGAAAGGATAATATACCAGGACAAAAGCAGGCTAGCCCACAGCAACAGCAGCCAGGTCGCGATCAAGGGTTGGGAAGAAAGGATCAAGGTGGAAGCAGTCCGTACAATAAACCTGCTGCCCCTATCAATCCCAAGGACAAACCAAATATTCCTGCAAAGTAATCCAAAAAAATTGTTGGTATTAAACTTGATACAGGAGGCAATATTTATTGTCTCCTGTGTTGTTGTCAGTCACGGTTGGTTCATGCAATAAAAATTTTTCTATAAGGATAAGAAAATTTAATTATGACGGATAAAGCCCATTCATATGATCAAATTGTCTATCTTTTACAAGGTGGTGGCGCTTTAGGTTCTTATCAAGTGGGAGTTTGCGAAGCATTATTAGAACATGATTATGCACCAGATTGGGTAGTTGGGACATCCATCGGTGCTATTAATGCAGCGATTATTGCAGGAAATAAGCCTTCACATCGAATTGCAAAATTAAAAGAATTTTGGAATAAAATATCATCCCCATTTCCTAGTTTTATTGAATTAAAAGGTAATATTTTACTAAAAGAATTCCAAAATTATTTACAGTGCCAATGGATAGCATTGTATGGACAAGCCAATTTTTTTAAGCCGCGATTAATTAGCCCATTGTTTTTTTCAGAAAGCACACCAGACAAAATTAGTTTTTATGATACAAGCGCATTGCGTGAAACATTAGAAAAAATTATTGATTTTGATTTAATTAATCAAAAAAAAGTTCGTTTGACATTAGGGGCTGTACGTATAAAAGGTGGAGAAGCTGTTCACTTTGATAATACTCGTCAATTCATCAGCCCTGAACACATTATGGCAAGTAGCGCATTACCTCCTGGATTTCCTGCTATTAAAATTGATAATGAATATTATTGGGATGGGGGTCTTAGTTCTAATACGCCATTTTCTGTAGTTTTAGAAGAAAAAATTCCACAAAAACTATTGTGCTTTATCGTGAATCTTTTTTCTTACCCTAAATATATACCAACCTCGATAATGGATGTATTGAAATATAAAAAGGAAATCGAACTTGCAAGTCATCATCAAGAAGTTTTGCATTCTTTTTGCGAGCTACATTATCTCCAGCATACCCTTAATCTATTATCTAAAACAGTTACCAATAATAACAATCTTGATCAAGCCTTGAAAACAATCGAGCAATCTGGACATCCTACTGCATTAAATATTGTTCGTTTTCATTATCGAGATCGTCATAGTGATTTATGGAGTAAAGATTTTAATTTTTCTTTGCAAGCAATTAAAGAACATTGGCAAACGGGATATTATGATGCAAATAAAGCTTTAGAACAGCCAGAATGGCTTGATATAATCGCCAGGGATTCTTGTCCAATAATAAATGAACTTTGAAACGCTGCACTAAGGTAAATTTAAAATAAAACGCTAATTTCTTCTTTTATTAAGGCATCTAGGTACAAAACGCAGAAATTTACATTAGTTCAAATATATGATCTAAATTAAACAATTCCTTTTTGTTATAAAAATCCAATCCCTCTATAATTCCATATAATCCATGACGACTGCTTTGAAAAACATTCCTTAATGTTTTAATTTCATTAATAAGCTTTGGTTCAGAGTTTCCCACTGCTACACTTTTTAATCCGGTTTGAAATAAAGATAAATCGTTTAATGAATCTCCGCAGGTAATCACCGATTCATGATTTAAACTTAAGATATTAAGCAAATTTAATAGCGTTGAACCCTTGTTAACACCTTTTGGAACTATATCTAAGTACATATCACAAGATAAAATGAAATCAAAACCTGCAGCAATAATTTTTTGTAAAGTCTCATTTTTTAAACAAGCCAAATCATAATAATATGCTACACGATAAGGTGGATCTAAAGGTTGCAATTGAATTCCAATTTCATTAGCTAATAAATTTTTTATAAAAACATTACCGTTCCTCCACTGCTGGATAATAGGCGCTTGTAATGGTTCTACTGGGTTAAAATTCACCCCATCGACAATATGTGTACCCATGGTCACCGATAATAAAATGTGGTCGAGGTAAATAATCTTGTAAACAAAAATTTTTTACTATTTCAATTGGTCTACCTGTCACATAAATTAACATTACATGTTCACGTAAACGTAAAAATTCACTATAAAATAATTGTTTTATACGATCGTCACCTTCTAAAAAAGTTCCATCTAAATCAGTAGCTAATATTAATTTATATTGATTATTCATGATTTTCATGATTATTTATTCTTATAGAATGAGATCAGAGCTTTTATCATAACACCATTGATAGGATATTGTTCCAATGAAAATTTTATATGGCGCGCCAGGTTCAGTGTTTGTACGTAAACCAAGGATTTTACTACAAGAAAAAAATATCGATTTTGTTAGTAACCCAGTTAAACCTATGCTTGAGGTATCCGAAGAATTTAAAGCGATTAGTCCTTTGAGAAAAATTCCCGTTTTCAAGGATGGAGACTATATCGTGGCTGACTCTTCAGCTATTTGTGCTTATATTGATGCAAAATACCCATCACCGTCATTTTATCCCAAAAATCCGCCAGCATTAGGACAAGCATTGTGGTTAGAAGAATATGCTGATACAGCACTGTTTCAAGCCATTGCGCCTTGCTACTATCAAACCGTGCTGGTTCCGCTTTATCGCAATCGAAAACCTGATCAAACAGCAATTGATATAGCCCTTTCACAACAGCTTCCTCCTATTGCAGATTATTTAGAAAAACAGCTTGCTGGCAAACCATATTTCGTAGCTGAGCAATTTACAATAGCTCATGTGGCTATCATAAGTGTTTTTCTCAACATGTATTTGTCTGGTTTTCCTTTACAAAAATCAAAGTGGCCTTATTTAACAGCTTATCTCGAACAACATTTTGAAAAAGCATCTTTTAAATCATGCGTTGAAGATATCAGGCTGGAATTAAAAAAACTGGAAGAAATAAATATTGCTGTAAATTAATCTATAGGTATTGCTATAGCATGCACTTTAGATAGAGAATTAAACCGTACAGTATTTCTAAAACAAACAGGAGCAATTATGAAACGTTATGGATCAGCAGAGTGGAATGGTGGTTTGAAAGACGGAAAAGGAACAGTATCAACAGAGAGTGGTATACTTAAATCTACTCCTTATTCATTTAAAACACGATTTGAAGATCAGCCAGGAACTAACCCAGAAGAGCTAATTGCAGCAGCGCATGCAGGGTGTTTTTCAATGGCATTTTCTGCCTCTCTCGAAAAGGAAGGATTTAAGGCTGACAGTATTAAAACTTCAGCATCAGTATCACTAGAAAAATCTGGGGAAGGTTTTTCTATCCCTGCCATTCATTTGCAAGTGACTGCTAAAGTTCCCAATATTGAGCAAAGTAAATTTAATGAAATAGTAAATAGTGCCAAAGAAGGGTGTCCAATTTCCAAGTTGATGAACGCAAAAATCACGATGGATGCTCTGTTGGAAAAATAAATACATAAGAAAGAATAAGTAAAAACTCATTTAGGAACAATACATCATGTCAAAAACCAAAAAACCTGCTGTTAAAACTAAGAAAAGCACATCGATAACTAAAAAAATTTCCATGAAACAAACCACTAAAAAAGTTCCTGCAATACCAAAAGGCTATCATAGCATTACACCTTATCTTATTGTAAAAGATGCAAAAAAAGCGATTGCATTTTATAAGAAAGTGTTTAGCGCAAAAGAGATGTTACGTATGGAAAGCCCTAAGGGAGGTATTGCGCATGCGGAGTTAAAAATCGGCGATTCAAAAATCATGTTGGCAGATTGTCCCAAAGATCAACGCCCCAAAACAAATGCACTTGCCTCTAAAACTCATAGTGATTCGCCAGTGGGAATACATTTGTACATTAAAAATGTGGATGGCGTGATCAAACGCGCAGTTTCTGCCGGCGCGAAACTTACACGAGCAGCCGAAGACATGTTTTATGGCGATCGTATTGGTGCTATAGAAGACCCTTACGGGCACAAATGGTACATTTCCACCCACATCGAAAATGTACCACCAGCCCAAGTAAAAAAACGGGCGGCTAAATTATTTGGTAAGAAATCCTAAAAATTTCATCATTGAGGCTTTGGATTAAAACGTCTTTCTGCAGCATCGGCAAGTCTTCTACGCCTCTCTTCTATCGTTTCATCAGCTACTAAACTGGCAGATGTATTCGATTGTGTAGTTAACGTCGTAGCTTGTTGAGGCGGGTTAATAAAAATACCTTGTGGTTGATAAGCCGTAAGCTGGCTCAAAACAGAACTGTAACTTTTTTGATGTTCAGATTTATGAGCGTTGAAACGTTCTACTAAAGAATTGGTGATTGTGTTTTGCCACAATTTAGAGCTTGTAGCTTTTTGTATGTCCAATTGTGCTTGTCGCTCACAAAGTATCTCTTTAAGTTTATCAAATAATGCAAAAATAAAACTTTTCCCTTCTTCATTTAAGGAAGTATATTGAGGATAATTTTTTTGGATACGCTCTTTTAGTTCATTATCTAATACTCTAATTTTTGCTTTTAATTCATCGTTCAGTGGAAGTTGTTCAAGCTGTGCTAAAAGTAAATCAAAAGCATATTTTATGTCTTCCTCTTGCATAAATGCTGTCAAAATTGCTTCTCGATAACAAGGAGCAAGTATTTTTTCAACAATTTCAGTAAGATAAGGATATTGTTTAAGACAGTAAAGCTCAGTTTCACAACTCTGAAGCAACTTTTTTATAAGCTTAATATCACAAAGATGGCTTGGAACAGCGCTTTTATCTAGAGAACCTTCAAAAATAGTTGAGGGCTTAGCTGTTTGGTCAAATATTTCTATACCTTTTTTGCACCAAAGGACAAGATTTTCTAAACAGTCTTGAGACAACTCAAAAACTTTTATTTCAAGACAATTCTCTGTCTGGCAATAATTGGTCACTCCACTTTCAAAGAAAAATTTAATATTTTCAAAGGTTGGTTGATATTTCATAACTAAATTGAAATATTTTTTTCTATAGCTAATAATTCTATCACCAAATTTCCATGCTCCGTCATCGTCGTAAACTTCAGTCTGAAATTTATGTGGATGCAACAATTGATCCGCAGTGAGCTCGGAAAAATTTTTTAACTTAACATCTCCACCGTTAGCTAAAAATATTTCAATTGATGCAAAATCTGGTTCCGTTTGAACATAACCCAAAGAAGAGCCATTTAAAAGCGCTCTATGAAGCGCTGTATTTCCTTGCTGATCTTGTTGATTAACAGGTTGTTTAGTAATCTCTAAAGTAGTAGTTTTATCTTGACTCATGTACTTACCCTCTACAAGTTAGTATCTTTAATAAAATTTTTGCAGTTTAACACTAATTTATTCAAAATCTACATTGAAATTCACATTGCCTTTAGATCTTAGCTCGTGCTACTTTTGAAACATAAAAATTAAGGTGAAAAGGAACTTTTTAAATTGTTATAGCAATGAATTTATTAGAAAAAACTACCCAGCTTGAACAAGAAGCAGATGATTTTGGTTTTAGCTGGGAAAATCATGATCAAATTATCCAACAAATTCAAAGTGAATGTTTGGAAATCAACGCGCACTTAACCAATCTGGTAGATAATTCCGATAATACTAAATTGCAAGAGGAAATTGGTGACTTACTACATGCAACCTTTTCGCTCTGTTTTTTTTGTCAATTTGATCCAGAAGAAACCTTAGAAAAAGCAATTCTGAAATTTGAACGCCGACTAAATGCAGTCAAACAAATTGCCAAAAGACAAGGATTAACAACTTTAAAAGGCTATTCTTTTACTGAATTAATGACCATTTGGGAACAGGCAAAAAATTTAGTTGGATAAATATAAAACATTGCCCGATATGATTTTCTGAGCCCGATTAAAAACCGTATCAAACCTAAATTATTTAACATAGAAAAAACCGTTCGTTTAAAGAATTTATGGGTTAGTTCGCCTTCCTCATAATTTAATTCTCATTCCCGATGAAGGCGCACTAGTGTCCTGGGAAACTGTATAATAAGCAAGCTGTTTTTCTGTAAAAAAATAAAAATATACATCCCCTCTCCCAGCCCCAAAGCATAGAAAAATCTTCGAGTTTTATTCTGGGAGAGGGCCAGGGCTGAAGCATCGACGGATAAATTGTATAGGCATAATTAAAACTTGTGCACCAATAATAACGACAACGTTCCTTCTCCCACCCCGATAAGCTATTAAAAATCACTGTACTTTATTGTGGGAGAAGGACAGGATGAGGGCAAATCTAGAAATCAAATTTTCATCCTACGCTAACTTTTAATAGAAGTAGTAGAAAGTAAAATAGCTTCTACCAAATCCATTCATTTCCCCTCATCCTGTCCTTCTCCCAGGACAAGACCCGTGATTTATGGCTTATGGGGCTGGGAGAAGGGGACGTTTTAATATTTATCGATGCACACAATTTATGCGTCGATGCTTCAGCCCTGGCCCTCTCCCAGAATAAAACTCGAAGATTTTTCTATGCTTTGGGGCTGGGAGAGGGGATGTATATTTTTATTTTTTTACAGAAAAACAGCTTGCTTATTATACAGTTTCCCAGGACACTAGTGCGTCATTCTCGGGAATGGCACTTACCCACGAATTTTTCAAGCGACCCGAAAAAACATGACAGATTCTTGGAATGCTAAAACCTATAGTCAATTTCTTGATTTAAGGACAAGACCTGCGCGAGATTTACTTGCTGCTATTCCCAATTTATTTCAACCCAAAACAGTCTATGATTTAGGTTGTGGCCCGGGCAATAGCACTATTTTGCTCAAAAACCGCTGGCCTCATGCTCACGTAGTAGGGCTTGATTCATCCTCTGATATGCTAATAGCAGCAAAAGCCGCTTATCCTGATATTACTTTCGTTCAAGGTGATATTGCAGATTTTGCACCTACAGAAAAAATTGATTGTTTATTTGCCAATGCCTCTTTGCAATGGCTCGATGAACATGAAACTTTGATCCCTAAATTGCTAAAATTTATTAATACTAATGGAGTATTTGGAATTCAAATGCCAAATAATTTTCACGCACCAACACATCAAATAACCATTAGTATTTTACAAAATCATATGGCATGGCAACCGCTGTTAAAAAATTTGCGTTATGGGATATTGGCGAAACCTTTTTACAACCTGCCATGGTATTACGATCTGTTAACAAAAGCAGGAGCAAAAGATATACAGCTTTGGGAAACTGAATATTTTCAAGCAATGTCGGATTATCAAGCCATTTTTGATTGGGTAAAAGGAACAGGGTTAAGACCGGTTTTATCTGCTATGGATGAGAAGAATCAAATCCAATTTGCTTCAACCTACCTCAAAGCAGTTGCCAAAGCATATCCTATACAAGAGAATCACAAAATTTTATTGCCATTTAGAAGAATATTTATACTGGGATATCGATAAAATTTAAGCATAACCAAATTAGAACTACGATAAATAAAGGATAAAATATGGCATTTGAAGATAAATTTCGCTTAAGTGTACATGGAGTATTCACGGACAAAGCAGGAAAAATATTGCAATTAA
The DNA here is from genome assembly GCA_963844535.1 of uncultured Gammaproteobacteria bacterium. Classification (GTDB taxonomy): domain Bacteria; phylum Pseudomonadota; class Gammaproteobacteria; order CAWJOP01; family CAWJOP01; genus CAWJOP01. The sequence continues at coordinate 236,207 of CAWJOP010000004.1, read as the reverse complement.
AAGCAACTTATGGCGACAACGGATGGGGGCTGCCGGGTGGTGCATTGGAACCTGGAGAGACTATCCACGAAGCTTTAGTACGTGAGTGTTTTGAAGAATTAGGAGTTGAAATAAATATTTTATATATGAGCGGTATGTATTTTCACCAGGCTTATCAATCACATGCATGTATATTCAGATGCGAGATGTTAAGCCATGAAATACAATTAAGTACGGAACATTCAGAATATCGATACTTTAGCCTGGATGAACTGAGTGCTATTCAGCATCAGCGAGTTATGGATTGTTTACAGTTCGATGGGAAAGTAAAAAGCGCAAAATTCTAACAGTTGAAATATTGGATAAAAAGCAACATTAATTTGGAAATAATCCTAAATAATTATTAATATCTTCTTTTATGCGAGCTTCTTGGCTACCAGCATTAGCGATTGGAACTGCTTGATTATTGGCTGTAGAAACTTCTTGATCATTGGTTGTAGAAACTTTCAGCTCATGATCCTGTTTCTTAGACCAAACTGGCTTAAAGAATTTTACATAATTCTCTTGAGTAATATCGTTATACTGCTCCTTTTTCATAATTCCATCTATAAACTTCATATGTATTTGCCCTACTAGCTTTAGTGCATCTTGATAATTGGAGATTTTATCCTCTACCTCATCCTGTCCTTGCATTGCTTCACGTGCCTTTGCCACTAATCATCTAACGCCAGGATTATTTTCCACTGCAAAACTTTCCTCCAATAGTGATCGAATCAACGTGTTTAGTCCTCTCAGTGGTATTTTAATCAACCAAGTTAAAGGAGTCGCTGCAATTTGTGTTGCACCTCTTAGGACACTTAAAACACCATGAATAAACCAACTCAGTGACTGTAGCCAAAGTGTACCTACTTTTGCACCGTAATCTTTCAGACTTTCTGCCCGAAATGCGTAGTAAATTGGGCATAACAAAAACAACAGAGGGGAAACAATTAACTCAAAAATTCCTTTTAAAATATTTTCTAACCCATCAATGGGTTGTCTTGCATCTCTTTTAACAAACCATACAGAACGATAAGGCTTAAAAGTATCTACTACATCTTTAAGCATATCTCGAAGCGGCTGAAAAGCGCCTTTCATTTGATCAGCAGCCCGAATTTCTTTCTTATATACTAACTTTATTCGTTTTTCAGGCCAAAATAGAAATTGATCAATAGATAAATGGCGATAACCTAATCTACGCATATTTAAACTTCCTCAGTAACTTTAAGCATTATACCATACAAAAACTTAAGATTTATTCTGCTAATATATGCTAATATATTACTGTATTGCTGTGCATAAGCACTTTCTCTTTGGCTACTAACTGCCACAACCACCGCGACAATATCAAATACAGAAGTTGACTCTCCGGCCCCATTTTGACGCAGAGATTTTACTATAAAATAATACTTGTCTATAAATTCCTATTTAACTCGGATTATCTGTATGTCTTCGTCCGTTGTACAACACTCAGTTAAAAGTGAACTTAAAAGTATCCTTTCGTTAGGCACACCTTTAGTGTTCTCTCAATCCATGGCAGCTTTCAGTCCATTCATTAGTACAGCGATGGTGGCACACTTAGGCCAAGATGCACTGGCCGCAAATGTGTTGGTATACAGTGCTTTTATGGCGCTATCTGTCTTATTTACTGCGCTATTTAATGCAGTGGGCGTATTGGTCTCACATCAATACGGTGCAAAAAATGAGCAAGCTATTCGCCAGATCGTAAGCCAAGCATTTTTATTAAGCCTATTAACCAGTATCGTACTAATGGCTATTTTAGTCAGCGCCCCTTACCTGCTAAATTGGCACACGCAAACTCCTCATGTGGTACAACTAGCCCATGAATATCTACGTTCTCTCCTTTGGACAATTCCCGGACTCATGATATGGATGGTCATTCAACAAAGTTTAGAAGGCATGGGTCATACAAAATTTATTTTAGTTAGTAATTCCATCAATATCCCTTTGGAAATTTTATTAATCTATGGTTTTATCTTCGGAAAATTTGGCTTGCCTGCTTGTGGTATTGCAGGTGTCGGTTATGGACTGGCAGTCAGTTGGACGATTGCGGTCATCGCCATGATGAGTTATTTAGTCACATCAAAACATTATAAAAAACTGAATTTGTTTGGAGAGGTGGGCAAAATACATGGCACTTATTTAAAAGAGCTCATTTTAATTGGATTACCGATGGGTTTTATGGGATTTGTTGAAGTTAGTACATTTGCCATTATGACTTTATGGATGGCAAAGTTTGGCGCTACCTTGTTAGCAGCCCATCAGATTCTAATGCAATATTTAGGTTTTTTTATCGTATTAATCTTTTCCATTGCCCAAACTGTAGCTATTCGCGTCGGACATGCCGCGGGTCGTCAAGATATTAGTGGTGTGCACTATGCAACCTATGTAGGCGTAACATTAAGCTTTCTTTGTGCTTTTATCTTAGCCTTTTCGTTCTACTTTTTTCCACACATTTTCTTAAGCTTAGATATTAATATTCATGATCCTGCCATGGCTAATTTAGTCCGCACAACCACCCAACTTTTAGCCATTCTTAGCGTTTTTTACCTGGTAGAAAGTATTCGTTTAGTAATTGGCTACGGTGCTTTACGCGGATTAAAAGATGTGCGCTTTACTATGCTTGCTTCATTTTTTGCCTTTTGGATTATGGGTTTAATGTTGGCTTTTTCTTTTGGCTTTATTTTTCAGTTTCAAGGTGCAGGACTTTGGTGGGGGTTAACCTTAAGTATTGCGCTAGGTGCTGTGGTAGTGATTATTCGTTGGTATAGATTAATCAAACGGATTGACTTGGTTAAATTAGTTACTATTACACCGAAATAATAATAATCGTTGATAAAGAATAGTATTTTTGCCCATTTTTACGATATAATAAGCAGAATTTTGAGAATATTTAGGAGGTATTTATGTTAGATCCCGTCACTATTACAGCTGTAGTCATACTTGGCCTTTTGGTCGTTGGTGGTATTGCAGCATATTTCTTTTTTCGTCGTAGGCAAATGAGCCAACATGAATATAAATTTCAAAAATTAGACGATATCCATGTTGTTGAAGAGGAACAGCCAAACAAGCCTACAAAACAAAACATCCTTAGCAATATTGTTCGCTATATTGTGGGCAAACTTGCAGAAAAGGGAATAACAGTTGCAGAAGAAGCTGTAAAAGCTAACCTTTTTGGCGACAACCCAGAAGAGAAAATTAAAAAAGATGGTACGGTGAAAACAGAAATAAAGATAAAGCAAAACATGGATGCCACCCAGCGTATTGCTGTTGATGACGACGACGAGCAAGACAAAGATATCTCTATTAGATTTAGGACTTTTTTCCCAGCTGATGAGCAACTTCCAACACGAAACTTTGAGCAAAATGTACAGATTGCTGAAAAAAGTAATGGATCTATAAAAGTCACTGTCAGTTCTACTCCAGGCTTAAGAATGAGTAGTGATTCAGAATAGCTTTGGTCTGTCTTATTCATTCTTTTCAGCAAACCCGCCTGTCTGGCGGGTTCGTTTTATAATGATTAGCTCATCATAAATTACTTCTTATTACAGTGCTGTGAGTAATATTCACAAAATTGACGGTCATCTATTTTTAAAAACTAGTTTTAGGGATTAAAAGTAACCCAGCATGGCAATATTAAATCTTAATGACATTAATATTTATTATGAGCTGCACGGCCAGGGTCATCCATTGGTATTAATTGCAGGTTATACTTGCGACCATACGTTTTGGCTTCCCATACTTGATAAACTCACTGCAAAATTCCAAGTACTAATATTTGATAATCGTGGAGTGGGACAAACAAAAGATAATGGCATTCCCTTTACTTTAGAAACCATGGCTGAAGATGTAATGGCTCTCATTCAACAATTAGGTTTGATACGCCCACATATCTTAGGTCACTCAATGGGTGGAGCCATTGCCCAAATCATTGCACAAACATATCCTGATAAAATTAATAAGCTGATGATATTAAACTCAACAGCTAAAATTAATGTAAGAACCAGAAAAGTAACTGAAAATCTTCTAAACCTTCGTAAAAAAAATATCCCATCTGATTTGTTAATAGAAACAAGTATGCTATGGTGTCTTTCAAGCGACTATTTAACTAACCCAGAAAATATTATCGCTTTTAAACAGGCTTTCCAGAACAATCCGTACCCTCAAACTGTAGAAGACCAAGAACGTCAACTTAAAGCACTATTAGCATTCGATTCGAGCCATTGGCTACACGCAATTAAAACTCCAACACTTGTGGTCGCTGCCGAAGACGATATCGTTGATTTACCTTTAGAAGGTCAGCAACTTAAAGAATGGATACCAAATGCCGAATTTAAACTGACTTCAGGCGGACATGTCAGTCCAATTGAGCAGCCTAGCCAAGTAGCTAAAATAATTTTGAATTTTCTTGAAAATATGGCCGATTAGATTAGCGATCGACAACCTCCTTTACTTTTTTAAGGTAAAGGAGGCAATTGATTTAAATGCTTTTAACAGCATGTTTGAGGTCTACCATCAAAGTAGTACCGCACACCGACTAAAAATGAATTGCTGTAATTATTTAAGTTGCGATTATACGTACCATTTGTAGTAAGGGGCAGTGCTCCTATCGCAGCAGTTCCTGTCTCTACGAAATTGATAGTATTAAGAGTCGTACTATTATATTGACGAAAATCATACTCACCAAAAAGAGTCCAGTTACTACATTCAAATGATTTTTCCATCCCTAAACCCACAGTGTAACCCCAAATACTCTTACTGCTTTGATCAGAGTTTATAGAAAAACCAGCACCGCTTAACGTCGAATTATAATCAACACTAAAGTTAGTCTTTGTATGAGCATAGGCAATACCCGCCTTCAGATAACCAACAAGCGTATTGGTAAACAAAACACCAGGTTTGATGGTTAAATCCACTATATAATTGGGCTGAACGGTGGTTTTAGCAGTTAATTCTGTTAAGGCAATTGGAGCAAAACTTAAGGCAGTATCGAGTTGATCAGTGAAAGAGAGCTTATCCCCTTGATAACCTCCAAGTAACTCAACACCTAGCAGGTACTGACAACTGATATGTTGTTGATAGCCTAACAAAAGATTAATATTTGGTAGAGGCTTGTTTGCAACACCATCTAGCTCCGAAAAATAAGAAAATGGTGCACCTAGATTGGGGTCTGAAATAGTCCGATTATATTTATTACTAAAATTAGCATTCCAATTACTTATCCCTGGCGCTAATCCTATGTAAAATCCCTCTTGAGCAGCGTGTACACTAGCCGATAAACCTACTCCTAAAAGAAAACCTATCCATTTAAACCTTTTTTTAATGATCAAATTCATTTTTTTCCCTTGATTTTAAGCTGGTTAAACTTCGCATATATCCCGGAGCGGTAATCTATATAAATTAATACGAAATGTAAACTAGTTATATAGGAGCTCGCCAAGCAAAACATAGCACTTGAAGAAAGCTAACTATTTATATGTACGCTCTTGTAGTAATTAAAACATTAAATGTAAAATCAAGAGAATCAGCGCTAATGTTAGCTTTCAAAATCTTTAGTGTAGTTTTCAAGGAGATTACCCCATGAATGATTCTTTATTAAAATCCACTATTTTAGCTTTAGGAATAGCAATTGGCCTAATTGGCCTAGGTATGTTCACATCGCAAGCAATTATTGAAGCTAAAAAAACAGAACGATTTGTAACTATTAAAGGCATTTCTGAAAGAAACGTAAAAGCCAATTTAGGTATATGGGAAATTGACTATCGCGAAGCAGGAAACGATTTGATTGCACTGAGTGATAAAATGATCACAAATCAACAAACCATTATCACTTTCTTAACTACCAATGGGTTTAAACAAGAACAAATAGAAATTCGTCCTACACGTGTTACAGATTTAGTGACAAACTCTTCTGCTGATACTACTGCAAATAAGCTCCGTTATGTGGTAACCAGCGGGGTGCGTATTCGTTCGACAAATGTTGATCAAATTCAAGCAGTCTCTTCAAAGACCACTGAGCTAATCAAAAAAGGTATCAATCTTAGCTTTAGTACTTCAGATTACGCTTCTGACCTTAATCCCAACCCGAGTTACTTTTACACTCAATTAGATGAAATTCGGCCACAAATGCTGGTGGAAGCAACTCAGAGCGCTTATGCCGTTGCCAAACAGTTTGCAAAAGATTCTCAAAACAAATTAGGCCGCTTACGTCGAGCAAATCAGGGGGTTTTCGAAATAACACCTCGCGATGCTAGTGATAGTCAAGCGCAAGCAAGTTCTATTGACAAAAAAGTACGACTAGTTACCACCATTGACTATTTATTAAAAGATTAGTACGGAAAAATATCGTCCACCTCTCCTAGGGCGTGTTGACAATTTATCTCAAACCCTATGTCCTGCGCCAAACCCTGCGCCTGCATCAAACCCTACGTCCCGCGCCAAACCCTACGTCTGCGCCAAACCCTACGTCTGCGCCAAACCCTACGTTCCGCGGCTTGTCCGCGGGATCCACATGGGATGTCGCGAATAATACCGCGAATTTGCCCAGTCTAATTAGGTTACAAATTTACAAACCTGTCCGTTCATAATTTGTTAATTATTGAACTTATCACCGAATTTTCGCTAACTATCCCTACGCAAACTTTCCACCTTGGTAAATAACCTATACTTAAAACTAAGGAACAAGTTTGCAGTAGAGGTAACCCAATGGGATTTTTCAACTGGGATTACAGTGATAATTTGCTAAACACTGAAGAGCAAAATTTTGTAGCTTACTTAAAACAAGCCGCGAGTAATTTAGATAATATCCCCTACACACTAAAAATTGCCGGCAGGTCTGCAAAAGATACTCCAGAAAATCAGCAAAGACTAAAGCACGACTTTGAACAACGCACAGGGTTTTGCGCCTTTGAAAAAAGTAAAAAAACTCCTTTAGGGAAAAAAGCAGAACGTTATGGAGACATGTTTGCCTTTAAAGTTAATGAATTAGTAGCACTTGGTAGACAACTAACTGCTTTAATTACAAAAACCACCGAACAACTAGCTAAAACTGAACCTGGCAATTTTCAAAATTTTCTAACCCAAGTATTAGCTGAAGCGAAGCAAAAACAACAATTACTTGCAGATTTAATGCTGGAAGAATATGTCATACCAGCACAGAATAAAAAATCAGTTGATGATCATCTCGTTGCCAACCAGGTTAAGGGGCAACAACAGCAAAAATTTCCTTTACCTGTTGTTCCTATCAGCACTCTTATTTCAAAACAAGCAAAAAATCCTGAAACGTTACTCCAGTTCATGCAGAAATATAGCGATAATTTTTCGCCAATGGCAATCTTTCAACAAGCGAAGGAGCTATTTAACATTATTATCAATCAATTTACTAAAGGTGAGGTCCTATTTGATCAAGCACAAATAAATGAAAGGTTTTTAGCTTACCAACAAACTGCTGATCAATTAGCAGGAACACCTTTCGAAGAAGCAATTAAAGCCACAATAGAATCAACAAAAACACTAGCCATCACCACAGAATTAATGCCACAAATTAAAGCAGAAAAAGAAGAAATATTAGAACAACTCGATAAAATAAGCACTGCAGATATCTTAGAAGAAAAACATACTGCCATAGCAAATCAAGTTAAAGCAATTTATGAACAACCATTAAATAATTTAAGAACTCACTTAGAAGAAAAATTACTGACCGCTATTAAAGCAAAATGGCAAGAGTATCCCGATAAAATTCCTAATAAAGGGCTAGATGAAAATCTACCAGTAGTAAAAATTTATCAAGCAACTTTAGCGTTTATTAACACAGCTATTGCTCCATTGCTTGACTACGATCCAACTCAAGCTAATAAAAACCTAAAAGAAGCGTTAAAAACCTACCAAACTGTTATTGAATCAGTAGAAAAATCGAGCGATGCTAGTGAAGAAAAAAATCAAACAACTATTGAATTAGCCAAACAACTACTTGAGGCGACCAAAAAATTTCAACAACTACAAGATATAAATAGTAACTTTAAGTCTTATAGCCAAATTATTGAAAATCAATTAAATACTGTAAATGAGTGGGTAGCTAACCAAAGTGATAAAACAATTGATAAAGCAAAAGCATCATGGGCCAATTTGCGAAAAGTACTATCAACTAGTTTAAATAATTTAGCTAATCAACCATCAAGCAATCTAGCCAACACATCCATAGTTCGTTTAAACAATGCAACCTTTGACTTAATGACCGCGTTTTTCAAACAAGACACTACTGCCAATAATATCGAGGATAGAATTAAGCAACTAAGAACAGCTATTGTTACCTATGAAGCTACGCTAACAGAAATAAATAACGAGCATGATACTACTGTTACTAAACAACAGATTCAACAAGCTCAATTATTTAAAGATTCAATCGTTAATCTAACTGATACACTGGAAAAAAATACACTTCCTGAGATTTTTTCATCTAAACTGCAACATTCAATTGCTTCAATTAATAATATAGCCAACAATATTCCATTTCATTTAGTTGACTTATCATTTTCACAAATTACCAATAACAATGCTCCTCCAGACCCTATAGCGAATTGGATAGCAAATAATGCAGAAAAAATCACCTCTAATAAAATAGATCTAAACTCAGCCAATTTAATTCTTAAGGATATCTGGGAAAACAGCAGTATCTTTACTTCTACAGAAAACAAAAAAACCTATAGCGAAGCTTTAACCAAATTAACCGAACAACAAGTAGTATTACTAAGTCAATTTGAAGCTCTACTCAGTAGCAAACCTGAAGATCGAGAAAAAAATATAACCGCGTTAGAAACAGCATGTACTAACTTCAAACAAGCCATCAATAAATTTAGTGCCATCTCAACCTCAAACCAAGTAAAACAGCAAAGAACACAGTTGATTGAACAAGCAAATTCATTGATGAAAACTACAGAAGAGTTTATTCAAAACTTGAAAAAAGAAAAATCTAGCTTAGAATTTGCAGCAAAAAGAACTGAGTTTAAAAATTCAGCCGAATTAAAAACTAATGATTCAATTGCAAAGATTCAAGCTAACTTTGAAAATTTATCACAGCAGCTTGATCATACTACTTCTTTACCTGAAAAATACAAAAAAGGATTAAGAAACAACCTTAATGAAATAAAAATAAAAGTAGAAGACGCTGTGAAAAAAAAGATTGAAGAAAAAGTTTCATCAGCAAAGTATCATTTTAAAGCAGATTCCATCGACAGCAGTGAAAATGCAAATCAACAAGAGCTAGCTGCGCTAAAAAATGCGCTTGAAAAAACAGCAACTAATGTTGAAAATTTTCAAAAAAATACTGAAATACTGATTAACACAATTAACCCTATCATAACACTCAGTGTTTTTGATAAAAATTATCAACAAACTCTTTTTGATGCAAAACAAGCACTCGAACAATATAAAGCAAAAAATCCTACCCACCCTGCTTATCAAGAGGTCTACGATCAAATGTCTACTATTATTACTGCTAAAGAAAAACGGCTGCAAAATACCAATTATGCAATTATCGCACTTGCAGTGTTCACTTTAGGGATAGGCTACGCTATTGCCAAATGGAGACACGATAAAAAAGCCGAAGCCCCATCAACTGAAGCTACTGGCCCTACACAAGCAACTATATCTGCCAATAAATTTACAAATCCTTCTGAAGATATAGATAAAAACAAATCTTCACCTGATCAATTGGCTAATCCAATAAAAGAAACAGCTCCAGAAAACAGAGATCCATTGTTCGCTTCATCTTATCCAGGCGTTCTAAGCCAACCAGTAAGACCCACCTCTACCCCTTTTCCACTTAATTCTGAGCAAAAAGCTGATGAAGTTACTCCCCAAACCACACCTGATCAAACCTCAACACCACCTACTGCAAAACAATAAATGTCATCGATATTTATGATAAATGCTATAACTTGAATTCACCCAAAAACTTTGTTCAAATTCTAATAACTAAAAATGCAAAGGAAGCTACTATGAACAAACGCTGGATAATCTGTGCAGATGGCACCTGGAGCAAACCAGAACAAACTGACCAAGGCGCACCAAGCCCAACTAATGTAGTTAAATTAGCTGCCGCAATCTTACCTTTTGATAAAAAAGGCACGCCACAGATTGCTTGCTACCACCTTGGTATAGGAGCACATGGAGGTCTATGGGATTACTATATTGGCGGCGCCTTAGGCTACGGCATTTCACAAAATATTCAAGATCTCTATTTATTCCTAGTCTTTAACTATTCCCCCGGGGACGAATTATTTTTATTTGGTTTCAGCCGTGGCGCTTATACGGCAAGAAGCCTAGCTGGCCTTATTCGTAATTGTGGCATCCTTAAAGACAAAAATGTAGAAAAATACCAAGAAGCGTATGAGCTCTACCGAAATCGTACGGATGAAACACATCCAAGCGCACCAAAATCAATTGAGTTTCGCGCTAAATATTCTTGGCCAGACTTCAATATAAAGTTCATCGGAGTTTGGGATACAGTTGGCGCTTTAGGCATCCCGCTCCCCTTTCATATTGGCAGAAATATATGGGAGTTCCACGACGTAACGCTAAGCAGCCATGTGGATTACGCATACCAAGCGCTCGCGGTAGATGAACGGCGCAAACCTTTTGCCCCATGTATATGGACTAAACAGCCTACTGCAACAAACCAAGTGCTTGAACAAGCCTGGTTTCCTGGTACGCACAGTAATGTCGGTGGTGGATACGAAGAAACTGGACTTTCTGATTGTGCCCTTGAGTGGATGTGGCATCAAGCAGCAGAATGTGGTTTAGCATTTGATGAACAGCAAAAACCGCTACCTAAACCAGCGGGTGTTCTCTGTGATTCTATGACCCTATTTTACCAGCTATTTGGCGCTCAAACTCGAACCATCGGTGCAATGTTACCTGCAAGTAATGAGTATATCAGCCAAGCAACAATGGATAGACTATTATTAGTGGAAGATTATCGTCCTAAAAATGTACTTGAATTTTTACAGAATAGTCCACAGGAAGCTTAGTCAATAAAATTAGATTTGTTCAAAAATTACTCAATATGTTAAAATGGTAGCTTAGGGCATGTTGACAATTTATCTCAACCCCTACATCCCGCTGCCACGACTTGTCCGCGGGATCCATGAAAGTGAGACCTTAAAAAGACGGGAAATCGATTTAAAGGCAAAAAAATACAAATTTTTTCTAGCCTTCATAAAACCTTAAGGATTGGTTGGTACACTTAAACAATTAATCCTAAAGTTAGTTTATGAGGAGTTAGAAAATGAAGTTTGTATTATATGTAGCCTATCAAAAAAATGGAGAAACAAAGTACCGAACGGTCGCTGAATTTAGCAACTTACCGGACTTATTTGCTCATTTAGCTTCGCAGGGACATAACACCCAAGCAGAAAATTTGCACTCCGCAGCAACAAATCCTCGCGTAAATCATACTACAGTTGGAAATGAGGCAAATTTTGACATTGTCTATGAAGCTCATGATCCCAACGACGACTCTACGGTTACGTTACAACCGGATGGTCAATGCTATTACATTTTGCAAAAATCCTTCGACGAAGACAATGGCGAGCAGAATATAACCTTTTCACAATTCTCCAACGCTCATCGCAATTGGGCAAGCAGACAGGCTAATCCAGTATTAGGTGAAGAGACAAGTGTTCCAGCATTCTTGTTCCAGCAACCTAGAGGGAGAAGGAACAGAACCATAGCCCAAGATCCAGAGGATGTAGTCCAGGACAGAACCCTAGCCGAAGATCCAGAAGCAGCACCCCAACCACCCCCTGTCGAAAATAACTTTGCTATTTATGAATGTTATGTCAATGAAAATGGAACCATCAGCCAATCCATGGTTGCACAATGTGTTGACCCTGCTGATTGCTTCACCGCTCTGCATAATCGGGGACATAAAGTTCAAGAAGTAGATATATACAATGGATCTCATGAAGCTTTACGACCTAATCTTACTAACAAAACATCTCAAAAACATCTTCCTCTCGTATATTTTGAACTTTTTAATGATACTGGAACAGCGTTAATATCGAAAAAACTTAGTAAGTTCCAAGTTCAAGCACAACCTGGAACAAAATTTTATGCTATTAAAAATTTAGACCAACCAGTCAGCTTTAACCAATTCTGCGGTCAGCGCCAAAATTTTTGCAGTACTCACGCTATAAAATGGTCACGCATTGCAACCTTGCGTAAGATATTCCATCCTGGCAATTTCTTGCTACTTGCACTTGCTTGTGTTGCAGCCGGTTTAATTTTAACTGCTTTCTTCCCACCAATCGGCCTAGTCGCCGCTCCTTTCCTCGCATTTTTTGCAGTTGGCTTTGCGGCAGCTGCAGCAATTAGCGGGATTGGCTATGCAATCCATTGGCTTAAACGGGAATATGATGCCTATAAAACTGAGGAAGCCGCCAATGGTCGTCAAGCTTCTTTCTTCAGTTTAAATTTCCTCAAGCATTGCTTTTCTGAGCTAAAAACTTGGGCCAAAGATCATCCAGTACAAGCTGGCTTGATGATAGCTGGTGCAGTGTTATTGTTAGCCGCTTTGGTTGTAACCGTGGGTTACTTTATTGCCCCTGCAGTATTTGGCTTTATGGCCTTAGGAGCGGCAGGTGGCGCTATCGGCTTAACCACTAGCTTCTTTAGTGCAGGCTTTGGTATCGCTGCTTCTGGTGGATTATTAGCAACTCTAGCGGCAACCTTCGCTGGAGCAGCCTTAATTACTGGCCCAACTCATCTATTAGATACTATTCGACGAGTAGTCAGCTGGTTCTTTAAGAAAGATCCTACATCTCAAATTGAACATCAAGAAAACCCACAAAGACCACGTCGTGAAGATTATAACGATTTGGACAATCATGATGGTCAACCGAGAAGAATCATAGCCCAGGATCCAGAACAACCATTACAAGATAGAAGAGTGCTAGCCAGAGATCCTGAAGAAGAACCAGGTAATTCAGCATATGGCCATCCTGTGTTTCATCAACCTACAGCGCAAGAAATAGAAGCATTCAAAACTAGAACAGCTGTTAACTTGACTCAGGAACAACAGCAAGCAAGGAATGCATATCAAAACAATGGTGATACATTAAGTGACAATCTCAATCTAGGAGGAGACGATGACCTCAACAACTGGTTAGATGAACAACCTCCCGTGGTCGACAATGCCGACAATTATGATGATCTTAACCCATTTTCTACTGGAAATAACCCATTCTAACAAGCATAATCCCGGAGCAGATTTAATCTGCTCCGGAATTGTTTAGAGTTTATTGCTAAATCAACCTAGAAACTCACAAATCTCCTGATAAACATCTTTTATTTTTTTAGTTCTTTCTACCGCAATAAAAATCGTATCATCTCCTGCTACCGTTCCAGCAATACCAGCATCCTTCTTTTGATCTAAAAATCTCGCAACAAATTGCGCACACCCCGGCGCTGTTTGAATAATAATCAGAAAATCATTATGAGTGATACTTAAGATGATTTGTTTTAAAGAATCATTAGGCGTAACTGATACTAATTCCACCGGCAAACGATAAGCTACTTGGTTACCTTCATTTAGTTTAATTGCACCGATCTTATGCAAAATACGCGAAATTTTAACCTGACTAACAACAAACCCCTGTTTTTCTAACGCGGCTTTAATTTCTTCTTGAGTTCCTACCGTTTTTTTTTGCAGAAGTTCTTGTACCGCTAGAATTAAACTCACTCTATCATTGCTTTTTTTTGTCATACTTTATTTCCCAAAATACTCAATGAAAAATTATGAATATCCTACAACCACTATCAAAACTATCTTACATACACCTTGGCCAAATTCGCCTATCCTTATTACTGAAGGAACCTGCCATACTCAAAAGGATTAAGAAGGATCATGAGATAAGCAAGGATGCTTACTATCAAGGATGAAAGTATGGCAGGTTCTTTTTTTGTTTGTACATTCCTCTTATAGCATTTTGTATACCATCAGACCGCATGCCCACAACCCCTGAGGTATTGACGCATGATCTACGTCATGTCGTCCTCGCGCGAGATTGCTCGCAATAGCGAAAGAAGTACTGAACTTTCGCAATCGAGTCGCGAGGATCCAGATACAATAATGAAAAGATCCTCTGATTACCGCATCTGGATCCCTGGTCTTCGGCCATGAAAACACCTATCTCCTCTCACTATCACGAATGGCCTTCGCCAGGGACAACGTAACATAGATTATACGTCGATACTTCAACCCCAACCCTTACCTATTTTCTCCCTTCCTCCGCTTGTTGTATAGGAAAGAAAATATAGAAACTTGCTAAAAATAGCAAAAAAGCGTGCAATATCCCAATATACTTCTAATAGCTCCAATCTACGGTTTTTACAAATTATGCCACTAATACCTAAAACTAAGCGGTTCATAACAGCAATTAGTTTTTTAATCTTTCTTTTCCCTAACTTTACCTATGGGAAAGAGACGGATGACAAAACTAAAACAACTACTAAAACCACTACAGCAAAAACTGAAGAACCACCCAAAATCGGTAATTTCGCCCTACCCTTTTCGCAACAAATTGGCCCTTTAATCAGTTTTGGACAAAACATGATTGGTAAAAATCAAACGCAAATCTCCTTGTTTGCTGATAATTTCGTCGGCACAGAAAAACATGCAGTAGATATTAGCTCAAGCATTTTATACCAAATTACCGATAAGCTTTCCGTACTTTTTAATAGCCCTATTGCAGCTAGCTACCGAGAAGACAACCATCATTCTTCAGGATTAGAAGATACATTATTACAATTCGAATACTCGCTTTACTTTAAACAAAATTCCTACTCTTACAATCAAGCAACTATTGTAACTAATGTTACTTTCCCTACCGGATCCGCTCAAAAACAACCTGCTACTGGCTTTGGTTCATCAACTTTTTTTTTAGGCACCACTTTTAGTTACGGCTCTGTAGAGTGGTTTGGTTTTAATTCTGATGGAGTTGTACAAACAACATCACACAATGGCTTAAAGTTTGGTGATCAGTTTCTTTATCAATTTGGCATAGGAAAAAACATCAGCGCCGTAAGCTCCAAATACATATTTACAGGTCTTATAGAAATAGACGGTCAATACACACAAAGAAGTATAATAGATGGTATAACTGATCCTGACTCGGGAGGAAACGTTATATATATCACTCCATCACTATGGTTTTCTACCCCAAAATTAATTGTTCAATTAGGTGCTGGTTTCCCGGTAGTTCAGAATTTATTTGGCGAACAAAGAGGTAACCATTATTTACTCGCTGGAAGCTTAACATGGACTTTTGGATAAGACCCTAATTAACCGGGAAAATACTATGCTAAAAAATAAAACCGTTCTAATTACTGGCGCATCAAGTGGCATTGGTGCAGCATGCGCAGAGCAATTTGCAAAGGCTGGCATGAATCTATTGTTATGTGCGCGCCGCATTGAAGTATTAAACGATTTAGCCACACAATTAAAAAAATTGCATGATATTAAAATTTATACTTTTCAACTTGATGTGGGTCAACACAGTGAAGTTACTACAAAACTTAGCGAACTACCTATTGAATGGCAAACAATAGATATTTTAATTAATAATGCCGGATTAGGCTTAGGTTTGGAACCGCTACAAAATGGCAATCCTCAAGATTGGGACATAATGATCAATACTAATGTCAAAGGCTTACTGTATGTAACAAAAGAAATTTTGCCAAAAATGATAGCGCAAAACTCAGGTCACATTATTAATATTGGTTCTATTGCAGGCCATCAAGTTTATCCCAACGGCGCGGTATACTGCGCCACAAAACATGCGGTCAACGCGCTCACTCAGGGCCTACGCATGGATTTATTTGGCACTAATATCAGAGTAAGTAGCATTGATCCAGGTGCTGTTGAAACTAATTTCAGTACCGTACGTTTCAAAGGTGATAAACAGCGTGCTGCCGCAGTATATAAAGGTATGCAACCGCTTACCCCCCATGATATTGCTGATGCAGTGTTATATTGTGCAACCCGCCCCGCGCACGTTAACATCAGCGAAATCATCATCATGCCAACTGCTCAAGCATCTGCCACCATGATAGCGCGCGAAAATTAAAACTTGTTCAAAATCTCACTTTGAGCAGGCTCTTAGCGTAAATAGCATACCAACCCCAAACTAATCAGCAGCATACCCGTACTAGATACTAAGCTTAATTGCTCATGCAACAACAACAAAGAAGAAATCAGACTAATAAAGGGTACGCCCAATAAACAAAACGATGTATAGGTAACTGGTAAACTTTTACTTACTATATTAAGTAACAAAAAACCTAATCCAGTAGCTAAAACTCCTGTATAAAACAGATAAAAAAACAAATTCTCTCCCCGATGAATAGAGGAGTTTGGATCGGCAAAAAATGTTACTAATCCAACAAAAATCGTCGCAATAAACAGTTGCCAAAAAATAAGATCTAACGGCGCGCACTTAGATTTTCCATAACGAACATGTAACAGAGGTACTGTAAGGCATACTGCAGCAAGTAATAAATAGCCATTACCCATTAATATTTTATGATCCGATAAATGAAAAATTTCTGCCGGGAATAGCAATATCACACCACTAAGACCCAAGACAAACCCAGCCCCCTTCGACCAAGAAAGCTTTTCCCCAAAAAATAAGATAGCAATAGGCAGCATCCAAAAAGGAGAAGTATAAGCCAAAAAGGCTGCTCTTCCAGCGCCAATATACATTAGCCCCAGATTCATACAAACTGTAAACAGTCCAATCTGGAATAAACCAATAGTAAAAATGACCCCAAGATCGCGCCTCTCGGGTAAATAAAATTTTCTTTTACACAACAAAACCCCTAGCATAAATACACTAGCAACAACTAATCGTAGAAAACTAAACCATAAGGGCGATATATATGCCAACCCTATCTTATTAATAGGCCAACTAGTTCCCCAGATAATTACCAAAAGCCCTAACAGAAAATACGCATGCCGTGTTTGAGCTGTCATCTCTCTTAAAGAACTATCCATAAAATACCTCTTTTAAATTCCGAACAACCTTGCTATAACAAATTACTCAAACGTTTTCAAGATCAAAAAACCACATTATCTTGTGGTTAATATTTAGTTTACACACTATATATTGTGTTTTTGCTTGTTTTTTATTTTGAAACAAGATAAGGTATTTTCCACTGATATACCCGCAGTACTTCAAGAGAGGAACCCAATGGCTATACCCATCATCATACCTGGACAGCTCAACGTCATAAAACGAAACGGCACTATCACAACTTATGATGACTCCAAAATCAAAGTTGCTATTACTAAAGCCTTTCTCGCAGTTGAAGGAAACACTGCCGCAGAATCTGACAGGATTCATGAAATTGTTGATTTATTAGCAGAGCAAATCACTAATGCTTTTTTACGGCGAATGCCAACTGGTGCAAATATCCATATTGAGGATATCCAAGACCAAGTTGAGCTTTCTCTCATGCGCGCCGAAAAACATAAAGTTGCACGCGCTTATGTCTTGTATCGTGAGCAACGGAAACAAGAACGAGAACAAAAAGCTAAAGCATCGCAACCAGTAGCACTACAATTCACTGTGGTTCTATCAGATGGCTCAAGAAAACCACTTGACTTACTCCACTTAAGAAAAATTATTGATGGGGCTTGTGAAAAACTTGACTACGTAAATCCGCAATTCTTATTTGATGAAACGCTGCGCAACCTATTCGATGGCGTGCCAATCAAAGAAGTTAATAAAGCACTACAACTGAGCGCTCGGGCACTCATTGAACAAGAACCTAATTATACTTTTGTTGCTGCACGTTTATTGCTCCACGAACTCTGTAATGAAGCATATGAGTTTTTAGGCCTTCACTCTCGTCTAACATACAAAGAAATTGCTTCATTCTATTCCGATTATTTTAAACACTATATTGCAAAAGGTATTGAACTTGAGTTGTTAGATGCAAAACTCAATACTTTCGATTTGGCAAAACTTGCCACTGCACTAGATCCTAGTCGCGATATGCAATTTACTTATCTTGGGTTACAAACACTTTATGACCGATATTTCATTCACTATAAAAATTATCGGTTTGAATTGCCGCAAGCATTCTTCATGCGTGTAGCAATGGGTCTTGCACTTAATGAACCCAACAAAGACGACAAAGCAATCGAATTTTATCGACTGCTTTCTTCCTTTGATTATATGAGCTCAACGCCTACCTTATTCAATTCCGGCACATTAAGGCCACAACTTTCTAGTTGCTTCTTATCAACAGTTCCTGATGATTTAGACGGAATTTTTAGTGCCTTAAAAGATAACGCGTTACTTTCAAAATTTGCAGGTGGCTTAGGTAATGACTGGACTCCAGTTCGTTCAATGGGCGCACATATTAAAGGCACTAATGGAAAATCATTAGGTGTTGTAGTGTTTTTAAATGTGCTCAATGCTACTGCAGTTGCAGTTAATCAGGGCGGAAAACGTAAAGGTGCTGTTTGCGCCTATCTGGAAACTTGGCATCTTGATATAGAAGAATTTTTGGAGCTACGCAAAAATACTGGTGATGATCGTCGCAGAACACATGACATCAACACAGCAAATTGGATCCCAGATTTATTTATGAAGCGTGTATTTGAGGAAAAAGAATGGACACTATTTTCTCCAGATGAAGTAAAAGATTTACATGATCTTTATGGCGAAGCCTTTGAAAAAGCTTATATTGCATACGAAGAAAAAGCAGCTAGTGGTGAAATCCAGCTATTTAAAAAAATACCAGCGATTACTTTATGGCGAAAAATGTTATCACTGTTATTTGAAACTGGACATCCATGGATGACATTTAAAGATGCCTGCAACATTCGTTCTCCACAGCAACATATCGGTGTCATTCACAGCTCTAACCTTTGCACAGAAATTACACTCAATACATCTGCTGATGAAATTGCTGTGTGTAATTTAGGTAGCATCAATATTCCTGCACATATCAATGCTCAAGGTATCGATCACGAAAAGCTTAAACAAACTGTTAAAACAGCAGTGCGCATGCTAGATAATGTCATTGATATTAACTACTACAGCGTTCCTCAAGCAAAAAATTCCAACTTCAAACATCGCCCAGTAGGCCTCGGCATCATGGGCTTTCAAGATGCATTATATAAATTTAAAATTCCTTATGCTTCAGAAGAGGCTGTTGAGTTTGCCGATAGATTAATGGAAGCCATCAGTTATTATGCAATTGAAGCATCCTCCGATCTTGCAAAAGAAAGAGGCGCCTATCAAAGCTATGAAGGCTCATTATGGAGTCAAGGGATTTTACCAATTGATTCAATTGAACTGTTGCAAAAAGTACGAGGAACTTATCTTGAAATTGATCGTAGCCAAACATTAGATTGGCAAGCACTTAGAAAAAAAATCTTAAGCGAAGGAATACGCAATTCTAACGTTTTAGCGATTGCGCCAACTGCTACAATTTCCAATATCTGTGGTGTTTCACAATCGATTGAACCTACTTATCAAAATCTGTACGTGAAATCGAATTTATCTGGTGAATTTACTGTTATTAATCCCTATCTGGTTGAAGACTTAAAACGCCTAAATCTTTGGGACGAAGTTATGGTACATGATTTAAAATATTATGACGGCTGTTTAAGTCGGATTAGTCGGATTCCGGATGACCTTAAACAACTGTATGCAATTGCATTTGAGGTAGATACAAAATGGTTGGTTGAAGCAGCATCGAGACGACAGAAGTGGATCGATCAAGCACAATCTTTAAATCTCTATATGGCACAAGCATCTGGTAAAAAACTTGACCAACTCTACCGAATGGCATGGATACGTGGACTTAAAACTACTTATTATCTACGTACATTGGGCGCTACTAATACCGAAAAATCGACAGTTCATGATAAAGCTTTAAATGCCGTACAACCATCAACCGTTGAAGCAGCAATGCCAGCATTATGTCCAATTGATGATCCAGCTTGTGAAGCATGTGAGTAATAAATAAATTAAACGTGGAGAAATAACCAATGGGTGTAGAAGCAACTTTACGACTTGCCAGCGAAACAGCTGGTCTTGAACGTCTACAAATGGGCGCTGCTCGTGTTCAAGTTGACGATAAAAGAATGATTAACTGTCGAGCCGATTTAAATCAGATAGTACCAATAAAATATACATGGGCCTGGCTGAAATATTTATCTGCTTGTGCAAATAACTGGATGCCACAAGAAATTAATATGGCAGTTGATATTGCCTTATGGAAAAATCCAAATGGCTTAAGTGAAGCTGAGCGAATGATTATAAAACGTAATTTAGGTTTCTTTTCAACCGCTGATTCATTGGTCGCAAATAACTTAGTACTTGCTATCTATCGACACATTACCAATCCAGAATGTCGCCAATATCTACTAAGACAAGCTTTTGAAGAAGCGATACATACTCACGCATATCTACACATCGTTGAAAGTTTAGGTCTAGACGAAGCAGAAGTATTTAATATGTACCGCGAAATTCCCTCTGTTGCTAGAAAAGCTGCTTGGGCTTTACCTTATACCGAAAGTCTTAGTGATCCTAATTTTAACACCGGTACTTTTGAGAATGATCAACGACTATTGCGCGATTTAATTGCTTTTTATGTTGTATTTGAAGGTATTTTCTTCTATGTTGGATTTACGCAGATTCTTTCGATGGGACGACGCAATAAAATGACCGCCACATCAGAGCAACTACAATATATTCTTCGCGATGAATCAATGCACTTGAATTTTGGCATCGACGTTATTAACCAAATTAAAATTGAAAATCCTGAGCTTTGGACACCTAGCTTCCAAAAGGAAATGATTGAACTCATTAAAGAAGGTGCAGGTTTAGAATACCAATATGCAGTGGACACCATGCCGCATGGAATTTTAGGGCTCAACGCTGCCATGTTTAAAGAATATCTCGACTTTATTGTCAACCGTCGGTTGGCCCAGATTGGATTGGCTGAGCAATATCCTGGTGCAGCTAATCCATTTCCTTGGATGAGTGAGGTCATGGATCTTAAAAAAGAGAAAAACTTTTTTGAAACTCGGGTTATTGAATACCAAGCCGGAGGAACCTTGAACTGGGACGTGGAGGAGTAGATACCAAAAAGATAATTGTTGACAATCTGTGCAAAAACTATAATTATAATCCAAAGGATTACGGTTTCGTATTAGCCCTCTTCTCGTGAGGCTGTTATTACGAGGAGGGAGCTTTTATATAGTTTCCTGCTAAAATTGTTATGGAGAACATATTATGGCTTTGCCCAGATCACATCTAATGATTGTCATTAACGGCTTATCACCAACACAACTCGCCGATCTTGGGCAACAAATCAGCAGCTTACCTATTCCACCGATAGTAACTCTTGTAACAACTGTTCCCATTCTTAATCTTACTAAAGAGCTCTTGGAAGATAAACAAGCTCAAGCACGACAAAACTTAGCTACGGCAGGAGAATTATTACACTATCCTGCGGCTACTAAAATCGTTGATGGATCAAATCCAAGAAATTTAGAGAAAGTTTTCCTCGACGGTTCGCTTGATGCTATGGTGAAGAGAGGCCCCAACGGACAACCCTCAATTTCTGTAAAAAATTTCGGCGCAACGGGTATCAACGAATTAGCAAATTCAATGCCACTTGTTATAGATCTTTCAGAGCATGGATCTTTAAAACATAGTTACAAAGGAGTATTTGCTAAACCTCAATCTGCTGCCACTACTGTTAGTAAAGAAAACATCGTTACACCAGCGCAAGATGATACACCAAAGCACAAAATTTGAGCTGATATTAAGAACTCAACCCTCTAGCCGCCGCTTATCCAGCTAGCCACTTCTTTCGCATAATAAGTTAATATATTACTTGCACCAGCGCGCTTTATAGCGGTTAAATGTTCTAAAACAACTTGCTGCTCATCTAACCACCCTGCTTTTGCTCCTGCTTTTAACATAGCGTATTCACCGCTTACATGATAAGCAGTAATTGGAACACCTGGAAAAGTTTGCGTTAATCGATAAAGCACATCTAAATAACCAATGGCAGGTTTTACCATTAATAGATCAGCACCTTCTTGCAAATCAAAATAAGCTTCCCTGATTGCTTCTTCTCCATTGGTTGGATTCATCTGATAGCTTTTTCTATTGCCAAACGAAGGAGCACCTTCTGAAGCTTCACGAAAGGGTGCATAAAAAGCGGAAGCATATTTCACCGCATAACTTAAAATAGGAATATAGTCAAAACCTGCTTGATCAAGTGCTTTACGAATAGCACTAATCATTCCATCTATCATACCACTTGGAGCAATCATACCAGCGCCTGCTTTTGCTTGTGCAACAGCTTGTTTCGCTAACAATTCCAGTGTCTTATCATTTTCAACATCATCTACCCCACTGCGATCATCTACAAAGCCACAATGCCCATGTGAGGTATATTCACAAAAACAAGTATCGGCAATCACTAACAAGCCAGGAGCAACTCGCTTAATTTCACGAATAGCTTTTTGCACAATACCATTATCATCAAAAGAATCACTGCCTACTGTGTCTTTATGTGCAGGAATTCCAAACACTATCACTGCAGTAATTCCCAATGACACAATTGTAGCAATCTCTTCGGCCAAATCATCAAGAGTTAATTGGTATTGCCCAGGCATAGACTGAATCGCCTGCTTAACAGCGATACCTTCTTTAACAAAAATTGGCATGATTAAATCACTAAGACATAGTCTTGTTTCTGCAAATAAATCACGCAACACTTTTGTCCTGCGCAATCGCCTAAACCGCGTTTGTGGAAACTGACCCGCTATAAATTTCATTCCTTACCTCCGCTTAAATTGTACTCGGCCTAATTAACAAAGCGTAACCTGTCCAATCAGCATTCTCACCTACATTAGGATGCGTTTTGGCTTGGTAAAAAACTTCTTTCCAACCAAAAGGACCTAAATCTTTTTTAAACTCATCAATAGCCGGAATAGCCATTAACGTATCAACAACATTATGTTTTAAAAACACCGACTGCCATGGCCTATAATAACTTACTGTTCCTACCCAAATTGAATAACCGCTGCTATGTAACATAGTGTGACTATTCCAAAGCCTAAGAATAATTAAATGACGCTGATTATCCACTACCTTTGTCATCACCAATACTGGTTTTCGATCACGATAATATTTAGTAAATAAAATAGGATTAAGGTTAGATTTATTTTTATTGGCAAAACTGCTCATAATTAAAGTTAAATCCGGCTTGGCGGGTATTTTCCAATCACGTTTAAGTAATTCCTGCTGGATGCTCTTTAAATCACCTGCCCATTGAATATTAATTAATTGTACTGGTTTACCGAATCGATTTGTACGATAAAGCGGTGGTTCATAGCCTGATTGTGTCCACCAAATTTTTTCATCTAACACTCGAACAGATGAATAAGAAGCATTCATTTTAGGTGTGCGATCGAAATAGTGTAAGGTGTAAATGCCCCACGCTAAAAACCAACTTAACAAAGCAACGAGGCATAAAGAAGTGGATTGAACTGGCTCACTATTACGTCGTCGATAAGAAAATGTCACGCCAACAACAATTAACAATCCTAATATTATTCCTCCTATCACATCACTAAACCAATGAAAGCTTAAATAAAGGCGTGATATACCTACTATCATCACAATCATTGCTACACTACTATAGCAACAGCGTCTTACAAAAATGGAAGATTTTTGGGTTAAAAGAACCGCCAAAAACCCTAAAGTAGCCATAGTTAATGTGGTATGTCCGCTGGGAAAAGACCAACTAGTATGATAAAGAAAATCACCTGGTCTAGGTGACTTTATCCAATTCTTAATCCACTCAACCCCCGCATAACAAAAAACAATCACACTGATCCAATGAAATAATGCCCAAAAGTGTCGCTTTGCTACCAGGTATAAAGCAACGACAAATGACATAGCCAAGATAACTTCTTTAGCACCTAAAAAAGTAATTCCATTCATCACATTATCTGCTATAGGATTTTGCAGACTATGCATGAAATGGAAAATTGGCTGATTAAAATCAGTAAAAATGCCATGGTGAATAACGCTATAGACTAAAGCGGAAAAGATAGCTGCTAATAATAATAAAAATACCAAAGTTCTAAACTGATGCGCATCCTGGCTATTACCCGGAACCCGCATAAATACCATCCAACGTTGGGTAGGCGAAAAACGCAGCCAAATACGAGTAAGAAGATAATTAATACTACCTGTAATAACTAAAATACATTTCTTTAATAACCAATAAATCAACCATAGCACCATCAACAACACAAAAATTACTAATAAAAATCGTGTTGCAATTTCTGGTTGCAATTTCAATGAAAGTTCACCGAGCAAAATACCAGGTAACATATAAGCAGGGGCCCATCCAATAGCTGCAGGTATATCAGCAATAAAAAAACGTAATGGCTTCATATTTAGCATGCCAGCAATCAATGGGATTACTGGTCTAATTGGCCCTACAAAACGTCCTAGAAAAACACTTTTACCACCATGACGCTGGAAAAATTCTTCGCCTTTGGTTAACACCCGTGGATAACGAGTAAATGGCCAAATATTTCGAACATTTTGATGAAGATGAGAACCTAACCAAAAACTAAGGATATCGCCGAGCACAGCACCAACTATGGCCCATATCATCATTGAATAAATGGGCAAAATACCTGCACCCATCAAGGCACCAATAGCAGTCATAACGACTGAGCCTGGAACTAATAAGCCAAATACGGCGATGGATTCGCCAAAAGAAATCAGGAAAACAAAAAAACCAGCCCAATGCGGGTGTAAATGTAACCAATCAAGGAAAGGTTTTAGTTCGTCAATAACCATATGTATACCTATTGCACCTCAAAATACAATAGACTTCTTTCGAACCTCTACTTTGGCTGGGAATTTGTACGTCGGTTCGGTGCTCGAATCCTCATGTACCCTTAAGTACACTCCGGTTCTGCGCTCCGAGCCTTCTTCAAATTCCCTAGCCAAAGCGAGTTTCGAAAGAAGTCTAATGTTTGTATTTGAAGCACCCCTTTACGACCAAGTTAAAGTAAATCACCTTCAGCTTGCTTATCTGCATGATAAGAAGAACGTACTAATGGGCCACTTGCTACTCTCGAAAAACCTATTTCTTTAGCTTTCTCGCCCAACTCTTGAAATTTTTCTGGTGTAATATAATCAACCACCGGCATATGATAGCGACTGGGCGCTAAGTACTGACCCATAGTAATCATATCAACTTGGTGCGCACGCAAATCAGCCATAACTTCGTAGACTTCTGCAATCGTTTCTCCAAGCCCAAGCATAATACCTGACTTAGTTGGAATGTGCGGGTAACACTGTTTAAAGTTTTGCAGTAATTCAAGCGAAAATTGATAATCAGAACCCGGGCGAGCTTGCTTATAAAGTCTGGGCACTGTTTCAATGTTATGATTAAATACATCAGGCAAAGCATTAGCCATAATATCAAGCGCGACGATCATTCGCCCACGAAAATCAGGAACCAATACTTCGATCGTAATCTCTGGGTTTTGTTTACGAACTTGTCGAATACACTCAACAAAGTGACCTGCTCCTCCATCACGTAAATCATCACGATCAACCGAGGTAATTACCACATAACGCAATTGCATTTGCGTAATAGTCTTGGCTAAATTAAAAGGCTCTTCTAGATCTAATGGATCTGGTCGACCATGCGCCACATCACAAAAGCTACAACGGCGGGTGCATTTATCGCCCATAATCATAAAAGTTGCCGTACCATGGCTAAAACACTCGCTTAAATTCGGACATGCTGCCTCTTCACAAACCGTATGCAAACGATTTTCGCGCAGTAATTCTTTTAGCTCATTAACTCTTGGGTTTAAGGGTGGTTTAATGCGAATCCAAGCGGGTTTTCTTAGCGGAGTATCTAATTGAACTACTTTAATTGGGATACGCGATAGTTTGGCTTCACCCCGTTGCTTATCTGGGCGATCATTAATAATGGGTGTACTCATGAATAATTAAGCCGGTTATTTTTTGCTACAGTATATACCACTCGAAGTTGAATGCGAACTCTTAAAGCCTTTAAGCGCTCTCACCAAATAGCTAAGTAACCCATACTTAACTTGGGTAAAATCCACAGGATCCACATGCTCACAGAGTTGTGTAACTTTAAGATTAGGATATCCACAAGGATGAATTCCCGAAAAGGGGGTCAAGTCCATCTTCACATTGAACGCCAAACCATGATAACAACGTCCTCGACGCACACGTAATCCAACCGAGCAAATTTTAGCCTGGTCGATATAAACGCCAGGCGCTTCACAACGACTATGGGCTGAAATTCCGTAATCTGCTAATAGTGCTATGACTGATTGCTCAAGCAGCGTGACCAATCCTCGCACATTCAGTGATAATCGCTGAATATCTAACAAAACATAAATGACCACCTGCCCAGGACCATGATACGTTACCTGGCCACCTCGATCCGTTTGAATAATGGGAATATCACCTGAATTTAAAACATGTTCCGCTTTGCCACTTTGTCCTTGTGTATAAACAGGAAAATGTTCCACCAACCAAATCTCATCTGTAGTAGTTGGCGTTCGCACATCGGTAAACTGACGCATCGCCTGCCAAGTTTCTGGATAAGGAATAAGAGGATAATCGCGAATAGTTAGCAACATATACTTCTCTGAAACAGGTTTGCGGGATTTTTTCGCTCAGTTTACCAGAAATTTTAATGTTCTGATTGAAAAAAACCGCAGGAATACTCCCTGTATTTCGAGGTTTTTTGATTGAAGAACATTAAAATTTCGACGTAAAATGAGATGAAAAAAACTGCAAACCTGTTTCAGAGAAGTATATATCACAACAAGAACAAGGGTGGTGCACAATACCTAATAAAGCGCCGCCCTTTAATAAAAATTTACCATCACCTTTAAAACCTAAAATTAACCACCTAATTTTGGAGTATTAGATTCGTTATCTAAGGTTAAGTCAATCGAAGGACCTTTGCGTATATCAAATCCATACCCCGAACTATCCTTGGGCTTAAAGAATATCGAACTAAAACTATTTACGCTCTCGCTTTCCTCAGCAAAAGGCTGTTTAAGTGACAACTTATTCAAAAACTGGTCAAGATCAAGACGAAAATTCTCCCAAAGATAACCAACTTCAGCCATTTTCGCTCGACTATCAGCATAAACCTTTGGATTAGACATGACGTTTATCTCCTAATAATTCCAATATTCCTTTTAACTCTGTCCAACAATTATGCAAAGAGGTCAATGTCCAATAATCAATTAAACAATCATGTTGATAGCTCGGCTCGTGAACCATATCATCAAGCTCATACATCTCTTCAATCAGTTGTTTAATCGCAGTTTTTGCCTGTTCTACATCTAACTTCTCAACAGGCTGATCAAACTGTGTATTGATATCTTTTAAGTGCAGACTAATAAGATTTGCTTTACTTTCAATAGCATCGAGAGACATAGATAACATGTGAAGTTCCCCTCTTAAAATTTTTTAATCCATAAAATAATGTTATAGTCATCAGTGTTTAAGGTTGAAACACTAGGATGTATATTAATAGCACAAATTAACTAATAATGCCAGTTTTACGCTTTTTGTAGCAACACTTTAGGAACAGAACCTATGGTTAAGATAATATTTTTCAACATAATTGCTTACTTAATAGGATCTATTTCCTCCGCCATTTTGATTTGCCGCCTAAAAGGATTACCTGACCCAAGAACTGAAGGCTCCAAAAATCCTGGCGCCACCAATGTGCTACGCATAGGCGACAAGTTCTCAGCAATTTGTGTCATCTTTGGAGATACTCTGAAAGGTTTTATACCAGTTATCACCGCAAAAATTCTTGGCATTGAGGGGTTAGCATTAGCAGCTATTGGCACAAGCGCCGTATTAGGTCACATGTTTCCTATATTCTTTAATTTTAAAGGTGGTAAAGGTATCGCCACTACTTTTGGTGTGCTACTGGCTTTATCTTGGGCCTTAGCTGTGACCGTGGCAATAACTTGGGGAATTACTGCTTTTTTATTTCGCTATTCCTCACTAGCTGGTATTGTTGCCGCGATACTCACACCTCTTTATGCTTATTTTCTAACCCCGCACTGTTATATACCGGCAATTTTATTTTTAAGCCTATTAATTTTACTTCGACACCACGAAAATATTAAACGATTAATTAAGGGAACAGAGACGCCTTTCTCACGTTAGTTAGGCTAAGTGTGAGTCACTTTATCTCGCAAATAAACTGGCAATGCCTGTTCAGCAGAGACATATTCTCCTTGCTGAAAACGATAAGCAGCAAGCATCGCTACATCGTCAGCACTAGGATAAATATCACCGATTTCTTCTTGCCAAATGAAATGATCTTTTGCTTGAAACAATTCTAAATGCGCCTTACAACCACTTCCTACCCCAATCCAAGTAAATTCTGCGGGAAAATTAACCGCCTCAGGACGAGCAACAAACTCAGGTGAAAAAAGCGTCATCTGCTTTGTTGTTTCATCAAGACAGTAATAACCACCATAAACTTCATGCATACGCGCATCTAAACAACTAAATACTTGAGCTGTTTTAGCAGTACGATAAGCTTTTTGTGCCAGTGCATTTAAAGTAGATATGGGTACAACAGGAAGATCTTTAGCAACGGCTAATCCT
Organism: uncultured Gammaproteobacteria bacterium; assembly: GCA_963844535.1. GTDB lineage: Bacteria > Pseudomonadota > Gammaproteobacteria > CAWJOP01 > CAWJOP01 > CAWJOP01. The sequence goes on along the minus strand of CAWJOP010000004.1, from coordinate 207,414 downwards.
TGTATCACACTGGCTGCGATCCGTAAGCCGGTAAAGCTCCCTGGGCCACAACCAAACGCCAATGCATCTACTTGAGAAAATGTAATGTCTGCCTTGGCAAGCAGTGAATCCAACATTAAAAGAATTTTTTGCGTATGCTGCTTCGGAACAATAGCAAGCTCTAAAGTGATAATACCATTTAACCAAAGAGCAGCTGAACAGGCATCCGTTGCCGTTTCTATGGCTAATAAATTCATGAATTACTCTTCTAATAATTGGCGTTTATTTTCTACTTTCACCCATTCGTCTGCATCAGCTGGTGCATCTTTTTTGCAATTAATATTGGGCCAAATTTCGGCTAGCCGCGCATTTAACTCTAAGTATTCTTTATGTTTTTCCGGTAATTCATCTTCGGAAACAATTGCATTCACCGGACACTCTGGCTCACAGAGTGCACAATCAATACATTCTTCTGGGTTAATCACTAAAAAATTAGGTCCTTCATAAAAGCAATCAACTGGGCAAACCTCAACGCAATCAGTATATTTACATTTAATGCAATTTTCAGTGACTAAGAATGTCATCGGGTTCTCCTTTTCATTAACTGTTGTTTTTCACGTTGCCAATCACGTTCCTTCAAAGTTGCTCTTTTATCATATTGCTTTTTACCTTTAGCCAAGGCAATTTCAAGCTTAACTCTACCATTTTTCCAGTATAACGAAATAGGCACAAGGGTATATCCCTTACGCTCAACACTGCCGAATAGCTTGCTTAATTCTTTCGCATGCAATAGCAACTTTCGTGTTCGCAACGGATCTGGCTGAATATGGGTTGAGACTGTTGAGAGCGGCGAAATATGAGCGCCAAATAGCCACGCTTCGCCATTTTTAAGCAATACATAGCCTTCGGCAAGCGCAATTTTTGATGCTCGTAAGCTTTTCACTTCCCAACCTTCGAGGGCGATACCTGCCTCAAATCGTTCTTCAATAAAGTAGTCATGAAAAGCACGACGGTTTTCAACAATTAAATTTTTATTAGATGTTTTTTTAGCACTCATCCAAGTATTATACTTCTCTAAGACAGGTTTGCGGAATTTTTTCTTCTCTTAACAGTGATCAGTACTATGACTATTATCAACCGATCGATGATTGTACCTTACTCAACCGAGCAAATGTATCAGCTCGTTAATGACATAAAAAGTTATCCTGACTTTCTTCCATGGTGCGTTAAATCAACTATTTTGTCAGAAAGCGAAGATGAAGTTCGTGCTACTTTAGTATTAAGCTATGGCGGACTTAAAAAAGCTTTTACCACTTGTAATCGATTACAAAAAAATAAAATCATTGAGATTCGATTAGTAGATGGACCATTGTCACAACTTGAAGGTTTTTGGCGATTTGAAACAGTATCTGCAACTTCTTCTAAGATTGTGCTCGATCTAGAATTTGAAATCGCCCACAAATTATTTAATCTGCCATTCCAAGCTATCTTTCACCAAATTTCCAATTCGCTGGTTGATGCATTTATTGAAAGAGCTGATAAGGTCTATGGATAATTATTTTGCGGTTGAAGTGGCCTATCTTTCTTCTGACGAACAGGTCATTATCGGCTTAGACATCCCCCAAAACACTAACATACTTAAAGCAATTCAGCTTTCTAAGTTGCTTGAGAAATTTCCAGAAATCGATTTAGCAAAAAATAAGGTTGGAATTTTTGGCAAGATTGCCTCGCTTGAAACTATGCTTAATCCAGGTGATCGAGTTGAGATTTATCGACCATTATTAATTGATCCGAAACAGAAGCGTCTAATCAAACTTCTTGGTAAGTAAATCATCAGAGGTAGACGAAGGTGGGGTCGGTGATGAGGAAACATTTTGCGGTCTGTTATATCCCCATAAGCCAGGCAACCAGTCATCTTGTATGTCTCTTTTATAAGACAGAAATGTTCCCATTCCCCGAGGACCTGAGTAGACTATATCAAAAACTGTATTCATATTATCTTCGATGTCTTTAAAAAGACCTTGATATAAACTGAGTTTTAAACCAGCAGAAAAAAAACTAATGGTTGCAGTTAACCCAAGAAATGATGCCACAGCAACACCGATAGGTAAAAGCACCCATGGCATTGTTGTTACTAATAAAGTTGCTAATAATATTCCGGCTATTAACCCAATTAGAGAAAGTATAAACTCTACTCCTAACTTTATAATTTTTTCGTCATTAAGGGCTAAAGTTTTACCAAAATTTATTTTCAAAAAAACAAAATTTTATGTTGCTCGATAATATTGTTCAACTCTTCCAATTTACTGGCAAGTTTCCCTTTTTCCTCTTCGTTTAAAGACAAAAAATTCTTATTAATTTCAAAACTAATTAGCCCTAGTTGAATTGCAATTTCAGAAATATCAAATAACCTGGTCTCATCAGAAATTCCATCAGCTCTTAATTTGAATGCTCTTTTCTTTTCCCATTCAATAATAGGCGGAACAAGTTCGCTGAACTTATTCCATTCTTGGGTAAATTTATCTTGCATACTCTCTCGTCTTTAACAATCATTAACCTTAACAGGGTGTGACCTCTAATTAATGTAAAATAATGACTACTACGTCCCCTCTCCCAGCCCCAATGTTTATAAAATCTCTAGACTTTATCCTGGGAGAGGGTCAGGGAGAGGGAAAACCACAATAAGTAACTACATTTCCCCTCACCCTGTCCCTCTCCCAGAAACCGATTGAAGCCTTTTTATGCTTCGGGGCTGGGAGAGGGAACGTAGTAGTCATTCCCACTTACTAACCTTAAAAATTACATCAAAAAGAGGTCACACCCCCTTAACAATCTAATCTCATTATAGCTCAAATAGCATGGAAAAATTCGTAAATTCTTATAGCCAATTCGCGACTAATACCCTTCACACTAGCTAGTTGATCCACACTCGCATTTTTAACTTCCTGAATGCCACCAAGTTGCTGTAATAATTGACGACGACGACTTGCACCAATACCTGGAATATTTTCTAAATAAGACACTTTCCTTGCATGTCTTAATTGCCCACGATGGCCAGTAATCGCAAAGCGATGCGCTTCATCACGTATCTGTTGAATTAAATGTAAAACCGATGAATCTTCAGCTAAATGTAATGGCTGTTTTTTTCCTGATAAAAAAAGTGTTTCAAGCCCAGGTTTACGCCCTACCCCCTTCGCCACTCCTACGAGTAACACCCCTGAAACTTGTAATTCTTCAAATACTGCTTCCGCCTGATGTAACTGACCCTTACCCCCATCAATAAACAAAATATCTGGCAGTTTTTCATCGTGCAGTTTAATTTGCTCGTACCGTCGAAATAATGCTTGTTTTAATGCAGCATAATCATCACCAGGCGTAATTCCTTTAATATTAAACCGTCGGTAATCGCCTTTAATTGGCCCTTTTTCATTAAACACTACGCAAGATGCTACTGTCGATTCTCCACTAGTATGACTAATATCAAAACACTCAATTCGTTTTAGCTGACTTTCAAAACCAAAACACTCTTGTAGCAATTCAAACTGCCTTTCAATCCGACTTTTACCCGCCAAATGATGATTCATTGCTTCAGTTGCATTAACAAGACTTAATCGCAACCAACGCGCATACAATCCTCTTGGATGAGTTTCTATTGCTACTGAATGCCCCGCTTGTTCAGCTAAAGCGTTTTGCAACCAAATACTCTCATCTATGTTCAAACCAACGATTATTTTCTCAGGTATTTCACTTGGATTATTTAAATAATATTGTGCTAAAAGACTGTTTAAAATCTCATTGGTATTTCCATATCGAGGCATGGGTAAAAATAAACTTTTTTGTCCTAACAAATGACCATTACGAATAAACATAATTTGAAAACAAATGAGCGCCCCTTTGATCAAAAAGGTAACCACATCTGCCTCCATGCTACGACCCATAACTGATTGCTTTTCTTGTAGTTTACGCAGTAGTGCGATTTGATCGCGGTACATGGCCGCTTGTTCATAAGCTAATTCTTTAGAAGCTTGTTGCATCTTCAAAACCAGTTCATCAATCACTTCTAAATTCTTGCCTTGCAAAAACATAAGTGCATAACGAACATTCTGTTGATAAGTATCTGGATCAATAAGTCCCACACAAGGCGCGGTACAACGCTGAATTTGATATTGCAGACACGGTCTAGTACGGTTACGAAAAAAACTATCTTCACACTGCCTAATCCGAAAAATTTTTTGCAACAAGCTGATACTTTCTCTGACAACAAAAGCACTGGGATAAGGTCCAAAACAATGACCTGAGCGGGGTTTTTTACCGCGATAGAAATCCATTCGCGGATAAGTTTCATCAGAAATTAAAATATAAGGATAACTTTTATCATCACGAAATAAAATATTATATCGTGGCTTAAATTGCTTAATCAGATTATTTTCTAACAATAATGCTTCATTTTCAGTATGAGTAACGATTACCTCAATCTCTGCAACCAGCGCCATTAACGATTTGGTTTTCGCACTTAATCCTTTTTGTTGAAAATAACTTGCCACTCGATTTTTTAGCTGGCGAGCTTTGCCTACATACAAAATTTCTCCAGCCTCATCTAGCATTTTATAAATGCCAGGGCGTTTACTTAGATTTTTTAAAAATGTTTTATGGTCGAAGGTTTTTGCAATCATGCTACTCATAGCATTTAAGATAAATAATCAATCCTGACTATCAGTAGAATTATCTAACACATTATACTGGATCGCCAACCGCATCAATTCAACATTGTTTTTTACTCCCAGTTTAGTTAGTAATCGATATCGATAGGTACTAATTGTTTTCGTACTTAAATGCAGCTTCTCAGCAATTTTAGTAACGCTATATGGCTTTAATAACATCAAAACCACTTGCATTTCACGACTCGATAATAAAGCGAAAGGAGAAAGATTATCTGGATCACCAACACTTTTAAGCGCTAATTGTTCAGCAATTTTAGACTCAAAATATGTTTCGCCCGCACTAACTTTATGAACAGCTTTAACCATTTCATCAAACTGACATTCCTTGGTTAAATAACCTTTTGCTCCTGCATGTATAAGATGGTAAGGGTAAGGATCTTGGCCGCAGGCACTTAAGATAATGATTTTAACCTCTGGGTTAATCTGTAAAAGGCGACGAGTCGCCTCAAGGCCCCCAATGCCTGGCATTACAATATCCATAAAAACAATATCAACTGAGTTCTTCCCAACAAACTCTAAAGCCTGTTCACCATTACTTAATTCAGCAACCACTTCAAAATCTTTAACTTCTGCTAATAATTTACGAAGTCCTGTCCGGACAATTTTATGATCATCCACTAAAAGTATTTTAATCAAATAAATACTCCTTCTAATCATAAGTCTAATGGCGGAGAGACAGGGATTCGAACCCTGGGAGGGCGAATACCCCTCAACGGTTTTCAAGACCGCCGCTTTCAACCGCTCAGCCATCTCTCCAGTTTTTCTTCAGCATAACTGAAAATATTCGGATAAGAAATAGCATTTTAATTATCTAAAGACTATTTTCCTGAGCTATACTTGGAGCTGGGAACAAATTCACTATTGCCATGTTGGTTTTTTAATATGACAGTCTTAAAATTATTTTTCCAAAGCGTAGGGTCTGTTGACATTGGATTTGCCGTAGCGAAAAAAGCAGGGATTTACGCTAGAATCTTACCAAATTTGAGGAGAGTACTGGGTCGTATTTAACAAAAGTTTGGTAAGATTCTAGCTAATCCTATGCTTTTTGTAGTAGGCAAATCCAATGCCAACAGACCCTGGTATAAAAGGATATATTATGAAGAATCGTCTCTCTTTCAATTTTGGTTTGGGTGATACCGCAGAAATACTGCGAAGTTCAGTAAATCAGTTCGCTACCCAAGAAATAGCTCCTTATGCAGCTGAAATTGATCGGAATAATCAGTTTCCACGTGATTTATGGCCAAAACTTGGCACTATTGGTTTATTAGGAATAACTGTAGAAGCAGAATATCAAGGCGCCCAGATGGGATACCTTGAACATGTCATTGCAATGGAAGAAATTAGCCGTGCTTCTGCTTCTGTTGGCCTAAGTTATGGCGCGCATTCAAATCTTTGTGTCAATCAAATTCGTCTCCATGGAACACACGCACAAAAACTTCATTATTTACCTAAGCTGATTAGCGGCGAACATATTGGCGCTCTTGGCGATGAGTGAAACCGGAGCCGGCTCTGATGTAATCAGTATGACTTAAAAGCTGAAAAAAAAGGTGATCGATATATTTTAAATGGCAATAAAATGTGGATCACCAATGGACCAGATGCCGAAGTTTTAGTGGTCTATGCTAAAACAGATTCTAAAGCAGGCTCACATGGCATTACAGCATTCATTATTGAAAAAAATTTTAACGGCTTTAAAACCGCACAAAAACTCGACAAGCTCGGAATGCGAGGCTCAAATACTTGTGAGCTTGTTTTTAGTGATTGTGAAGTACCGGAAGAAAATATTCTTGGTGCAGTTAAATAAAGGGATAAAAATCCTTAATGAATGGGCTTGATTATGAGCGCATTGTGCTCTGGGAGGGCCATTAGGCATTATGCAAAGTTGTTTAGATATCGTGTTACCTTACACACACGAACGCAAACAATTTGGCCAATCCATTGGAGAATTTCAACTTATCCAAAGCAAACTAGCAGATATGTACGCTAATTTAAACGCTGCACGTGCTTACGTGTATGCAATTGCCAAAGCATGCGACCGAGGCGAAACCTCTCGAAAGGATGCAGCTGCTGCAATCTTATTCGCCTCTGAAAAAGCAACCTGGATGGCACTCGAAGCAATTCAATGTCTTGGAGGTAATGGCTATATTAATGAATATCCTGTAGGCAGATTACTTCGAGATGCCAAATTGTATGAAATTGGTGCAGGCACATCTGAAATTCGGCGAATGTTGATAGGTAGAGAATTATTTGAGGAAACCAATTAAAAAAGGATAAAACTTATGTCAAAACCGCCTTCTATTGTCATTGTAGGAGCAGCAAGAACTCCAATGGGTAGTTTTTTAGGAGCTTTTAAAGAAACACCTGCTACTGAACTTGGCGCAGCTGTCATTAAAGCAGCGGTAACCCGCGCTAAACTTTCCCCTAGCGATATCACAGAAGTTTTAATGGGATGTGTTCTCCCAGCAGGTCAAGGTCAAGCACCAGCAAGGCAAGCTGCTATTTTTGCAGGACTTCCATTTTCAACTGGTTGTACCACGGTTAATAAAATGTGTGGTTCAGGTATGAAAACAGTTATGTTAGCAAATGATTTGATTCTGGTAGACAGCACAAAAATTATTGTGGCCGGTGGAATGGAGAGTATGACAAGAGCCCCTTATTTATTACCAAAAGCACGAGCAGGATATCGAATGGGACATCAACAAGCACTTGATCACATGCTACTAGATGGTTTGGAAGATGCTTACGATAAAGGTCGATTAATGGGATTCTTTGCCGAAGACTGCGCAAAACGCTATAAATTCAGTAGAGAAATGCAGGATGCATTTGCCACCGTTTCACTTAAACGTGCACAACAAGCAGTTCAAGACGGATACTTCTCAACTGAAATTACACCAGTAACTGTAAAAACGCGACAAGGCGAAATTGTTGTAGATAAAGATGAAACCCCAATGGCTGTTTCGGTTGAAAAAATTCCTCACTTAAAACCAGCTTTCGATCCTAACGGCACTGTAACAGCAGCTAATTCAAGCTCCATTGCTGATGGAGCCGCAGCATTAGTTTTGATGGAAGAATCTGTAGCAAAAGAACGAGGTTTAAAACCTATTGCCAAAATTATAGGTCAAGCAACACATTCGCAAGAACCACAGTGGTTTACCACAGCGCCGATTGGAGCTATTCAAAAGTTACTGCACAAAATTGGTTGGCAACCTGATACAGTGGATTTATATGAAATTAATGAAGCTTTTGCTGTCGTTACTATGGCAGCCATGCAAGAGTTTCACTTATCGCATGATAAAGTAAACATTCACGGGGGCGGCACTGCTCTAGGTCACCCTATTGGCGCTTCCGGTGCACGTATATTAGTAACATTGATTTATGCATTACAAAAAAATCAACTTAAACGCGGCGTTGCATCGCTTTGTATTGGTGGTGGAGAAGCAACTGCAATGGCAGTGGAGATGGTGTAAATAAATCTGCGATGGGGGGGATGTCCCGCCGCCTGTCCGCTGCGCCCATTACCTGCCGCCTACGTGCCGCGGCTTGTCCGCGGCATCCAGTCATCGATCTTGAATTATATAAATGCATTCTACTTCCTTTAACCAATGGATGCCGCGGACAAGCCGCGGCACGTAGGCAGGAAGAGGGAAGTATTTTCTCCTTAAAAATAAATCCCAAACTGCGCTGTTACCTGGCTGCCCGTTCTACCAATATCACCAGGGAAGTAAGGAACAAAGAAACCAAACGGACCATTACCACCACCAAAAGTATCACTCGGATAATTAATATCATAACGATACTCTAAGCTGGCAATAGTATCTTTCCAAATTGATATATTAAATACCGCATTATAGCGCTGTTCCGGCAAGTTCAATGCAAATGCTTCCCACGTACGTGCATAACCAATCGCAATAGAGCTAGGAAGACCACAAAGGCAAAACTTATAAGCGCCTTCAATGTTCGCAGATTCAGGACGCGCTCCTTCCCCATTAAAGTTTAAATTATTTGCGGCAAAACTCCTTAGAGAATCAACATACTCTAAATACAAGCGATAATTGCCAAAACTAAAATTAGAATGAACATCTATACCCGGAACATGGTGATCAATTATTTCAGAAAGACTAGTATTTCCAAAACCAAGGAACCCAACATTCGTAGGTGCCGCATTGTTTTGAAACCCAATTGCATCTGCAATATTACTGATATAGCTTGCGCCAATATCAAAAGACCAACCACAAAAATGGTATTTAAATCCTAGGTTAGCGCCTCCCTCATTGATATTTAATCTATCATGAATGTCTGTATTACTTGGACCATTAAAGGCATAAACAGCACCATATAAGCCATTATCAGACATTGGTTGATAACCTAACAATAAGGCACGCTCTCTAACATCCCCTAATTGCTGTGGCAACGGAGTGCTTAACATAAAGCTGGAATATTGTCCTGCAAATGGCAAGAACATTTGCCCCATACTGGCATAAAAAGGAGATTTACAAAAATTACCGATCGTAATAAAGGCATCATTGACAAAAATCCTTGAATTACTGATTCGGCGAGGAGTCGTCATACTATTATCATAATTAAAAGTCATTAACCCAGTAACCCAACTATTAATAATAGGCATTAAATCAAGCTGCGAATTTGTCAAATTGAAATCACTCGAAGTTTGATTTTGAGAAGAATTATTACTTGCAACTGCCTGAGCTTCAATTCGACCACTTAATACGAGAGTAGGTGCATCAGGAGTTGGCCGATGTTCTTTTTGATTTAATAGCGTTAATGTTTTTATTTCTCTCAGTAAATGAATATCTTGGTTAACACCAGAATTTAAAACAATCAAATCAGAACCATCAAATTCTGATCGGGTACCCAAATAAGGAGAAGTAATTACAGGAGAACCATGCGCAAAACAAGCAGCCATATTGGATGCATTGGGTTGCAAAGCAGAATAATTAGGTACACAAGGATTAGCTTGATACGCATTTTTACATGGAGAAAATTTAGAAGCCCTTAAAGTACTTCCTGGTTTAGGTGGCCTGAAAGTCACTGGTTGATTTTTAAAGGTCTTTTTTGCTGGCTGACGTTGTTGTTTTAATTGCTTCAGCTCTGTCTTAAGAAGTTTTACTTCATTTTCCAGTTCATTAGTACGCGCAGTAATTTTACTGATAAGTTTTTCAACATCGGGATCTTTAACATCTTGAGTAGCTAAAGCAGGTGCTGGCATTACGCTACTTAGACACAGGAGAGTAGTCAATAACTTAACTTTGGATTTCATTCGTCCCCCTTATTTTCTAAAGCAAAGTATTCTCTTCATAACATGAAGAGCATGTCTATCCTCCCTGTAATAATTTTGGTTTATCGTAACCATATATTAGGGCGTGTTGACATAGTGTCACCCTTATTTTTTTCCTAGGGCAGATTTATACGCTACCTTTTCATAAAGTGCAATAATGTAATTAATTCCTGAGAATAAAAAAGGGCATCTATAAAAGATGCCCTTTAAAACGGCTAAACTAACAAGCCTTCTTTGACGTTTGCTATTAAGCGTAATACTTCACACCCAAATAAATTCCGTCAAATGCTACATCGCTTGTGTTGTTTTGATAAACAAAACCCGTACCACTTGTGTTCACCACTCTCGTGTGATCGACTGCATTAAAGTAGTTAGTCACTTGATAGCCAACTTCAAATGTCAAAGCTGACTTGCAACGGCAATCCATGATGTAGGTATAGTCAACACCCAACTTCCCTTCCAATACTGGAACTACACGAGTCTTGGAACCATCGGTCGCCTTAAAGTTAGTAGTGGTAACTACACCATCATCATCAATAGAATTGTTTTGTGCACAATAGTGACTATCAACGTTACCAACTAGTAAAGCAGTGCTTACATTAGCATCTAAGCCAAATCCACTACATAAACAATAACGACCATCTACACCAATGCGAGGCCCTATGCCTCTAAAATTGCTCTTAAATATTTGATAATTATTAAGACCATCAAGAGCAACAAGGTTATCACCATAAGGATTCTGAACTACACTAAAAGGGATTTGGGCAAATGTTTGTAATGAATGATCAATGCTCGCATATCGCAAACCAGCAAACATTCTCAGGTCATAAGTACCACTTGTGAAACGTTGACCACCTTCTAAGTCTACAGCATTCAAATCAAATTTAGCCTTGCCTTGAGCTGTAAGAAATAGCTCAGGAAATAAAGGATCGGTGGTAAACAAACCACCCAACGGCAAAGCTATAATTGCTGGATTACCCACTGTTCCGTTTGCAGGAGGAGGAGCAACAGATGAATCAGTTTCATCACTGCGTAAATAGGTATATCCCACAGTTAAATCGTTACCCGTGCAAGGAAATAAATAACCCACTTGAGCATAAAAACCCCAATCATAACTTGGATCGACATTGAGATTATGATCAGTACTATCTGGAGGAAGAAAACCAAGGACCGGAACACTGCTACTATTAATAGCATAACCCAAATCGCTATTGGTTGGACGTAGATATAAAGCATCAATACCCACTTTCAAACCACCATGCTGACTGGGCACTAACACTGCGCTATTAGCGAATACTGGTACGCTTAAAATTAATCCAATAAATGTACTAGCTAAACGTTTGGTGATCACACTCATACTATTTCCTTATTTTATTAAGCAGCAAATAATGTATTCGATCGATTTTAAAAAAACAATATTAACAAAAGTCATAAAAAAAGGGCATCTATAAAAGATGCCCTTTAGAGTGGCTAAACTAATAAGCCTTCTTTGAACGTTTTTATTAAGCGTAGTACTTCACACCCAAATAAATTCCGTCAAATGCTACATCGCTTGTGTTGTTCTGATAAACAAAGCCTGTGCCAGCTTGATTCACTACTCTTGCGTGATCATCAGCATTGAAGTAGTTAGTCACTTGATAACCAACCTCAAATGTCAAAGCTGATTTGCAACGGCAATCCATGATGTAGGTATAGTCAACGCCCAATTTCCCTTCAAGCACTGGAACTACACGATTCTCTGAACCGTTTTTAGCTTTGAAATAAGTCGTTGTTGGATCGTCGATTGCTGTGACAGTAGTAACCGCATCATAGCAACTATCTACCTGACCTACTAACAGTGCTGTGCTCAAGTTCGCATCTATACCAAAACCACTACTTAGGCAATAACGACCATCAACACCAATGCGAGGACCAAAACCTCTGAACTGAGTCTTGAATTCCTGGGCAGCAACAAATTCTATATCCTGTCCACTAAACGAAGTACCTGCTGTTTGCAACTGATGATTGATATTGGCATAGCGCAAACCAGCAAACATACGCATGTCATAAGCACCGGTTGTGAAACGCTGGCCACCTTCTAAGTCCACAACATTTAAATCAAACTTAGCTTTGCCTGCTGCTGAACCAAATGGTGTACCAAACAACTGATTTGAAAACAACGAACTTAGTGGTAATACAGAAATACTCGTACTACCGTTTGATCCCGATACGCCAATAACTGAATCAGTTTCATCGCTACGTAAATAGGTATATGCCAAGGTTAAGTCGTTACCCGTACAAGGGAACAAATAACCCACCTCTGCATAAAAACCCCAATCATAGCTTGGATCAACAGTAGCATTTCGTTCAAAACCCTGACTAAAGTTGGTTGGAAATGAAATACTAGTAGCATAGTTTAAATCACTGTTGGTTGGACGTAGATATAAAGCATCAATACCTACTTTGAAACCACCATGTTGGCTTGGTACTAACACCGTACTATCTGCAAATGCTGGTGCGCTTAAGCCTAACGCAACTAATGCAAAGGATAAACGTTTGATATTGTTCATAATATTTCCCTATTTCATTAAGCAACAAGTAGTGTATTTGATCGATTTTAAAAAAACAACCTAAAAAAAAGGGCATCTATAAAAGATGCCCTTTAAAGTCGCTAAACTAACAAGCTTTCTTTGACGTTTCCTATTAAGCGTAGTACCTCACACCAAAATAAATTCCGTCAAATGCTACATCGCTTGTGTTGTTTTGATAAGCAAAGCTTGTACCACTTGTACTCACTACTCTTGCGTGATCATCAGCATTGAAGTAGTTAGTCGCTTGATAACCCGCTTCAAATGTCAAAGCTGATTTGCAACGGCAGTCCATAATGTAGGTATAGTCAACACCCAACTTCCCTTCAAGCACTGGAACTACACGATTCTCTGAACCGTTCTTAGCTGAAAAGTTGGTGACTGTTAAATCGTCACCCGTGCCAGTAGTGAAAGCAGCATCATAACAACCATCTACGTGACCTATTAACAATGCCGTGCTCAAGTTTGCATCTACACCAAAGCCACTGCTCAAGCAATAACGTCCATCTACACCAATACGAGGACCCAAACCTCTGAACTGCGACTTGAACTCTTGCGCACCAAACGTTGTGCCGCTGCTACTAAATGGCGCACCAAAACTTTGCAACTGATGATCAATATTGGCATAGCGTAAACCAGCAAACATTCTCATGTCATAAGTACCAGTGGTAAAACGTTGGCCGCCTTCTAAGTCCACCGCATTCAAATCAAACTTAGCTTTGCCTGTTGCTACACCAAAGGTTGCACCAGAAAACAATTGACCTATTGGTAACAATAGGGCTTCACCACTCGATACTCCTACAACTGAGTCAGTTTCATCGCTACGTAAATAGGTATAAGCCAAGGTTAAGTCGTTGCCTGTGCATGGGAACAAATAACCCACCTGTGCATAAAAGCCCCAATCATAGCTTGGATCAATAGTAGCATTTCGTTCAAAACCCTGTCTAAAGTTAGTTGGGAATGAGACAGTAGTAGCATAGTTTAAATCACTGTTGGTTGGACGTAGATATAAAGCATCAATACCTACTTTGAAACCACCATGTTGGCTTGGTACTAACACCGTACTATCTGCAAATGCTGGTGCGCTTAAGCCTAACGCAACTAATGCAAAGGATAAACGTTTGATATTGTTCATAATATTTCCCTATTTCATTAAGCAACAAGTAGTGTATTTGATCGATTTTAAAAAAACAACCTAAAAAAAAGGGCATCTTTTATAGATGCCCTTTAGAGTGGCTAAACTAACAAGCCTTCTTTGACGTTTGCTATTAAGCGTAGTACTTCACACCAAAATAAATTCCGTCAAATGCTACATCGCTTGTGTTGTTCTGATAAGCAAAGCTTGTACCACTTGTATTCACTACTCTTGCGTGATCATCAGCATTGAAGTAGTTAGTCGCTTGATAACCAACTTCAAATGTCAAAGCTGATTTGCAACGGCAGTCCATAATGTAGGTATAGTCAACACCCAACTTCCCTTCAAGCACTGGAACTACACGATTCTCTGAACCGTTCTTAGCTGCAAAGTTGGTAACTGTTAAATCGTCACCCGTGCCAGAAGTTAAAGCAGCATTATAGCAACCATCTACGTGGCCTATTAACAATGCCGTGCTCAAGTTTGCATCTACACCAAAGCCACTGTTCAAGCAATAACGTCCATCTACACCAATACGAGGACCCAAACCTCTGAACTGTGACTTGAACTCTTGCGCACCAAACGTTGAGCCGCTAGCAAATGGCGCACCGAAAGATTGCAACTGATGATCAATATTGGCATAGCGTAAACCAGCAAACATTCTCATGTCATAAGCACCAGTGGTAAAACGTTGGCCACCTTCTAAGTCCACAACATTCAAATCAAACTTAGCTTTGCCTGCTGCTGCACCAAAGGTTGTGCCAAACAATTGACCAATTGGCAACACTGAAATTGCTGTAGTAACACCGCTTGGTCCAGATACGCCTACAACTGAATCAGTTTCATCGCTACGCAAATAGGTATAAGCCAAGGTTAAGTCGTTGCCTGTGCATGGGAACAAATAACCCACCTGTGCATAAAAGCCCCAATCATAGCTTGGATCAACAGTAGCATTTCGTTCAAAACCCTGACTAAAGTTGGTTGGGAATGAGATACTAGTAGCATAGTTTAAATCACTGTTGGTTGGACGTAGATATAAAGCATCAATACCTACTTTGAAACCACCATGCTGGCTTGGCACTAACACCGTGCTATCTGCAAATGCTGGCGCACTTAAGCCTAATGCAACTAATGCAAGAGATAAACGCTTCATATTATTCATAGAGCTCCCCAGTTAAGTTAAATATTGCTATTTCTCCAAACAAACTTGACAACTTGTAAAGAAAACAGCCTTTTTTTTATCTGATTTTTAAAACTTTCTACTGTACTGTTTTTAAGTACTGGATGTAGTCTAAATGATTTTTTTCCAAAAAACAACTTAGGGTCTGTTTACATTTGATTTACCGTAGCGAAAAAAGCAGAAATTTAGCTAGAATTTTCCCAAATTTGAGGAGAATACGGTCGTAATAAAAAAGGGCATCTATAAAAGATGCCCTTTAAAGTGGCTAAACTAACAAGCCTTCTTTGACGTTTGCTATTAAGCGTAGTACTTCACACCAAAATAAATTCCGTCAAATGCTACATCGCTTGTGTTGTTCTGATAAGCAAAGCTTGTACCACCTGTATTCACTACTCTTGCGTGATCATCAGCATTGAAGTAGTTAGTCGCTTGATAACCCGCTTCAAATGTCAAAGC
Source organism: uncultured Gammaproteobacteria bacterium (assembly GCA_963844535.1). Taxonomy (GTDB): domain Bacteria; phylum Pseudomonadota; class Gammaproteobacteria; order CAWJOP01; family CAWJOP01; genus CAWJOP01. Next base: position 192,083 of record CAWJOP010000004.1, on the reverse strand, counting down.
TGATTTGCAACGGCAGTCCATAATGTAGGTATAGTCAACACCCAACTTCCCTTCCAGCACTGGAACTACACGATTCTCTGAACCGTTCTTAGCTGCAAAGTTGGTGACTGTTAGACCTGAACCCGAGCCAGTAGTTAAAGCAGCATCATAGCAACCATCTACGTGGCCTATTAATAATGCCGTGCTCAAGTTTGCATCTACACCAAAGCCACTGTTCAAGCAATAACGTCCATCTACACCAATACGAGGACCCAAACCTCTAAACTGTGACTTGAACTCTTGCGCACCAAACGTTGTGCTGCCGCCAGCAAATGGCGCACCGAAAGATTGCAACTGATGATCAATATTTGCATAGCGTAAACCAGCAAACATTCTCATGTCATAAGTACCAGTTGTAAAACGCTGGCCACCTTCTAAGTCCACAACATTCAAATCAAACTTAGCCTTGCCTGCTGCTGCACCAAAGCTTCCACCAAACACTGCATTTAATGGTAACACTGAAATGTTTGTACCACCTGCTCCCGATACGCCAACAACTGAATCGGTTTCATCGCTACGTAAATAGGTATACGCTAAGGTTAAATCGTTACCCGTGCATGGGAACAAATAACCAACCTGTGCATAAAAACCCCAATCATAGCTTGGATCAACAGTAGCATTTCGTTCAAAACCCTGACTAAAGTTGGTTGGGAATGAGATACTAGTAGCATAGTTTAAATCACTGTTGGTTGGACGTAGATATAAAGCATCAATACCTACTTTGAAACCACCATGCTGGCTTGGCACTAACACCGTGCTATCTGCAAATGCTGGCGCACTTAACCCCAGAGCAAGCAAAGCTAATGATAGACGCTTTAAGTTTTTTTCCATATTTTTCCCCATAAAAAGTTAATTAAAAATCAGTTTAGTCATTCTTATATACTTCATTCTTAATACTTCTGTAAAATTCTTTAAAATACTTTTTACATCAGTGATCTCTACAAAGAAGTAAAGAACTAAATGTCACAAAGCAATTTAACTATTTAGAACGACTCTACGGCTTCTTAAGTTAAATAACATCTGTCTTAGAATTAACATAACATTCCTCGACAGCTTGGTTGGCATCCTAATACGTTTTTTACAAAAGTACAACTTATTTGCACACTCTCATGAAACTACAATAACTTTCATTACATTAGTTCCACCATGTACGCCAACCAAATCACCACAAGTAATAATGACAAGATCTCCTGCTTGTACAATACCTCGCTTTACTAATTCAGCAACCGCATGTTGATTAACTTCTTCTGGTTTAAAACTCTGCAAGTCAAAAAAAATCGGATAAACACCACGATAAAGTGTCATACGACGTTGAGTACTGATATGACGGCTTAAGGCATAAATTGGTATTCCAGAACGAATACGTGACATCCAAAGAGGCGTAGAACCTGATTCAGTTAATGCAATAATTGCTTTAATACCTAGATGATTGGCTGTATACATAGTAGCCATCGCAATGGCTTCATCCACTCGATGAAAACGGCATTCCACGCGGTGACCTGAGACTATCGCGTGAGGTTGTTTTTCTGCTCCTAAACAAATACGTGCCATTGCTTCAACTACTTTATCTGGATGTTCTCCGGTTGCAGTTTCAGCAGATAGCATTACAGCATCTGTACCATCTAACACAGCATTCGCAACGTCAAATACTTCGGCACGAGTTGGGATACTATTATGAATCATCGATTCCATCATTTGCGTTGCAGTAATTACTGCTTTATCCAATGCTCTTGCTCGATGAATAATACGTTTTTGCACAGCAGGCAACTCTGCATCACCAATCTCAACACCCAAATCACCACGAGCAACCATGACAGCATCAGAAACCTTAATGATGTCATCCATATTTTTGACGGCCTCAGCACGTTCAATTTTTGCTACGATACCTGCTTCGCCATTTGCATCAGCAATTAATTTTCGCGCGAACAAAACATCATCAGCATTTCTCGGAAATGAGACAGCAATATAATCAATACCCATGGCAATCGCTGTTTTAATATCTTCTTTATCTTTTTCGGTAAGCGCTGCTGCCGAAAGCCCACCACCTTGACGATTAATACCCTTATTATTTGATAATGCACCGCCAACTTTAACGATACAAATCGCACGTGAACCTTCAATTTTCTTAACCGTCAAAACAATTCGCCCATCATCCAGTAACAATGTATCTTCTGAATGTATATCGTGAATCAATTGTGGATAATCAATACCTACTTGAGTCTCATCACCAGCATCTTTTGCGAGCTCAGCATCTAAAATGAATTCTTGCCCTTCTTGCAAATTAACTATTGTTTGCCGAAAGCGGGCTATTCGAATTTTAGGTCCTTGTAAATCAGCAAGAACTCCCACTTCACGTCCTAGTTTTTCCGCACAGTTTCGTACTTGTTTCATTCGACGTAAATGTTCATCAGGAGTACCATGTGAAAAATTCAGTCGAACTAAATCTACACCAGCTCTTAACATTTTTTCCAACTGTTCTTTATCATCTGTTGATGGGCCAAGGGTGGCAATAATTTTCGTTCGTCTTAGCTGTGTCATTGTCGTTCACCATTAATTGAACTTAGCAGGTGGTAAAAATAAAACGCCTATTTTAACTGGCTCCTCATTAGGCGCGTTTTGCCAAGCAAATGTTTTAATTTCAGTAACTGGAGTCTTATGACATTTCGCTAGGCTGCGGCAAAAAACCTCGACTTTCGAGCATCGCAACGCAGCATATGTAGAAATATGTGAGCAGCGAAGCACAGGAAATCGAGGTTTTTTGACCAGCATAGTAGAAATGTCATAAGACCCAAAATTTTCTTTAGTAGAAAATGCCTATACTGAGCCGGTATAGTACTCCCAAATTGATTAACATCCCATATCAATAGCGCCCCTTTCCGATTTAAATCAGGCGGATCAAGCCATGGCGCTAATCTTAAATCACCATCGATGAGTACAATAGGGTGCAGATGTGAATAAAAAGAAAGATTACCCGCCAACCAACGATTTCCAATGACATAAGCCAGTGGCTGATGATACCGTTGATACCAACTCTCAATAAGGTTATGTGCTATAGGTCGTCCAGGAAAATGTGCGCTTGAGTTATTCTTTGACCAACGTATAGACAGTAAATATCCAATTAATGTCATAAAAAATAGTAGTAGCATCACGATAAAAAATCGGTAAATCTTTCTATCATTAAGCGTTGGTTGAAAAAAACTAAAAAATAACATGCCCCAAAGTGAAAATAAGGCTGATCCCCACATAATATGTAATTTAATGCCAGTGAGAATTGAAATTAATACCGCAAGAAGTAAGGGAACTAGGCTTAAGTAAATTAAAAATTTTTGATCACTCACATTTTTACTATTATTGCTTCTTGATGTTGGTTTTAGATAAGCTTTTACTAGGCTTTTTTCCGTGAGGCCGTCATTTTCGCCGCGTTCAGAACCAAAAAACAATAAAACAAATAACAAACCAGGAACAATCAGTGCATAAGCTTCATCCCTTAAAAAAAGCAAAGGATTTATGACATGACTACTCCATGTTGGCAAATCACCTATGCGCCTAAATACATAATGGATAGTCAAAAAGTCATGGTGGAACAACCAAAAAACATGCGGAGAAATTATCACTAAGAAAATAGCAAATGCTAAATAAATACCTCTCTCGCTAAAGCAATAGCGATTTTCCAGGCGACCCAAAAAAGCTAACATACTAAGGAACAATAAAATGGCATAGTACTTTGCCAACAACGCCAAACCCGTAAAAATACCTAACCAGACCCAATCACTCAGTTTTTTTTCATTTAATGCCTTATAGAAAAATAAACAAGATAATGCCCATAGTGGCAATTGCAAAACGTTATCGTCAAAATCAATTGCACCAATATGATAATATTGAAATCCTTCGAGTATTATGATCGACAACAGAGCATAGATCGGCGATAAATTTTTTTTTGCTAGCAACCAAAGCGCAATAAAACAAACTGCAACAGATAATTGACTAGTTAAATAGATAGCCCAATCTACATAGCCAAATAGCCAAATTGCGCCTGCCGTGATCCAAGCATTTAATAAAGGCGCTTTATCATAGCCAAATACTAATTTCTGCGACCAAATAGCACCTTCAATAGAATCCATTGGCAAATTAAAACGAATCAACATTGGTGCAAGTGTCCAAAAAACAACATGTGAGATAATAAATGCCCAAAAAATTGTATTCGCTTGATTTTTTGAAAGGGAAATAGCCATACTATTTAATTGCTCTCTGTTCTAAAATCGAAATGACTGGTAATTTTTTATCTTCCAAAAACTCCAGAAACGCACCGCCACCAGTTGAAAGATAAGAAATATCGTCTTGAACTCGATACTTTTCCACTGCTGCCAGTGTATCTCCTCCACCAGCTAACGAATAAGCAGAACTTTGTGCTATCGAATATGCAAGTGCTTTGGTTCCTTGTGAAAAAGACTCTAGTTCAAAAACACCTAATGGACCATTCCAAATAATAGTCTTCATTGATTTTAGTACTGCATCAATATGTGATCTGGTTTTTGGCCCTACATCTAAAATCATTTCATGATTAAGAATTGCATCTAATAACTTTATTTCTCCCTTTGCATCTGCAGAACAACTTGTTGCAACAACAACATCTAAGGGTAAAACAATGGTAACTTTTTTCTCATCTGCCAATTTTAATAATCTCTTTGCTGACTCTACAAGAGCCTTTTCATAAAGAGATGCGCCAACAAAGTAATTCTTTGCCGCTAAAAAAGTATTAGCAATTCCTCCACCTAAGATAAGAACATCCACTTTCTCTATGAGCGCTGAAAGTACTTCAAGTTTTGTAGGAACTTTAGAGCCACCAACAATTGCTGCTAACGGATGTTCTGGCGCGTTAAATGCTTTAGTGAGTGCAGTTAATTCAGCAACTAATAATGGTCCAGCACAAGCTAGCGGAGCAAGCTCTGCAATGCCACAAGTAGATGCTTCAGCACGATGAGCAGTAGCAAAAGCATCCATAACAAATACATCACAAAGTTTTGCCATTTTTTCTGCAAGTGCTAGAGCGTTATTTTTTTCACCTTCATTAAATCTAACATTCTCACAAAGAACAATTTCACCTGGCTTGGCCTCGACTCCTGATAACCAATCACGTACAAAATGGACAGGAATAGTAGGACAAAGTTCTGATAAACGTTTGGCAATAGGCTCCAAAGAAAATTCTGGAGTAAATACTCCTTCAGTAGGGCGTCCCAAATGAGACAATACAATCACGGCTGCATTTTGCGAAATAGCTTCTTTTAAAGTTGGAATAGCGGCTTTTAACCGCACATCACTAGATACTCTGCCATTTTCAATAGGTACATTAAAATCTTCTCGAATTAAAACCCGTTGTTGATTAAGATTAATTTCACTCATTTTAAGAACTTTCATTGTCACACCTTTATATAAGGACTATTTTATGGCACTCACACCCTCTGCTATGATTCCACTCGGAACAACTGCACCTGATTTCACCCTCACAGATACCATTAGCAATCAGTTAGTCCATTTAGCTGAGATAAAATCAAACATTGCTACTGTTATTATGTTTATTTGCAATCATTGTCCATATGTAAAACATATTCAAGTTGCCTTAGTTGAACTAGCTAATCAATACATTCCAAAAGGGATCACCTTCGTCGCAATCAGTGCCAACGATCCGATTGACTATCCCGAAGATGCACCAGAAAAAATGCGCGACAACGCATTGCAGTTAAAATTTCCTTTTCCTTACTTATTTGATGAAACACAACAAACAGCAAAGGCATATCAAGCAGTCTGTACGCCAGATTTCTATATCTTCGATAAAGATTTGACCTGCACATACCGTGGACAATTTGATGATTCAAGACCAGGCAATCAAATCACTGTTACTGGAAAAGACTTAAGACAAGCCTTAGATCAACTATTAGCTGGCCAACCAGTTAATACAAATCAAAAACCCAGCATAGGTTGTAACATTAAATGGCGAAAAGTCTAAACGTAAGATATTTTTAAAAAATTAGATAAAAACCCTATAAAAAAGCTTTTAAAACTTTTTGAATATGATATTGTATCTCACCGATTAACCTTTTAACTTCAAAGATAATTAATGAGGAAATAAAAATGGCCACCAAAAAAGCAGTATCAACTCGTAAAGCTGTTAAAACTCCTGCTAAAAAAGCGCCTGTTAAAACAGCCGCCGTTACTAGCAAAAAAATCCCAGCCGCAACAAAACCCTATAATAAAACACAAATCTTAGGCGCCGTTTCACAACTGACTGGGGTAAGTAAAAAACAAGCCAGCGATATGCTTGATGCATTAGGAAAAATTCTTGAAGCACACTTGAAAAAAGGCGCCGCTGGAGTCTTTACACTTCCTGGCATGTTGAAGTGCTACATACTGCACAAACCTGCCACTAAAGCGCACAAAGGAATTAATCCTTTTACTAAGCAAGAAATGATGTTCAAAGCAAAACCAGCACGCAATGTTGTCCGCATTCGTCCTTTAAAGAAACTGAAGGAAGTTGTATAAGTAAGTATTTATCCCGCGGCATAACCGCCGCGGGAACAAACTGCTAAAATCCTTCTACCAACATCACTAGCCTCCTTTAAAATTAAATTTCTGCCCTCTCCCTCTGGACTTATCTCTAATCGCCAATATAAATCTGGTTTAGGCAAATAATCGATCGCGCGTTCAGGCCATTCAATGATGAGGATAGTTTGATTGAAATAATCACGAATTCCGATTGACTCTAATTCTTCAGGATCACGAATACGATAGACATCAAGGTGATAAATTGATTTATTCTGCAGAACATAATCTTCAACTAAAGTAAATGTTGGGCTTTTAACTAATCCTTTAAATCCAAGTCCTCTTAAAAAACCTCGAACAAAAGTAGTTTTACCTGCACCCAAACTACCCGATAAAAAAATCACACAAGGTGGTTCAACCCATGAAGAAAGCTCAGCGGCATAAGCTCTAAGCTCAGCTTCATTCTTAAAATTTATGTACTGTTCTACAGCTAATTTGCTCATCTTACACAGCCACCTAATGAAAAATTCCTGTCATGCCAGCGCAGGCTGGCATCCAGAAAAAAATGTCTATAATTTAAACTGTTTGGGGAAATAATTTGCTTATCCCAACTGGATGCTAGCCTGCGCTGGCATGACATCTACTTAAAATGGATTAACCATTTTTCTAAGAAATGGCATCAAATCTAAAGCCATTAACCCTCTTTCCCCTTCTTTAGCAGCAGCATCCCCTGCACAAGCATGCACATAAACACCTAGGTTTGCAGCAACTTCAAGCGATAATCCTTGTGCTAATAGTCCTCCTATAACACCACTTAGCACATCACCCATACCGGCTGATGCCATCCCTGGATTTCCAAATGGACAGGCATGTAACGACTGCCCTTGAATCAAAGTATTCTGACCTTTTAGCACGCAAACTCCGCCAAATTGACTCTGTATTTTCTGCACCGCATCAACTCGATTGCTTTGAATTTCTGTAGTTGTCCTCCCTAATAATCGGGCGGCTTCCCCTGGATGAGGGGTTAAAATCCATTGCTCCTTTCTTGTTGGTAACAAAGAAAGCCAATTTAATCCATCTGCATCAATCACTATCGGTAAATCAACTTTTAAACGCAAAAATGCATTAAACAACATTTTGCCAAAGCTCGATTGGCCAAGCCCTGGCCCAAAAACAATAAGAGTGGCACGAAGCAAATTCTTTTTTAAATCACGTGCATGTGATACACCAAGACACATCAACTCTGGCCTCACAAGATTAAGCGTAGCTGCATGATATGGATGGGTAAGAATAGTCACTAGTCCAGCGCCCACCCGATAGGCTGCTTCGCCAGCAAGTCGCACAGCACCAGAAAACCCTTTATCGCCTCCAATAATCAACACATGCCCAAAATTGCCTTTATGTGCATTACGCTCTCTTAATAGCAAATGCTCTGAAAGAAGTTTATCAAAGTCATCATTAACATGAATATTTTTCATGAGGTATAATCGCTAACCATCTTTTGGATTAAGCTAATTTGATAGGGTTTTGCTTCAAGGTATAAAAGAGACTTTGGTAAAATTAACCCTGCCTGCTTTGCAGTCTGTGCATTCGCATATTCTCCATAAATTACTATATATTTATCTACTCCATCGATTTGAACACGGTAATAAGAAACATTGCTACCGAGTTTATATTTGGCAATAAATGCCTTGGCTGCTGCTTCACTCGTCACATCCTTCAGCTTCAAAGTATAGTGCCTGGGATCTTTTTTCATTAATTTTTTTGTATAACTATTTTCTGGTGTCTCAGGTTCTGCCAACGCTGCTTCTGACTGATGTTTATCAGCGGGCAAAGGTTCTGACTTTACTCCAACGACTGCTGGAACTTTTGATTTTTGTGAAGGCAGCAACAACGGCGCCTTTACCTCAGAATTTTCTGTTGTTTTACTCGAAACAGGCTCAACTAATGAACTTGTTTCAACAATAGATTTATTGACGCTTTCACTGTTATCGCGAATCTGCGAAACAGTTGGGACATTAGTCTGGACATTGTTTTTTGGATTGCCACCACCACTCTGTGGCTGAGCAATGACAGTTTCAGAAGGAGTTGGGTTACTAGCATCACTTTTTGGCCTTGCAATGATTGTTTCACGAAGATTTGAAGTGTCACTATTACTCTGCGAACTTGTCACAATAGCCTCAGGGAGACCTGGATTATCATTGCCACTTTGCGGCTTCTCAATGATGGCCTCAGGGATAGGTGCTTTTGCGGTCTTCATATAGAAAGTAGCCTCGGCTTGAGAAGACACTGGCTTTTGTACCGCTGAGACAGGTGCTACAACAACATGTTGATCAGATTTTAATTTTATATCCTGACCAAGGTATAACAGAATAATGACAAAACTTGCTAATAAAAATCCACCGCCAATAAAAGTTTTTTTATATGGCTTAAAAATCGCACTTAGAGAAGAAAACTTTTTTTTCTTAAGAATTTCAAGCAATGATTGCCGTGCAAGTTGATTAATAAATTTCGGTATACCTCCTGAAAGTTTATAAATTTTATTAATCATACTACTAGAAAAAAGCACCTCATCAGTTAGTCCTGCAGCTGAAAAACGATGCTTAAGATAATATTCTGTCTGAGCTAAATTCAATGGTTCGAGTTCAAGCGAGTATGTTAATCCATTATAATCCTTAGACTTATTGATTTTAGCTAATTGTTTTTTTAACCCAGATTCACCGATTAAAACTACGTGAAATCGATGTTGATTTTCAGATTGCTGACCCACCATATAAAGGAGTAATTCGAGTGTCACATCTGGTAATTCGTGTGCATCATCAATCAACAGTACACAGCTTTGCGTATTATATTGAAGTTTATCTAGCAAAAGGTCTGCCTGACTTTCAAAGTTACCCAAAAAATGTTCGGTTGAGATATCAAAAGCACCAGCCATTGCTTCTAACATTTGTTCGGGATTTAAAGCGTTATCGGCTAATATCTGACAAGTACGCACTACATCACCTAACTGAACCAAAAACTCCCCTGACAACAAATCAGACTGAACTGCCGTTTCAGTTGGGGAAAACCCATGAATTGCTTCTAACAAAAAAAAGTTTATCAGCGTTGTTTTACCAATTCCTTTAGGCCCCGTCAGTGTCAGTAAAACATTCTCTTGTCGAATATAATGCAGCATCAAATCAATTTGCTGTTCCCAATTCGGTAAAAGATATAAGCTAGCCTCTTTTTCTTCTACCCCAAACGGATCTCGCTTAAACCCAAAATGGCGAAAGTATCCATTCATTTCTGAGCATCCCTCAAAAGAATCTTGGTTAGGCATTGCTTCTAAAGACATAATTTATACTCCGAAATATTTCAATTTGAGGTTTTTTGCAAATAATTGAGGCATATCTTCACATCCTACACTAGACAACCCCTAAAATAACATAAATTTGCCAGGCTATACCTCTCGGAAACAGGGTTGCGGTTTTTTTCATCTCATTTTGCTTCGAAATTTTAATGTTCTTCAATCGAAAAACCTCGAAATACAGGGAGTATTCCTGCGATTTTCCTCAATCAGAACATTAAAATTTCTTGTAAACTGAGCGAAAAAATTCCGCAACCCTGTTTCCGAGAGGTATATACATCTTGAATTTCTCAGAAATATGCGTATAAATAAACAGTGGTCGCTATAAGGAAATTTTACCAGGGGCATTAAATATAAAAAAATTCGTCGTAAACAAATTTTTGTTGTATGATAATGGCCACACGGAGGTTTCATGTAGCTCCTCCGGGGGAAGTTTCAAAGTAGCAACAATTTAAATGTATGCTCGCAGCAACTTTTTTGGGGCAACAACCCCAAAATTAAATGCCAAGAGTATTTATCACTTAACTAAAACGAGGAATCTCAAAAATGAACAAGGGTCTAATTCTTGCAGGTGCTGCATTTATTTTATTAGCTACTGGTTGCGCAACTCAAGGTAGTGGTGGCGAATATGGTACAAATGCTGCATGCTGCCCAACACCATCCTGCACCAGCTGTGCTGCTCCTTGTGATCTTAAAGGTCCTAGCTGCTGTAAGAGCGCTTGCGATACTTGCAACACTTGCAACACTTGTGACACTTGCGATAGCGCTCCTGTCTGCAAAACCAAAAGGCATCATCGTAAAGTCTGCCGTACTTGCGGTTAATTAATGTTGTAGCCTTTAAAGCGCGGGTTTTTACCCGCGCTTCTTTTTTCTGGAAACTACCAGATGAAATCACCAACACACAATAGAGTTCTTTCCAAACACAGTATTTTGTTTAAGTTCAAGGCTTGCGTTTTTCGAGGAGCGGAGTTTATATGAGCATAAATGAGCACCGCAAGAAAACGCATAACGATGAAATTAAGCAAAAAACGCAGTTTGGAAAGAATTCTAATCAGTTTCCCTATTTAGGTTTCGGCTTAGGACTAAGACCCGAACATTACCGAGAAGTTGCCGAAGAAAAGCCAGCAGGCGTGGATTGGTTTGAAGCAATTAGTGAAAATTTTATGGTCGAAGGTGGACCCGCACTTCATTTTATACAAAAAATTCGAGAAAATTATCCAATCGTAATTCATGGGGTTTCGCTATCTATTGGCAGCTCGGATCCTTTAAATCAAGATTATTTAAAGACACTTAAAAAACTGATTGAACGCATTGAACCCATCTGGGTTTCAGACCATCTTTGTTGGACAGGGGTCAATAAAATCAATCTTCACGATCTGATGCCTCTTCCTTATACGGAAGAAGCATTAAAGCATTTAGTCCTCCGCATACAAGCAGTTCAAGAATTTTTAGGTAGACAAATTTTGCTTGAAAATGTTTCAAGCTATGTGACTTATACCTGTTCGGAAATGACTGAATGGGAATTTTTAAGTGAATTGGCACGTCAAGCTGATTGTTTTATCCTCCTTGACATTAATAACATCTATGTAAGTAGCTACAATCATAGCTTTGATCCATTAGAATATCTTAATGCCATTCCCGTTGATCGAGTTAAGCAATTTCACATGGCAGGCCATCGAAACTTAGGCGATCATATTATCGATACCCATGATGAATCTATTATCGATTCGGTTTTCGATTTGTATCGAGTAGCACTACGGCGATTCGGCAAAATATCTACTATGATTGAAAGAGATGATAATATTCCTTCGCTCAGTGAGCTGATGCTTGAACTAGATGAGTTGAAAAAAATTACTCACTCCACCCTGGCAACTACTGAGCAAATTTTTGAAAAAGACGCTTATGAAACAATTGCATAAATTACAACAGAATTTTCAGAACTATGTGCTTGGACCAGGCGAAAAAATTGTAACTTATGTTGATGACCAGCAGCTTAATTTTGCTAAAACACGTTTATCTATTTACAAAAAAGGCTATCATTTAAGGCTAATTGAAGTATTACAGAAAGATTATCCAGGAGTTTTTGCACTCTTAGGTGAAGACCGCTTTAAAGAAATGACTACGCAATACATCGATAAAAGACCGTCAAAGTATTACTCAGTAAGTTTATTTGGTGAAGGAATTCCCGGGTTTCTAAAACAAACATTGCCTTATTCAAAACAGTCAGAGCTTGCGGAAATGGCAGCTTTTGAATTAGCGCTTAATCGCTCGATTGATACAGTTGACGCCCCCGCGTTATTTCCTGAAGATATAGCGAAAATTTCACAAGAAAACTGGCCATTACTTAAAATTAAGCCGCACCCTTCGTTGCAAATTTTAAAAATCAAATGGAATATCCCAGATATTTGGCAGGCCATTTCTGAGAAAACTTCGCTACCTGAGTTAGTTAAAGGTCAAACCAATACCTGGGTTGTATGGCGTCAAGAAATTAAAAACTATTATATGATGCTAAACACACAAGAAAGCTTTATTATACAATCAATGCAAAAGAACCTTCCAGTCGCCAAAATTTGTGAAGGGCTATGCCGCTGGTTTGGCGATGAACAAGTTCCTCAATATTTAGTCAGTACAATTTTGCGTTGGTTGCAAGAAAAACTTTTATCTGAAATTTATCTGTAAAAATATGAAAACTTTTATTATCTTTATTTTATTCCTTACACTTTCAGGCTGCAGTTATATTCATGATCGCTCTGATGAGTATCAGGGTAGTCCTTGCCTAGCTCCTTTGACGGTGCCACCAGAGTTACATTCATCACAAATTGGTGATGACTTAACCATCCCTAATCTTCGCCGAGCTACTCGTAATAAAGCCAGCTTACTTCCACCGGACAGCCTTGCTTCGCAAGTTGCCGAAGGAAAACTTTCTAAAAAAGCATTGAAAAAACGCGAGCGCGAAAGCCGTCTTACTCAGATTACTTGGGCGCAAGATAAATATGGTGCTCCTGCTTTAATGATTAGCGAAGGACTGGTCGATACGATAAACCATCTGGAAAGGGCCTTAAAAACTTTAACGACTTCGTACCGAATTAAAACTAAAGATGCTGCCCTGGCAACATTTTATATTTATGATTTAGCCGCCACGAATGGCAAGTTAATGGCAAGCACTCCGGTATATCAATTGCGATTAATCGAGCTTGAAAACGGTACTATGATTACATTGGCAGCAGATGAAGACCAAATACCACCTAACACACAAATTACCCAGCGTATCTTAACCAAAGTTTATGAAGCACTGGATGATACGAAAGAAGGTTTATCACTTAAACAATGGCTATTTAATTAGGGCAGGCAATTCATCTCAAACCCTACGTTCGCAGTATTGTTCGCGAGATCTATGGATGCCGCGAACAAGTCGCGGCAGCGGTACGTAGGCCCTCGGGGAAAAACCAAATTATGCAAAAACAACAACACCTATATTCAGGCAAAGCAAAATCAATTTATGCAACTTCAGATCCCGCTGTTTGGGTTCTGGAGTTTAGAGACGACGCAACTGCATTTAATGGAGTTAAAAAGGCTTCTTTACCAAACAAGGGCGCTATCAATAATTATTTTAATGCTTTTTTGATGGAAAAATTAGCTAAAGCTCAAATTCGAACTCATCTTATCAAACGAATTTCAGATACCGAATCATTAGTAAGTCCCTTGGAAATGCTGCCGGTAGAATGTGTAATCCGCAACATTACTGCTGGAAATTTATGCAAACGTTTAGGTGTTCTAGAAGGCGTGACTTTAGAGCAACCTATTTTTGAATTTTTTCTTAAAAATGATGCGCTGGGTGATCCCATGATTAATGAAGATCATATCCGTGCTTTTGGTTGGGCATCAGCAGAAGAAATTGTTTTGCTAAGGCAACTTACTTTCCAGATTAACGAAATTTTAACACCTTTATTTACTGCTGCAGAGTTGTTACTGGTTGATTTTAAACTTGAATTTGGTCGTTTAAATGGTCAGTTAGTTCTTGGTGATGAAATTACCCCTGATGGCTGCCGAATTTGGGATGCAAAAACATGCGAACCTTTAGACAAAGATCGCTTTCGCAAAGATTTAGGTCAAGTGATTGAATCTTACTTGCAAGTTGCTAAGCGATTGGGAATTGAGATGCCAGCAGCGCTCTACCACGCGACATGAAATATCAAAAAACCTTTGCAACTAATCAGCACGGCTACTTAGAAGATAGCAACGATTGGACTCAAGCTATTGCCAACAGCTTTGCCGATCAAGAAGGCATCACATTAACTGAAGATCACTGGGCAGTTATTACAACATTGCGCACTTTTTATTTACAGCATGGGCTATTGCCTTCTATGCGGGTACTCATTAGACTGCTAGATGGAAAAATTTCTACTGAAAAAAATACTAGCTTGTATTTACAAAGTCTCTTCCCTGGTGGATTAATGCGGCAAGGAAGTAAAATCGCAGGCTTACCAAAACCAGTAAGATGCATCTGACTATTTATTTAGGGACAACATTATGAAAAGATCGATTGAAATTTATGCTTTATTCGTTTGTTTTTTTACGCTAATCTGGTTTGCTGTTAGCTTGGGTTTAGTCATTAACCAAGCGGTCAGAATAGCCTTTCCTCAGCTGACTACACCCATTAGTAACTACTATAATCCTGCTAATCAATCAGTACCAACTAATTCACCAGCACCCAAAGGGAATACTTCGACACAAGGTAAAACCAATGATCAAATGCAAACCGCTTGGGAAGCAAGTTACAAGATGTCTATCCAACAGGAAAAACACGATGCAATCCGCAATATGATCCATGAATTTATTAGCTTAATCATTAGCGCTTTGGTTTTTATTCCGCATTGGAAATTGGCACGTAACCACTAACCACCCATCCTGCTCTTTTGACTCAATTGATGCAAAATAAGGCTGGTATGCTGAATATATCAATGGAAATTGATCTACTAAAATACCGGACAATACAATCTGGCCCTTCGATTTAACTCTTGTGGCAAAATAAGCGGAAAGCTCGACGAGTGGATTAGCTAAAATATTCGCAAGTAATACATCAACTAACGGTAAAGCAGCATGCTGCGACAAAATCTTGATTGCTTTGGGGTCAATTTGATTGATAGCAGCATTATTTTTAGTTGCAGTTCGTGCCTGACTATCATGATCAACGGCATATACTCGTTTTGCACCTAATTTTAACGCAGCAATCGCCAAAATCCCTGATCCACAACCATAATCAATCACCAGCTTTTTCTTAGGTGGATTAGTGGCTAACCAATCTAAACATAGCGCTGTAGTAGGATGTGTGCCAGTACCAAAAGCAAGCCCTGGATCTAATCGAACTACAGGTTGATTGGGTTCTGTGGGCTCGCAAACACTCGAACACACCCACAGATAATTCTGAAAACAAAGTGGTGAAGATTCTTCTATCCAAACTTTTTCCCAATCTTTTTCAACGATAGGCTCTATTTGATAACGCATATCCATATAGATAACTTGTAATTGTAAAACAAGTTTATCTAATAGGTGATCAGCAGGAAAAACAGCAGATACTAGCGTCTTTTCCCATAAAATGATTTCCTCCGGTAAAGGTTCAAACACGGGATTATCTTCCGCATCTTCTAACGTAACAGAAAGTGCGCCAGCTTCGATGAGCGTATCACTTAGCGCTTCAACATTTTGTGTTTGCGCCAGCATTATTTTAAGGTTTTGAAAAAACATGATTGTTCCAAATAGTAGAGATTTTCAACAGGTTCTGAGGTATGATCGTGACCTCAAGAGTTCCTAAGACCATAGCTTATGTCTGCCATTAAATTTTTAAATTTTATCATCTTGGCTAGCATCATGCTCACTGCCTGTGCAGTTGGCCCTGATTTTCATGCCCCTAATACTCCTCAATTAAGCCGGTATACCTATTCACCTTTACCTGCGAAAACAGTAAGCGCTCAAAGCCCAGGAGGCAATTCTCAATACTTTATCATGGGAAGAGATATTCCAGCAGATTGGTGGACACTATTTCATTCGCAGCCACTTAACGATCTGATTTGTAAGGGTATTACTCATAGTCCCAACTTGGACGCAGCAACAGCCGCTTTAAGTCAAGCAGAGGAAAATTTAAAAGCGCAAATTGGCTCGACTATGGTTCCTGCAATTAGCGGTCAATTCACTCCAGAAAGACAAAGATTTTCTGATTCCACTTTAGGACTACAAAATGTTCCCGGACAAGTTTTCAATCTTTACAACGCCAATATTAATGTATCTTACACTCTGGATGTATTTGGTGGATTACGCCGTCAAATTGAAGCAGCTGGCGCATTAGTTGATTATCAATGTTTTCAATTAAGAGCCACTTATCTAACACTAACTGCAAATATTGTTACCACTAGTGTTGCTGCTGCTTCATTACGTAAACAGATTCAAGCAACTCATGAGTTAATTCATATTCAAGAAGATTTATTACATATTGTACAAAAACAATATGAGCTAGGCGGAGCCTCAGGCACTGATGTATTAACCCAACAAACTCAACTTGCACAAACTCGTGCATTACTTCCACCTTTAGAAAAAAGTCTCGCACAAACCTGTCATGCTTTATCTGTATTAGTGGGTGCTTTTCCTTGCGAAGGGGGAATACCCATTTTAGATCTGGATACACTACATTTGCCAAGGCGACTTCCTGTAAGTTTACCTTCAAAACTAGTATGTCAACGCCCAGATGTGCGTGCTGCATCTGCACTATTAGAGCAAGCTAGTGCGCAAATTGGCGTTGCCACAGCAAACCTGTTACCACAATTCCCATTAACAGCAAGCTACGGTTCTGAAGTGAACTGGATTGGCAATTTATTCACTCAGCAAGGTGTTGTCTGGACGCTGGTTGGAAATGTGATGCAACCGATTTTTAATGGTGGCGCTTTGATTGCAAGGCGTAAAGCAGCTATTTTTGCCTATAATCAAGCGCTTGCTCAATATAAACAAACTGTGTTACAAGCATTTCAAAACGTTGCTGATGCATTGCGCGCTTTAGAAATTGATGCGCAAACTTTACAAGCACAAACAATAGCCGAAAAAGCTGCAAAAGAAACTTTGGCTATCACTAAAAAACAATATAGCTTAGGTGGCGTCAGTTATATTAATTTACTGAATGCTCAACTTTTATATCAACAAGCGCTCATCAGTCGTATCCAGGCACAGGCCGCCCGTTATGCTGATACCGCTGCTTTATTTCAGGCTTTAGGCGGTGGTTGGTGGAATCAAGCATGTTGTAATACATAAATCCAGGAAAAATGCTTTGCAAAACTATTTAAACTCACTAAAACAATCAGCTAAATCAAAATTTCAAGCAGCAACCCCAATGGCGCAACGCATGACTGTCATGCTGATTTTGCTAGCGGGTTTGTTTGGTTCTATTTTTATTTTTAAAACGATAAAAGCCTACATGTTCATGAAATTCATGTCTGGTATGGATCAAACTGTCACAGTATCTGCTATGGAAGCACACTATGAACCATGGCTGCCTAGACTCAAAGCAACAGGCAGTATTCGGGCAATAAAGGGCGTTGATGTCACAACTGAAATTGCCGGACTAGTACGCACTATTTATTTCACACCAGGAGCAGATGTTAAACAAGGCACTCTCTTAGTACAGCTGAACATAGATGCTGATATTGCACAACTACAATCACTAGAAGCTGCAGCAGAATTAGCCAAAATTACCTATAACCGTGATAAAGCGCAGTATGCAATTCATGCAGTTAGCAAAGCCACCGTTGACAATGACTCTGCTGATCTCAAAAGCAAAAATGCACAAGTAGCACAGCAAGCTGCCACAGTAGCCAAAAAAATCATTCGCGCCCCGTTTGATGGCCATCTAGGTATTTGCGCTGTTAATCCGGGTCAATATGTCAATCCAGGTGACAAAGTTGTCACTTTGCAAGCGTTAAATCCGATTTATGTTGATTTTTATTTGCCGCAACAAGCACTGGTGCAACTTAAAATCTCACAACCTATTGCCCTAACCACAGACACTTATCCAGGCCAAACTTTTACTGGCAAAATCACTACGATTGATCCTAAAGTAGATCCAGCCACACGTAATGTGGCAGTTGAAGCAACGATGGATAATCCTAAACATCAAATATTGCCTGGTATGTTTGGCACTGTGGAAATCACCACTGGTGCACCAAAATCTTATCTCACTTTGCCGCAAACTGCAGTGAGCTATAACTCTTACGGTGATATTGTATTTATCGTTAAACAAACCGGCAAAAACAAACAAGGCAAACCCATTTTGACCGTCCAGCAATCTTTCGTTACAGTGGGGCCAACCAGAGGCGATCAAGTAGCGATTTTAAGTGGTTTAAAGAAAGGTGATTTAGTAGTCACTGCTGGTCAGATTAAACTCAGAAATGGCACTCAAGTTACCATTAATAATTCTGTAGTACCGAGCAATAATCCAGCGCCAAATCCGGTAAATGAGTAACACAAAATGAATTCTACCCGAATTACCGATACCTTCATTCAAAGACCGGTATTAGCTACTGTAGTTAGCTTAATGATCCTCGTGCTTGGTTTCCGTTCAATTGGATCATTGCCCATTCGAGAATATCCTTACACGGAAAACGCAGTTGTCACTGTTTCAACCACCTTTACTGGTGCTGATCCTGAAGTGATAGCGGGATTTATTACCACACCACTTGAAAATTCGATTGCTCAAGCCAATGGAATTGATTATTTAACCTCTACCAGCACACAAAGCACCAGTAATATCCAAGCAACTTTAAGACTTAATTATGACTCCAACAAAGCATTAACTGAAATTAATACCAAAGTTAACGCAGTACTTAATCAATTACCTAAAGAATCACAATTACCTACGTTAAGTGTCGCCATCGGCGAAACGATTGATTCCATGTACATTGGATTTTCTAGCAAAGTATTACCAAGCAATAAGATTACTGACTATCTCATTCGTGTTGTTCAACCAAAATTACAAGCGGTTCCTGGAGTTCAACAAGCCGAGATTCTAGGCTCAAGACAATTTGCCATGCGTGCGTGGTTAGACCCAATTAAATTATCTGCTTACAATTTAACTGCCGCAGATATCAGCAATGCACTTGCAGCTAATGATTTTATTTCAGCGCCTGGTCGTACAGATGGTCAAATGGTCACAGTCAATTTTACTGCTGAGACGGGTCTACACAGTGTTGATGAATTTAGCAATCTGGTACTTAAAGCACAAAATGGCGCTATTATAAAACTGCGTGATGTTGCAAAAATCGAATTAGGTTCAGAAAATTATGACACCGTGGTGCGCTTCGATGGACAATCCGCTGTATATATTGGGATTAAAGTTGCCCCCACCGCTAATTTATTAACCGTTATTGATGGAATAAGAAATATATTTCCTTCAATTCAAGCACAATTACCACATGGCTTAGATGGGGAAATTGTTTATGATGCAACTAAATATATCAATAGTTCTATTCATGAAGTTGAGCATTCGCTATTAGAAGCATTAGTGATTGTCACCATAGTCATTTTTTTATTTTTAGGTTCAATTCGATCCGTCATTATTCCAGTTATTGCCATTCCCCTCTCGCTGATTGGCACATTTTTTATGATGTTACTGCTGGGCTATTCTATCAATTTACTCACTTTATTAGCGCTGGTATTAGCCATTGGTTTAGTCGTAGATGATGCCATTATTGTGGTAGAAAATGTCCATCGTCATATTGAAGAAGGAATGAAGCCATTTAAAGCCGCAATACAAGGGGCAAGAGAATTAGCCAATCCCATTATTGCGATTTCAGTGGTATTAATTGCTGTTTATGTACCTATTGGATTTATGGGTGGATTAACAGGCGCATTGTTTACCGAATTTGCATTTACACTTGCCGGCGCAGTGGGTATTTCTGCAATTATTGCCTTAACCCTATCACCCATGATGTGCTCAAAATTCCTCAAACCAGTGCACAATAATAACAATCGTAAATTCGCTGAATTTATCGACACTCAATTTGAAAAATTAAGTTCAGCATATCAACGTACTTTACATCAATCACTTGAGTTTTTACCGGTCACTGCAGTGTTTGCAACCATTATTTTATTAAGTATTTATTTACTCTATACCACTTCAAAATCTGAGCTTGCTCCACAAGAAGATCAAGGAATCATTATTACACTGATTACTACAGCCCCTAATGCATCTTTACAACAAACAGAACTTTATTCACGTTTAGTAAACAAAATTTTCCAAAGCTTTCCTGAAACTGATCATACTTTTCAGCTCGATGGTGAAAATGGGCTCAATTCAGGTATTGCTGGCATGGTATTTAAACCATGGGATGAACGTCATCGCACTACCAATGATTTACAAGCAGAAATTCAAGGATCATTAGATAAAATACCAGGCGCTAGAGTAGCTGCGTTTCAACCTGCTTCTTTACCAGGTGCTGGTAGCGGGTTACCTATGCAATTTGTACTGAATACCACTGAGCCTTACAATAAATTGGATAAAGTCAGTAAGCTTGTTATGCAGAAAGCACAAGAAAGTGGGATGTTTTTGTATCTAGATTCAGATTTAAAAATCGATAAATTACAAACGACTATTCAATTGGAACGTGAAAAAGCTGCACAATTAGGTTTGACCATGCAAGATATCGGCAATGTATTAGCTTCTAATCTAGGCGCTAATTACATTAACTTTTTTAGCCTGTCCGGGCGATCTTATAAAGTGATTCCGCAAGTAGTACGCGTCGAAAGGCAAAATGATGATCAACTATTAAACTATTACATTACCGCAGCAAATGGTACATCAGTTCCACTTTCTACCATTGCTCATTTAAAACGAAGCGTAGTTCCAGAGTCGATTAATCATTTTCAACAATTAAATTCGGCTACCATTTCAGGAGTTGCTGCACCCAATGTGACGCTAGGAGAAGCGTTGGCAAAAATGAAAGCCATTGCTAATGAAGTTCTCCCTCAAGGATATAGTGTTGATTATGCAGGACAATCACGTCAATTTGTACAAGAAAGCACTGCATTAATTGTAACTTTCTTTTTTGCCTTAATCATTATTTTCTTAACGCTTGCAGCATTATTTGAAAGTTTTCGGGATCCACTAATTGTCTTGATCAGTGTGCCGATGTCGATTTGTGGCGCAATGATTTTTATTTGTCTTGGCATAGGTGGAGCGAGCCTTAATATTTATACTGAAGTTGGGTTAGTTACATTGATTGGGTTAATTAGTAAACATGGCATTTTTATCGTACAATTTGCTAATGATTTACAATTGGAAGGAAAAAGTAAGCGCGAAGCCGTTCAAATGGCAGCAAGCATTCGACTAAGGCCAATTTTAATGACAACTGCAGCAATGGTGTTAGGTGTTCTACCACTCATTATGGCTACAGGCGCAGGCGCTGTAAGTCGCTTTAATATTGGTCTTGTTATTGCGACTGGAATTTCTATTGGCACGTTATTTACACTATTTGTTGTACCGGCAATGTATATGTTTTTAGCAGATGTGATTGAGGCAAAAAAACCGACGGAAGATGATGTGGAAGTCAGTACGGTACAGGAAAAGCCGTTGTAGGCCCTCTGTACACGACAAAAATTAAAAAACAGCTGTCATGACAGTCGTCTACAATTTATAACGGATTAAACATGAACATACTAGTTACTGGCGCATCAGGATTTATCGCGTCCCAGATTGTTACCGACTTACTCAATGCTGGTCACCATGTCACTTGCTGTGTGAGAAACTGCGCTTTTGCTAGTAATTTATTTCCCCGCGCCACCATTATTTCTTGCGACTTTACTAAAGATACGAGTAAAGAAGTTTGGATTGCACGCCTTAAAAATATCGATGTAGTAATTAACGCAGTCGGCATTTTTTATCATCCAAATAAAAAAATTATCTGGGCTATCCACTACGATACACCATGCGCATTATTTGACGCATGTACTGCAGTCGGTATTAAAAAAATTATTCACATTTCCGCACTTGGCATTGACACAGCAACAGTAGATTATGCAACCAGCAAAAAAGCTGCAGAAGATTATTTGGCTAATCTGCCAATAAAGTCCGTTATATTACGTCCATCTTTAGTGTATGGTCGCGGTTCATATGGCGGTACTTCTCTCTTTCGTGGCTTAGCTGGTCTACCATGGATGATTCCAGTGCCAGGAAAAGGGCAGCAGGAGTTTCAGCCAATCCATTTGCACGATTTATCAAAAGCAATTTTACGACTCACCGAAATGCCATTAACAAAAAGTATGATTTTTAGCGCAGTTGGGCCACAGCGAATTCAGTTAAACAAACTATTAATTACTTTACGTGCCTGGTTAGGTTTCTCAAAAGCTAAACTATTAGCTATACCGATATTTTTTATTCGTTTAGGATCCTTTTTCGGTAATTTAATTCCTTATTCTTCGCTGAACATCACAGCTTACAAAATGTTAACGCAAAACAACATTGCTACCGATGAAGATGCTGCAGCGTTTCACCAACACATTGGCTTTATTCCGAATGATTTTGTAACTGGCATTTATAGTCAACCAAGTACTGTTCAAGATCATTGGCATGCCAAGCTTTATTTTCTTAAACCATTGTTGCAAATAAGTATTGCATTTATTTGGTTATTTAGCGCAATTTGTAGCGCTTTTTTCTATCCTGCTGCTGACTCTTACCAGTTGCTAGCAAAAATTGGGATCAATCAGTTTTGGCAGCCGATATTATTATACGGTGCAAGCGGCTTAGATGCTTTGCTAGGTATCGCCATGTTATGCAGTTATCAACTAAGAAAAATCTGTTTGCTGCAAATAATTCTTATCGTCATATACACGGTAATAATCACTTGGAAACTGCCTAATTTATGGCTAGATCCTTTTGGACCTATTGCTAAAAATATTCCTTTATTAGTAAGCATTCTAGTTTTTCTTGCCCTGGAATCAGATCGATGACACTTTATCTTTGGCTTAAACTCTTGCATATCTTAAGTTCAACTATTTTATTTGGCACTGGAATTGGTACGGCATGTAATCTATGGCTAGCGCATAAAACTCAGGATACCCATATCATTGCCACCACTGCCCGCTATGTGGTTTTAGCTGATTGGATTTTTACTGGTAGTTCTGGATTTATTCAGCCACTCACTGGTTTTTGGATGGTTTATCTTGCTGGATATTCTCTAACTTCATTTTGGATATTGGGATCCATCATCGGTTATTTAATTGCTGCATTCTGTTGGTTTCCCGTAGTTTACCTACAAATCAAAATACGAGATTTTGCTGTTGCAGCCGATCAAAACAAAACGAAGCTACCATCTATTTATTTTCGTTATTTTCGCTATTGGTTTTGCTTAGGTTGGCCCGCTTTTATTAGTTTAATTATTGTATTTTATTTGATGACGAATAAGCCGATGTAACTTTATTCTCTTCTCCCACTTCGCAGGAGAAGAGAGCAAAGGTCTTGAGCAACAGATTTGAAAAATAATTTAGAGAAAAATATGGATATAGAAGAATACAAATCGCTCATAACAAATTATCCTTTGTTTAATTTACTTAGCCAAGAAAATATTGAAAAGCTTGCACTTTTGGGCAAAGAAGTATTTTTGGATAAGGACTCAATTTTATTCAACGAAGGTTCTCCTGTTGATTGTTTCTATTTGATCATCTCTGGTACTGCACAAGTGACTCGTACTGTTGCTACAGTGGAAAAAATTGAAATAATGCCCATTGCTGTTTTGGAAAAAGGTAATGCGATTGGTTTATCTGAGATAGGATTCTTTTCCCATACCGGAACACGCACAGCCACAATCACTAGCCTTACACCATTGCGATTACTTAAATTTGAGCTCAATCAATTTGTAGAATTTTTAAAAACCTCTACCAGTAATTACCCAGCATTAAGAAATGTTGGGGAAACTATTTTATTAACAAATTTTATTCAAAAAATTGATTTATTTAAAAATTTTCCCAATGAAAAAATTCAACAACTGTCAAAAAAAGTAAAAAAAATTATCATTAAAAAAGGAACTAAGATTTTCCAACAAGGTGATATCGCAGATAACTGCTATTTTATATTAACTGGAAAAATAGTGATTTTTAGTGAAAATAAAGAGGCTAAATATTTGCTAAAAACCATAGAACCACAAAATATATTTGGTGAGGGCGCATTTTATAAAAACGAATTACGTAATGCTAGCGCTTATGCAGAAACAGATTGCGAATTATTTATACTAGAAAAAAAATGGGCTGAAACATTTACTGAATCTCAAAACAATGAAATATTCTCAGATGCTGTTTCTCTACTGCGCATTCAACAAGTAAGACCTAGACATTCACCAGACGTTTCTATTCAGAAAATAACAAATCAGCATGGAGAAACTATTTTCAGCTTAAATAAGACCCATGAAAACAAAAAATTGCAGCTTTCTCCGCAAGATTATATTATTTGGTCTAATATAAATGGCAAAGCTACACTTAAAGATATAAAGGATAAAAATTTTTCGCTATTGAAGGAGTTATCGATTTATGATTTATACCAACATGTTTTAAATATGGCTAGTGCCGGTTTTCTCATACTGCCATCTGGTGGAACAGCAACATACATTAAAACAACTTCATTATGGAAAAATTTTATTAAACGCATAACCTCACTATGGAAAAATAAATGAGGCTAATAAAAGCAAGTATACGAGCTCAACCCCCTTCCCGTAAGACTGTCATTGCGAGGCTTGCGTTATGTGCAATCTTAACAATTAATTGCTTAGGTCTAACAGGTTGTAATCATCAAAAAACAGCCTCTCTTCCAGGCTACTTTGAAGGGGTTTATACTTATGTATCCACTAACTCAAGTGGAATACTCAAATTCCTATATGTTACACGTGGCAACAGCGTACAAGCAGGGCAACCTTTATTTATTATCGATATGCAACCTGAGGATGATCAATTAAAGGTGGCACAAGAACGTGTTATAGAAGCAGCTGCCCAACAAGGAAAATCTGAAGCAAATTATAAACTGCAAAAAATTCTATTTGACCGAAAATTTCACCTCTATGAAAAAAAAGTAAAATCTAAAGAAGAGCTCGATACTGCTTTAGCAAGCTATCAAGAGGCTTATGCTGGCCTAAACGCTGCAAAAGCAAATCTGGCCGTTTTAGAAGCCGAATTAAAGAAAGCTGAGTGGACAGTTCAACAAAAAACAGTGAACGCAAATACTGAAGCATTAGTATTTGATACTTACTATCGGCCAGGAGAATTAATTACTAGCGGGCACCCCATTCTATCACTGTTAAATCCTGCTGATGTGAAAATTATATTCTATTGCCCAGAACCCCTTCTTACTAAAATCAAACTAAATCAATCAATTGATGTTTTAGGCAATAATAACCAAAAATCTACTAAAGCTAAGATTAGCTTTATTTCTCCACAGGCAGAATATACCCCACCTATTATTTATAGCGACGAAGTTCGACAAAAACTTGTGTATCGCATCGAAGCACGCCCTTTTACTACTCCCAACCTTGCAAAATTACATACGGGGCAACCTGTCACTATACAATTTAGTTATATGGATAAGTAAACAAATTAATATGCCCAAAGAAAATTTAATTATTAACGTACATGATTTGCATAAAACGTTCAAACACCGAACAGCTGTGTCCGGTATTAATTTACAAGTAAATCGTGGAGAAATATTTGGATTTTTAGGACCAAATGGCGCAGGTAAAACCACAACTATTCGCATGTTATGTGGCCTATTAACTCCGGACTCAGGCTATGGAACTTGTCTTGGCTACAATATATTAACTGAATCAGATGCCATTAAACGACATGTTGGTTATATTCCTCAATATTTCGGTTTATATAAAAAATTATCTGTCTATGAAAATCTTATGTTTATTGCTGAACTTTATGGCGTTTTAGATCGACAAGCAAAAGTAGAAAGCATAATAGAACAGCTTGATCTTGGCCCATTTAAGAATCAATTATCAGAAACTCTTTCAGGAGGATGGAAACAACGTTTATCACTTGCTGCCGCTTTATTGCACGAACCTTCATTATTACTCTTAGATGAACCAACCGCCAGTGTTGATCCAAAAGCGCGTCGCGATTTTTGGCAACTTATGCATCATCTTTCCAATGAAGGAATGACCATTTTACTCAGCTCTCACAACATGGAGGAAGTTGGGTGTTGTCACCGTATCGCCTATATTTGTAACGGCCAGCTGATGATGAGCGGCAGTATCAGAGAAATTATAGATCAAATTAACTTAACAACTTGGCTCGTAAAAGGAACTCATCTTACTCTGCTCGCTACTCAATTAAATGCAACACCAGGCGTTGATCAAGTACTTACACTTTTCGATTCCTTAAGAATTAGTAGTCAAAATAAGGAGGAACTAGCACAAGCAATTCAACCCTATCTAAATAACGCTAACTATATTTGGAATTTAACAGACACTCGTTTAGAAGATGTATTCGTTTGGCTTTCCACAAAACAAACCAACAATGGTTTACATTAATAATGGCTAACATTCAATCTATTACATTGCGTATATGGTCTATGCTTAAAAAGGAATTCATTCAGATACGTAATGACTATATTACTTACATCTTGCTGCTTTTTATCCCTTTCTTACAATTACTCATGTTTGGTTACATTATCAATATAGATGCCAAAAACTTACCAGCTATTGTGGTAAATCAAGATTTTGCGCCACTTACTAACAGCCTAATTAACGCTTTTAAAAACACTGGATACTTAGCAATCAAAGATATTATTCAAGATGGCGAGAAAGCTGAAAAATTACTCAATGAAGGGAAAATACAATTTATTATTAATATTCCACAAAATTTTTCTCATGATCTGATAAAAGAAAAGCAACCACATATCCTTGTAGAAGGTGATGGCACTGATCCAATGGCAGTCTATAATGCCTTCCATGCAATTACTACCGTAGCCAGTATTGCACTTAACAATGACTTACAAGGTCCACTAAATTATTTAATGCCCAAAAATTCAATCTTTACTACTGACATTCATGCCAAATTCAATCCTGCACTCATTGCTCAATATCATACGCTTCCAGGCTTACTTGTTACCATTCTTACTGTAACACTAGTCATGTTAACCGCTGTTTCAATTACAGCCGAATATGAAAGTGGCACGATGGAAGTTTTACTAGTTACACCAATTAAACCATTAGAAGTTATTATTGGAAAAATTATTCCTTATCTTATCTTGGGCTATATATTATTTTTTTTGACTTTAGCAGTTAGCTATTGGTTATTTCATGTGCCCATTCATGGCAATATTCTTCTACTGACGTTTACTGCTATGCCTTTTATTATTTGTAGTCTAGGAGTTGGCTTAGCAATCTCAACACTTTCTAACACCCAATTACGCGCTGCTAATCTTGCTAATATGTATACACTGCCATCAGTATTATTAACTGGCTTTATGTTTCCCTTTTACGCCATGCCTAATTGGGCTCAAGTCATTGGCGAATTATTGCCTTCCACACATTATCTTCGTATCGTATTAAATGTGATGTTAAAAGGAGCCAATTTGGTAGAGATTTTGCCGGAATTATGGCCTATCTTAGCATTTATGGTTTTTATTATTTTTTTCAGTTTTAAACATTATCGTTACACTTTGGACTAGTGGGAGCAGTTTATGACTCACATCGGCAAAATTTTACTTCGGATTTTAATCGTACCTACTCTTTTATGTATCAATTGTATTTCTCCTGTGATGGCCGCTAATTTGATGCAAGTGTATCAACAAGCATTAGTGGATGATCCTATTTACTTACAAGCAGCACAAACAGCTTCACGCGCAAAATCAATCGGTAAACCGGCTGAAGCAGTATTTAATTTAGCTGCTGAAGATTTAATCCTCAGAGTAGCACAAGCTTATTTTAATATTTTAAAAGACGAAGATAATCTAGCTTATAATAAAATCAACAAAGAAAATCTAGCCACGCAATTAGCACAAACAATAGAAGAGCGTAAAGCTGGTGAAAAAACTCAAACCGATGTCTACACAGTAAAGGCTTACTACGAAACCGCAATAGCCTCCACTTTCGCTGCAGAAACGATGCTTGCTGATGATCAAGAAAATCTCTGTGCTATCACAGGAAATCTCTACCTAAATTTAGCCAAACTTAGTGAAAAATTTCCATTAACAAATCCAAAGCCCGAAAATATAGCAATATGGATCAAAATAGCTCAAAAACAAAATTGGTCTATTAAAGCTGCATGCTGTGCTAATGAACCAGCCTTACAAGTAGAACAAATCATCCGCTCTACCACTAATACTACCCATCATAGTTATCTTGCTATTCTTACTGATGTCAAAAAAGTACAAGCAGATAAACAAGCAATTAAATCAGCTATTTATTCTCTACGAGGATTAAAAGAGGAATACCGCGCCGGAAGCCGAACATTGCTTGAAGTACTCGAACAACAACAAAAAGTTCTTCAAGCACAAATGCAATATTCTGCCGATCGTTACGCTTATATCAATGACTTTCTTACGTTAAAAAAGGCAGTTGGTACACTAAACTCGCAAGACTTAGCAGCAATTAATGCCTGGTTAATTGCGCCTTCCACAGACTCTCACTTCAACCAAACAACTCCTTCGTAATCTCTGCCTCATCTCGCTTTTGAAAAAGTGCTAATTCTACTCTCTTAATAATAGCGTTACCAATTTGGTCAACTTTATCGAAGCCCTCCGACTCCTAGATGAGGGGGAAGCCCGCTTCCTACTGCTTTACTACTACGTTTATTCAATTTTTGTCCTAATTGAATATTTTTTACACCTTTTTTTGCTGGTTTTTTCTGAATATTTTTCATGGCACTCTCCTCTTTTCCAAATTATGGTCCCTTGCATTTTCTCCTCTTCTAATTATAGTAAATTTTATTACTTAGAATACTTGAACATGGTTAAAACCGTATGTTTCTTTATTTCTGCCATAATCCATAAAGAGGAAATTATTACAGCTAATAAGGGCATTAACCACTGTAAATGGCCGGTTGTAATACCTAAAACAGAAGATGGTATTAATTTGCTAACCAAATAAAATTGAATTAAATAAGTCAGAATAAAGATCAAGCCCAGAAAAAGTAGACAAGCTATCCAGTAATAAATTTCTGCCTCATGGCCTCGAAATTTCCTTTTTCTTTTTTTAGGGTTTACTAACCATAAGATCGCCGCTTCCCGTAAACTAGGTTCATCTAATATATCCATAAGAATATAGTAACCATCATATTCCAACATTGGATTTAAATTTTTAAAAATATTGGCATAATAAGTAAAAGCGATTAACCACAAGGCTAAAAAAATATCGGAATTTTGGGTAAAAAAGGTAGC
This sequence comes from uncultured Gammaproteobacteria bacterium, assembly GCA_963844535.1. Classification (GTDB taxonomy): domain Bacteria; phylum Pseudomonadota; class Gammaproteobacteria; order CAWJOP01; family CAWJOP01; genus CAWJOP01. The sequence goes on along the minus strand of CAWJOP010000004.1, from coordinate 162,759 downwards.
GAGCATAACTAAACCTGCGATTACACCATCTAAAAATATTCCAGCACTATTGACAATAACTCGCGCGCTCGGATTACAGAACCACATATCTGTAGTATCTGTAAAAGCAACAGGGCTTACCCAATACCACCCTATTCCCATACGGTTAACTTCTCTACCAAAATGTTTGGTTGCTAAAGCATGCCCCAATTCATGAAGAATAATCGTTAAATTACTAAATAGAACTGTGATAAAAAGAATGAGGATAAAATGGTGAGTAACCTTAAGCTGCAATGTTACTTGAGGTGCTAAAATAATAAAGAAAATAATGCCTAATACAATAATAAATGTCATTAAAAAAATTGCTGGCTTAGTAAAATATAAATATCCTATTTTTTGATATAGTCGCGTTAATGTATTATCTATATTTTTTGGTAAAGCCCATTCCTTTTCCATAATTTTTCGAATAGACAACAATATTTTAATTCGATAAGGTAAATTAATTTGCTTTAAAGCAGTATTAACCTGAGGATTTATCGCAAAATTTCCTTCTACAAGATTAAAAATTAATTGGTAAATTAATTCATTTTTTATCATTCCGAATTTTCTATAAGTTTGCTTAACAACTTCTGATAAAGTTCTTTTCCCGTTTAATTGCTGCCAAATAAAAAAACCTTCTTTATAAAGTTTATAATATTCACCATTTTCAATGTTTTTCAAAATAAATTCTTTTTCTCCTAAAGCATTGATATTTTCTTGGACAAGAATTTTTTTGTTTATTATTGGACGTGTTCTTTCAAATATCATTTTATTGATATATTGATGAGCTTCAGGCGCTCGATGAATTAACTCTAAAAAGTCATTTTTAGTAATGATAAACAGTTGAGTGACACCAATTGTCCTGGCAGTTGCATTCCGTGGCTCATTTGTTAATAAGCCAACTTCACCAAAAATACTCAAATTTTCTAGAAGTGCTAATACATGTTTTTTATTATGTTGCTCAATAAATATTTCTATTTTTCCACTCTTAATAAAATAACAATAATTTGCCTCTTCATTTTCATTAAAAATAATTTCCCCTGATTTAAATGTCTGTTCTACTATATGTTCCGCTAACCAATGAAGTTGATCTCCACTTAATTTTTTAAAGGGAGTTATTTGCTTTAAAAATTGCATTTGAAAAATTTGTTGAATTTGTGCGACACTTGTTTGAGTCAAATGGGGATGATGCTCAATAAATACCTTCAAATCCAGTAAGCTAAGACGTAATAACTGCATTGCGGTAATAGCCATAACAGTAGCTGTACGCACACCATTTTTAGAAAAAAGATCTACTTCGCTTAAGCCAATAGCCTCTCCTGGATTTAAAGTAGCTAATAACTGTTCTTCTTTAGTAACTTCTGCCTTACCTTCTACAATTAAATAAATCGAATCAACAACATCTTGATATTTGACAATAATTTCGCCAGGTAAGTAAGTTATTTCTTGCATAAGCTTTGCAAGCTCAGCAATTTCTTGCGAAGTGAGGTTCTTGAAATAAGGATGTTGAGCAATTAATGCTTGACGCTTTAAAATGTCGTTCATAGAATTTATTGAAAGCTCTAGTTTTTTAAATCATAAGATAATTCCTATCTTTTTGAAGTATAGAACATTTAGAGCTTTCTAACTCTCGGCGATGGCTAGAATAGACCGTCCATTTCTCACTTTAACCAAACAACTTCTTCGTAATCTCTGCCACATGCCGTCCTTGAAAGCGCGCTAGCTCTATTTCATTTTTATTAAGCTTGCGGCTTTTACCATCAGCACCCGCTAAGGTAGTTGCACCATAAGGTGTGCCACCACTTATTTCATCCATATACGTTAGTCCTGCCGCTGAATAAGGCAAACCCACAATAATCATACCTTGATGCAATAAAGTGCTGTGAAATGAGGTGATAGTAGTTTCTTGTCCACCATGTTGCGTACCGGTGCAAGCAAACACACTGCCGATTTTGCCAACTAGTAATCCCTTTACCCAAAGACCACCCGTTTGATCCAAAAAGTTTCGCATTTGTGCCGTCATATTGCCAAAGCGTGTAGGTGTACCAAAAATAATTGCATCATAATTAGGCAATTCACTTGGCTCAGCAATCGGCGCTTTCTGATCCAATTTGGCTCCTGCCTTTTGTGCAACTTCAACTGGCATTAATTCGGGTACTCGTTTAATGGTTACCTCTACCCCATCTACCATTTTTACCCCTTCGGCAATCGCTTCGGCCATTTGTTCAATATGTCCATACATACTGTAATAAAGCACTAAAATTTTCGCCATTTTCCTACTCCCTTAGTTATTGAAAAATTCCCCATAATCCTGCTGTTAAACCAAACAGAGAAGTCACTGCTAATACAATTGCGGTCAACACTGCATAACCACCCTTTAAACGATACGGCTCCGGCAATGCTTGGCGGGCTAACATAAATAAAAAACCCAACACAATAGGCAATAATAAGGCATTCATTACCTCAACACCTACACTTAATTTAACTAAATTTACTCCTGAAGCTACCACTATTCCACCAACTAGTAAGACAGCTGTATAAACACCATAAAACCAAGGAGCATCCGCCGGATGATCTTGCAGCGAACGTTTAAAACCCATAATTTCGCCTAATCCCCAAGCAGCGGTTAAAGAAACCACAATTGCCGCAACTAAAGCTGCGCCACTAATACCCAGCGCAAATAGCAATCTTCCAACAGTTGGGCCAACAAAAGGAACAAGTGAAGAACTAATTTGTTGTACGGTCTCAAGCGAAGCACCTGGATTTTTTTTACCAATTGTTGCTGCAATCGCAATTAACACACTCGCCATAATTGCTTGCGTAATCACAGCGCCTAATGCCGTATCCCAACGAGCAATTTTTAAATGTTTAGTAGTTAACCCTTTGTCTAACAAAGCAGATTGTTGATAAAACACCATCCAAGGCATAATCACCGCACCGATATTAGCCGCAATCAAATATAAAAAATTAGGATTGCGGAAAGGAATCTGTTTAGCGCTTTGTATCAGTTCGTTCATCGCAGGCTTTGCCTCTAACGCTACCCACAAGAACACTAATTCAAACAAGCCTAAAGCTAAAGCAATACGTTCCACTGAACGATAAGTACCTGTCCAAGCGATGACAATCAGAAAACCAACTACGCCCACCATCATCCAAGCTAATGGAATGCCAAATAACTCCCCTACTCCAGCTAATCCACTCAACTCAGTAATAATAGCGCCAACACAACATACAACTAGTGTGCTCACAGAAACCCATGCCCAAAAACTGCCAAACTGTTTTTTAATTAACTCGCCATGTCCCATGCCGGTAGCGAGTCCTAAACGAACCGTTAATTCTTGAGCAATAAAAAGAATCGGCATTAAGATAAACTGGAGACCTAATAGCTTATAACCCCACACTGCACCACTTTGCGCGGCGGTGATAATACTGCCAGCATCGGTATCAGCTAACATCACTACTAACCCAGGCCCTAGTAAAGTAAGGTAAGTTAATATGCGTAAAACCAATCGACTGGGAAGTTGGATAGTCTTAGAAAGGGAAGATAATTTACTCATGAACAGTCAGCTCACAACTTTAAAAATTAAGAGCAACTATATTCGCATGGATGAGAATGATTATCAATTATTTTGTAAATGCCTACTTCACTCTGGGATTAAGCTCCCCTTTTTCATAACGCAAATGCATAGCTTCTAGCGAATCAATTGATTTAATCTTTGACGCCATACCCGCGGTTCCAAAGGCTTCATAGCGCGCTTTACAAATTTCTATCATAGCATTGGTTGCTGCACCCAAATATTTCCGCGGATCAAATTCTTTCGGGTTTTTTGCCATAAATTGACGAATAGCACCAGTCGACGCCATACGCAAATCCGTATCAATATTAATTTTGCGTACTCCATGTTTAATACCTTCTTGAATTTCTTCTACTGGTACACCATAAGTCTGGCCCATATCACCGCCAAACTCATTAATCACTTTTAACCAATCTTGTGGTACTGAAGAAGAGCCATGCATCACTAAATGTGTATCAGGAATACGCGCATGAATTTCTTTAATCCGATCAATCGCCAATACGTCGCCCGTTGGAGGACGTTTAAATTTATAAGCGCCATGACTCGTTCCAATTGCAATCGCTAATGCATCAACCGAAGTAGCTTTAACAAACTGAGCAGCTTGCTCAGGATCAGTTAATAACTGTTCGCGCGATAAATGACCATCAGCACCTGAACCATCCTCTTTATCTGCCATACCAGTTTCCAAAGATCCTAAACAACCTAATTCGCCTTCAACCGATACACCACAAGCATGCGCCATTTCTACTACTTTTTTAGTCACGTTAACATTGTATTCAAAATCTGAAGGTGTCTTCATATCTTCTTCCAATGATCCATCCATCATCACTGATGAAAAACCTAATTGAATTGAACGCTGACATACTGCTGGAGACGCCCCATGATCTTGATGCATACATACTGGAATATGCGGAAATTCTTCAATCGCAGCAAAAATCAAATACCGCAAAAATGGCGCGCCGGCATACTTACGCGCCCCAGCAGAAGCCTGCACAATAACAGGGCTATCTGTTGCGCTCGGCAGCGTCATAATGGCACGCATTTGCTCAAGATTATTGACATTAAAAGCAGGTATACCATAGCGGTGTTCGGCCGCATGATCGAGCAACTGACGCAGAGAAATTAATGACATATAAGTAGTCCTTAAGAATTAGATATGGTGCCGAGAAGAGGACTCGAACCTCCACGGAGTTTCCTCCACAAACACCTGAAGCTTGCGTGTCTACCAATTTCACCATCTCGGCAAGATTAAATCATGATATTATTCTAAGACCCTACGAATCAAGGAAAATTAACGATGTTGGTACTACCAATTGAAAAATTAAGAGCAGAAACTCCAGGTTGCCAGCATGTCCTCCATTTCAACAATGCAGGCGCTGCTTTAACACCGTTGCAAGTAGTCAATGCTGTCAAAGAACATCTTGATTTAGAAACCAATATTGGCGGGTCCGAAGCAGCTGCGATAAATTTCAATAAATCAGAACAGGTGTATGAAAATGCTGCCAAGCTAATTAACTGTACTAGTGCAGAGATTGCTTTCATGGAAAATGCTACACGTGCATGGGACATGGCATTTTATAGCTTTAAATTTAAGCCGGGCGATCGAATTATCACTGCTAAAGCTGAATATGCCAGTAATTATTTAGCATTTCTGCAAATGGTCAAACATCATGGCGTAATTATTGATGTGATTGATAATGATTCATTTGGCCAACTGGATATCAATGCATTAAAACATCAATTAAATAATAAAGTTAAATTAATTGCGATCACCCATGTGCCTACTCAAGGTGGTCTTATCAATCCAGCAGCAGCGGTTGGAGAAATAGCTAACCAAATGCAAATTCCTTACTTATTGGATGCTACTCAGTCTATTGGGCAAATGCCAATTGATGTAAAAAAAATTGGTTGTGATTTTCTCTGTGCCACTGGAAGAAAATATCTCCGTGGTCCACGTGGCACAGGTTTTTTATATATCAACAAAGCAAAAATTAGCCAATACGAACCTCCTTTTATCGATTTGCGCGCTGCTACCTGGGCAACAAATGATAGTTATATCTTAAGAGAAGATGCCCGCCGTTTTGAAACATGGGAACAAAATATTGCTGCTAAAATTGGCTTGGGCGTAGCGATCAAATATGCTCTGGAACTTGGTTTAGCCAATATTTGGAATCGAATCAATTATCTAGCCAGTGAGTTACGGGCTAAATTACGACAAAATCCTTTAGTTACGGTGCAAGACATGGGCGAACATCAATGTGGTATCGTCACATTTACTGCTAAAAATAAATCGCCCTTAGAAATTCAAACCAAACTAGCAGAGCAAAAAATCAATGTTTCGATCTCACTAGTAGAATATGCAAGATTAGATTTGGCAAACAGAGACTTACCTGCCATAGTACGTGCATCAGTTCATTATTATAATACCGAAGAGGAAATTGATCGCTTCTACAACACACTTTTAAGGATATTAGAATGAAAACCAAAATAATAGTTATTCTTTTTAGCTTACCCATTATTTTATCTGTAGCATTAGCGCAAACTGAACAGACCACGCCCACTGAAACATCCACAGACGAGCTTACCCAACCACAAAATATTCCTGAAGGATGTAGTAGTGAAGGATTTACCTTTCAAAACGGACAATTAATTCTTGGACTGGGAAATGGTTTATTTAATCAACAAGTTTATTTCGTCCACAATAATTCTGACTATGAACAACTACTACTCAGTCACCCAACCAATACTGCGATGTCAGCGGGTTGGGAATCTAGGCTTGATCAGGGACAATGGTCAGCGTTGGCGATGAATCAATCCAACTTTGTCATTAACTGTTTTGGCAGAAAACCTGGCGCAATAGGTTATGTTGATTGTAAAGCAGTGCTAGAAGTTTGCTCATATTCTAAAGCAAAAATGGGTGGGGGAGGGAGTTATTGGATGTCAGAAAATAAATCTTTATCTGACACTATTAGCTCTTTGCGAAGGTAGAAATGCTACTCTGTCGAGATAATACTGTAAGTATTGATTGAATAGTTGCGAAGCACACCCTAAAATACGCCTTATGAAAAAATTACGCAAAAATAAGAAAATCGCTGTTAAGGACCCATTTTCCAAACGGGAATCTCTAAAATACGCCAATCCCATTCCAAGCCGCGAATATATCCTGCAATACTTTGAGTCTCAAGGTAAACCCATTACGCGGGAAATTATAGCCGCTGCCCTTAAGCTTGAAAGCGACGACCAAAAAGAAGCATTGCGTCGCCGCTTGATTGCGATGGAACGCGATGGGCAAATTATAAAAACTCGCCGTGGCGGCTATGGCATCGCCGATAAAATGAATTTAGTGCGTGGTTATGTTTCGGCGCACAAAGACGGTTTCGGTTTTGTCATTCCGGAAGATAAAAGCAATGATATTTTTATTAGCGCGCGAAAAATGCGCAGTGTTTTTGATGGTGATAAAGTTTTAGTACGTATTGATGGATTAGATCAACGTGGCCGTCCTGAAGGCACGATTGTTGAAGTTCTAGAACACAACACCCATCAAGTAGTTGGGCGTCTTTTTATCGAAAATGGGTTAGGATTTGTGATCCCGGCAAATCGCAAACTACCACGTGATATTTTGATTCCGCCAGGTCAAGAAGGAAGCGCAAAAAATGGACAAATTGTAGTTGCCGAAATTCTTGCCCAACCTTCCGAAAGAAATCAGCCACTCGGAAAAGTGATTGAAGTGCTAGGTGATCACATGGCACCCGGCATGGAAATTGATATTGCGACTCACAAATACAATATTCCGCACTCATGGCCTGATGAAGTGCTAAAAGAAATCCATTCGCTTAAAGAAACGATTTCATCCAATGTTAAAAAGAATCGTAAAGACTTAAGAAAATTAACCTTTGTTACCATCGATGGCGAAGATGCAAAAGATTTTGATGACGCCGTTTACTGCGAACCACGCCCACGCGGTGGTTTTCGACTTTACGTTGCCATCGCAGATGTTAGTCACTATGTTCAACCTAATACTGCATTAGACAAAGAAGCTAGAAGACGAGCAAATTCAGTCTATTTTCCTGCGAAAGTTATTCCGATGCTACCAGAAATTTTATCTAACGGATTATGCTCTTTAAACCCTAACGTTGACCGGCTTTGCTTAATATGTGAAGCAACGATTAGTGCAAATGGAAAAATAACTGGATACGAATTTTATGAAGGAATCATTCACTCCAAAGCACGACTCACTTACACATTAACTGCCGCACTTATTGCTGGCGATCAACCCAACTTACTCAAAACGCATCAACAAATCTTACCGGCCATTCACCAGCTTTATCAATTATATCTGGCATTAAAATCGCAGCGCGAAGAACGTGGTGCACTTGAATTTGAAACGATGGAAACACGAGTTGTATTTGATGATAAACAACGAATTTCGCAAATTTTACCAGTCAAACGCAATGAAGCACATCGCATTATTGAAGAATGTATGTTAACCGCTAATGTATGCGCTGCACGCTTTTTAATGAAACATAAAATTCCTGGGCTATATCGCACCCATGCAGGCCCAACCACAGAAAAACTCGTAGATTTAAGAGGGTTTCTTGGTGAACTTGGCCTTTCATTAAGAGGCGGCGAAAAACCAGAGCCTCTTGACTATGCTGATCTAATTAAAAGAATTGAAGATCGATCGGATTTTTATTTAATCCAAACTGTACTACTGCGATCGCTAAGTCAAGCAATTTACCATGCCGAAAATACTGGCCATTTTGGCTTAGCTTATTCTGCTTATACCCATTTCACCTCTCCTATTCGCCGTTATCCGGATTTGATTGTACATCGTGCAATTACCCATATTTTACGCGATAAAAAACCTAAAACATTTACCTACACGCCAACAGAGTTGCAAAATATCGCTGAACATTGTTCTTACACTGAACGTCGCGCTGATGAAGCAACGCGTGATGCACTAGATTGGCTCAAATGCGAATTCATGCTCGACCATTTGAATGATGAGTTTGAAGGCACGGTCAGTGGCGTAACTGGTTTTGGCATTTTCATCATGCTGGATCAAGTCTATGTTGAAGGCTTAGTACATGTGACTTCGCTTAAAAATGATTACTATACTTTTGATTCAGTGCGCCATCGCCTGCGTGGAGAGAGAACCAATACAATTTATCGTTTAGGCGATAGATTGCGTGTTAAAGTCGCTCGCGTTTCGCTGGAAGATAAACAAATTGACTTTGATTTGATTTCGACTGAGGAGATCAAAAAAGTCAAAAAGAAATCTAAGCGAAAGAAAAAACCTGCGGCATGAAACCTTTCTTAAAATGGGCTGGAAATAAATATCAAATTATTGAGCGTATTCGATCAACGCTACCAAAAGGAAAACGCTTAATTGAACCCTTTGTTGGCTCAGGTGCTGTCTTCCTCAACACAGATTATCCTGATTATTTATTAACTGATTCTAATCAAGATTTAATCAATCTCTATCAGCATCTTAAACTGGAAGGGCAAGCATTTATTAAAGATTGTCAGGAATTTTTTCAACCCAGCAACAATCACGAACAAGCTTTTTATGCTTTGCGCACATTGTTTAATACAACTAGCAATCCACGATTAAAAGCCCTTCTATTTGTCTATCTGAATAAACATTGCTTTAACGGTTTATGCCGCTATAACACCAAACATGAATTTAATACTCCATTTGGGCGCTACCAAAAACCTTATTTCCCCGAAAAAGAAATGCAATTTTTTCATCAACGGGCACAAATAGCGACATTTAAGCAGACTGACTTTTTAGCTACTATGCAAGAAGCCATACTAGGTGATGTAGTGTATTGTGATCCACCCTATGTACCTCTTTCCAAAACTGCTAATTTCACCAGCTACAGCGCCGGTGGTTTTAGCAGTGAGCAACAGGCATTACTCGCAAAAACTGCGCACGAATTAGCAGAGAAAGGCATTACCGTAGTCATTTCCAACCACGACACCGAATTTACTCGCAAGATTTATCATCAACATAAAGCTAATGTAGCTAGCTTTGACGTACAAAGATTTATTAGTTGTATCGGTACAAATCGGAATAAAGCAGGAGAGATTCTGGCGGTTTTTAGCGGTTAGAAAATTTTTATATGGAATAATTAAAGCAAGCATTGTACATATAATAGGGAAATAGGTTTCATAATGCTAAAAAGTAATCCAGCAAATAGTTCTGGTCATACTCTTGAATCAGCTATTATTTCCACTTTTACTAGCAAGAAGTTCACCGTGGTGTCTTACTGCAAATATATAAAAGATCCCGAAAAATATGGAAAAGAGTTACTCTTAAAAAACATACCATTTACAACTATCTATATGCATAGAGGTCAAACTGAATTTTTAGTTAAATCTGACAAGTATCAATTGGAAATTCGCATTGAATGTAAATGGCAACAGTCCTCAGGAAGTGTGGATGAGAAATTTCCTTACTTGTACCTAAATTGCATCGAAAAAATGCCTGAAGAAAAGATTTTTATCATTGTTGATGGTAGTGGCGCAAAACAAGGTTCACTTAATTGGCTAAAACAAGCCTGCCAAACAAAACTCTATACAAATGAAACCAATAATAAAAAAGAAATAGTAGTGATGAATTTAGCTGAATTTTTAATTTGGGCTAATAAAACCTTAAGATAGCTTTCACATTGTTTTAAATAGATAAATAGCTTTCCAACGTTCCCCTCTCCCACAAGCATAGATTTATACATAAGTTGGGAAAGTCTCATAGCCATACTGCCTATGGTTACTCTATAAATGCCTGAATACGGTACTACAATGCCTACTTACCACACTATAATGAACGCCGTGACTATAATAAATGCCTACGTGCCGCGGCTTGTCCGCGGCATCCAATTGAAGGAAGCAGCATGTACTCATACTATGTTTATATCATGGCAAGCAAACATAACGGGACACTTTACGTTGGTTCTACAGCCGACTTAATTAGACGTGTTTGGGAGCATAAAAATAACATGATTCCAGGGTTTACAGCTAAGTATAACGTACATAGGTTGGTTTATTATGAGATACATGAGCTTTATGTTGAGGCTGCTCGGCGTGAAAAACGTTTTAAAAATTGGCCTAGGCAATGGAAAATCAATTTAATTGAGAAACTAAACCCACAGTGGTGTGATTTGTATGAAGAGATTTGTTGTTAATTGAAAGTGGATGACTGGATGCCGCGGACAAGCCGCGGCACGTAGGCATTTGTAGAGCAACCGTAGTCAGTGAGGCTATGCATAATTACGCAAGAGGCGATAATGTTTTACTATTTTTACAATGAAAAGTAACTTCAATTCCTGACTGTGCAGATGCACCTATGCCTAATACTTTTCCCTCAGCATCAAAACTAAACCAAACTTTTATATCAGCATCCCCAGCAGCTTCGCAAACCACTTCTTTAACAAGCTTAATTTTTGCTTTAATGTCATTAATCTGAACTTTTTCAGAGGAAATTTTTTCTTCTATTATCGGAGATGCAATTCGCCATAGAGGATAGTCTGTATTACTTATGCACGAATTGCGGCTTATACTGTGTAACAACATTTTTTCACAAACGGGATAATAAATAACTTTTTTATAAGTTATAAAAGAAAGAGTATTCTCTTGCTCATGTTGTTTAGCATAACCCAACACAATTGAACTAAAAAACAGTAAAAAAACTATAACGGAAAAATTTTTAGCCCACATAATAAAATCCTTTTTTCTCCAGAAGCACTTTCCCGCCAAACGGGTGGCGCTCTCATGGGTCTAAATTCCGTAATATGCAAAGTGATAACTACTATAGGAATCGAAACAACACAACAAAGCTATTTTCTCGAAATCACCTCTTTCCCCACATAAGGCCGCAACACCTTTGGCACTACCACACTGCCATCTTCCTGCTGATAATTTTCTAAAATAGCCAACATAGTTCGACTAAGTGCAACAGCAGTGCCATTTAACGTATATGGATAGAATTTTCTATTTTCTTTATCACGATATTTAATATTGAGTCTTCGTGCTTGAAAATCCGTACAGTTTGAAGCAGAAGTTACCTCACCATACTTTTCATCTGAACTTCTACCAGGCATCCACACTTCAATATCATATTTCTTATAAGCTGGTGCACCTAAATCACCTGCACAAATACGCACTACACGATAAGGAAGCTCCAATTGCTGATAAATTTTTTCTTCGACTGTAAGTATTTCTTGCAAAGCAGCTTCACTTTCTTCAGGCTTAGTAATGCAAAAAAGTTCAATCTTGGAAAATTGATGTACGCGATATAACCCTTTACTTTCTTTGCCTGCAGCACCTGCTTCACGCCTAAAACAATGACTCTCTGCTACATATTTCAGTGGCAATTGATCTTCAGCTAAAATTTCATCTGCATGCAATCCACCAACAGTAATTTCAGCCGTGGCGATTAAACTCAAATCCAAATCAGCTAGATTATATATATTTGATTCTTCACCACGTGGAGAAAAACCAGTTCCCTCAAGTATCGATCTTTTCGCTAAATCCGGAGTAATAAGACTCAAATAACCATGTTCAGCTGCTATTTTAATCGCAAATAATTTCAATGCTAGTTCAAGTAAAACCGCCTCATTCTTTAGAAAATAAAATTTAGCACCAGTTACTTTTGCACCTGCTTCAAAATCTAACAAATCTAATGCCTTACCAATTTCAACATGATCATTAGGAACAAAAGTAAATGTTCGTGGCACTAAATGGCTTTTTACAACAATATTATCAGCATCACTTTCGCCAGGCGGGGTATCTTCAGCTAAAAAATTAGGAATGCTGAGCATCGCTTCATGATAACGCTGCTCTATTTCTCGTAACGCTTCTTCCAGTACAGTAATTTCTTGATTAAGCGCTCTTCCTATTGCAACTAATTCCTGCTTTTGGGCATCTTTGACCGCTGGTATTTTTTTAGCAATAACATTAGCTTCGGATCGTTTATTATCTAACGTAACACGATGAGATTTACGTTGCTCATTAAGGTGCAATAGTTCATCAACATTAACCTTAACTCCTCTTGCCTGGATACTCCTCTGAACCAGATCAGCACATTCAATTATTTTACGAATATCTAACATAGCCACCTATAATTCATTTTTTTGACTCTCTAAACCCAATGATGGTGAGCTTAAAGTTCGAAGTGCTTTACGATTTTGCAAATCTTCAAACTGTAAAACCAATAACGCCGCCATCCATGGCAAATAAAAAATACTAAAAAGACTAATAACAAAAATCATTATCCATTGATAATATAAAAAACCTAATTTATAACCTAATCCATTAACAATTACTCCAGTCAAGGTTGTAATAAAAAAAGGGGAAAAAACCACTACCGCCGTTTGTGTCCAATTATCTGTAGTCAGTTCATAACTCTTACGTAAAACATTTAAAGGATTAACATGTTCCAATAAAATTAACGGTAAGCACATAGAAAGCCAAACTGTGGTAATAATCCCCGGGACAATTAGAAAGCAATAAGCAATTAGCGTTAACAATATCATTAAAATGGTTGTAATAAGAATTACGAGAAATTTTTTTGCTGTAACCAAAATAGCTTGCGTCAAATAAATTGTCTCGCCTTTATTTACATGCATTGTGTAGTAAACTGCGCTACTAAACACAAAGATTGAAACAACGAAATAACCCATGAGTAAATAAGGCAAATAAGAATAGGGGGCACATAAGAAAGGTAACAAAATAACCATCTCAAAAGAAATAGTTAAAGGCCACATAGGTAACCAAGTTTTTTTAAAAAGCCCAAAACTATTGGAAAAAATTTGCCATATCGATTGTGGTCGATGATTTATGATATCCATTTTTTTATTCCCTAAAATTAATTAGCAAAATACCTCCTAGTATATATAATTGTTCCTACATTGAACAATAAATTCATAACTAACGAATCTGATGAGGAAAAGTATGAGCAATTCCAACCATCCTACGCGCGTTGAAAAAGATAGCATGGGAACTATTGAAGTCCCAGCAAGTAAATATTGGGGTGCTCAAACCCAACGCTCATTACACCATTTCGCTATTGGCCACGATACTATGCCACTTCCGCTGATTCATGCCTTTGGCGTGCTTAAAAAAGCAGCGGCATTAACTAACCGTGACTTAGGGTTACTCTCTAATAACAATGCCGATGCAATCATTGCCGCCGCGGATGAAGTTATTGCTGGTAAGCTTGATCAACATTTTCCATTACGCGTATGGCAGACAGGCAGTGGCACACAAACCAATATGAATGTGAATGAAGTCATTGCTAATCGCGCCAGTGAAATCCTGAAAGGACCCTTAGGTCAAGGACGCCTCATTCATGCTAACGATCACGTTAATTTATCGCAATCTTCTAACGATACCTTCCCAACTGCAATGCATATTGCCGCAGCCCAAACTTGGGTAAATAAACTTTTACCTGCGGTAAAAAAACTGCGTGATGCATTAGCAGAAAAATCATCTACATTTAATGACATCATCAAGATCGGCAGAACACATTTACAAGATGCAGTTCCTTTAACGCTTGGGCAAGAATTTTCAGGCTATGTGGCCCAACTTGATCTGAACATCGGTTGGCTAGAACAAGTTTTACCTAGCCTTTATGAACTTGCATTAGGCGGCACTGCAGTCGGAACAGGTTTAAATACTCATCCAGAATTTGCTAAAAAAGTGGCTGCGCAAATCGCCACATTAACTGGCCTACCTTTCATATCTGGAAAAAATAAATTTGCTTTATTAGCAGCGCATGACGCTATTGTCATGGCAAGTGGCGCTTTAACAACATTGGCTACTGCATTAATGAAAATTGCTAATGATATTCGTTGGCTAGGATCGGGCCCTCGTTGCGGCCTGTTTGAATTAACTTTGCCAGAAAATGAACCCGGTTCTTCTATCATGCCAGGCAAAATTAATCCTACTCAATGCGAAGCAATGACGATGGTGTGTACACAAGTATTTGGCAATAATACCGCCATTGCTTTTGCTGGGTCACAAGGCAATTTTGAATTAAATGTTTTTAAACCCATCATGATTTTCAACCTCTTACACTCATTAGATTTATTGAGCGACGCTTGTCACTCTTTCACTGATTTTTGTGTGCGCGATCTTGTTGCTAATCGCGAACGCATTCAATTTTTCTTAGAAAATTCACTCATGCTAGTCACTGCATTAGCGCCGGTAATTGGCTACGATAAAGCCGCACAAATTGCGCATAAAGCTCTGCACGAAAATACCAGTTTAAAAGCAGCAAGTAATGCTCTAGGTTATTTAACTGAAGCAGAATTTGACGCTACTGTGAAAGCTGAAAATATGCTGGGTCCACAAAAATAAATAATACTGGTTGGATGGGTTTATCCGCTGAAGTATCGACACATAATCTATACTTTGGCAAAGTATAGATACCGTCGTCCCTGGTGAAGGCCATTCGCGGTAGCGAGAGGAGATAGGTGTTTTCATGGCCGAAAACCAGGGATCCAGATACGATAGTCAGAGGATCCTTTCATTATCGTATCTGGATCCTCGCGACTCGATTGCGAAAGTTCAGTGCTTCTTTCCCTATTGCTGGCAATCTCGCGCGAGGACGACGGCAATTTATTTTCATGCGTAGACCCTGATAGCGCTCTCGCATTATTTGAAAAGACCCCAACCACCACCTATACTTATGTTCCGTATAAAACTTTCAACAAACTAAGAGGGAACTTTAAATGAAAACTTCAAAATTTGTATTATTAGCTATTGCCGCTGCTGGTGCATTTGCCACTGCTGTTGCCATTGCACAAGATGCTCAAACCACTTCACCTAACACTGCTACTGCAGCAGTTAAATGCTATGGAATTAATAGCTGCAAAGGAAAAAGCGAATGCCGAACTGCTACAAATTCCTGCAGAGGAACAAATTCTTGTAAAGGTACGGGAGTGCTTATGGCCAGCAATCAACAAGACTGTATCACAAAAGGTGGTAGCTTGACTGAACCTACTCAACCTCAATCAACTACTCAATCAGCAACTCAACCATACGGCCAACAATAACGCCACCCTAGGCTCCACTTGAGTTTGCGTTCTTCGCAAATTCAAGTGTTGTTGCTCTTTTTACTAAATTCATTATCGCTATTTTTTGTTTTTTCATTCTCATTCGTGGTCAAATCATCAGACTCAGTAGGTCGAGCAAAAAGCTTCAAGTAACTTTCGCTATCAGCACTACTAGTACTACTAGCACTGACAAAGCTTCTAGCTGTTGCCTGATCTTGACCAGTCAAACCAGTTTCTTCGCCTCTTTTAATCCCTTTTTCGTATTTGGAATGTACCGCTTTTGCTAGTTCTTGTTTGTTAATATGAGAATCATCTTCATTTTTGTTCACAAGGTCCTGAATCCCTGGCCTATTTTCTATCCAGAGATCTTCTTTGCCAGTAAACTTAGAAATTAATGCTCTTATCCCCATCTTAGCCCAACCTAACGGGGTAAAAGCGAGCTGGGTTGCTCCACGTACAATACTCAGCGCACCGTCGATTAGCCAGCTAGCTGCCATCAATAAAAACTCTCCCACCTCTTTGCCTGTAGTACGGTTAATATTAACCAAAGCGTAAATAGGGGCTATAATCAACACTAAAAGAGGAACCGTGAGTAAATAAAGTATACCTTTAAGAATATTGGCTAGCCCGAAAACAGGCTGTAACGCATCTCTTCGAACATAAAAATTTGAACGATAAGGCTTAAAGGTATCTACTGCATCTTTAGCCATATCAAAAAGTGGTTGTAAAGCGCCCTTAAATTGGTCACTCGCAGAAAAGTCAACTTCATACCTTACCTGTGGTACTCCAAGCGCTTTACTCGCTTCATAGAACAAGTCTAGAAACAGTCCATATAGCGGTGACGGACCTAACAAGCCTCGAATATAGTTAGCAAGTGATGTATATTTTCTGTCTCGGGAAGCCATACTAAACCTACATTTGAAAGATCATATATGTATTATAACACAAAACTTACCTAGGCTGCCGAACCCCAATGACTAACCCTTCAAAAGCTGAAAAAAAATTACTGCATTACACCGGCAAAGCCATTGCGGACTTTGGGATGATCGAATCTGGCGACCGAGTCATGATCTGTTTATCCGGTGGAAAAGATTCTTTTACGCTCTTAACTCTACTCAGACTACTGCAGCAACGTAGTCACAATAAATTTGAAATCTTTGCCTTTACTTTAGATCAATCTCAACCTGGCTGGGATGATACGGCGCTACGCGCCTGGCTTTATACACGCAATATTCCTTTTGAAATATTAACTCGCGATACCTATTCCGTCGTAAAAGAAAAAACCCTACCAGGAAAAACCTATTGCTCGCTTTGCTCGCGCATGCGCCGCGGTATTATTTATCGTTACGCTGCTTTAAATGGTTTTACTAAAGTTGCACTAGGCCACCATCGGGATGACCTCATCCGCACTTTATTGATGTCGATTTTATACAACGGCGAAATTAGCTCGATGCCACCCAAACTCTTAACTGATGATAAACAACACGTGGTGATAAGGCCGTTAGCTTATTGCCAAGAAAAAGACATCATTGAATATGCAAAAGAGCAAGAATTCCCTATTATCCCTTGTAATTTGTGCGGCTCTCAGGAAAATCTAATTCGTGTACGCATCAAAAAATTGATCGACCAGCTTTCGCTAGAAAACCCCAAAATTCCTAGCAATATTCTGCATGCTCTAGGTAACGTCAAGCTTTCCCAGCTTATGGATACGGATTTATGGAACTTTAAACACTTAGTAACTGAACGTATTACTAGCGAATTGGTTGAGGAAGACGGGGCTATCTTTTAAGAATTATGATATAATAGCCAAAGTATAGATATACCGAAGAGAAATCGTTATGAGTAACTTAACCGCTATCCAAAAAGCTTGGTGGGCAAGGCTTGATCAACTTGTCCGAGAACAGAACGTCCAAGACCAGCATGGCTTACAAGCTGTGATGAGGCAATTGGCGCTTGAAGTCATTACAGCTCAACCAGAACAAAATAAAATCAAGCTGGGCGATCAAACTTTGCGCGTTTTCGGTAAAAATCAACGATTCAAAACAAAGGCCGAATTTATCGCACATCACCGCCAAAACGGTGTGTGGGCAGAAGATGACATCCTTTTTCCGTTAGCAAATGCGCTAGGTTACACAACATTTATTCATCAGTTCCCTCTTACTGATCTGAGACCCTATGAGGCTTATGACCAGCCTAATCGTACCGGCTTAAAACTCGATATCGTCAATTACACCATGGAAAGTGAAAACTATGCAGGCTATGTAGAGGGCGGTCATTACGAATTAAAGGGTAGAACCAACCCCGGTGGTGGCAATTGCATGTATTACTCAGTTGCACAGCGAGTAGAGCGAGATATGTTATTTGTATCTCAAGAACTTAAGGAAGAGTTTAGCTTAATAGGGTTAGCATCCTATCAAATCAACGCTCAAACATCGCAGATGAACCGTGATGATCGTTATGGTAATCAAAACAGGCCTGATTTAACTGAAGCAGAACAAGCATATTTTGATGAACGAGATAGAATCGAAGCAGCTAAAGAGCAAGAAGTAA
This sequence comes from uncultured Gammaproteobacteria bacterium, assembly GCA_963844535.1. Classification (GTDB taxonomy): domain Bacteria; phylum Pseudomonadota; class Gammaproteobacteria; order CAWJOP01; family CAWJOP01; genus CAWJOP01. Next base: position 144,557 of record CAWJOP010000004.1, on the reverse strand, counting down.
GAGAACTTTTAACCAATTGTTCAACCCAAAAATTAATCGCTATTTATCGTGACGCGCTTAATAAAAACCTGGTAGGAAATGATACCTATCTTAAAAATCGACCAGACCATAGTACCAAAGAACATAAAAATAATGATTTTATGCGACAAGCATTAACGACCGGTCAGTGGAACAAAGATTTCGAGTTTTTGATCCGCGAAGAATTAATCCATGCCTTAGCAAAAGAAGCTTGGCGTAATCCACGCGCCTATGAAGCATTTACAAAAAGTGACTTCATCCAGCAAAGCGAAAACTTAAATCAGTTTGGATTTCTTGGCCATAAAACTGCGGCTTCTTGTGCAGCAGAAGCCAGAGAAGAATCTGTAGCTGTGTTATCTACTATTCCAACTTACACTGCTTAATACACACCCTACGTGCCGCTACCGCGACTTGTTCGCGGTATTGTCCGCGGCATCCAGAACCTACACCCTCTTCCCAATTCTTCCCCAACGAACGCGATGCGCCTGATTATCCCAACTAAACCACACTAGTATTGCTTGGCCCTTTAAATAGCGCTCAGGAACAAATCCCCAATAGCGGCTATCAAAACTATCATCCCGATTATCTCCCATCATAAAATAGTTTCCTTCGGGTACAACCCAAGAAGATTGCGCGGGCAACAAGGAAGCATCCAGAGTTGAGGGATCTTTTCTAAGAAAAATCTTATGTCGAACTCCAGCTAAATCCTCTTCTTTTTCAATGACCGGCATCTCATTGCCATCGCTATCTTTTTCGACAGAATAATCTTCAAATGTTTGTGTCATTTCATGACCATTAACATACAAAACTTTATTAATATAGCTAATATGATCTCCAGGTAATCCAATCACTCGTTTAATGTAATCCATTGGTTCAGTTGGATGACGAAAAACTACAACATCCCCTCGCTTTGGTTCTTTAATATTAATTATTTTCCCAGATATCACTGGTAACCTGAGGCCATAAATAAATTTATTCACCACAATAAAATCACCAATATCTAGTGTTGGTTCTAACGAACCAGTGGGAATACGAAACGGCTCAAATAAAAAACTACGCAATAGCAACACAATTAATAAAATTGGAAAAAAAGATTTTGACTGTTCAATGAACCAAACCAAAATTTTCTTATTCTCTATTGCCGCTGGTTTTTTAGACCATATCAATTTATTCAATAATGCAACAACACCTGTTAATAAGGTTGCCATAACTAGCAAACTTTCAAAATCAACACTCATTTTTCTTTCCCCACCTTAAGGATAGCTAAAAAGGCTTCTTGTGGAATTTCCACTCGCCCCACTTGTTTCATGCGTTTTTTACCTTCTTTTTGTTTTTCCAATAATTTTCGTTTACGCGAAATATCACCGCCGTAACATTTTGCCAATACATTTTTACGCAGTGCTCTTACAGTTTCACGTGCAACAATGTGAGAACCAATCGCTGCCTGAATAGCTACTTCAAACATTTGTTGAGGGATTAATGCCTTCATTCGTTCAGCCAATTGACGACCTTTGGTATGAGCCTGATCGTGATGAACAATCAATGCTAATGCATCCACTTTTTCACCATTAATTAAAATATCTAATTTAACCAAATCTGCGGGACGAAAACATAAAAAACTATAATCTAGGGAAGCATAACCGCGGCTAATCGATTTTAATCTATCAAAAAAATCGAGCACCACTTCATTCATCGGCAATTCGTAAGTTAAAGAAACTTGATTACCTAAAAATAGCATTTTAATTTGAATACCGCGTCGTTCTGCACACAGTGTGATCACATTACCCAAATAAGTTTGTGGCACTAAAATATTAGCCTGTACAATTGGCTCACGCAACTCGGCAATTTGATTAGGTGGCGGCAATCTCGAAGGATTATCAATTAATAAAACTTCTCCTTTGGTATCTACAATTTCATAAATTACGGTAGGTGCAGTAGTAATTAAATTTAGATGATATTCTCGCTCCAATCGTTCTTGTACAATCTCCATGTGCAACAATCCTAAAAAACCACAGCGAAAACCAAAACCTAAAGCATCAGACGTCTCCGGCTCATAAAATAATGCAGCATCATTTAAGCGTAGTTTAGCTAACGCCTCACGAAAAGCTTCATAATCTTCTGAATTAACTGGAAAAAGCCCGGCAAACACTTGTGGTTTAATTTTCTTAAATCCAGGTAAAGAAGCTGCCGCTGAACGATGAACATGGGTTAAAGTATCACCCACTGGTGCACCATCCACTTCGCGAATACCCGCTACAACAAACCCTACTTCTCCTGCACTTAATACATTTTGCGCTTGTGGTTTTGGGGTAAAAATACCAATTTTATCGACAATATAATTGCGATGGGTCGACATAACCAAGATTTTTTCTCCCACGCGTAATGTTCCTTGTTTAACTCGTACGAGAGAAACAACGCCAAGATAATTATCAAACCAGGAATCAATAATCAGCGCTTGTAAAGGAGCTTGGGTGTCGCCCTGTGGCGCCGGAATACGCACAACTAATTGTTCTAATAATGCATCAACTCCCAAACCACTTTTGGCGCTAATGCAAAGTGCATCACCTGCCTCAACACCAATAATTTCTTCAATCTCTTGAATAACCCGTGCTGGTTCTGCTTGAGGCAAATCAATTTTATTTAATACTGGTATTACTTCCAAACCTTGTTCAATTGCGGTATAGCATACTGCTACTGTCTGGGCTTCAACCCCTTGCGCTGCATCAACTACTAATAATGCTCCTTCGCAAGCTGAAAGCGAACGAGAAACTTCATAAGAAAAATCGACATGACCTGGCGTATCAATAAAATTAAGTTGATAAGTTTTGCCACTTTTCGATTGATAGTTTAGGGTGACACTTTGCGCTTTAATGGTGATGCCCCGTTCACGCTCGAGCTCCATTGAATCCAGCACTTGGGTAGTCATTTCTCGTTCAGAAAGACCACCACATTGTTGAATTAATCGATCAGCTAAAGTGGATTTACCATGATCAATGTGTGCAATGATGGAAAAATTTCGAATGTGGCTAAGATCAGACATAATTTAACAGAATTAACACTTTACGTAATTGACGAAACTCTGCAGCCGGTAAACTATCAAAAAATATTGGAAGTATGAGTTTATTCTGAAAAACCAGAATCACTAAATACCTTCCGCAAAACGCGTAACGAAGCACAGCACGATAACATATATATTCCTCTTGTTGAATCACCCAACCTGAGGCGTCACCAAAAACAAAACTTAATTGGTAACGGGCAGTTGAAAATATATAGCGGTTTATAGCTGCTACCATCAACCATAAAATCACGATATTAACGAAAATACATGGCAAATAAGGCCAGTTTAATTGCCAGACAATAACACAAGCACCTAAATGCAACCCGCCTAGAACCAATAGGCCAGTAAGAGACGGCCGTAAAGGTGTATTATCGTCGAATCGTATCCCGAATTTTGTTGAATAAGACCTGCTGTTCAAGGTCATCGCAAACTTCTCCTCCCGTCAAATAAGCATAAAGCTCTGGATCAGGATATTCTAAGAGAACAGCAAATAGTTCTTGCTCTCGTAACGATAACTGGCTGTAATAACCTTCAAAAAACGGCAATAATATGAGGTCAAGTTCTAACATCCCGCGCCGACAACCCCAACGCAGGCGTTTTTCTAACGTATTTGAAGAAAGAGAATGACTCATGCTAATTGACACCTTATCAATCGGTCTTAATGACGCTTTGCAATTACGGCTGATCGAACGTGGCTTGATTAAAGTTAACGGGGAAGCTGCCGAAAAATTTCTTCAAGGCTTACTCACTTGTGATGTACGTATAATCAAAGCAAACTCATCTTTGCCATTACCGCAATCAAGCTGTCTTGGCGCTCATTGTAACCCAAAAGGGCGCATTATATTTACTTTTCGACTATTTTATTGCGATGATAATTATTTCCTATCGTTGCCTAAAGCCCAAGTAGAATGTGCGATGCAAGCGTTAAAAAAATATGCGGCTTTTTCTAAAGTCTCCATTGAAAACATCAGCGAAGAAGTTTCCTTGCGCACATTAGCAGCATTAAATCCTTCACCACTTGCTGCTGACTTTGAACATTGGAAGTTAAAAGATATTGAGGCGGGTATCGCAGAAATTTACCCAGAAACGCGCGAGCAATTTACGCCACATGAACTTAATTATCACAAACTAAACGCCATTAGCTTTGATAAAGGCTGTTATATCGGTCAAGAAATTGTTGCACGTATGCACTATCTAGGCAAACTCAAGACAGAGTTAGTATTAGCAGAGATGGCTGCTGAAACAGCGCCTACGCGCGGTGAAAAAATTTTTTACGGCGAAAAATCCTCACCACAGTTAGCAGGTTATTTAGTAGATTTTGCCACAGCTACCCATCACTATAAATTACTAGTGAGTCTTTATACCCAAGCACGCGAGCAAATTTTATGGACGAGCAATTTCGAGCTTAGGGCCTATTACACACAGGGAGAAAAACAAAATGCTAAAAAGGATCTTTAACTCACTGATCACAGTGAGTTGCTATAGTATTTTGCTGGTTTTTTCTCAACCTATATTCGCTTCCGATTTTAATCTTCCATTTATCAATGCTGCTGGTTTAGGTAACGCTTATGCTGGCTGGGCAGCAGAAGCAAACGATGCGAGTACCGCGTATGCCAACCCAGCTGGTTTGACGCGAATCACTCAGCAACAATTTGTTGGCTCCGTGTTGGAGCTTTTTGGTGCAACCCAATTTACTGGTACTACTACACCACCTTTCCCCCCTCTTCCGCCACAAACAGGCAAAGTTTCAAGTAAATTAAGTGCATTTTTGCCCTCTTTTTATTATGCAGTCCCTCTTGCTAAAAATTTTGTTTTTGCTGTGGGACAAACTACACCTTGGGGTTTAGGTACTAACTACGTTAAAGATTCTTTGGTACGTTATACTGCGACACGTTCACAAATTGTCGCCATCGATTTTGGTCCAAGCATAGGCTTTAAACTCACACCACAACTATCGTTAGGGTTTGGGCTAGATATTGATCGTCTATCTCTTACCTTTCACAATATGATTGGCGATCCCCCATTTCTACCAGATTTTGAAAGCCATAACGATCTCGCTGGTTGGGGATATGGTTGGCATGGTGGGTTCCTCTATGAATTCAATCCATGCACACGAGTAGGTTTAAACTACTCTTCCCAAGTAGTATTTCATACGAATGGTGTCAGTAAACTTTATAGTCCTTTATTGCCAAATGGAGAACTCGCCACTGATGCACAACGATTTGATATGACTCTACCTGAATTAGCAGAATTGAGTTTGTATCATCAAGTCAATAAACGATGGGCAGTGATGGGAACTGTGTTCTATACAGGTTGGGATGTCTTTGAAAAAGGCACTTTAGAAAAAGTGATGACTCCCAGTGGGCAAACTATGGCAGTAACCTTGCCATTTAATTACCACAACTCTTTTGATTATGCGCTGGGTGCAAATTTTAAAGCGAATGAAAAATTAACCTTACGTACCGGTGTAGAATGGATTAATGCTCCAAGTAATGATACCAACCGTATCGTTGCTGACCCCATGGGAACCTCAACTGTTTTAGCTATTGGTGCACATTATCAACAAAATTGCCGCTTAGGTTATGACATTGGTTTTGCTCATGCTTTTTGTAAACGAGCGCCACTTAACCATGTTACAGAATTTGGTTCAGAATTTGGATTTTCCGCACCAGAAAGCAATGTAGTAGGCATACAAATCACTTGGAATAAAGTTAATAATAAATGGATGGTGTAAGCATCTTTATTGATGACTGGATGCCGCGGACAAGCCGCGGCACGTAGGATAGTGAGTCAATGACACGTAGGATAGTGAGTTAATGCACCTCTCTCAACTACAAAAAATCAACAAGCAGCTCTATTAGCCCACTCAGTAATATAACTAATGTCGGATTTATACGCGAAAAAGTTAAAATCACAATCGTCATAATCGCAAGTAGAAACGTCGACCAATTGACAATAGTAAGCTTTCCTAACATAAAAACACCTGCAAGCATTAATCCAATCACAACGGGTGCTAAACCTCTTTGTATCGCAACTAACCAAGGGGTTGTAGCAAAATGTTGCCACAACCGATGTATTGACCACACCAAAATACAATCTGGAATAAAAAAGCCTATCCCAACTACTAAAGCACCTGCTAGTCCTTTTAAATAGTAACCAATTAATAACACCATCAGTAAATTAGGCCCTGGAGAAATTTGTCCTAAGCTATACATTTCACGAAATTGATCGGGAGTAAGCCATTGATATTGATTAACCACCATATGTTGTAATGCTGGTAAAACAGCGTTCCCACCACCAATAGCAAGTAGAGAAAGCAAGCCAAAAACAGCCAATAAATTCCACAAAGTTATCATGTAAAGTTACTCTGATTGATTACAAAACCAAATGGCTAATGGTGCAATGGACAATAACACAACAATGAGTGGAAAATGCAAAATACCTACAGCAATAAAAGTAATCAGTACAAATACTAAACTGCGAAAACGGAGAAATTGTGTGAGGCCAACTTCTAACATTACTTTAAATATAAATGCCACAGCAGCTGCAGCAACACCCATTAAAAAACTCTTTACCTGTGGATTATCGCTATAATACAAATAACCAGATCCTAAGGTGAGAAGGATGATGGTTCCAGGAAGCAACATCCCCAATACAGCTAAAAACGCACCTATTGCTCCACGTTTTTCATCACCGATAATGACGCTCAAATTAATAGAAAATAATCCCGGTACTGTTTGACTTAAGGTTAATGCCACTAAAAATTCTTCTTCAGTTATCCAATTACGACGACGCACAGTATATTCGCGTATATACCCCATGATGCCACCACCAAAGCTAATTGCTCCGATAGTAAGAAAAGTTAAAAATAAATCAAATAAACCAGCCGGTTGTTTATCCATCTAGGACATATCCTTAATGCTATAGATTAAAGCAGTTTTAGTCGTTCCATCAGCTAACCAATTATGCGCTGCTGTTTGCAAAGATTGATAATAGGTTTTTAATAATTCTTTAGTTTTCTTATCAAATTTTCCTGGCTTCTCTCGCTTTACACGCAACTCAAATTCAACTGCTAATGGAGTTTTATCGACAAGATTGCGCCAAATAATGATCACTGCTTGAGCCAGCGTATTTTTATGAAGGCGCATTTGACAAAGTTCAATCACAGATTCCTCAATGTTCACCTGATTCACTTGATGCAATTTTTCATCAGGGTTAATAGTCAATTCCGATAGCACAGGGAAAACCTGACTAAGACCACTTATTCCTTGTTGGATTAATAAAGGTAAAAAATTCACTGTAATACTATGAGCATATAACGATTTTATTGCTTGCAATTGTGTAATAAAGATTTGCTTTTTAAATTTCACTTCACTTTTCATAGTAGGCGCACAAAGATTTATTTGTGCCGCAATTTTTTTATCAGCATGACGAAATTTAAGCGTTAGCTCCTCTGGTTGCTTAGTACTAGCCCCTGGACAATAACTACGTTTTCGTAAGATAAAGCCATGACGATACAAATCATAATGTGCAGTATCATAAAAGGCTATCTGACGAATCTGAGGTATATACCTGTTCGCATTTTGAAGTCCGACAGGTATAGAAGATTTTTTATCGTTGACAATACAAATAGCTAGATTTTCTGCTAATTGCTGAACAATATGAGAAAAATTTGCAATGAAGTTTTTATCTTCAATTAGGGTAGTTACAAAAGTTAATTTATATATTCGGTATTTTATCCTCTTAGTAGCCAAGCGTTTTATTTTTTCCATTTGCATAATGCAACCTTATTGGCGATATGGTAAAAAACCTTGCAATACTGCAACGATCCAATTATGAACTTCGCAAATTAAAGTGTAATGAGTATAATGGCACACGGAGAGATACCGAAGCGGTCATAACGGCGCCGACTCGAAATCGGATGGGGACTAACCTCCCACGAGGGTTCGAATCCCTCTCTCTCCGCCAAAATAATAATTTATACCTTTTCTATCCCAGTTAGATAATAAAAACCCCTTTAACTTAATATTTCCTTAAGGTTAGTGTGCTAAGCTCTTGAAATCTTATGAATCACTGTTGCAGAAGTTTGTATTATGCTTGAAAAAATTACTTTCTTACTCGCTAACCCCAAAACAAACACGATATTTGAGCAATCCGTTCAATCAGACTACCCACTATATCCTCTGTTAAAGCTACTGCAAACTGTAGCCGAACACCCAGAACAACAAAAAAATCTTCCTTTAGAAAAAATTAATCGGGTACGCGACGAAACACTAGAGAATCTAAAGAAAGGCAAATTAGTTTTACATAAAGAGGCGCTTAATTTTCTTGAAAACTGCATCGCGTATATGGGTACATGCATCATCAGCGATTCTGTCCTAAAATACAATCTCATGGATAAGTTACTGGAATCAGTGGCCATAGTGATCCCAACCATAAAAAAGCACGCAAAATTAAAAACCCAACCACATAAATTTCATCGAGTTACAGGTCATTTTCTGTCAATGGTACTGATAAGAACTGGGATTGCTCATTTTAAATCCGGCCAACTACAACAGGCAGAGGTCTACTTCTTAAAGCATTTAACCCACTTAGAAACGCTGCCAATGAACGATCCAACTGACACGAAAGTGCGTCAGCTGGTAGCCAAATTATTTCTGGCGCAGATTTATCTTAAGTTTGGTTATTCAGAAACAGCCATAAGTTGTTTTGAAGAAATAACCCCTCTCTTGCAAAATAAATACTATCCTCAGTTTAATGAGTTTCTACCTAACTTTTCCGAATTATATAAAAACGTTCTGGTTCATTTTTACAATAAAAATCCATTAAAATCCTTAAAAATGCACAAATCATTTTTGGCTACAGTGAATATGCTGAAAAATGTTCCTACTATGGCTAAGGATGAAACCATACAAAAAAATCTCAAATTTATTCCATTAATTTTTGCGCAAACACAACAGAAATATCAAGCTCAATTCGGTGAAAAAATAGCATACTCACCGATCATGACAAATATGGTGAATAGTTTTGTATTTGAGTTTGATCAAAATTGCTTAACACTTAACTTCAAAGATAAATCACTCAACAAATTTCTAACCTCTGCTTTCCAAACTAAACATATAGATTGCACCCAACTATCAGGCTCAGAACCCGATAGCTGGTTTCGTATTAATAATCTCAACAAGTGTAATGCAAAACAGCTAGAACAAATCTGTCAACATGCTTTAGTCTTACAAGCAGAAGAACTAGATAGACAAGTTGAGCGTGAAAAAATTGCACAACAAGAAGTAGTAATGCCTGTGGTACAACCTACTAGTACTCAAGAACCTGTAGCTCCAAGCATTGGTACATTCACACCCCCAGTAATTTCTCAACCACCCTTGCCACCAGCTAGAAGTTCAGCCAAAGTTAAAACCCGTAAAAATCCACCAACCTCCACAGCAATAACGACAACGACAACAACCACAACCACAACTACTACTACAATTTCATCACCAGCACCATCGAATGTGCAGTTTCATTTTCCACAGTCAGAATTAACTTACAATTCAAGCGAAAAAAATCAAGGTACAGTTAAAGCACTACACAATAGTTTCATCCCCAATCATGTTTATTTTGCTTATATCCCTGATTGGGTCAAAACAAATGAGCACTACAAAAATGGTTTTGAAAACAAACTAACACATGGATTAATTCGTAAAGACTGTGTTCGCAACATCACTAAAGAATTACAACTTTGGAACAACCAAAACACAGACCCTGACCACCCGTGGAAATATAAAATTGTTATTGGTCCTGATGATTATCGTTTATATGGTTATATTAAAGAAACCATCATTACACCAGACGGTAAGCACCATCATTTGGTTTGTTTTAATTATTTGATTAACCATAAAGACCAGAAAACACACTATTTCCCTGATCCCGCCAAATGGGAAAAACAAAATCATGATGATGAAAATCTAAAGGTTCAAGGTGTTAAACCTGGTGTTTTTTAATCTGCCGCATACCAGAAAATATTGATTCATAAATATAAGATGGGAAAGAAGTTGGTAAAATTTGCGTTACTTTTTCGATGACATTTTCCATGCCATCACATACTTCATCGATAATCTCTTGCATCGCAACCTCGGAAAATTGGCATTGTTTAGCCATAACCAACCAGTGACGTAATTGAATCACACTCCATAAGTAATGCCGATTTTTGCTTTTTAATGCCATAGCCATTTTTATTTTATTCCAAGCAATTTGCCGCTTAACTGCTAGTGGATAAGCTGAAATCACGTCATACAAAGGTGTCAAACGATAACGGCCTTTAGGCCCAATATAAAGACTAAAGTTTTTACCATGCCCATCAATAGCACCTAGCACCCAAAATAAAAAAACTGACTTCATAAATCTTTTGCGATCATGATTGGCTTCGATTGATCCTAATAAAACATTCATGATTTCTTGTATGCCAGGGCCACCATCGGATTCGTACTTCAAACCAGCCGGCTTACCCAACGCTTGACATAAATCCTCTTGAGGTAAACGCATTAACCAACGACCATTCTCCGCCCAACGTCGGTCGAATCGTTCTACCACTAAAGTTTTAATCTGACCAAATCTCACTATTTTTGCTTGATTAACCGGCAAACCGTAAGCAGATAAAATTTTCAGGCACAGCCACTCATTTTCAACACTTTCTGATAAATCAATGCCTGAATGTTCTATTTTTCCTATCGGTAATTTAATAATATGACTCGTCGGTGTTGTATCTTTCGGTAAACACCACTGATCTTGATACCATAGTAAAGCAGTTTTCTCTTGTGCTCCAGCAATCGAAATACGAAAATCGAATTCATGACTCATACCAAGGGGTGCTGTTTGATAATGCTTTAAAAGCCTAGCAATCTGATAATCATTAATTGGAACTGCATGAATTTTTTTTATATTTTTAATTTTAGGTTGTGTTAGTAGCTGTAATGCACCAACACAGTCCCCACCAATCAACGAAAGCAAATCAAAGCATTTTTTCGATGGCGCACTAAAACGTGTTTGGATACGCTGACGAATTAATTCACTGTCAGGCAGCAAATTATCAAAATAATAATCAACTACAGCGCCTTTATAAGGTATTTCTGTTAGTGGCATTGATAAGCTGATAGGACGAGTATCCTCCCAATTTAGCCAATCATGGCCATAAGTAAATTGGAGCTGACCTGTAGATTCTCGAGTGAGCGTACCCACATGAACTCCATTCATATAAACATATAGTTCTTGATATCGGGATTTTCGTGCCATTTACCAATTCTCTTTGCCTTTACGATGCACTATGTTTTTGGGCCGAATAATCATTTCCAGATCAAGTGCCGCAAGCATACGAAACAAAGTTTCAAGTCGCGTGCCTTGAGCACCTTGTTCAATACTCGAAACAGTGGTTTGGTCAAGATTAAAATCCCTGCCAGCTTCTTGTTGAGTAAATTTTTTTTCTTTACGCTGACGCTTGATAGCGTTACCCAGCGACTTGGTCGAATAGACTAATTGTTCCATGATTCACCATTTACCTATTACCCATATTTTCATTATAAACAAAATATGGCTGAACAGCAATAAAATATATATATAGCTGAACAGCCATAAAAAATTTTTATGGCTGTTCAGCTATATAATGCTATAAAAGCACTACTCTCCATGAGGTATCGACGCATAATCTAGGTTATGTCGTCCTCCTTTCACTATCGCATGGGTATAGCTTATTTAACTTTAGCGCAACAGGCCGCAAAAGAAGAACTATACTTACCTGATTCTAGCTACTTATTTCAAACGACTTTCAAAGAGGGAAATAGGAAAAGTCCATGTACCAACTTGTTGAATTTATTAGCAAAAAACCAGTGATAGCCAATAATTTAGTTTTTAGTGGTGATCATTCGCCATGGGAAATTCTCATCGATATGGCCAAAGCTAAAGCAGAACTAAATTTAACTGAGTTTAAATCTATACCGCCTGCACTAGCGAAATATCTGCCGCTAATGCCAATTAAACCTACTTCAGAGTTTGTCTCGTTAGGAGAAGTTGCAACTCCATTACTAAAAAGCAAGGTATTAGGTAAACAATTAAATCTAGATTTATATTTTAAATTAGAAGGGAAAAATCCAACTGGTTCCTTTAAAGATCGTGGCTCGGCGGTTGATATTTCTATCGCTAAAGAATTTTCTGCACCAGCAATCATTCTTGCATCAACCGGCAATATGGCAGCTTCTTGTGCTTGTTATGCTGCAGTAGCAAAAATTCCCTGCTTCGTTTTAGTACCTGAAGATGTATCGATGGCAAAACTTGCACAACTGATTGCTTTCGGTGGCCTGATTGTCAAAATCAAAGGCAACTATAATGACGCCGCAAAATTAGCAGAAATCATTGCCAAAGAAATGGGGTTTTATTTGGCAGGTGATTATGCATTTCGGGTTGAAGGACAAAAAACCGCAGCCTTTGAGCTGATTGATCAGTTGTCTTTTCAAACACCTGATGCTGTTGTAGTACCAATAGGTTGTGGCACTAATATCGCAGCCTATGCCAAGGGATTTAGTGAATATCAACAGCTTGGAATAATTGACAAAATTCCACAGCTCATTGGCGTACAGGCGCAAGGATCTAATGCAGTTGTACAAAGCTATTTACAACACCAAACAGAAATTTATCCCTTAAAAACAGTAAACACCATTGCTAGCGCTATTGCCGTACCTAACCCCATCGATGGAATAAAAGCATTAAATGCTATTTATACTTCACAAGGCACTGCCATTGCTGTTGATGATCAAGAAATATTACAAGCGCAACATTTATTAGCAAGCCAAGAAGGTTTATTTGTTGAGCCTGCCTCAGCAACCACCATTGCAGCACTAAAAAAACTTACTGGCTCAGAAAAACTACGCAATAAAAAAGTGATTTGCATCCTCACTGGCGATGGCTTGAAAGATACAGAAATCATATTAAAAACGGCAGTAAGCCCAAATACCATTTATCCCGATAAACAGGAATTTTTAGCTATTTATAAAAGCTATACCTTTCGAAAATAGGTTTGCTGAATTTTTTCGCCTGCGGGCAGTATATATACCTCTCGGGAACAGGTTTGCAGTTTTTTTCATCTCATTTTACTGCAAAATTTTAATGTTCTTCAATCGAAAAACCTCGAAATACGAAGGAGTATTCCTGCGGTTTTTCTCAATCAGAACATTAAAATTTCTGGTAACCTGAGCGAAAAAATTCCACAAACCTGTTCCCGAGAGGTATACATTGACAAAATAGTAGTAACAACCAAGAATTAGCGAAACTGACAAATAGGAACAGCCTCATGCAAGCAACAAAAACAATCTGGTTTAATGGCAAATTAATCCCATGGGAGGAAGCTAAAATCCATGTTTTAACTCATGGCCTACATTACGGTGGTGGTGCATTTGAAGGAATTCGTTGTTATAAAACAGCTCAAGGAACAGCGGTTTTCAGATTACCAGAACATGTAGACCGGCTTTTATATTCGACAAATGCACTAAGTATGAATTTGCCTTATACGCGTGATGAAATTATTGAGGCTATTAAAACTGTAGTCCGCATTAACGAATTAGCAGAAGGTTACATAAGACCCATTGCTTTTTACGGCTACGAAAAAATGGGCGTCAATCCCATTGGTAATCCGGTAGACTTTGCTATTGCCTGCTGGCCTTGGGGTGCTTATTTACCGCATGATACCGTTGATATAAAAACAAGTCGCTATATTCGTATTCACCCAAAATCGACTATTGTAGATGCAAAATTATGTGGTCATTATGTGAATGGTATTCTAGCTTCGCTTGAGTTAAAAGGAACACATTATCATGAAGTGTTACTTTTAGATGATCAAAGCTATATCTCTGAAGGCGCAGGCGAAAACTTTTTCATGGTGAAATCAGGCACGCTTTACACCCCTAAATTAGGTACTATTCTTGCTGGTATTACCCGAGATACCGTCATTAAATTAGCAAAAAAATTATCTCTTCAAACCATTGAAACAGATATTAACCTTGAACAGGCCTATCAAGCAGATGAAACATTTTTCACTGGCACTGCAGCAGAGATCACTCCTATTCATTCAATTGACGACAAAGTAATAGGCAAAGGAAATATTGGCCCTATTACTGCTACTATCAAAGGGGCCTATCTAGATTTAGTCCGAGGTAAAAACCCTGACTTTATGGAATATTTGACGTTTTTATAGCCCTATTGCTCATCCCATAGGCGTCAACTTAAGAGGATAACTTCTCCGTGAGGCCGTCATTGCGAGCGCAGGATGCGCGCGGCAATCCAGTAACAATGCCTGGTTTTACTGGATTGCTTCGGCTTGCAAAAAACGCAAGCCTCGCAATGACGGCCTCACGGGTAGCGTTGAACAGCCCTGTTCGCGGGAGAGGAGAGGTGGGTGAAATCATTTGATAGTCTTACGAAATAGAAAAATGGGCTATACTTCAAGGATGAAAATAAAACTTATTTTTCTCGGAAGCGGGTCGGCTTTCACTATCGAGAATTATCATTCAAATATGCTAGTACAAACAGAAGATGGTCGTTGTTTGCTCATCGACTGCGGTTCTGATGCACGCCGTTCACTAGCTAAACAAGGACTAAAATATTGCGACATCAATGATGTTTATATCAGCCATTTACATGCTGATCACGCTGGTGGCCTTGAATGGCTTGGTTTTACCCATTATATGCACTCATCTTCAAAACCACCTAACTTATACGTTCATGAATCTCTACTCAATTCCCTATGGGAAAATACTCTAAAAGGTGGAATGCACTCCATTTCCGGCGTTCCTTCATCAATAGATACTTTTTTTAAAGTACACCGTATTAATAATAGTGGCATATTCCGGTGGAACAAATTATCTTTTCACACTGTAAAAACCATTCATACTTATAATGGTTCCGAATTAAACCCAAGCTATGGTTTATTTTTCAAGCTAAACAACACAAATATTTTTATCACTACTGATACTCAATTCACTCCTAAAACTATGCTACCTTTTTATCAACAGGCGGATCTAATTTTTCATGATTGCGAAACCAGCAAGATAGATAGTACAGTACATACTCGATTTGAAGAATTGGCCACATTGCCTGCTGAAATAAAAAGAAAAATGTGGTTATATCATTACAACGATGGCGAAAAACCTGATGCAAAAGCTGCTGGATTTTTGGGGTATGTTGGAAAAGGGATAGTGTTTGAGTTTTAGCAGAAAGTCACCGCTGCTAATAACTTCTTAGTCATCGCTATTGGGTCATCTGCCTGACTAATCGCAGAAATAACAGCCACACCATTTACACCAACGGCCAGTACTTCTGGTATACGTTCAAGATTGATACCCCCAATAGCTACTACAGGATATGACAAACTACTCACTACTCTTTTAAGTTGCAAAATGCCTTGCGGCAAAGATGACAAAGTTTTACTTACTGTAGGATAAATTGATCCATAAGCAACATAAGAAGGATTTAAACTAGCTGCCTGTAAAACTTCTTCATCACTATGTGTACTAATTCCTAATCGTAAGCCAGCCTGACATATTCTCTCGATATCTGCATTTTTTAAATCTTCTTGGCCTAAATGCACACCATAAGCTCCACAAGAAATTGCAAGCTCCCATTCATCATTAATAAAAAGTCGTGCAGTAAATTGATTAGCTATTTCAATAGCTTGCTTGATTTCCTTTGCTAATATCGAAGATGGTTTATTTTTAATTCGTAACTGAATGGTCTTAATCCCCTGCGGTAACAATTTTTCTAACCATGCTACGCTATCAACGATGGGATAAAGCCCTAAAGGGTCTGGACCGCAATCCGGAAAAATACTCATGAAACATCCTGTAGCCAAAACGGTGTATCTAATAAAGAAGTACTAGGATGAGCCACGTTTCGCTCTGGCATCAATCCTGCTTCATATGCTGTACGGCCAGCAATTACCGCATCACGAAAAGCACTTGCCATTTTCACTGCATCCCCCGCTATCGCTACAGCAGTATTTAATAGCACTCCATCAAAACCTAGTTCCATCGCTTGAGTTGCATGTGAAGGCTTACCAATTCCAGCATCAATAATTAGGGTAATATGTGCAAATCGTTGGCGCAACATTGCCAAAGCATAGGGATTAATCAGCCCTTTACCCGATCCAATCGGCGAGGCCCACGGCATCAAAATACGACAGCCACAATCAACCAAACGTTGACACAAAATTAAATCGTCGGTGCAATAAGGAAAAACTTCAAAACCTTTCTGTATTAATACTTTAGCTGCCTTAACCAGCTCAAACGGATCAGGCTGTAAATTATAATCATCACCAATCACTTCCAATTTGATCCAGTTTGTAGCAAACAATTCTCGTGCCATTTCTGCAGTAACTACTGCCTCATCTGCATTGCGACAACCAGCAGTATTTGGTAGCAAATGACAATCTAAACTTTTAATACTGTCCCAAAAAAGCTCTCCTCCGTTTTTTGCTGGTAACTGGCGTTGCAAAGCAACCGTAATAACTTCTGTTCGCGCAGTCATTAATGCTTCTTTCATCACTGCCAATGATGAGTATTGCGCTGTTCCTAATAACAACCGACTTGATAAAAATTGATCAGCTAACTGCCACATACTCGTGTTACCCCCCTTGCATTGGCGATACAATTTCTACACTATCACCATCTTTTAAAAAAATGTTGATATACTGCACGCGCGGAATAAATTGTTTATTGACTGCCACGGCAACACAAGGATTAGTATATCCTTCACGTAGCAAAACTTCTTGTAGCGAACATTCTTGTTCAAGTGTACAGACGTTTTCATTTAAGCGAATAGTAATCATGACATCTCCCATAATGTTGGATAAGCTACTGCCGATATACCTTGGTTAAGCCATTGTAAAACCTCATGCGCAATGGCTGGAGCAATTAAATAACCATGGCGATAAAGACCATTTATCGCTATCAACCCAGCGCAAACTTTAATTCTCGGTAAATGATGAGATAACGCCGGGCGACAATGAGTCACCGTTCGCAAAATACGTGCTTCACCAAACCCTGGATGCACATAATATGCAGCAGTTAATAATTCCAGCGCAGTTTTAACACTAATTGAACTCATATCTTCTGCTTCAATTGCACTTGCGCCAACCAAATAAATATCTTGCGGTCTTGGCACTATATACAAACTATAGCGTGGATGTAAAAATCGAATTGGGCGATTAATCTGTACATTCGGCGCATGGAGCCAAATCAATTCACCGCGAATTGAACGCAAATCGGCAAATGCTGATTTTGCGCCTAATCCACGACAATCAAACACCATATCAAATTCATAGGTTTTAGTATCTACCCTAACTTTAAAAGACTCCACACTACTCACGTGAGTCAAACTATGCCAAGTAATTTGCTGTTGATAAAGATAAGCTCCAAGTGCATGCAATAATTTTTGATTATCAATATGTCCTTCTTGAGGAAAATAATATCCCACTTGAAATTTGTTTAATTCAGGCTCAAGCCTTTGCAGTTTAAGTTGTGTCAATTGTTCAAAATATCTGCTGCTTTGGCTGGTATTTTTATCCTCAGCTAAACGGCGAGAAATTCGATCGATAAAATGCACCAATTCTGTTTGATCCTTAGGATGTGCCAGTGCAATACTGCCAGTTTGTTGAAAATAAATTTCAGTAGCTAGTTGCTCGAGAATATCAGGCCAATAAACAGCAAGTGATTCCTGTCCTAACCAAAAAATTAATTTATCTACTTTATCTAATTCGGAAATTGGGGTTAACAGGCCCGCTGCTGCTTGACTACATGAAGTATTTTTTTCATTTTCTCCATTTTCATCAAACAACACAACCTGCCACCCTGCACGAATTAAATTAAATGCAAGTAAGCGCCCCATAATTCCAGCGCCAACAATACCAGCTATCAACATGAAGTAGTTTGCTCCGCGTAATCTCTAATTTCTTGTGTAATCTGCATCGAACAAAACTTGGGGCCACACATTGAACAAAAATGTGCTTGTTTGGCAGATTCCTGTGGCAAAGTTTCGTCATGAAAAGCACGTGCAGTATCCGGATCTAATGATAAATTAAACTGATCTTGCCAATGAAATTCAAACCGCGCTTGTGACAACAAGTTATCGCGATATTGTGCAATAGGATGTCCTTTTGCTAAATCAGCTGCATGTGCTGCAATTTTATAAGCAATAATGCCTTGTTTCACATCTTCTTTATTCGGCAACCCTAAATGCTCTTTTGGTGTGACATAACATAACATCGCAGTACCATACCAACCGATCATCGCAGCACCAATTGCGCTGGTAATATGATCATAGCCAGGAGCAATATCAGTCGTCAGTGGGCCTAAAGTATAAAAAGGCGCTTCATGACAATACTCTAATTGTTTATCCATGTTTTCTTTGATCAAATGCATCGGCACATGCCCTGGGCCTTCAATCATCACTTGCACATCATGTTCCCAAGCAATTTTAGTTAATTCACCTAATGTTTTTAATTCAGCAAATTGTGCCTCATCATTGGCATCAGCAATTGAACCTGGACGTAATCCATCACCCAATGAAAAACTAACATCATAACTTCTCATAATTTCGCAAATTTCAGCAAAATGCGTATAAAGAAAATTTTCTTGATGATGTGCTAAACACCATTTAGCCATAATGGAACCACCACGCGAAACAATACCCGTAATACGTTTAGCTGTGAGTGGAATAAATCGCAGCAACACACCAGCATGAATCGTAAAATAATCAACACCTTGCTCTGCCTGTTCAATTAATGTGTCGCGAAAAATTTCCCAACTCAATTCCTCAACAACACCACCCACTTTTTCCAATGCTTGATAAATAGGTACTGTACCGATTGGAACTGGCGAATTGCGAATAATAAAATCACGAGTGGCATGAATATTTTTACCAGTAGATAAATCCATCACGGTATCCGCGCCCCATCGAATGGCCCAAATAATTTTTCAACTTCTTCTTCAATCGAAGAAACTACCGGAGAATTGCCAATATTAGCATTAATTTTGGTTAAAAATTTACGGCCAATGATCATCGGCTCTAATTCAGGATGATTAATATTCGCAGGAATAATTGCACGACCACGTGCAATTTCATCACGAACAAACTCTGGAGTAATAGTTTTAGCAGATTTTACCTGATAATTTTGATTTTCGCGCAGCGCTGCAAATTCCATTTCTGGGGTAATAATACCGCGTTTGGCATAATACAATTGTGTTACAGCACAACCTGATTTGGCGCGCCTAGGCTGCCTTTGTAAATTTTTTGCCTGATTTTGCAATGTTTTATCTTTATCCCGGTAACCATTATCGACCGGTTTAATCATTCTAGATTGATATTTTTCAGTATCATTTCGTTGCTCGATAAAAACCGATCGCAAATCGGGCAATCCTGCCGTAATATCCACAATACTTTCCGGATCAGTATAAGGACCAGACGTATCATAAACTACAAACGTTCTACCACCTTTTAAGCTAATTTCACGCATAGGAATACGCATATCTGGATATATTTCACCAGCAAGATAAATTTTCTTCGAGCCAGAAAGTGGTTGACGAAACGATGAATGGATTTGCATGGGAGGATCCTTTTGTTTTAAGCAAAATACTAATTGACTAGAAACAAAAGGGAAAAGAATAAAACACAAATTTGTTGCTTATTCACATTCCCTACGCGGGTTCTAGCCCAATCAGGTTCAAAGGGTTGAGTTTTGGCTAAAACTCTCTCAGCTAATATGTATACGTTTAGCACCCCTAGTGATAGGTTTATTTAATCATGTTTTAGCTTAAGAAGCTACACTCCTCGTAAGACCGTCATTGCGAGGAGCGCGAAGCGCGACGTGGCAATCCAGAAACATTAAATATAGTTACTGGATTGCCACGCGCATCCTGCGCTCGCAATGACGACCTCACGGATATACTATCTAGAAGGCTTGATTGATGATGAATCTGAGGTAGTAATCTGTTTAGCTAATTTTAATGCATCTTTAACTAAATGTTCTGACTTTGACGAAAAATAACTAAATGTACTATCCCCTTCAATCGTTCGCTTATAAAATTTAAACAACGCTGGCACAATACCTATCCCAACAAAACTAGAAGTTACCAAGGCAATATTTTCCACTAACTCGCCCCCGTCATGATGTTTTGCCAAAACTTCCTGATCTTGTTGAATACGATTAGATAACTGCTGTAAAAATTTTTGTTGAGTTTTTTCACTAAAATCAGCAGCCACAAAAAAACCATCAGTTAATTGTGCTAAATCTTTTGCCAACTGTTTGGCTATTTGTGCATCTTCAAAATATTTATCTTGATAGTTTTTAGCATGTACTGCAATTATAGTAATTATCTGTAGCAGGCAAAACTCTTCCCGAACATGGCGAATATCAACATCATCTATCGTTAAATTTAATGCTTCATTTACCTGTTTAATATGGCTTATCAATAAATCTGTTGCAGTTGCATCATAAAATAATCTATCAGAAAAAAATTCGCGGATTTCATCCTTCAATTTACGTAACAAAGATTTTCGGTTTTTGTCAAGACCTGAAGTCCGAACTAAACGTTCTATACTATTTAATAAATCACGACGAACAGTTATAGCATTATGAGAAAGTGGATAAGCGCGTCTAATCGAATTGGTTAGTAATCCTAATCCACTAGCGATAATAACTTGTTCTGCCATTTGATGCTTGGCTACGCCTTTATTAGCTTCTGTCAATTGACTATTAGTTTGTTGCTGACTTGCCTTAGCCGCTTCTTCTTTTGTCCATTCAGCTAATTGTTTAATGTGGGAAATTTTTAGTTCATTGTTTGTATTAAGCGCTTGATTGAAAATAACATGATAGACTTGCTCTAAATCATCTACTCCTAATTCATGTTCTCCATCTTCATCTCTAGCCTTATAAGCCGCAGAAAATTCTGCATCTGCCGCTAAAATAGCCTGTTTAAGCAAATATCTAGTAACTTCTTCATGGGGATCCTTAAAAAAAGCATCAAGCGACACACGTAAATTTTCAAATAATTTAGGACAAGCTTGGTCAATTTTAGCAATCAGTGCCTGCTCCCTGTTCCAGCTTGGGTTTTTACAAAACTCCTTAACTGCTGTTTTGATACCACCCATATCCATATAAAAACCTTCTGTTCCCACCTTACGTTATAAGTATAGCTATAAAATCTGCTGTAATTGACTTTACCATCAAACCCTACGTTCCCGCGGCTTGTCCGCGGGATCCATAGATGCTGTGGATAATACCGCGAACAAGTCGCGGCAGCGGCATGTCGAAGATTTTGGGCCAATTGTCAACAAACCTTAAATTAATATTAAGAATGTTTAGCTGAAGGATTTGAGGTAGTAATATTTTTAGCGGCTTCAAATGCATCTTTAGCCAAACTTTCCGATTTTGATGAGAAATAGCTAAATGTACTATCTCCTTCAATCGTTCGTTTATAAAATTTGAACAATGCTGGGACAATACCAACCACAAAAATACTAGAAATTGCTAACGCAATATTTTCCATAACATCGCCCCAACCATGGTGTCTTGCTAAAACTTGTTGATCCTGTTGGAGACGCTTACAGAAGGCTTGTAAAAATTTTCGTTGCGTATCCTCTTGAAAATCAGTTGTAACAAAAAAATTATCAGTTAATCTGGCTAAATCATTGACAAGCGCTTTTGCCTTGTCTGCATCCTCAGGGAAATTCTTCCGATAGCTTTCAGCATGTCTCGTAATAGCAGTAATTGCTTGTTGTAAACAAAATTCTTCTCGCACATGCTTGATACCGCCTGAATCAATATAGACACCTAGTTCCTTACCTGCGCGTTCAGCTTTTTCTACCAACGCTTCTGTTAAATTAGCATCATAAAATAATCTATCAGAAAAAAATTTTTCGATATCTTGGTTTAATTCGCGTAACAAAGATTTTTGTTCAGAAGAATAGCCTAAAGTATCGCGAAAAATATTTTCTTCGTTAGAGTAACCCTTAAAACTTTTACTTTTAAATGCCTTGTCAATACTAGTAGCCAACTTATCACAGATATTTGTTGCAGCAGCTGACAGCGGATAAACTTCTCTCGCTGCTTGGGCAAATTGTCGCAGTCTACTTACTAATATAGCCTGCTGATCTGTGGCCTCCACCACATATTTTTTGTTCGCCGAGTTTCCTAGTTGGCTAATATGCGAAATTTTTAAGTCTTTTTCATTAATTGCTTGCTTAAAAAGCGTAGTGAAAACAACATCCGCCTCTTCTACCCCTAACCCACTTCCTCTTCCATCTTGGTCAATTGCTCTTAACAGTTTTTGTTTCTGTTGAATATTGACATCTTTTTTAACCCGCTCTTCGAAAGCATCCTGAAAATCGTCTTCGTCTTCATCATTATAGTTTCCCGATCGCTTCAGCTCAGCTTTTATAAGATTAGTATTCTCCTCAACACTCTTTCGGAGTGCTTCCACAAGAACCCCTCTCTTAGCATTTACCTCATCTTTACTAAGGCTCTGTGGCGCATCAAAAAAATCATTAAATACTGTATTTAAATTTAAAGGTAAATCTTTACAAGCCTGCAAAGTCTCATTAAAAACTACTTTCAAATCTTTTCTAGCTTGAACGTTACATGCCCGATCTAACTGGATACCAACATCCAGAATTTCTGCCTCAAACGACCTTTTCTCTTTCTCATTGGGATTTTGCAAAAATGCACTAAATGCTTCGCGCAAATCTCCAAACAAATTCGGGAAACTTTGATTAATAGCAGTAATAAAGCTGGCTTTAACTTGCGGATCGCTTGGTTGCTTACAAAACTTTTTAAGCTCTACTTTTATGTTCATCGACAAAACTACTAATTTTCTACTGGACCTGCTCTAAGTATAGCTTATAGTATTTGTCATAAATGCTATAAAAACCCAACTGAACCCTTAACCTTCCAAATAGGTCATCACCGCATAACAAAGGCCTTTTGTTCCTTCTTTTTTCAATGCGGATATTTTAAATACTGGACCTTGCCAGGCAATTTTTTCCATAACTTGTTGGCAAACCAGATCAACCTCTTCTGGTGGTAATTGGTCAATTTTATTAAACACCAACCAGCGCGGTTTTTGTGAGAGAAGCTGGCTATATTTAGTTAGCTCATGAACAATACTGCGAATATCGGCAGTAATCATATCCACTTCATTAGATGAAATATCAACAACATGCAATAAAAGATGCGTCCTTGCTAAATGCTTTAAAAACTGCACACCAAGGCCGGCGCCTTCAGCAGCTCCTTCAATCAAACCTGGAATATCAGCAACTACAAAACTTTTGTCGATATCGGTACGAACCACACCTAAATAAGGATGAAGCGTAGTAAATGGATAATCAGCTACTTTAGGTGTTGCTGCTGAAATAGCGCGAATTAATGTTGATTTACCCGCATTAGGTAATCCCAATAAACCAACATCAGATAATATTTTAAGTTCTAACCGAAGTGATCGTTTTTCACCTGGGGTTCCAGGAATGGTGCGCTCTGGCGAACGATTAGTACTACTCTTAAATCGAGTATTTCCTAACCCATGCATTCCACCTTTAGCCACCAACAAACGTTCACCATGAAAAGTTAAATCACCAATCAACTCGTTTGTATCTTCATCATACGCCATTGTCCCAATTGGAACTTGAATAATCAGATCCTCACCACTCTTACCGGTACAATTATTGCCCATGCCATTTTGACCACGCTCGGCACGAAATAACCTTTGATAACGAAAATCGATTAAAGTATTTAGCCCAGAATTGGCTTCGAGAAATATACTGCCACCATCACCACCATCACCACCATTAGGTCCACCTAGCGGAATAAACTTTTCACGACGAAAACTTAAGCAACCGTTTCCACCATCACCGGCTTCAATTTTAATAATGGCTTCATCAGTAAATTTCATAACATGGGAAGATGTAGATTTAAGATTTCAAATGGAAAATAAAAATGGACGTCCCCTCTCCCAGCCCGAAATTTTTACAAAACCCCCGGATTTTATCCTGGGAGAGGGACAGGGTTGAGGGGAAACCATAAATTGATATTATCTAAAAAGGCAAACAACGATTTAATTACCCAGCTTGCCCAATCGCTCTGATATGAGCTGTCAAACGACTTTTATGCCGAGCAGCTTTATTCTTGTGAATAATGCCCTTGCTAACCATGCTATCAATAACAGGAACAGCTTCTTGATAAGCTTTCTGAGCATTTTCAGAATTCTTAGCCTCAATGGCTTGAACAACTGTTTTAATATAGGTGCGAAGCCTTGAACGCAAACCTACATTATGTTGGCGACGTTTCTCTGCTTGACGCACACGTTTTTTTGCTTGTGGGGTATTTGCCACGTTTTACTCCATACTCTTCATAAACCTAGTAAAGGTGGGAGATCATCGCTTAGAACACTTAGCTTGTCAATATCTTAACTATTTACGTATTAGAGAAGCCCCCTTTTCCAAGGGCGCTGAGTAATCCACCGCTTCGCTCATCGCGTTCTTTTTGTTGTTCAAGATCTTGCCTATTAACCCTTTCACTAGATATACATTGTACTCTTCGCGCCTCAACCATTATCGGGCTCAGTGCTAAATTTTTTAACTCAGTTAAAACACCTGCAAGCTGGTTTAATATAGCTAGCCTTTCTTCATCACCTTTACAAATTTCTTTTTGTTTAGCTACAGTGTAGCTAAAATCCAGTTCATCAGGGCGTTCAACAAGCCGCCGTGGCAAACCATCTAAGTAACTTGCACCAATATTTAAAGATTTTATAAGCCGATTAGCTTCAGCGCTTTTTTCACTTATTTGCTGCTCGATTTCAGCTCGTCGATTAACCGGTCTAACAACCGGTGATTGCGGATGGGTAACAACTGGTGAGTAAACTGGTGTGCTTTGAGGTTCTTCTACCTTTACAGGCTGGATAAATGAAATCTCTTGTGCTAACCAGCTTTCATGTTCATACTTTTTATCGTCACCAATACATGCAAGTTTTTCCTGCGCAAAACTTCTTTCATACATATGATAGATAGCATAGCCAATAGGAACAAAGATCGTCCAACACAATACTATTACCCACCAAGGCGGCCATTGCTCAAACCCATCCCATTTTGCTTTATTATCTAAAGTAGGAAGATAAAATCTTCTTTCATCAGTTTGATCACAAGAATAATATCGGTGTAAATAAAAATCATTGATAGTGATATATTGCAAATTGTTCACATTGGCTCTTGTAGCCACCGGTATATGCAATGTATCTGAGCCACAAACAAGCGTAGCATTGGCAACGTCGCCAAGCGAAATCTCAAAAATAGGCGTTATGCAATCTTCATTATTTTCATTGCGTTTTTTACACTCAGCAGCAAAGGAAATTGCTGCAGATTTCTCGTGAAATAATTGAATAGAAACACCAACCTGCTTAACTTCAGGATTTTTAAATGCGTTTATTATTTCAACAGTAGAGACAGATTCAGTCTCAGATGACACTAAAAGCAATGGATATACTGCATAATATTTTGGCATCACAAATCTCTAGTTTAACCAAAAACTACCACATACGCTTACAATTGGAGCTTTGCTATATCATATCAAAATCCAACTCCAAATATGATTTTAAGTAGGATAAAATTTCAGCAGATACTATTTTGCCAATGCCAACCACGTTTCCAGCAGAGAATCTGCATTCAAAGAAAGGCTGGTAATTTTTTCATCCATCAACCATCTTGCTAGGTCAAGATGGTCAGAAGGTCCCTGGCCGCAAATACCAATGTATTTATTTTTTTGCCGACAGGCGACAATGGCCTTCTGCAACAAGCTCTTAACTGCCTCATCACGCTCATCAAACTGATCAGCTACTAACCCAGAATCTCGATCAAGCCCTAACGTTAGTTGGGTCAAATCATTTGAACCAATTGAAAACCCATCAAAATGCTCAAGAAACTGTCCTGCCAATAAAGCATTCGAAGGAATTTCACACATCATAATAATTTCTAACTCTTGAACGCCGCGCTTCAAACCAAGTTCTTCTAATAATTTTATAACCATTTGCGCTTCACTTAAGGTACGAACAAACGGAACCATCAACTTAACATTAGTAAGCCCCATTTTTTCTCGAACAAAGCGAATTGCTTCACACTCCAAAGCAAAACAATCTCTAAATTCAGCAGAAACATAGCGAGAAGCACCGCGAAACCCTAACATCGGATTTTCTTCGCGCGGTTCATATAAATCTCCACCCAATAAATTTGCATACTCATTCGATTTAAAATCTGACAATCTGACAATCACTGGTTTCGGATAAAAAGCAGCGGCAATAGTTGCTATACCCTCTTGCAGTTTGTGCACATAAAATTGCACCGGAGTTTGATAACCGGCTATTTTTTCATCAATCGTTGCGCGCAAAGGTTCCATTAATTGCACATAGTCCAATGCAGCTTTAGGATGAATACCAATCATGTTATTAATAATAAATTCGATGCGCGCAAGCCCAACACCACCACTCGGCAATTTCTGCAATGCAAAAGCTCGTTCCGGGTTACCCACATTCAACATTAAATCTACCGAAATATCTGGCATGGTTGTTGTGTCAATTTTTTGAATTGAAAATGGCAGTTCCCCTTGATAAACAAAACCTGTTTCTCCCTCGGCACAAGAAACCGTCACCATTTCTCCAGTTAAAATTTTAGCAGTAGCATCAGAACAACCTACCACTGCTGGAATACCTAGTTCACGCGCAATAATTGCTGCATGACAAGTACGACCACCACGGTTAGTAACAATCGCACTAGCTTTTTTCATCACCGGTTCCCAATTTGGATCAGTCATATCTGTAACTAAAACATCTCCCTTCTGAAGCTGTGCAATTTCAGAAATATCCTTCAGAACTTTTGCAGTACCATGACTAATTCGCTGTCCTACACTAAATCCAGTCACCAACACCTTACCAGCTTGCTGTAACTGATAGCGTTCAATACATGAACCTACCTGCTGGCTATTAACCGTTTCTGGACGCGCTTGAACAATATAAATTTGCTGATCAACACCATCTTTCGCCCACTCAATATCCATAGGCCGACGATAATGCTCTTCAATTAATACTGCTTGTCTAGCTAAAAATTCTGCCTCTTCATCGGTTAAACAAAACTGACGCTGTTCTTTTGCAACCACTGGCACTTGCAAAATACTTTCTGCCACTGTTGTTGCAGTTGGGTCATAAATTAATTTATGCGCTTTAGTTCCCAACCTTCGACGTAGTAACGCTGGCTGCCCTCGCTTTAAATTAGCTTTATATACATAAAATTCATCGGGATTCACCAAACCTTGCACCACAGACTCTCCAAGACCATAAGCACCATTAATCAAAACGACTTTATCAAAACCTGACTCAGTGTCCATGCTAAACATCACACCACTTGTAGCTAGATCACTTCGAACCATATGCTGAATACCCACCGATATAGCAATATCATCATGTGAAAATCCTTGATGTATTCGATAAGCAATCGCCCTATCATTAAATAGCGATGCAAACACCTCTTTTACTGCAGATAAAACATTTTCTATCCCAGCAATATTTAAAAAAGTTTCTTGCTGTCCTGCAAAAGAAGCATTTGCCAAATCTTCTGTTGTTGCGGATGAACGAACCGCAACTGAAGTATTTTTTTCTAACATCAATGCCGAATATGCATCGAAAATAGCGCTGGTTAATTCCTCTGAAAAACTTGCTTGCATAATCAGTGCACGAATTTCACGCCCTACCATGGTCAAATTGTTAAGATCTTCATTCAATAAATTTAATTTTGGTTGAATCAGCTGATTTAACTGATTTTCGGCAAGAAACTCACGATATGCATCTGCGGTAACAGCGAATCCATTAGGAACTTTAATTCCCAATGGCGAAAGATTATGAGTCAACTCTCCTAGTGAGGCATTTTTACCACCTACCCGATTTACATGGTCAAGTGTTATCTCTTTAAACCAAAGAATAGGCATTGATTTTCTCATAAGTTCCTCGAAATTTTTGCTGTCATGATATAATGAATAATTACCCAAACAACTCTCCTGTTAGATAATTTTACCAGATATCCTATGAAATCCATTTACCTCATTTTTATCCTACTCCTCTCCCCTCTTAGCTTCGCCCTCGAAGCAGATAAAAATGAACCTTTACATATTAACGCAGATCATGTTTTTTTAAATCATAAAACTGGCATTAATACCTATGAAGGACGAGTAAAGTTGATTCAAGGAACTTCAGAACTTACTGCTGACACAATTTCTGTTAATTTAGACTCAAATAATCAATTAAAGAAAATTATCGCAAAAGGATCACCTGCCCGTTACCGAACACTATTTGCTAAAACAAAGCCTGAAATCATTGCAACCGCCAATATCATGGAATACCATCCACAAGAAAATACGCTACTGCTAATCGACAATGCTAAAATTGTCGAAGGAAAAAATAGTTTCGAAGGATCGCGAATTGAATACAACATTCAGCAAAAAACCGTAATTTCTGCTACTGCAAACCAAGGGCAAATACGCATCATATTACAGCCACAAGAAAAACCACATGAATAAACTCGAAGCCATTCAAATTTCAAAACGCTATAAAAAACGCCTGGTGGTTAATCAAATTTCATTATCAATTGAGTCAGGTAAAATAGTTGGGCTACTAGGCCCGAATGGTGCTGGTAAAACAACCTGTTTTTACCTATTAGTAGGACTTATTCAAAGTGACCATGGTAAAATCTTATTGGATCAGGAAAATATTACGAATTTACCTATTCATTTTCGCGCTGCTAAAGGTATCGGCTATTTGCCGCAGGAAGCTTCAATTTTCCGCAAATTGACGGTTGCTGAAAATATCCTAGCAATTTTAGAACTCAAAAAAGAATTATCTTACAAAGAAAGATTAGCAGCGCTAGAAAATTTATTACGTGAATTCCATATTTCTCATTTACGTAATCACTTAGGCATCACCTTATCAGGAGGAGAGCGAAGACGAGTTGAGATTGCGCGAGCGCTTGCGGTAAACCCGCGCTTCATTTTACTAGATGAGCCTTTTGCTGGCATTGATCCTATTTCGGTAGTTGATATCAAACGAATTATTAATCATCTTAGTGAACGAGGCATCGGAGTGCTGATTACCGATCACAACGTTAGGGAAACGCTAAATATTTGCCAAAAAGCCTATATTGTTAATGAAGGGCAAATCATTTGCGAGGGGACGACAGCAGAAATCCTGAAAAATCCAAAAGTTCGAGAAGTTTATTTAGGGGAAGAATTTTATCTATAATTAAGTTAGAGGACATAACAAGGAGAAAAAAATGAACATCAATTTAACTGGAGATAGCGTTGAAATAACTGACGCATTAAGAAAATTTACCACAGAAAAATTTGCGAGATTACAGCGTCACTATGATCGTATCATCAGCGCCAACATAATATTTAATGTCGAAAAACTAATACAAAAGGCTGAAGCCACCCTCCATGTTCCAGGCGAGCCTATTCACGCTTGTTCTGAAGCAAATGACTTATATAGCGCAATCGACTTACTAGTTGACAAGCTCGATAAGCAAATTAAAAAACACAAGGAAAAAAACCAAGATCATCGTGATCGCGAATAATTCGTTAGGCCTCTTTCAAAACTGCGATTTTTCAATTTAGGCAAGGCGCAATTTGAGAGAGCACCGCAGTTTACATAAGGTAAATGAGGATGCGAACAAAAATTGCAACGCAGTATAAATTGAAAAATCGCAGCTTTGAAAGAGGCCTATTTACTCTTCCAGGAACATTTTTGAACATCCTAGGGCAAGGTGTTTTTATTAAGGGTCAAAGTGGTTCAGGAAAAAGTACACTATCTTTGGAATTAGTTAATCGTGGTCATCAGCTTATTGCTGATGATGCGGTTTGGTTTGAGAAAAAACAGCAGAAAATTCTAGGAAAATGCCCCCCTCTCATACAAGATTTTATGTACGTTAAAGAATTTGGTATAATAAACGTACGAAAAATGTTTGGCGCCAATGCCATATGTTTGTACACAGAGCTTAAATTAGTGATTCAACTATCTTCCACAAAAAAGAACGAAAGACATATACCCAAAGTATTTCAAGCTACAGCAAGGCGCGCGCGCGGCCGAGCAGCGCAGTGTACACAGACGTACATGAGCAGCGAGGCAAGTGCGCAACACAGCTGTAGCCTGAAAGACGAAGGGTATACAACAACTTCTATCTTGGGAGTCGGTATCCCCACGATTACCATGTCTGCCCGTTCTGCTCCTGCTATCCTCGTTGAAACAGCGGTACGAGATCTATTACTGAAAGCGCAAGGCTATGTTGCTTGTGAAGAATTTAATCACCAACACCAACAATTTATGCACCATCAGACAAAAAATTATGACAGTTAACATATTCTTAGTTACACACGAAAAAGTCGGCAGTTCTTTATTAAAAGTTATTTCAAAAACATTTGGCGAATTACCTTTACCTGCCAAAGCGATTGCCATTGATTACCAGTGCGACCCTGAAAAATGGGTACTTAAACTATGTAAATTAACCAAAGGCTTGGCACAAAACGACGAGGTGTTAGTGTTGACTGATGTACCAGGCTCAACTCCTTGTAAAATTGCGCAAAAATTTTCTCACCTTTGTCATAATGATCATGTAAAGGTTGTTGCGGGCATTAATTTACCTATGCTCATGCGTATTATGAATTACCCATCTTTAAGTCTAAAACAGTTAGCCCAAAAAGCACTCAGCGGTGGAAAAGAAGGAATTGTATCGTTAGAAGAATAACCTCCCTTTCCCGTGAGGCCGTCATTTTTACTGGATTGCCGCGCGCAACTTCGCTCGCAATGACAGTCTTACGAAGGAGGAGTTGAGCCTTTAAGAACAACAATGGATATATAGGAATGCTTCAACAAATCGTTACCATCCCCAATAAATTGGGGTTACATGCTCGCGCATCAGCAAAATTAGTGGCCCGAGCAAATCGATATAGCAGTGAAATTTTAATCAAACGCAATAACCAAACTGTAAATGGAAAAAGCATTCTTGGCGTGATGATGCTAGCGGCTACCCAAAATGCTGAAATTACTTTACTTATCGAAGGAGAAGATGAAAAACAAGCTATGGAAGATCTAACAGCGCTTATTTCAGAAGGTTTCGGAGAGGCGGAGTAGTGACCTTTGTCATGCCAGCCTACGCTGGCATGACAAAGGTTAGAATCGGGAAGCTAACCCGCCATTTGCTTCTCACGGATCTCATCCAACGTTTTACAATCAATACATAACGTTGCTGTGGGCCTAGCTTCTAAACGGCGAATTCCAATTTTCACACCACACGACTCACAATAACCATATTCATGGTTATCAAGTTTATGTAATGCTTCTTCTATTTTTTTAACCAATTTCAATTCACGATCACGCGTACGAAGCTCAAGGCTGAATTCTTCTTCTTGCGTTGCCCTATCGTTAGGATCTGGAAAATTAGCTGCCTCGTCTTGCATATGATGAACCGTAGTCACCATGTCACGCACTAGCTGATCCTTCCACGCATGCAAAAGCCTGCAAAAATGCTTTTGCTGCGCCTCATTCATATACTCCTCGCCTAGCTTTTCCTGGTAGGGAGGAATTTCAGTACTCATAAGTGAGGTAGCTAGTACTTTTGCAGGAGAAACTATCAAAGGCAATTTTCTAACTGTTTTTAAAATAGGCTTAGAACCCCCACTGCTTGGTTTTTTATAAGCAGTAGGGGTTAGTTTGACTATTTTTTTAACAGCATCTACATTTTTAGCCGCTTTTTTAGCTCCTGCTTTAGAAACGGCTTTTACTAACTTTTTTTTTAATGGCTCAGCAGTTTTTTTTCTCTTTTCTTCCTTAGCAGATTTGCCTTTTTTAACTGCTTTGGTTTTCCTAGCAGACTTCTTAGACTTACCGGAGCCAGAAGCTTTTTTTACAGCCTTTTTAGCCGACTTGGTTTTTTTAGCAGTTCTTCTTTTACCGCCTTTTTTTACCTTAGCGCCAGCTTTTTTAACAACAGCCTTCATCGATCTACCGCTGGCCTTCAGCGTTGATTTTCTCTTTGCTAAAGACTTCGTTAACTTCTTACCAGCTTTTTTAACAACTCTTTTAGCTGTTTTCTTACCTTTAGCAGGCGATTTTTTAACTGCTGCAACTCCCTTGGCCATCTTCTTAGATTTGCTCGAAGACTTTGATTTCTTCATCGACGATGATATATCTTTACCTAACTTTTTAGCTACTTTGCTAATTGGTTTTTTAGCTGCGGAGATATCTTTAGCAATTTTTTTCGCTGCTTTACTAATTGGTTTTTTGATTGCCGCTAGATCTTTTTTGATCCTTTTAACCACTTTTGCAGCCGTTGATTTTGATCCCTTAACTGACATGTGAGTTCTCCTCGTAAATTTTTACTTAGATTAATTAATATGTTCGACAATCAAGTTTTCAGTTTTTTCATCCAAATCTTACAACACCCTTAAACATCTTTAACTAGAAAAGCTTGATGTGCGAATACTACACCTATCAATTTTCTTTTTAAAGTTAAAACGTTCAATTTCTGCAAATTGGATAAAAATCTCTACTCCTCCTAACTGCCAAAAGTTAAACTTCAAAATACCGTCTGCATCTATAGCAGAAAAAAAAATTATCGGCAAGAATTAATTTTAGTTATTATTTCAGAGAAAGCCAGCTTGATATACCTCTCGGGAATAGGATTGCGAATTTTTTTCGCTCAGGTTGCGAGAGATTTGAATTTTTTTGAAAGGAAAAATTCGATGGAATACTCGCTGTATTTCGAGGATTTTTCCTTTCAAAAAAATTTAAAGCTCGACACAACATGAGATGAAAAAAACTGCAACCCTATTCCCGAGAGGTCTAATTAAAACAAATCGAATTTTGCAGCAGATTTAGCTATACTTTGCGTGGAGTTAAAAAGATGAAAACTTCAATTTAACCCCACTCAAAGTATATACTTAAATTACCTTTTAACCTCTCATTACATATGGATTTTTAATGAATATGCGACTGAAAAAAAAGATTAAAGAATTATTTAACAGTGCCGGAATCGCTATTAACGGCAACAACCCATGGGACATACAAGTCATCAATGAAAAATTTTATCATCGCTTGTGGGACCAACCTGAACTGGCACTTGGCGAAGGTTACATGGAAGGCTTCTGGGAATGCCAACGGCTAGATGAGCTCTTCTATCGAATCTTGCAATTTGAAGCAGAAAACACCAATAAAAACCAATGGATAATATTGCTACATTTTGTTTCCAAGCTACGGAACCTTCATACATACCTTATCAATTCTCAATCAAAAAAACGCGCCTTTATTGTTGGCAAACATCACTACGACATCGGTAATGATATCTACCAACATATGCTTGATAAACGCATGAATTATAGCTGTGGATATTGGCAAAATAGCGTTACGCTTGATGAGGCACAAGAAGCTAAACTTGAGTTAATTTGTCAAAAACTACAACTAAAACCAGGAATGAAAGTGCTTGATATAGGTTGTGGTTGGGGTGGGTTTAGCAAATATGCCGCAGAGAAATATGATGTTTCAGTCACCGGCATTACAGTGTCTAAAGAACAGCAAAAATTAGCCCAGCAGCTCTGCAAAGATTTACCCGTTACTATTCTCTTGTTGGACTATCGCGATCTCAACGAGCAATTTGACCGTATTTGCTCAATCGGTATGTTTGAGCATGTTGGCCATAAAAATTATCATACTTATATTGAAGTAGCAGCTCGCTGTCTTAAAGAAAACGGCTTATTTTTGCTCCATACTATCGGCAGCAATCGCACTACAGCGTTAGCTAATCCATGGATTCGTAAATACATTTTCCCCAACGGTTCCATCCCTTCGATAAAACAAATCGGTAAGGCTATTGAATGCCTATTCGTTATGGAAGATTGGCATAATTTTGGCGCAGATTACGATAAAACGTTAACAGCATGGCATGCTAATTTTAATCAATACTGGGATCAGTTAAAGCATTCTTATGAGGAACGATTTCGCCGTATGTGGAATTATTATCTTCTTTCCTGTGCTGGAGCGTTTCGAGCCCGCGATCTTCAGCTCTGGCAAATTGTGCTTTCTAAAAACGGGGTGGTTGGCGGGTATCAATCGGTTAGATAAGCATCTATACCTAGCCTACGTGCCGCGGCTTGTCCGCGGCATCCAGAATGACATGACTTTTACAAAGGATTTGCTGTTAATTCAAGATCGATAACTGGATGCCGCGGACAAGCCGCGGCACGTAGGCAAGAAGACTTAAGAACCCCAAACCCAACTTGGCAATTTGACATATGAGCCCATGGCAAAATGGATAAATCGCTTTTTAAGTATTGGCAAACTTTCTAGTGCATTAAATGCCACGCTACAGAGTCCAGCCAATGGTGATAAATCTTCGTTAAACAAGCTTGCCAAATAGTGGGTTAGATTTTCGGCTCGCTTTTGATCGGAAAGTCGCTTTACAACATAATTCTGTAATATCTCTTTTGCAGCAAAATTTTTCTCTTTTGCATGTGCCTCTTGAATTGTGGCAATAAAAACAGCAATATCCCGCAAGCTCAAATTAAACCCTTGTGCTGCAATAGGATGCAACACATGAGCCGAATTGCCTAAGAGTACTAGCCTATCTTGAACTTGATCCAAAACCTGCACGCGTTTAAGCGGGTAAATATGACTCTCGCCTAAACTATGCAATTTACCCAAACGAAATCCAATATGATCCTGTAATCTATTTAAGAAGAGGCAAGCATCAAGATTTGCTAAAGTTTTAATATTATCTGTTGATGCAACCCATACCAGTTTAACTTTTTTTTCGGCTACAGGTAGAAGCGCAACAGAACCATCAACGATGAAACGTTCAAAAGCAGTATCTTGATGAGATTTGGTCGTTGCAACAGTCGCTACCAAAGCACTTTGTTCATAGTCATGAACTTTTGTTGGAATATTAAATAGCGTCCGCAAAAATGAATTATCACCGTCGGCTGCAATGAGTAATTTAGTTGAAATTTTTTCTTGTACTGTAGATGCAGTCTCAAGGACAACCTCAACTGTTGCTAATTCACATTTGGCATCTTTAACTTGGGCCGGAATAACCTCACAACAGGTTTTATTCAGCGCCTCATAAAGAAATTGCACAATCGTTGCCATTTCGATGCTATAACCTAGCGCGGGCAAACCGATATCTTCCGCTTTTAATCGAGTGATAGCAAAACGACCTTGCTTGGAAACATGAATCGTTTTAATAGGGTGGACTTTAAGTTCATCTAAAGAACAATTAGATAGTGCTTGCAAGATCTGACAGCTTATTGCACTTAGCGCAATGGTTCTATTGGATATAGGTGCTTTTTTGATTAATCCTGAATCAATCAGACCGACTTTAAGCGGTAGTTGATTAAGACCTAAAGCAAGGCTTGCTCCTACCAAGCCACCACCTACAATTAAAATATCATAATCGTAATTATTCAATTCTGGTCACACTCAATGCTGTTTTTCCCGAATTTCTAAACTTTGGCAATAAGTTTCCTTAACTAAAAAGGCTAACAGAAATCCTAATGCTAAACAGATAGGCAATAATATAAAAGCTAGGTGGAATGCATGCGCAGAATAAAGTGGTGCACCATTTTGCATATGACCATCCCAGTGCAAATCTAATACCCAACCAATTAATGGTTGAAATAAAGCACCAATAATCACTGATGCCATATTAGCTAGCGCCACTGAGGTTCCGGCAATACCTCGAGGATTAATTTCAGAAGCAACTGCATAAGCAATAGTAAATCCCGTATTAGAAACTCCATATAAAAACGCCACAATCAACAAAACACTTGCTGGTGTTGTTGGGGGCAAATAAAGCATAAAAATTAATAAAACAAAACAGCTCACTGCAGATAACAGCATCAGGGGGCGACGTAATTGAATGCGATCAGAAAACCAGCCAATTAGTGGACCACCAACACCTATACCAATAAAAATCAAACTAACTATTGTGGCAGCAACACGCAAACTCAAATGATAATTTTGCGCTAAAAAAGTTACTCCCCAAAGTTCAGCAAAAGCCGCTGTTGGCGCGTAAATAACTCCAGCATAAGCTGCATTCCACCAACTCTGCCGATTTTTGAGCACATTCTTGCTGCCTGCCAAAACATTTTTATCACTCGCCAGCGGTTCTTGTATAAGCAAAGAATGAATGGGCCTATCACGAACAATTAAGCCTATCAAAATGGCTAAAATTAAAAATACGATAGCAATGGCGAATAAAGTTGTTTGCCATCCTAAACAAGACACTGCAATCGAAGTAGGGGCTTGGCCTACTGCAGCACCTAACATACCAACAGCTTGCGTTAACCCTGCTAATAAACCAAAGCGGTTAGCTGGAAACCAAAGCACTGCTAATTTAAGCGAACCCACAAAAGCAAATGAAGCGCCAAAACCCATTAGAAAACGGCCAAAATTAGCACTAACGACATTGCCAGCATTCGCAAATAATAAACAGCCTAAACCACAGACAATACACATAACAGTCAGTAATCGGTGCGGACCATAGCGATCAACCAAAACACCAACTGGCATTTGCATACTTACGTAGGCATAAGAAAAGAACGCTGAGAGACTACCAATTGTAAGCGCATCTACGTTAAAACTTCTCATTAACTCAGGAACCATCACACTGGGTGCAACACGTGCAACATATTCAGCAAAAAAGAAAGCAGCGCCAAGCCCCCAAATTAACCAAGGGGAAAAGTTCATTTTGAATATAAATTTAGATTTTGATTCTTTCATTAGACCTCTTGCATAACCTGCGTCTTTTGTCTTTCTGCTACGTTGCAGCTTGATCTGCGCTGCTCATTTATTCCATATAAACTGCGCTGCTCGTTCAAGCTGCGCCTTGCATAAAAACAAAATACTTGGTTATGCAAGAGGTCTATTAAAACCCTACGTTGGCATAGCAGTTTTTTTTGCAGCTTCAGGAAAGTGAATAAGCTTTTCAAGCACTTCAAATAATTTTTGATTACTACTGCCTGTCATATCAGCATTGGTTAAATATTTTCCATTCACTACAAAAGTAGGAATGACAAATATTTTGTATTGATGAAACAAATTATCTGCACGAGCCAACTGCCCTTCAATCTGTGGAGCAAAATTAAACACACTTTCAAATTGTTTTTTATCTATCCCTTGTTCCGCAAAAAAATTCGCCATTTGGGTAGGAGTAGACAAATCACGTTTTTCCTCGTGAACAGCCTTAAATAAAACCGGAGTAATTTTTTCAGAAATTCCAAAATGTTTAGCTACATAGTAAGCCTTAGCATAAATCTCCCATTCAGATCGAAATACAGAAGGAATTCTTTGAAACACAATATCGTTATGCTGAGCAAGCCATTTTTTTAACATAGGCTCGACCGCATAACATGCTGGACACCCGTAGCTAAAAAATTCTGTTAACGTGACTTTTCCTGGTACGGACAATGAGGCTATAACTGGATTAAGCTCCTGATAACCTAATTTTTTCGATGACGCATGAGAAGCGTATGAAATAATCCACAGAGAGCTAAAAAAAGTAATACCGGAAGCAGTGTATAGTAGATGATTCTACGCATGATATATAAAACCTATTTTTTGATGTATTTTCCATAGTATCAAAACAACCTACAATAATGCTACACTCGGCACTTTACTTGTGCTAAAAATTTATGTCAAAAGAATACATAGTAGTTTTTTGTACTTGTCCTGATGAAACAAGCGCTGAAACATTAGCCGAATTAGTAGTTGAAAAAGTGCTTGCTGCTTGTGTTAACATTATTCCCGCCATACACTCAGTTTTTTATTGGCAAGGAAAAATTGAAAAAACACAGGAAGTGTTATTAATCATAAAAACCATGCGAACCTATTATTCAGAGCTTGAAATAATGATTCGAACACATCATCCTTATGAAACACCTGAAATTATTAGTTGCCCTATTCAGCAGGGATTCGAAGGATATCTGGATTTTATTCAACAAAGTCTTGAGAGAACGCTACCATGAAAAAATATTTCACATTTCTCTTTCTGAGTCTGCTAACTTTTATGCTGACGATGAAGACAGCTCAAGCTGAAATCGAAACCAAAACGCCTCTATCTGCCAAGGAAGCCTTCGCATTTACTACACAAGTTGCACCAAATCAAACCATATTGGCTAACTGGAAATTAGCGCCAACCTATTATGTCTACGGTGATCGGTTTAGCTTTAAAGTTCTTTCACCAAAAAACGCAAAGCTACAAATTAATTATCCTCAAGGTATCACTAAAAAAGATCACGGTCCAAACGCCTATGAAATTTATAAAGATACTGTTGTTATACCGATAATCGTTTCAACAACTGATGGTGCTCCACTTAAAACAAAACACATTAAATTGCTGGTCAGCTATCAAGGCTGTTCAGAAGGAGGATTTTGTTATCCCCCCATTAAAGAAACTGTCACTGTTGATTTAACTAAAGTAACTGCAGCATTGCCAGAGAATCAACAAGCTCCTGCACCCACTTCAGAGCAAGACAAAGTGATGCAAATGTTAATGACCCAGAGCCTAGGTTTCATTTTATTAGGTTTTATGGGATTTGGATTGTTGTTAGCATTCACTCCTTGTGTATTACCCATGCTCCCTATCTTATCTGCGATTATCGTCGGACAAGACAAGGAAATGAGTACACTAAAAGCGTTTAAATTATCCTTGGTATACGTGTTGGGTATGGCAATCAACTACGCACTCATCGGTATCTTAGCCGGATTATTAGGCAGCCATTTTCAAGAGCTTTTTCAAGCACCCGTATTCTTAGTGACCTTTAGTGTATTATTTTTCATTCTAGCGCTTTCTTTATTTGGTTTTTATGAACTTCAATTACCTCATGCACTCAATCAACGTATCCATTCATGGGGTAATCGACACCAAGGGGGTACTTATTTTGGCGTTGGTGTTATGGGTTTTCTCTCAACACTAGTTGTTTCTCCCTGCGTCACTGCCCCATTGGTTGGTGCTCTAGGCTATATTGGCCGCACTGGTGATGCATTACTAGGCGGCACTGCCTTATTCTTTATGGGGATAGGCATGGGGATCCCATTAATGGTATTCGGAACTTCAGAAGGTAAGCTATTGCCTAAAACCGGTCCATGGATGAAAGATGTTAAAGCTTTCTTTGGTGTCTTAATGATTTTCGTTTCCATTGATCTCTTAGAGCGGATCATTCCTGATATAGCCGCTATCATCTTATGGGCAATTGCTTGGGCCATTGCAGGTATTTATTTAATTTGGTTTAGCGGTATCTCACATCATAAATATTTAAAATTCTGGCGACTTTTTGGCTGGGTTCCGCTGGTTTATGCTGCTTTATTATGCATTAACCTTGCATTTGGCAACCATAATATGTTTGCACCATTAGCGTTTTTACACGAATCATCCACTATAGAAACTCCGATAAATTTCACTACAGTTAATTCCATGAGTGAGCTATCTACTGCGCTGGATGAAGCGAAAAAAAGTGGCAAACGGACTATGTTGGATTTTTCCGCTAAGTGGTGTGTTGCCTGTCAAGAATTAGAGCGTTCAACCTTTTCAGATAGCAAAGTTAAACAGCAATTAAAAAATACTGTGCTGTTGCGGGTTGATCTAACTGATATGACTAAAGAAAACCAAGCGTTGCAAGATAAGCTTGGCGTAGTTGCGCCACCCACTATTTTGTTTTTCAACCCGCATGGAGAGGAACAAAAACAATTGCGTATAGTTGGCGAAGTGAGTGCGGATGAGTTTCTAAATCGTTTGAAGGGTTTGGGGAATTAAAAGGTATTTTATATTCCTTTTTCCTAATGCCTACGTGCCGTGCTCTACAATGCCTACGTGCCGCGGCTTGTCCGCGGCATCCAGTCAAAACAAGTAAAATTCACTTACATTAATTGAAAAGTTAAATCTAAAATAGTGTGATTTGTCCAAAAAATTGTGGTTTATTCAAGATCGAACAATGGATGCCGCGGACAAGCCGCGGCACGTAGGCCGGTGAGCTATGGGCTTCTTCCAACTTATAAATATATAACCCTACCCCAACCTCTGCACTTTTTCATCAATATCTATCATCGCTTGCGTTCTACCAAAAGCCCCTTTCAGGATGGTATTGTTACGGTGATCACAAAATAAAGGTTGGCTTCTAGCCCAATTTAATGCTTCCTGTTTTTCTTTCGGGGTTGATAAATGATCAACTTCAGTAAAAAGTTTTTGTTTCGCATCATCTCTAATTTCTTTCCAAGTTTCACGCCAAGAAGTGGTATTTTTAATCCCAAAAAAATCGTCAAGCTGTGGGTTTCTATGCCGATTCAGCTCAACTCTATCTTTAAAATGAGCAAATAACGCGGCTTTTTGTGTAATAGTTAATTCATCTGAATTGATAACTTTTTTAAATTCTACCTGGCAAGCTGCTTTATTAGCAGAATTATTTTTAAGTTTCACTTCAATAGTATCTATCGCTGCTTTAAAACGTATTTCCATGCAGGTTTTTTGCAAATAATCTTTTTCGCCTACATCGGGTGTTTTAGCAATCTCTTGCTGAAAATCATTAATAGTTCTATTAATTTGACTATAGCTATCTACAGGATTTTGCTTAACTATTTCTTCGACCTTTTTTAAAATAGGCGGAAAATGCTTTCTACCCTCTATAGCGTATTTTATAGCACCTTCTAGTCTGCCTTTCAGTCCATTTAACCCCTCATCTGAAATCCCCAAAGTAGAAAATCCGCGAAATTTCTCAATTTCTGTTAATAAAAACTCACAACTTTCTGCAAAATCTTCTTCAACTAAATACTCAGGATTATTCAATAACCGAAGTGCAAGATGGATAGGATTAGTAAAAAAAAGAATAGCAGCATCACCAAATGGAAAAGCAATTGTAAAATTACATTCTTCTCCATAGAGCGCGTCTAATTTTTTAAAATGGCAACCCGAAGGTAAAGCAACCCTTGATTTCGACTTCTCCAGCTCTGTTTTCATTTCTTTCAGAACTGTTTGATCAGAGCATCCAATTGCTAATATCAATATAGTAGTGTCTCTTTCCGGAAAATCTCGATATGCATAAAAGCAGTTTAAAGAATTTTTTGCTTCCGTTTTAGTAGGAAGTGCGTTAAGGCGATAAAGAAGGCAATGCTCAAGAAAATCAAATTCACTAGTATTAATTGTTATGCCATTCTCACGATAAATCTCACAGTCAAACTCAACTCCTCCCGTAGGAGAAGGAAAAACTGTAGAAATCTTTTCATTGACTGCCTCATTCTGAATTTTAAGCGCTATTTTATTTAACAAGGTAAGCGGATAAGAAAAGATATCCGGACCAAAAATAGCATTCTTTAATACAATATTTTTTTTAGGGAATGCAGCAGCATCACTAATGAAACCAAGGTCGGCCCCGCTTAAATCAATCTTTTTATCAGCCTCATCTATTCGATCGCGTAGAAATTTTTTAGTGAGTGGCTTTTTTCCTTCTTCAGTATAAAAAATGCTTAATAATAAATCTTTTGTTCTTTCACTAAAGAACATCACGTCATAAGCTACTTCTAGAAAAAACTTATTAACTAACCGAAGCTTGCCTAAAACTTGTAAGGAAAAATATTGGAAAATAACTAGATGAACGTCTCTAGGCAAAATAGAAATAGTTGATGGCTTTTCTACAACTGAATCTTGTTTCTGTTCTGCCATAACAACGTGCCTTGGGGATATGCCACAAACGCATATTATAACATATTATGCTTATTCTGAGCGGAAAACACGCGTATAACCCTTAGGGTATCGACGATCTAAGTCACGTCGTCCCTGGCAAAGGCCATTCGCGATAATGAGAGAAGATAGATGTTTCATGGCCGAAGACCAGGGATCCAGACGCGATAATCAGAGGATCCTTTCATTATCGTAGCTGGATCCTCGCGACTCGATTGCGAAAGTTCAGTACTTCTTTCCCTATTTTGGGCAATCTCGCGCGAGGACGACGTGGCCTAGATTATGCGTCAATACCCCAAAGCATAACCCCTCACAAACTCATAAACCTCATGGCCTAATTTTCGCCCACGTTGTTCAAACTTTGTTACCGCTCTTGGCAAAACCATACTTTCATCAACACCATTAGTTAAATTAGGAAATTGTGCTAAAACTTCGGTAATATGTTCTGCATAATTTTGCCAATCAGTAGCAATATGCAGATAACCTTTCTCCTTAAGTTTCTGACAAATTAATTCAATAAAATTTACTTGAACCAGCCTGCGTTTATGATGACGTTTTTTAGGCCAAGGATCGGGGAAAAAAATCAATACAGCATCCAGGGTATGCGCTGGAATATGCTGTAACACATTAACTGCATCTTCACTAATGACTTGCACATTTTTAAGCTGCTTAACATGAATAGCATTTAAAATAGCGCCCAACCCTTTACGATAAACTTCTACCCCTAAAAAATGATAATCGGGAAATTGTTCCGCCATGCTCAGCAATGAGTGCCCCATGCCAAAACCAATTTCTAAAATAAGTTTTTGCGACTGATTTGTCCGTGCGTTAAAAAATGAGGAAAGATCAAGCGAATTAAGACCGAAAGCTGCCCAAAGCGTTTCAACTGCTTGTTTTTGACTTAGAGTCATGCGCCCATCACGATGGACGAAGCTGCGAATAGACCTCATTAGACCTCTTACGTAACCTGCGTCTTTTGTTTTTCTGCTGCGTTGCAGCTTGAGCTACGCTGCTCATTTATCTTATATAAACTGCGCTGCTCGCTCAAGCTGCGCCTTGCATAAAAAACAAAATACTTGATTACGCAAGAGGTCTATTTTAACTCAACAATTTTTCCAGATTTAATAATATGCCGACAAGGATTATAGCCAACCCAATAAGTTAGCTCAAAAGGTGCATTAATATCCCACACCACCAAATCAGCTATTTTTCCACAGGCTAAAGTACCATGTGTTTTATCCATACCTAATGCTTTTGCTGCGTGACAAGTAACGCCTAACAATACTTCTTCTGGTGTTAATTTAAATAAAGTACATGCCATATTCATCGTCGTTAAAAGCGACATTACTGGCGCAGTGCCTGGATTACTATCAGTAGCAATTGCAATAGGAATTTGTTTAGCACGTAATGAAGCAATCGGCGGTAAATGAGTTTCTCTTAAGTAGTAGTAAGCAGCAGGCAATAATACTGCCACCGTACCCGCTGTTTTCATCGCGATTAAACTTTCTTCGTTAGCATATTCAAGATGATCTGCGGAAAGCGCCTGATATTGCGCCGCTAATAACCCACCTTTAGAATCACTCAGCTGATCCGCATGTAATTTTACTGGCAATCCTAATGATTTAGCTTTTTCAAAAAATCTCTTAACTTCATCAAAAGAAAAACCAATATGTTCACAAAAAGCATCTACCGCATCGGCCAATTGATGTTCTTTCACATAAGGCAATGCGACGTCACAAAGCCAAGAAATATAATCGTCAGGACAATGTGAAAACTCTTCCGGCAACGCATGTGCGCCTAAAAAAGTTCTCTGGATATTAACGGGAAAACTTTCACTTAACCGCCTCGCCACCGACAGCATTTTACATTCACCCTCAAGTGTCAGTCCGTAACCTGATTTAATTTCAACGGTGGTCACCCCTTCTGCAATCAATGCTTTTAATCGTTTAGCACTTTGCGCAAATAAAGCATCTTCATCCACTTTATCCGTTGCCAACATGGTTGAATGAATACCGCCACCCCCCTTAGCAATTTCCTCATAGGTTGCACCTTGCAAGCGCAACTCAAACTCATGCGCGCGATTATCGGCATAAACTAGATGTGTATGACAATCAATTAATCCCGGTGTTATCCAACCATTATCTGCCGAATAAACGTTATGCGCTAAATTTTCATAGGGTTGCTTTAATTCAGACG
Source organism: uncultured Gammaproteobacteria bacterium (assembly GCA_963844535.1). GTDB lineage: Bacteria > Pseudomonadota > Gammaproteobacteria > CAWJOP01 > CAWJOP01 > CAWJOP01. The sequence goes on along the minus strand of CAWJOP010000004.1, from coordinate 100,459 downwards.
TAAGCCCAATCCAGGCAATTTTATCCTGAGAAATAGCAATCGCTCCTTGCAAAATAGCACCATATGGATTTCCATTTTGCTCAAAAGTAGCAAGGTTTGCATTAATCCAAAGCGTATCCCACGGTGTTTTTGTGTGCATAATTTGAGTATTTTGGTTAGAATTTAAAAAAACTGAATAGAAGATAATAACCGATGCAAACTAACTTTTGGAATGATTTTTACACACCACCAGATCCTAACCTTTGGCAAGGGCGTCCTGATGCATTGCCAGACGAACAAATGTATCAGCAAATTACCTGCATTAATTTAGCTGAATTTCCACTGGCAACAAACACCCATGGTTTTGCATTCGTTGGTTTTTGCTGCGATGAAGGCATCAAGCGTAATAATGGCAGAATGGGTGCTGCTGAAGGCCCCTATGCTATCCGTAAAACTCTAGGCAAATTTGCGACACATTTTTCATCCCCAATTCAAGTTTTTGACGTAGGAAATATCGTCTGCAAAGACCAACGCTTAGAAGAAGCACAAACTGCATTAGGTCAAATTATTCAGTTATTGTTAGACCATCATCTTCATCCTATTGTATTAGGTGGCGGACATGAAACAGCTTGGGGACACTACCAAGGAATTTATGCCCATCATGCTTCTTCGCTAGGTGTTATCAACTTCGATGCGCATTTTGACTTAAGACCATTAACATCTAACACTCAAGGTCACTCTGGCACTCCTTTTTTACAAATTGCTAAACACCGCCAATCATTAGGGCTATCGTTCGATTATTTTTGTATAGGTATTCAACCCAATGCGAATACACATAGTTTATTTGCCACCGCGCGCCAACTAAACACCCAATATATTGAAGCAGAAACGCTATACTTAAAGGCTAATGAGCATATGTTAGCGCTAGAAGAATTTATCGCCTCTCAGGCAAAAATTTACTTGAGCATTTGTTTAGATGTATTCGGTATTGCTTTTGCTCCCGGCGTGAGCGCACCGCAAGCACTAGGACTAACACCTTGGCAGGTGGTTCCGTTACTTAAAAAAATTATTCAGTCTGGCAAAGTCATTAGCATCGATTTTGTCGAGCTTTCTCCACCGTTAGATCAAAATAACAAAACAGCACTACTCGCTGCTGCTTTAATTATGACTTATCTGCAAGCAAGCGTATGAAAAACCCTGTCGTTTTTTGCCTAATAGGCCCTACCGCCTCTGGAAAAACCCAAATTGCTATTGAACTTACCCAAAAATATCCCCTTGAAATTATCAGTGTAGATGCTGCAATGATTTATCGTGGGATGGATATCGGTACTGCCAAACCAGATAGTGAAATATTGGCGCTTGCGCCACATCGTTTGATTGATATTTGCGATCCTGCTGAGTCTTATTCCGCCGGTCAATTTTGCCAGGATGCTGTTGTAGCAATCGAAGACATCCTAGCAAAAGGAAAACTACCCCTGTTAGTCGGCGGCACCATGCTTTATTTTCATGCGCTTTTAAACGGGTTATCTTTATTACCTAAAGGCGATTTAGCAATAAGAACAACTATTAATCAAGAAGCCAAACAAATTGGCTGGCCAGCTTTACATGCAAAATTATTACAAATTGATCCCATAGCTGCAGAGCGTATTCATCCCAATGACGCACAACGTATTTCGCGAGCCTTAGAAATTTTCTACCTTACCAATAAACCTTGGACAAGCTTTGCCTTGCAACGTGAAAATTATCTAACCTATCCGATAGTTAAGCTAGCTCTCTGGATTGAAAACAGAGATGAGTTACACCAACGTATTGTACAAAGATTCGATGCAATGTTAGCCAAAGGCTGGATTGAGGAAGTCGAAAAACTGTTTCATCGCACAGATTTATCAGATTCTACTCCAGCAATGCGATCAGTTGGTTATCGACAAATCTGGCGCTATTTAAACGGACAATTAACCTTTAATGACATGAGGGAACTAGGGATTATCGCTACCCGGCAACTGGCTAAACGGCAGATGACTTGGATGCGCAAATTTAACGACGTCTACTATATAGATGGACAGCATCCAGAAAAATTAAAAAATTCAGTTGAAAAGCTCTTTACATGCTACACTTAAAGGGAAGTTCGGTTTATTATCTAAGAATATGGAATAACTAAAACAAGGAAGAACTCTCATGGCGAAAGGGCAATCTTTACAAGACCCTTACCTTAATGCGCTGCGTAAAGAGAAAGTAGCCGTTTCTATTTACCTCGTTAACGGAATTAAGTTACAGGGTCAAATCGAGTCATTTGATCAGTTTGTTATTTTACTAAAAAGCGCAGTCAGTCAATTAGTGTATAAGCATGCTATTTCGACGGTTGTACCAGCGCACAACGTACGGTTCTCATCAGAAAAAGAACTTGGGTCAGAAGAAGGAAACGATGAAAGTTGACAGTTAATACAAAAGTAGTTCTGGTCCATTTACAAACTTCTAACCGAGTTGCGCAAGAAGATTTTGAAGAATTTCATGAGCTGGCGATAGCAGCAGGAGCAACACCTGTTGCTGTCATCAGTGGTACATTAAATCGCCCAGAAGCACGGTATTTTATTGGTTCTGGTAAAGCAGAAGAAATTCGCCAATGTGTTCAAACCACTAATGCAGGGCTAGTTTTATTTGACCATAGCCTAACTCCCGCCCAAGAACGTAATCTAGAAAAATTTTTAAATTGCCGCGTACTCGATCGCACCGGTTTAATTCTTGATATCTTTGCAGCACGTGCGCGTACTTTTGAAGGAAAACTTCAAGTTGAGCTTGCTCAATTACAATATCTATCGACAAGATTAGTTCGTGGCTGGACACACTTAGAACGTCAAAAAGGTGGTATAGGATTAAGAGGTCCTGGCGAAACCCAACTTGAGGTGGATAGACGCATGATTCGCCAAAGAATTAAACATATTCAAACCCGATTAGAAAAAGTAAGAAAACAACGATTTGAAGGCCGAAAAGCCAGAGTTCGCGCAGATATTCCACTTGTTTCACTAGTTGGTTATACCAATGCAGGAAAATCAACACTATTTAATTCTTTAACCACAGCAAATGTTTTTGTCGCAGATCAACCCTTTGCAACCTTAGATCCTACGCTAAGGCATGTTAAACTAACGCCATCGACGCCGGCTATCGTTGCTGACACAGTTGGATTTATTCGCCATTTACCACATGATTTAGTTGAAGCTTTTAAAGCAACACTGGAAGAAACTCAAGAAGCCACGTTGTTATTACATGTCATTGATGCACATCACCCTAACCGACATGATAATATTCAACAAGTTGAAGCTGTTTTAGCAGAAATTTCGGCTAACAAAATACCCCGATTAGATATATACAATAAAATTGATCTAATTGCAGATTGTGAGCCAAAACTCGAGTATGATGAGCATAATCGTCCTAAACGTATTTGGATCTCTGCAGCAACTGGGGCAGGAATAGAGTTACTTCGAGAAACGGTTGCCAAACTATTGTATGAAAAGCCAATTTATCGGAGTATTTGTTTATCCCCGAGTCAGGGGCGCTTACGCGCAAAGCTTTATGAGATAGGCGCTGTACAAGGCGAACGAATTGATGAAGAAGGTAATTATTGGCTTAAAGTTCGTTTGCTTAAAAAAGATTTAAAATTGTTAACGTAATGGGGGGACTATGCCTTGGAATGAACCTGGAGATAAAAAAAATAATGAGCGTGATCCGTGGAAACCATCCTCCCGTTCACCACAAACTCCACCAGATCTAGAAGAAATGCTGAAAAATTTTTACAAAAAAATAGGGCAATTTTTTAAAAACGGTTCTGGCAACTCAGGTCTGAATAAAGTAAAACAAATTAATCTCAGCTTGATTGGTGGTGTGATATTTTTACTCTGGTTTTTATCCGGAATATTTATTGTTGATCCAGCAGAACAAACCGTCATTCTTCTTTTTGGCAAATATCAAACAACGCTTGGCCCTGGACCACACTGGATCCCACGTTTCATTGAGTCTGCTTATATTGTTAATGAGCAACAAATCTCAAATTATTCTTATGAATCACAAATGCTCACCAAAGATGAGAACATTGTATCAGTAGCATTAGCAGTTCAGTATCGAATCAGCAATGCCAAAAATTATTTATTTAACGTGGTTAACCCCTCTAGTAGCTTACAACAGGCAACCGCTAGTGCATTACGACAAGTTATTGGACGCACCACTTTAGATGAAGTTTTAACGCGCGGACGAGAACGAGTTCGCCAAGAAGTAACCACGCAGTTAAATAAAATTCTTGAGCGCTATCGAGCTGGATTATTAGTAACCGACGTAGCTATGCAACCAGCACGCGCGCCAGATGAAGTCAAAGAAGCTTTTGATGATGCCATCAAAGCTCAGGAAGACGAGCAACGATTTATCAACCAAGCACAAGCCTATGCTATGCAAGTTATTCCTACTGCCAAAGGACAAGCACAAAGAATTGCTGCCGATGCTAACGCTTATAAAGAACAGGTAGTACTTAATGCAAAAGGAGATATTGCAACCTTTTTAGCATTATTACCTGAGTATCAAAAAGCTCCTGAAGTCACCAAAGAAAGACTTTACTTAGATACGATTGAATCCGTATTAATGGCTACTAACAAATTGTTAGTAAACACCAATGGCAATAATTTATTTTATTTACCTTTTGATAAATGGCTATCAGCCGCTAATAACCCTACTAATAATAAACCAGTACCTTTTATGCTTAATACTCAGCCACCAATAAATAATTCTACAATTACAGAGCATCCCACTAATGGCAGTAGCGATACTACTTCGCAAAATGATACGAACCAAAAAGGGGGATACTAATTATGTTCATCCGTATTGATAAAAAATTAGGTATATCCCTCTTAATTGCGGTTTTAATTATATTATTGGCTAGCTTATTTATAGTTTCTGAAGGACAAGGCGCTTTATTACTGCGATTGGGTACTATTGAAGTCGATCGTAATGCTCAAGCGGTGATTAAAAAGCCTGGGTTGCATATTAAAATCCCATTGATTAACCAAGTTTGGAAATTCACTACACGTTTACAAACGCTTGATATTCAATCTTCTCGAATTGTCACTGCTGAAAAAAAAGATGTGATTGTCGATTACTACGTAAAATGGCGTATTAGCAATCCTGTGCTGTATTACACAAGAACTAGTGGCAATGCAACTAAAGCACAAATTTTATTAGAACAACAACTTAATGATGGATTACGTGCTGAATTTGGGCGACGTACGATTGCTGAAGTGATTGCTGATGATAGAGCAAGTATTATGGATGCGTTAAACCAGCAAGCTAATCAAAGTGCTAAAACACTTGGATTACAAATTGTTGATGTGCGGATTAAACGAATTGATTTGCCTGCTGAAGTTAGCGCCGCAATTTTTGATAGAATGCGGGCTGAACGAGCACGGGTAGCCACTGAACATCGCGCCCAAGGCAGAGCTAACGCAGAAGCAATTCGGGCCAATGCAGATGCACAAGCCACAATAATAGTAGCTACCACAAAAGCTGATGCTATGCGAATTCGTGGCGAAGCTGATGCACAAGCAGCACAAATTTATGCTGCTGCATATAATAAAGACCCTAGCTTTTACGCATTTTATCGTAGTCTTATTGCCTACAAAAAATCATTTGCTAGTAAACAAGACATTTTGGTTTTGAGACCTGATTCACAATTTTTTAAATATTTTAATGGAACACAAACAACAGGATCCGCGAAAAAATAACGAGAAGCGCTAACAATATGAGTAAAAACGTCATCATCTTAGGAAGCCAGTGGGGAGACGAAGGAAAAGGTAAAATTGTTGACTTACTAACCGAAGAAGTACCTTGCGTAGTACGCTTCCAAGGCGGCCACAATGCTGGACACACCCTAGTGATTGAAGGGCAAAAAACTGTTTTGCATCTCATTCCATCTGGCATCCTACGCAAAAATGTCACCTGCGTAATTGGCAATGGCGTGGTGTTATCACCTGAAGCATTGTTAAAAGAAATTCAACAACTTGAAGAAAAAGGTATCACAGTTAAAAACCGGCTTTGGATTAGTAAAGCTTGCGCTCTGATTTTACCCACTCATGTTGCATTAGACATTGCACGCGAAAAAGCTAATGGCAAAGCAGCGATTGGCACTACGGGTCGCGGTATCGGCCCTGCTTATGAAGATAAAGTAGCAAGACGTGGATTACGGGTAGGCGATTTATTTTATCCAGAACGTTTTACCAAACAGCTTGAATCACTAATGGAATATCACAATTTTCTTTTAACTCATTATTATAAAACTCATCCTATTGCTTTTTCAGATGTGCTCGCTGATTTAATCAGTATGATCCCAACCCTGAAAAATCTAGTCACTGATATTCCTGAGCTTTTAAATCAACATAAAAAACAAGGCAACCGAATTTTATTTGAAGGTGCGCAAGGTAGCATGCTTGATATTGATCATGGCACTTATCCTTTTGTGACTTCATCTAATACTACTGCAGGAGGCGCTGCCACCGGCAGTGGTTTTGGTTTATTAAACTTTGATTTCGTTTTAGGCATCACTAAAGCTTACACAACCCGTGTTGGCGCTGGACCTTTTCCTACTGAACTTAATTGTCATATCGGCGAACAGCTAGCCAAGGTAGGTCACGAATTTGGTAGCACTACCGGACGATCCCGTCGCTGTGGATGGTTTGATGCAGTATTGGTTCGCCGCGCAATTCAAATTAATAGCATTAGTGGCTTATGTGTTAATAAACTGGATGTACTGGATGGTTTAGAAGAAATTAAGATTTGTATAGACTACCAATTGAATGGAAAAAAATTGAGTGTTTCGCCGATTGACTCAGATGAGCTTAAGTTGTGTGAACCCATTTATGAAACACTGCCCGGCTGGAAAGAAAGCACTCAAGGCATCACCGAATGGAATAAATTACCGAAAAATGCCAAAGCTTACCTTGAACGTATGCAAACACTCGTTGAAACACCGATTGATATTATTTCCACTGGACCAGATAGAGAACAAACAATTGTGCTTAGGAATCCGTTTGATTAGTCGCCCGTTAAAAATTAGTGTCTGATACTATAACTCCCCTCTCCTACAAATGTGGGAGAGGGGAGATGTTTCACCTTCACCCGCTACACAGCCTCACGGGACTAGCGAAGCGCTTACAAGAATAATCGACTATATTAAATTCTTTGAGCCTTTGGCGGTCTACTCTCTAACTTATCTGCATCTGGCGAAGCAAAACCGTTTGTCACTGTTGCCCACATACCTTTGAAGACAACCGCAGGATAGTTGGAATTTCCTATCGCTCTGTCGACAGCGTTACTGCGTTGATCTTTCCAAGTTTTACCAACAATATTATCCTGAACTGCTGTTGCAGCATGATCGTATTTAAAACTATCAATCCACGCAGTAAAACGTTTTAGGGTATTGGTCAGGTTTAAAACACCTAAGACCAACGTCGTACCTGCTAAAGCTGATAAAGATAGCGAGATACCCGCTGATGCACCAGCAGCTGCAAAGGGCGCAGCCAGTGCGGCAAACACTGGAGCCATAAACGCAAAACCTGCACCACCAGTAAAAAAGCCGATCGTTAATGTTAACGCTACAATAAACAAAGCTACGCCAGCTGCAACAATAGCCACTTGGAAAGGATGTGCGTGCACCCAGTCAGGTAAACCCTTTGCCTTGGGGCTATGGGGGAAAAAACTGATGGGAGTTTTTCTGCTAAAAAAACTGACCACATAAGGCGCAAAAGTCAGTGCTGCAACCCCGATGGCTACTGCAGCAAAAATGATTAATGCTGGTGCGAAAGGTGGAAAAAGCATAGCAGCGCCAACTGCTAACAAGCTGAATAAAATCCATGTGCCTGGATGAAAAAATTGTCTTAAAAACCGTTTAAACCGCTTGAGAAACATATATCAATCTCCTAATGAAAAAACAAATTAGCGTGATTATACTACAAATCACTAAAAAATCGGGTAACAGTCGGCGAGCACCACAGGGCAATCGCGCCAGACATGAGGTGTATACAAGCATTTTTTGAAACGGCAACGTAGAAGCTAAAACTAAGCGTCCCCTCTCCCAGCCCCAAAAGTGAATCAACTTCGCTATCTGTTCTGTTGCCGTTTTCCGCAGTCCTTTAGCAGGATTTATGCTTACATCGCCCTGTGGTTTTCCCTCACCCTGACCCTCTCCCAGAAGCAGATTACAACCCTTTTCAACATTCGGGCTGGGAGAGGGGACGCTCAGTTTTAACTTCTACTTCGCTTCAATTCTCACGCGATTGCCCTGGCAAGCACCAAAAGCGCTTGCAAGAATAATCGACTAGATTACATTCTTTCCAGCTTTAGCGGTTCGTACTCCAACTTATCTGCATCTGGCGAAGCAAAACCGTTTGTTATTGTCGCCCACATACCTTTGAAGACGGCTGCAGGGTAGTTAGAGGCGTTGTTTATATTATTCTCTTTGACAACTCGGTCACGTTCTCCAATGTTCCAGGGCCGGTTATACTTATCTTCCCCTACTAACGCCGCAGCATGATCATATTTAAAACTATCAATCCATGCGGCAAAACGTTTTAGGGTATTGGTCAGATTTAAAACACCTAAAACCAATGCCGTACCTGCTAAAGCTGACAAAGATAGCGAGATACCCGCTGATGCGCCAGCAACTGCAAAGGGCGCAGCCAATGCGGCAAACACCGGCGCCATAAACGCAAAACCTGCACCACCGGTAAAGAAACCTATCGTTAACACCAACGCCGTAATAAACGCTGCTACTCCTATCGCTACAATAGCCACTTGGACAGGATGAGCTTTCCACCAATTGTCAAATATCTTTAGATCGGGGGAAGGGGTAAAAAACCTAATGGGATTAAATGCTTTAACCGGAAGATAACTCGCTACATAGGGTATAAAAGCAATCGCTGCAACCCCGATGGCCACCGCAGCAAAAATGATTAATGCTGGCGCGAAAGGCGGAAAAAGTATAGCCGCACCAACTGCTAGCAAACTGAATAAAATCCATGTACCTGGATGAAAAAATTGTCTTAAAAATCGTTTAAGCCGCTTGAGAAACATATATCAATCTCCTAATGAAAAAACAAATTAGCGTGATTATACTACAAAGCACTAAAAAATTGGGTAACAGTCGTAAAAGCCCAGCCCCCCCGTGAGGCCGTCATTGCGAGGAGCGCGTAGCGCGACGCGGCAATCCAGCAAAAATGCTTAAATTTCTTTTCTGGATTGCTTCGGCTTGCAAAAAACGCAAGCCTCGCAATGACGGCCTCACGGGGAGGCTGGGCTCGTACTAACAGTCGTCGAGCGCCAAAATGGTGCAAGACGGATAAAACTCACACCGTGCTCTTCACACCAGGCGAAATATACTTCTCACGCCGAATGGTATGCGCATCAAAACCAAATGTTCTTAGCTTAGCAAATGCTTCATCAATCATATTGGGATTGCCGCAAAGATAAATAATATCTTCTAAGGGATTCACTTTAAGCTCATCAAACATCGTTTGCACATAACCATGTCGTTCAAAAGAACTCAAATCACTCAAAGCTTCGCGACTATAATGCGGCACAAACTGAAACTGCGGATGCAATTTAGCAAAAGCAACGAAATCATCACCATACAACAATTCTTGACGATTTCTTACCCCAAGCAACAGTACCACTTGCAAAGAAGGCTGTTCAATAAAACGTCGACTCAGTTCAGTTAACATCGCACGATAAGGTGTAACGCCAGTCCCTGTCGCTACTAAAATATAACGTTGAGGTTTTTCATCACGTAATACTAAACGACCCGAAGGTCCACTAGTCATAACTTCTTGACCAATGTTTAAATTAAATAAAAACTCACTACCAGGCCCACTTTTAATATAAGAGGCAGCAAACTCAATTGCTTCAGTTTGTGAAGGAATAGTCGCAATACTATAACTGCGCTTCAACAATTGTCCTTCATATTCAAAATGAATTGTAATGAATTGTCCTGGAATAAATTGAAATATATCCCCATCTGCACGAACAAGGGCAAAATGACGCACAGTCGGGGTAATCATATAAGTTTCTTTTAAGATTAACGGAAAAGTTTGTAAACTCATAATAGTACTTACCTTGTGGTCGACAACGTATGAACTGCATCAACTAATAATCTAACCTTTTCAGGATCCACATCAGGCGACACCCCATGCCCCAAATTAAATACATGGCCAGGATCAGTTCCATATTGCTCAAGTACTTGTTTAATTTCTTCATATAATTTTTCTTCTGGGGCATATAATGCAGCAGGATCTAAATTTCCTTGTAACGCAACTTTGTTTCCAACACGTGCTTTTGCCGCCGAAAGATTGATCGTCCAATCAAGGCTGATCGCATCACAACCTATATTTGCCATCTTTTCTAACCAAAGTCCACCACCTTTAGTAAACATGATAACTGGAACTTGCCTAGTTTTATTATGTTGCCTCATCCCATTTAAAATTTTCTCCATATACTGCAAAGAAAATTTTTCATATTGTGGTGTAGTTAATATGCCACCCCAGGTATCAAACAACATCACTACATCAACGCCCGCAGCAATTTGTGCATTCAGATAATGCGTGACTGCTATTGCCAATTTATCTAATAATTGATGCAGCACTTGCGGATTTTGGTACAAAAGCGTTTTAATTTGCGCAAACGTTTTACTGCTACCACCTTCAATCATATAACTCGCTAATGTCCAAGGGCTTCCTGCAAAACCAATCAACGGTAATTGATTGTTAAGTTCTTTTTTAATCAGACGTACCGCATCCATTACATAATTCAATTCACTGTTAGGATCAGGAATAGGTAATTTTTGAATATCTGCTGCAGAACGTAGAGGACGAGCAAACACTGGCCCTTCACCTTCAACAAAATTCAGGCCTAAACCCATAGCATCTGGAATCGTTAAAATATCAGAAAACAAAATCGCTGCATCAAGTCCAAAGCGTCTTAATGGTTGCAATGTCACTTCACAAGCTAACTCTGGCGTTTTACACAGTGACAGAAAATCTCCTGCTTTTTCTCGCACTTGTCGATACTCTGGTAAATACCGACCTGCTTGCCGCATTAACCAAACAGGCGTGCAATCTACTGGCTGCCTCAACAAGGCACGAATGAGTCTATCGTTTTTCAGCTGCATAAAAATCACTTAGGGTCTGTTGACATTTGATTTGCCGTAGCGAAAAAAGCAGGAATTCTGCTAGAATTTATCCAAATTTGAGGAGAATACTGGGTCGTATTTGACAAAAATTTGGATAAATTCTAGCTAATTCTATGCTTTTTGTAGTAGGCAAATCAAATGTCAACAGACCCTGATATAAACAGGCCTAACTACTTTGTATCTTCAATAGCAATGGGTATATCAAGCAAAAGCGCTTGATCAATCAGCGTACACAAAGCAGACGCAGGTAACACTGAAGATTCAGAAAAAACCACCACATTTTTGCGTAAGATCATAACAGTTGGAATAGCATGAATGTTAAAATCAGTTGCTAATTCCGATTGTTCTTCGACATTAATTTTACCAAAAATAGCTTCCGGATAACGATTTGCAGCCTGTTCAAAAATAGGTAAAAACGTTTTGCATGGGCCACACCAATTTGCCCAAAAATCGAGAACCACTAAATTTTTATCTTCTACGGCTAAATCAAAATTTTCCTTAGTTAAATCAATAGTTGCCATGCTGGTTATTCCCTAAGTATGTTTTAATACACGCATGAATTTCTTCTACTGCTCCTGTTCCATCAATTTTTATATAACGTGGCGCATCTTTATCTATCATTGCCCACTCTCGGTAATACTCAATTAACGGTGCTGTTTGTTGCTTATAAACTGCTAAACGTTTTCGAACAGTTGCCTCACTATCATCAGGCCTTTGAATCAGCATTTCGCCTGTTGCATCATCAATATTTTCTTTTTGTGGTGGGTGATATATTACATGATAAACACGCCCCGAAGGAACATGCACACGTCGACCACTCAATCGTCTAACCACCTCTTCATCACCAACACACAACTCAATCACATAGTCTATTGTAATCTGCTGTTGTTTAAGTGCTTCGGCTTGAGCAATCGTGCGCGGAAAACCATCTAACAAAAATCCATTGACACAATCAGCCTTAGCAATACGCTCTTTAACTAAGCCAATTATTGTTTCATCTGGCACTAACCCGCCTTTATCCATTACCTTTTTAGCAGCAACCCCTAACGGAGTTCCCGCTTGAACCGCTTTACGCAACATATCACCAGTTGAAATTTGTGGAATGTGATACTGCTCTGTTATAAATTGTGCCTGAGTGCCTTTACCAACCCCAGGACTGCCTAAAAAAATAATACGCATGGTTTTCTATGCCTTTGAATATAGCTGCGGAACAGTATAACAAAATGAGAAAGTTGCCATGAACATTTTTGTTTTCGATATTGAAACCATTCCAGATACCAGGCTTGGTCGACTCATCTACGATTTTAAAAACCTTACAGACGAAGGTGTAACTGAGGCAATGCTGCACTTAAGAAGGCAAGAAACTCAATCTGAATTTTTAAAACTACATATGCAGCAAATTGTTGCCATTTCAGTAGTCTTAAGAACACCTGATCATTTCAAAGTTTGGTCACTTGGCAATGAATCGGCTACAGAAAAAGAGCTACTAGAACGCTTTTTCGATGGCATTCAAAAATACTCACCCACTCTAGTTTCCTGGAATGGCAGTGGATTTGATTTACCCGTCATTCATTATCGCTCATTGATCCATGGTGTTAGCGCTCCTCGTTATTGGGAAATGGGGGATGAAGACAATAGTTTTCGCTGGAATAACTATCTGAGTCGCTACCACTATCGACATATGGATCTAATGGATATTCTGGCAGGCTATCAAAATCGTGCAAATGCACCGCTTAATGAAATTGCATTATCATTAGGTTTACCTGGCAAAATGGGTATGAGTGGCGAAAAAGTCTGGCGAGCGTTTCTTAATGGTGAAATAGAAAATATTCGCGATTACTGTGAAACTGATGTACTTAACACTTATTTAATTTATGTCAAATTGCAGCTATTACGTGGAAAATTATCAGCAGCGGAATGTCAAAATGAATACGCTTTTGTAAAAGAACAATTACTTACTGCTAATAAACCTCATTTTAATAAGTTCTGTGAACATTGGGTTGAACCCTAATTCAACCGCTCCAAAATTCCTTCCAGCTCATCAAAACTATAATAGCTAATCACTAGTTTTCCACGCCCCTCGGCATTATGTTGGATAGCTACCTTTGCTCCTAACTTAAGCGCAAGTTGCTCTTCTAAACGCTTTACATCTGGTGAGAAAGTTTTTTTACGTTTAGTTTGCGACTGTTTTTGTAGTTGTGAAATCAAACGTTCTGCTTCACGAACTGATAAATTTTCAGACAAGATAGCTTCTGCTGCTTGCAACTGTTTTTTCCCCTCAAGTGCAAGTAAAACCTTGGCATGGCCTAATGAAATTTTTTGCTCTTCAACCCATCGTTTGACATCAGGATCTAATTGCAATAATCGAATTAAATTTGTTACTGTTGCCCGCGACTTGCCAACCATCTCGGCTATTTTTTCATGCGTCAACGAAAATTCTTGCTGCATACGATACAAAGCAGCAGCTTCATCTATTGGATTTAAATTTTCTCGTTGAATATTCTCAATTAACGCAATAGCAAGCGCAGCTTCATCAGAAATACTGCGAACAATTACGGGTACTTCTTGCAACCCTGCAAGTTGCGCCGCACGCCAACGTCTTTCGCCAGCAATAATTTCATAGCGATTACTTGCAATACTTCGCACAACAATAGGTTGAATAATCCCTTGAGAACGAATGGAATTAGCTAGTTCCTGCAAACTTTCTGATGAAAAATGTTTACGTGGTTGATATTGTCCGCGCGATAAATACTCGATAGGAAGCCGCTTTAAGTCTTCTGCTACTTTTCCTTGACTTACTGCTTGGATAGTTTGTATTTGTCCTAGCAATACATCAAAATTTTTACCCAATGAAGGTCGTTTAGTTTTAATTGCCATAGTTCGCTTACGCTATTGTTTCGGGGACCCTTGTGCGTGCTGCCATTTCCTTTGCTAGCGCTACGTAGGCTAATGCACCAGTAGAAGTTTCATCATATAAAACACCTGGCAACCCATGGCTTGGCGCTTCTGCTAGACGCACATTCCTTGGAATAACGGTTTGATAAACCTTGTCGCCAAAGTGTGCAATAATTTGTTCCGAGACTTCTTGTGATAAAAGATTCCGACTATCATACATTGTTCTGAGCAGCCCTTCGATAACCAACCTTGGATTAACTGATTTAAGCTTTTCAATTGTCTCTAATAAACTCGTCAAGCCCTCTAAGGCATAATATTCACATTGCATTGGAATTAATACTGAACCTGCCGCTACTAAAGCATTTACTGTGAGCATATTTAAAGAAGGAGGACAATCAATTAATAAATAATCATAACGATCTTTTATTAATGAAAGCGCTTTTAATAAACATTGATCGCCTGAAGGTGTTTGCAATAAGCTTACTTCAGCAGCCGTTAAATCACGATTTGCTGGCAATAAATCATAACCACCTTTTGCAACTTGAATCACCGATGAAATTTCTGCTTCCCCTAACAACACTTGATTCACCGTTGCTGTAAGAACGTTTTTATCAACGCCACTACCCATGGTGGCATTTCCCTGTGGATCAAGATCAATCAATAAAACTCGATAGTTACGTAATGCCAATGCACAAGCAAGATTAACACAGGTTGTTGTCTTACCAACACCACCTTTTTGATTAGTGATTGCAATAATTTTGGCCATTTTTAATTATCCTATTATGCATTGATGTGCCGCAAGGTCCTCTCACAGCAAAAAACTAAGTAACTATTCAGAACCACCTAAGCGTACAAGATGTCGCTTCTCATTCAGATAAGGAACACTAATTGTATATACTTGCGAAGTATTCTGAGTAACAGCACTTAGTTCATCAAAAGGGTATTGGCCTTTCATCGCCAAAAACTGCCCATTCTTACTGACTAGGTGTTGAGTTTTTTTCCACATGATTTCAAGTGAAGCAAAAGCTCTTGTTACCACCGTATCAAAAAAAGCTTCAGAGGAAAAGTCTTCAACACGAGCATGTACAATTTTGACATGGGTTAAATTCAAAGCACTTTTGACCGCCGTTAAAAAATTAATCTTTTTTATCTGACTATCTAACAGCACAAACTCGCGATGTGGATCAACAATTGCCAACGGAATACCTGGAAACCCAGCCCCAGTTCCCACATCAATTATTCTTTGACCAGATAAATAGGGCCTGATGCTCAAGCTGTCGAAAAGGTGTTTGACCACCATATCATGAGAATGCCGAATAGCAGTCAAATTATAAACACGATTCCATTTTTGAAGTAACTGCAAATACTCTATAAATGCTTCGCTGCAACAAGCAGGGTCTAATCCTAATGTGCTTAATCCTTCTTGCAATAACTTAGTATCTATGCTCATTAAAAACTAATTTTCTATCACTCTACAATGGGTTTCACGCATGAAAAATAGCAACAAAGTCGCCACTACAAATAATATAGGCAAGCTAGCCAATGCCATTTGATAATCGGAAGCCGTGTAATTCCTAACACCATCGACTAACCCACCGCTCCAGGTTAAATCCAAAAAATACCCTGTTAATGGCTGGAATAATACTCCACCAAACATAATTAACATATTCACGATGGCTAAGGCGGATGCTGCAACCTCTGAAGAGCAACTTTCGCGTGCAATAGCAAAAATAATGACTTCACTCGCAGAAAATAGCCCAAATAAAAAGAGTAATACATTAATCATCCATAATGAAGGCGAAGGTAAATATAACAATAAGGTAATGGTGATCGCGCCACCAATGCTACCAACGACAACCGGTAAAAGCCGACGAGAAATTGCATCTGAAATCCAACCCATTAGTGGCCCACCGAATGTCCATCCTAAAAAGACCATCGAAATTGAAATTGCTGCTTGCTGTTTGCTAAGCCCGCGCGCTGCTTGTAAATAAGGTATACCCCAAAGCTCCGCAAATGCAGATAAAGACAAATACAGCACTGCCCCTATTACTCCACATAACCAAATTTGTGGCTTCTTAAAAATCTGCATCGCCGCAAGTAATACACGTTTAAAATCGGTATTTGAATGACGAGAAATGTAACTTGAACCATTGGCATGATCTCGAACAATAAAAAATATTGCTACTGCAAGCACTACACCGACAACAGCAGATAACAAAACCGTACCGCGCCAGCCCACCTGATTTACCAATGAGGTAAGATAAATGTCACCTACCATCCCCCCTATCATTCCCAAACTGGTGGTAAGACCAGAAATCATGGCAAACCGCTTAGGAGGCAACCAAATTGTTGCAAGTTTTAATACGCCGACAAAAGCAAAAGCTGAGCCAAAACCAACCATAAAACGGCCAATTTCAGCAAAGGTAATATGAAAAGCGTGCGCGAATAGATAAGACCCAAGTGCACATGCCAAACAGGCAAAAGTTAATAATCGCCTGGGGCCATAACGATCCATCAAAATACCTACTGGCAGCTGCATTGGTGTATAAGCATAATAATAAAAAGCAGCTAAATTACCCAAAACTGTGGCATTGATATGATACGCTTGCATTAAATCTGCTGTCATCACGCTAGGCGCAATACGAAGCAAATATTCATAGCAATAAAATAAGGCGCCAAGACTGCAAATCAACCAAGGCAAAACAGTTAATTTAACAGGAGTTCGAATTGCATTTACAGCATTATTCATGAAGAACCTCAGTTAGTAGAGTTGTCTGATCCTAATGTAAGTATTGTCGTCCCCGCTTTGGTCAGGGACCCATTTTTCAGGCTGAACGATTATTGATGTAGACTTAACCATGGATTCCTGACCAAAGTAGGAATGACAAAAAATAGAAATTTTTTAGCATCGGACCGGACAGCCTTGATCAGTTAGCTAGGCAGATTCAGCTGGCTTTTGCTTATCCGCTGGCTTCTGCTTAGTAGAAGCTTTAGAAGCCTTAAACCGATTACGAAACTTCTCAATCTGGCCACTGACCGCCTCACGTTTTTGTCCGGTATAAAATGGGTGGCATTGATTACAAACGTCAATATGTAAACTATGGCCTAAGGTGGATCCGACACTAAATTTATTGCCACAGCTACATGTTACTTGAATAGGTGCATAGGCAGGATGAATCTCTTGCTGCATGATTTTAGCCTCTTGATTATAATGACAAAAATGATGGCACATAATAAACGAACGCTTTACCATGAATCAATAGGACATTTTCCATGAGCCAAAAAGTCTTTTCCCCTTTTGACGAAACTTATATTGACGAAGTCCCTATCACGAAAGAAGCCTTTGCAGAAAAGGCGTTGTTGTTAGCTTATGAAACCTTTAAAGACCGCACAGAATGGCTACCACTATACGAACGTATAGCAATTTTAGAAAAGACCTACACTATTTTACAAAATAAAAAAGAATCTCTGATAAAAACTGCTATTTTAGAAGGGGGCAAACCCTGGGTAGATTCAGTAGTTGAAATGGATCGGGCGTTACAAGGCATAAAAATCGCTCTTTCAGCGGTAAGCCATTTAACAGGCGAGGAGATTCCGATGGGCTTAACCAAAAGCTCAGCCAATCGTATTGCTTATACTTATCGCGAACCAGTTGGTCTGGTTTTTGCAATTAGTGCCTTTAACCATCCTTTAAATTTAATCATTCATCAAGTCATACCTGCCGTTATTACTGGCTGCCCAATATTAGTTAAACCTGCTAGTAAAACCCCCTTATCTTGTTTTAATATTGTTAATGCACTTTACGAAGCAGGGCTGCCAAGACAGTGGTGTCAACCGTTAGTATGTGACCATGCAGTCACTGAAAAAATTGCGACTGACCCACGGATTAGTTTTTTATCTTTTATTGGCTCAGCTAAATTAGGCTGGCATCTTCGGGCTAAACTTGCCCCTGGCGCGCATGCCGCACTGGAACACGGTGGAGCAGCACCCGCTATTGTTGAACCAGATGCCAATCTTGACCAAGCAATTCCTCTTCTGACAAAAGGTGGTTTTTATCACGCCGGTCAAGTTTGTGTATCAACTCAACGAATTTTTGTTCATGAGTCTATTTTGAGTGAATTTTGTCAAAAATTGCTCGCACAAACGCAACAATTAATAACAGGAGATCCCTTAGACCCTGCAACCGATGTAGGCCCTTTAATTAGTCCTAGCGAAGTCAATCGAGTTGAAGAATGGGTATTAGAAGCAATTGCTCAAGGCGCGCAAGTACTTTGCGGTGCTAAAAAACTTTCTCTTACCTGTTACGCACCTACTATTTTATTAAACCCGCCTCTGAATGCTTTAGTCTCACGCGAAGAAATTTTTGGCCCTGTTGTCTGCATCTATTCATATAGTGATCGCGAACAGGCAATTACTCTAGCTAATAATACTCCTTTCGCTTTTCAAGCAGCAGTATTTACCCAAAATCTAAATGTTGCCCAAGAACTGGTAAGAAAGCTTCAAGCTACTACCGTAATGATTAATGATCACACCGCATTTCGCGCCGACTGGATGCCGTTTGGCGGTAGAAAATATTCTGGCTTAGGCGTCGGCGGAATTCCTTATACAATGCGCGATATGACCTTTGAAAAATTGTGGATAGCTAAGTTTTAAATAAAAGCCAAATAGCTAGAACGTATTGATAATTCATCTCAAATCCTACGTCCCGCGGCTTGTCCGCGGGATCCACAAACCCTAGTATCCACCAGGTCTAAAATTTATATTGGCACTACTATTACTATCTGTTGTAGTGGTATTGGTCGCGTTAATGGTCGTAGTCGTGGCATTAATCGCTTGCTGCTGCGGTTGTGGACCCACATTGTCGATGTATCCACCAGGTCTAAAATTTATATTGGCACTACTATTACTATCTGTTGTAGTGGTATTGGTCGCGTTAATGGTCGTAGTCGTGGCATTAGTCGCTTGCTGCTGCGGTTGTGGACCCACATTGTCGATATGATTAGCCATTTTCTTTTTCCAAACTTCAGGATTAGGTAGTGCCTCCTCTCCGTGAAGACCAATATATCCAAAGCAAACTAAATAACGCTTTCGGCCATCTGCATCTACGATAATGTCATCAATCCAACCATACAATCTAGGATCTTTTGCACCTAATACAATTTTAAATTTATAACGAAAATCCTTATAGTATTTGGGATTCAAATTGTTGAGTTCTTTTTTAACGTCCCTAACACAGTCATGACTTAACAAACCAGTTTCCAATTTTGCGTTAAACAATTTAAGGGCTGTTGGGTCATAACCAGGAACCTTTTTGATCCAATCTGGAATGTAACCAAACCACACATCTACTCCTTCAGGGATAGCATCATGATGTAAACTTTTTACTTCACCCTTTTGCTTATTGGTTGAGTAATAGGCAACTTGAGTGTTAGGCCAATGATATTCCTTAATCACTTCTGGTGCTTTCTTTTCTGGCGCTTTCTTAGCCTGATTTTTAACCTCACTACTTTTATGAGTACTCGGATGATTTTTTTCTTTACCACGACGTTTTTTATTTCCTGGTTTAGGTTGTGGTTGAGAGATAGGGGAAGAAAAAACTTGCGTTGAGGGTGAAGATAAAGAAATCGCAGGTTGGTTTTCAATACGCTCGCGAGCTTCTTTAGCTCGCAGCGCCTCTTCCTTGGTTTTTTCAGCCAACGTTAAACTGCTTTCCCAAGCTTGTTTGAGCAGCTTAGGGGTACACTGGTATATATCTACTGTTAAGCTATTTTCAGAAGAATCTTTTTGCACCGATAAATTTAAACTGGCTAATGCTGTACTTAAATGAGGAAGAAGGTTGTCCTCTTTCAATACTATCTTTAGCGTTCCAGCATTAAAACCAGGCACAAATTTTTCTATTCCAGAAAAGCCTTTCATTTCTGCTTGTAGCTCTTCCTTATATTTCGTTTTCGCTGGCTCATAAAATCTTTGTAGATTTTGGTAACGATTAAAAATCGTTGCAGATTTTTCTGAAAATGGAAAATGATCTTTCGAAGCTTGTTTTTTATTTTTAGTAGGGTTGTCAAAAAATGATCTAGCAATGCCCATTGTTTTTAATATACCAAGATGATCGCCTTTCTGCTGATAGGCAATCATTAATCCCTCGCATAGATTGCCAAAGTTTTCCACTAAATCATCGTATTCTCCTGCATAGAAAGGTTTATTCAGAATATCTGCTAGTTCTTGTGCGGTTTGTTCTGCAATTTCCAAATAACCAAAATTGATGTAGACCATTGATAGATAATATTTGGCCACAAACCGCCGCATGGCGATATCTTGAACATCTTTTAGTTTTATCTTCGCCAAAAAATCTAATAAATCGCGACAATAACTTTCACAAATTTCATAATTCCCTGCTAAAAAATGCGCTTCGATTAAACTTCTCGTTGCTGCGCTAACAAGAGTTTCAAACTCTGTTAAACTAACCGATTTTTGTCTCTTTTGTTGTTGAATGACTTTTTTTCTGCAAAGCTTAATAATGTCTAAATTCATATGAGCTAATGAAAGTAAAAGCTCATTTTTCTTGCGAATTTCATCTATCCGGGCAGTGACTATTTTAATGATCGGTTCCCTAAGCAAATCTTCTCTAGATATTAATTGTTGTGAATTTTCTTTTAACTCCGAAAGTTGAGCTTTTAAAATCTTGGAATATTCAGGCAATAACTCACGGAAATAGTGATATGCATGTTGTTCTTTTACTGCAAATGCTATTCCATCTTGATCTAAAAATAAGACAATTTGGTTATCTTTAATATTTTGCCAATTCTCAGGAGGAGAGGACAGCAAAACGAGTTCATATTCTTTAGTACAAAATGCTTTTGCAAAAACCCGTGTTATAAAAAAGAGACTTTGATGTACTGGTTCTGCATCTAAAGAACTTTTAAACATAAATGATGTTTTATCTGCGTCAATAGCATTTTTCGATGCTATATAAGCCTCGTCAATTAAATCCTTGCTCAGTGTAAGCTTAATAAAATCAGGAAACTCCCCGCAATAATCAAATAATTTAACGACAGGATACAGTGGATACGTATTTGATAACGTAACATCGACCCTTTTTCCTGTTTCCGGATCAACTCGCCTTAGGCAAATAGGCCTGCTACTTGATTTGAAGATACTAGTTACCTCAGTTAGACCGCGCTGAATTTCAGTAGAAATCTCTTCATTTCCATTGAAATTAGAAGATTCGCTTTCGCGAATAGGCAATTGATCATTTTGAGGAACATCTTCTTTAGTTTGCATAAATACACCACCAAGATAAGATAACTTCGCACTTGAAACTACACTTTGTGCGGGAACAAAAAAGGGAAACATAGCATGTTATTTAAATTACGACTACATCTCCTAATGACCATTATGGTACAAGTAAGGAGAAACCTGGCCGCATATTAACAAGTAAACCTTAAGGAAATATTAAGAACATTAACTTTTCTCTAAAAAAAGCTCTGTATACGACAACTTTAAAAACTGTCGTGTACAGAGCTAAAAAAGTGCAATTTGTTAAATTTAATTATCAAGATCAAAAAGGCTTTGGCCCGTTAGTATCAGTAACATTATTAGATGGGTGAATCATTCCAGCACTAATATCAGAGTTGCAACTAGCAAACACTGGTGGATAATAAAGAACTTCATTTTGATCTTCTACCATATCTTCTACCATGCTTTGCTCCTCATCTGAGGAAACACTTAAACCGTCAAATTCTATTTCTATATTTTTCCGATTCCGCAAACCAGTATTTATCGAATTTTCCATCTCTTCACTAATATCATTTTCATGTAGATTAATACTGATATGAGTATTATTAATACCTACTAAAGTCTGCCAAAGTATACTTACACCTTGATCAGCAATGTTATTTTGACTGAGCAAAAGTGTTAATTTTCTTGGTAGCTGAGAGTTTTTTAATGCTTCAGCAATGAGAGCCATATGTTGATCATTAAGTTTATTTTCTCCTAAATCCAGGAATAAGTCGTCCTGCGGACAATTTTCAGCAGACAAATAATTCAAAATACTATTCAGCCCTCGCACTCCCCAGTTATTTTCATAAAGACAAATGCCCAAACTGCTTGAAAATCGATATTGTGCCAATAATTGAAAAATTTGCTCCACCATATAATCATTGATAGCGTTTGATGATAAATCAAGCGTAATATCACCGCGAAAACTAATCACTGTTGATAATGCTAGCAGTATCTCTGGCAGCTGCTGTCCACCAAGATACAAGTCGCCCCATTCTAGAGTTAACCAATTCTTATCTACATCTATTTTGGCGAGAGAAACTAATTTTCCTACTAACAAATCATCGATAGGTATTTGAAGAGTTTTAGCATCCATATATTTTACCTTTTTAACTATTTTTTAAATCATTAATAAATTTACTAATGCTGCAACCCAAACTGGATCAGCATTTAAACAAGGGATAAAAACAAATTCTCTACCACCCAATTCACTCCATTGCTGTCTAAGTCGCAAGTTTACTTCCTCTAATGTTTCTAAACAATCTGCAACAAACGAAGGGCACACTACTGCAATATTTTCTATTCCTTGATGCGCTAACTCCGGCAAAACTAAATCAGTATAAGGCTTGATCCAAGGAGTGCGACCTAAACGTGATTGAAATGACACCCGATATTGATCAGGTTTTAAACCAATAGCATCTGCCAACAAACGCGAGGTAGTATAACACTGAGCACGATAACAATAAGCGTTAGCATCAGAAATTTCTGGGCAAGCGGTAAGATGATCACAATTAGCAAGGCAATGGCTTTTATAAATATGGCGTTCTGGTAACCCATGGTAACTAAATAACAACAAATCCAGCTTTTTAGTTTGAATTTCTGCTTTAATTATTTTTGCATATGCAGCAATAAAACCTGGATCAGCATAAAAATCTTTTCGAATATTGATTTCAGGTATATTTTTCTGGATGGATAAAAAATTTAATACCTGTTCCATAGCCGAACCTGTAGCTGCCGATGAGTATTGCGGGAAAAGTGGAAGAACTGTTAAATTTGTACAAACTTTAAGTTTAACTAATGCCGCTTCAATACTTGGATTTCCATAGCGCATTCCCAATTCTACCTGATAATCACCACCAAGCTTCATAGCTAACGCCTGTTTAAGCTCTAAACTATAAACCAATAACGGTGACCCTGCTCCTAACCAAATTTTTTGATATGCACGAGTTGTTTTTCTAGCACGCCACGGCAAAACCATTAAGTTAATAAATATCCACCGCGCGATTCTTGGTAAATCAATGACTCGTGGATCATTTAAAAATTCTTGCAAATAACGATAAACAGACTTCACATCACAGTTATCTGGCGTGCCTAAATTAATAAGAAGAATGCCTTTTTTCATATCCCTCAATTCTCTGTACTCTTGCTTCTAAAACACGCAAATAATTTAATATTTCTGCCGCAACTACTTCATCTTCCATATTTTCTGCTACGCCATAAGCATCAAACTTTGCGTTTCGCTGAGTTTTCTCATCCTTCTGAGTATCAGTATTGGAAGAATGATCTAATACATGCCCAGGCACTCCAATGACAGTCACTCCATCCGCAACATCTTTCACTACTACTGAATTTGCACCTACCCGTGCGCCATCGCCAATTAAAATCGGCCCTAAAATCTTAGCGCCCGCACCAACAATTACCCCATTTTTAAGCGTTGGATGGCGCTTTTCACCTTTTTTCAAACTAGTGCCCCCTAATGTGACACCATGATAAATCGTGCAATCATCACCAATTTCTGTCGTCTCACCAATGACCACACCTGTCCCATGATCAATAAACAAGCGCCTACCAATTACCGCAGCCGGATGAATTTCAATTCCAGTTAAAAAACGAGCAATATTTGCTAGAAAGCGAGCCAAACTTTTTAATCTTAAATTCCAGAGCCAATGATTCAAATAATAAAAAATCAATGCATGAATACCTGGATAAGCGATCAATACTTCAAATGCATTACGCGCAGCAGGATCACGTTCTAAAGCAGCGTAAATGTTTTCTCGTAAATGCTTAAACATAATTATGTCATCCAAATCAAAGTTGCCAAACGACCTGTATCTTTATCGCGGCGAAAAGAAAAAAATCGTTCAGCATCACTATAAGTGCACTCATTACCACCATACACTGCCGTCACACCTACTCGTCTTAAACGCTGCCTGCCAAGTGAAAAAATATCAGCCAACCACTTCTGCCCACCTTTATGTCGAAAAGCACTTTGAGCTTGTTCATCCACTGTAATAAACTGTTCCCTCACTTCTTCACCTACTTCAAATGCTGTAGGTCCAATTGCTGGGCCCATCCAAGCCAAAAGCTTTTCTCCCGGCACCTGCATAGCAGTCACAGTTGCCTCAATTACACCACTTAATAAACCTTTCCAACCAGCATGAACTGCCGCAACTATTGTTCCTTCTCGATCACAAAGTAAAATAGGCAAACAATCTGCCGTTAAAACCACACAAGGATATTGCTTTAGGCGAGTAAAAACAGCATCCGCCTCATTATTTTGTGGCGAGCCATTCCAATCAATCACTTTAATTCCATGAACTTGATTAAGCCAAAAGGGTTCGTGTTGAAACTTTAACGTTTCATAAACTTTTTGGCGATTTTCTTCGATACAAACAGGATCATCGCCAACATGATCACCAAGATTTAAACTAGCATAGTTACCCACACTACAACCACCAACGCGCAAGGTAGTCAAAGCGTGAATATGTAGGGGTGCAGGCCAATCAGGAGTTAAAAAATTAATCATGATGCGTCCCTTTATCTTGAGATAAAAGTGAAATTAAATGTTGCATCTCATCCGGTAATGGCACTTCCCATTTAAGCTTCTCTCTTGTTACTGGATGCTCTAACCCTAGTCTTGTTGCATGTAACGCTTGTTTTTTAAACGACTGCAAAGCTAAAACTAATTCAGAACCTGCCCGAGGCGGCAAACGTAAACGCCAACCATATAAACTATCCCCAACTAAAGGATAATGAAGCCACGCCATATGTACACGAATTTGGTGCGTTCGACCTGTGTCTAAAATCACTTTTAACAATGTGTATCCACGAAATCGTTCTAAAACGCGGTAATGAGTAATAGCAGTTTTACCTGTCTCAATAACAGCCATTTTAGTTCGTTGTCTTGGATGCCGACCAATAGGTTGGTCAATTGTTCCCCCAGCTATCAAGTTACCCGCCACTATTGCAGTATATTCTCGAGCAATCTGTCGCTTCTGAATCATTCTTACTAAACGAGTATGTGCAAGCATGGTTTTAGCAACAATTAAAAGTCCTGAAGTATCTTTATCTAATCGATGAACTAATCCAGCACGCGGTAATTGATCTAATGGTGGATAATAATGTAACAAAGCATTCACTAAGGTACCCTCCCTATTTCCTGCGCCAGGATGTACCACTAAACCCACCGGTTTATTAATAATTAAAATATCATCATCTTCATAAACAATAGCTAACTCAATTGCCTGTGCAGACCAAGTTGCTATTTTCTCCAATTCAGCTTCTATAGCGATTGCTTCGCCTGCCGCAACTTTGTCACGATTTTTTTTATGTTGGCCATCTACAGTAACCTTCTGATTCTGCACCCAATTTTGCAACTTTGCTCGGGAATATTCAGGAAAAAGTTTTGCTAATACTTGATCCAAGCGAAGACCAGATAATGCCTCAGGCACTTTCTCACTATGTTTCACTATTGTATCCGCCAATGCCTGTTTTTTCATAATTGTACCTATACCTCTCGAAAACAGGTTTGCAGAATTTTTTCGCTCAGGTTACAAGAAATTTTAATGTTCTGATGGAGAAAAACTGCAGGAATACTCTGTATGTATTTCGAGGTTTTTCGATTGAAGAACATTAAAATTTCGAAGTAAAATGAGATGAAAAAAACTGCAAACCTGTTTTCGAGAGGTATATATTTACACAGGTTATAGATTGCATCAATTTTTACTGTATCCTATTTAGATCTTCCATCTTTAACTGTGAGCAGTATATAATCGCAACCCTCAAAAATACGTTTGTAACCTTTAAAGGATCACGCATGCATACAAGAACTCGCTTACTCCTCTTACTAGCTTTACTAAGTTCGCTCTATGGATGCGCTACCACCACCAATACAGATATTGCTGCTGCTTATCGTGGACAAACTGCAGAACAAATTTTTATCTGTGCACAAACAGCACTGGTAAAAGGAAACTATACTACAGCTACACAACGATTTGAGGCATTAGATACACTGTACCCCTTCGGCCAATATGCTGAACGTGCACACCTTGATATTATCTATGCCTATTACAAGACTGGAGATATGGTCGCCACCGCTGCTGCTGCCGACCGCTATATTCAGTTATATCCCGCAAGCTCATACACTGACTATGCGTACTACATGAAGGGAATCGCAAACTTTGAACAAGACCGTGGCTGGTTACAACGATACTTCCCAACTGACTTAGCCGATCGCGATCCGGGTACATCCAAACAATCTTTCGATGACTTCGGGAAATTAATTTGTCTTTACCCAGATAGCCAATATGTACCTGATGCAAGACAACGAATGGTTTATCTAAGAAACTTATTAGCACGGTATGATATGAATATTGCTAGATACTATTATTGCCGAGCAGCTTATGTTGCTGCCATCAATCGTGCAAGCAATGTGCTTCAACACTACCAGCAGTCACCCTCAACTCCCTGTGCACTTGAACTTATGGTAAATGCCTATCGCAAATTAGGAATGGAAAGGCAAGCGAATGAAGCATTGAGTGTATTGGAATGTAACTATCCTCGTTATTGTCATCCCGTAAAATAATTAATAGAAGTTAAGCCCTTACAAAACGTAAGGGCTTAACTCTATGGAAGATAAAAAAGGAAGCCTGGCGATGACCGACTTTAGCATGGAAGAAATCCACACGATCATAGGCGCGAAACGTTTTCACTGCTGAGTTCGAAAAGGAATCAGGTGGTTCCCGTTTGCTATAGTCACCAGGCTAAGGGGTGGATGGCCAGCCAGCACTGATTCTTAGAGAATCAGCTCTTAAAGCTGTCAGAGCGGGATCAAAGCTCTGCGGGTTGCGATGCAAGCGATGCGCTACGGTTAGAGCAAGGCACACACCCAGCCATCAACATACGTGTTCAATAATTAGATGATAAAGGGGATAGCTACAGGAAGCAATACCCAAACATTTCAAGCCTATCTCATCGGTTATCAAACAGAGAGATAGGGTCAAGGCGCACGGTTCATTAGTACACGTTAGCTCCACGCCTTACAGCGCTTCCACACCGTGCCTATCAACGTTGTCGTCTTCAACGAACCTACAGGGACTTTCGTCCAGAGAGATCTCATCTTGAGGGAGGCTTCCCACTTAGATGCTTTCAGCGGTTATCCTTTCCGTACTTAGCTACCCGGCAATGCCACAGGCGTGACAACCGGAACACCAGAGGTACGTTCACTCCGGTCCTCTCGTACTAAGAGCAACTCCTCTCAAATCTCTTGCGCCCACGGCAGATAGGGACCGAACTGTCTCACGACGTTCTAAACCCAGCTCGCGTACCACTTTAAATGGCGAACAGCCATACCCTTGGGACCTACTACAGCCCCAGGATGTGATGAGCCGACATCGAGGTGCCAAACACCGCCGTCGATAGGAACTCTTGGGCGGTATCAGCCTGTTATCCCCGGCGTACCTTTTATCCGTTGAGCGATGGCCCTTCCATCTGGAACCACCGGATCACTAAGACCTACTTTCGTACCTGCTCGACTTGTCTGTCTCACAGTCAAGCACCCTTGTGCCTTTGCACTCACCGCGCGATTTCCGACCGCGCTGAGGGTACCTTCGCACTCCTCCGTTACTCTTTAGGAGGAGACCGCCCCAGTCAAACTACCCACCATACACTGTCCCCAGTCTGGATTCACAAACCTAAGTTAGAACTCCAAGACATACAGGGTGGTATTTCAAGGTCGGCTCCATACCGCCTAGCAGCGGTACTTCATAGCCTCCCACCTATCCTACACAGCACGTCTCAAAGTCCAGTGTAAAGCTATAGTAAAGGTGCACGGGGTCTTTCCGTCTTGCCGCGGGTATACTGCATCTTCACAGCAACTTCAATTTCACTGAGTCTCGGGTGGAGACAGCGTGGCTGTCGTTACGCCATTCGTGCAGGTCGGAACTTACCCGACAAGGAATTTCGCTACCTTAGGACCGTTATAGTTACGGCCGCCGTTTACCGGGGCTTCGATCATGAGCTTCGTCTTTCAACTGACCCCTTCAATTAACCTTCCGGCACCGGGCAGGCGTCACACCCTATACTTCCTCTTACGAGTTCGCAGAGTGCTGTGTTTTTAATAAACAGTCGCAACCACCTGGTTTCTTCGACCGCCTCACGCTCCCGATGTGCATCGTTCACGCAAAGCGGCACACCTTCTCCCGAAGTTACGGTGTCATTTTGCCTAGTTCCTTCACCCGAGTTCTCTCAAACACCATAGTCTTCTCGACTTGTCCACCTGTGTCGGTTTGCGGTACGGTTGAATCGTATTTAAGCTTAGAGACTTTTCCTGGAAGCTTGGCATCAGGTCCTTCGTGAACTGTGACATTCACTATCTTTCACGCCTTGGCGTTGCATCTTCGGATTTGCCAAAAGATACCGCCTACACGCTTAGACCAGGACTTCCGTCACCTGGCTCACCTAGCCTTCTTCGTCCTCCCTTCGCAATACGACCCAGTACAGGAATATTAACCTGTTTCCCATCAGCTACGCTTTTCAGCCTCACCTTAGGAGCCGACTCACCCTGCGTCGATGAACGTTGCGCAGGAAACCTTGGACTTTGGGCGGACGGGCTTTTCACCCGTCTAATCGTTACTCATGTCAGCATTCGCACTTCGGATACCTCCAGCAGACTTCTCAATCCACCTTCATCGGCTTACCGAACGCTCCTCTACCGCAGTATGGACGCAACATATGACGTCCATACTACCCATTGCTTCGGTCAATCATTTTAGCCCCGTTACATCTTCCGCGCAGACCGACTCGACCAGTGAGCTATTACGCTTTCTTTAAAGGATGGCTGCTTCTAAGCCAACCTCCTGGCTGTCTGTGCCTTTCCACATCGTTTTCCACTTAATGATTCGTTAGGGACCTTAGCAGATGGTCTGGGTTGTTTCCCTTTCCACGACGGACCTTATCACCCGCCGTGTGTCTCCCGGACTCTACACTGTAGGGTATTCGGAGTTTGCATCAAATTAGTAAGCCTAGACGGCCCCCGCTTTGAAACAGTGCTCTACCCCCCTACGTGATGCCCGAGGCGCTACCTCAATAGCTTTCGAGGAGAACCAGCTATCTCCGGGCTTGATTAGCCTTTCACTCCTATCCACACCTCATCCCCTACCTTTTCAACGGGAGTGGGTTCGGGCCTCCAGTACGTGTCACCGTACCTTCACCCTGGACATGGATAGATCGCCCGGTTTCGGGTCGATAGATAGCGACTTCTTTGGCGCCCTTTTAAGACTCGGTTTCCCTTCGCCTCCCCTCATTCGGTTAAGCTCGCCACTACCCATCACTCGCTGACCCATTATACAAAAGGTACGCAGTCACAACGCTTTCGCATTGCTCCTACAGCTTGTACGCATCCGGTTTCAGGTTCTATTTCACTCCCCTCTCCGGGGTTCTTTTCGCCTTTCCCTCACGGTACTTGTTCACTATCGGTCAGTCAGGAGTATTTAGCCTTGGAGGATGGTCCCCCCACGGGTCTTGCGACCCTTCTTCAGACAGGATTTCTCGTGTCCCGCCCTACTTTTCATACACCCATCACTTAAGCTTTCGCGTACGGGGCTTTCACCCTCTTTGGCCAGACTTTCCAATCTGTTCCGCTCGCTTAAGATAATGTTCAGTGTATAGGCTCCTCCGCTTTCGCTCGCCACTACTTACGGAATCTCACTTTTGATTTCTGTTCCTCTTGGTACTGAGATGTTTCAGTTCCCAAGGTCTCGCTTGAATGTCCTTTCGAACATCCATGATACGACCTTCATCGTATCGGGTTCCCCCATTCAGATACCCCCGGTTCAACGTTTGTTGCCAACTCCCCAGGGCTTTTCGCAGGCTACCGCGTCTTTCATCGCCTCTGACTGCCAAGGCATCCACCGAATGCGCTTCTCTTCTTGACCCTATCTCTCTATTCGTCAGATAAAACCTAAAGCTTGCAAGGCCTCTTCCTTTTACAAGGATTCTTCCTTTCAAAACCATCAGCTCTACCTGTCTCTCGAGTTCAACTTGGGTGTTTGTTTGAGTGCTCTCGCAGTATACTCTGTACTTCTTTTCTCAAAGTA
>CAWJOP010000004.1:0-67500 GCA_963844535.1 uncultured Gammaproteobacteria bacterium | reverse complement strand
GAGAACATATGCACCATCTGCTTCTAAGACTAAATGTTTATCTTTAACAACTTCTTCATTAACTCTAACTGCGCCTTGCTCAATCATACGAATCGCTTCAGAAGTGCTAGAAGTTAACCCCACTTCTTTAAGCGCTTTAAATAAATCCATACGCTCAATTTCATACTCTGGCATATCCTCTGGAATTTGATGTTTTTGAAATCGATTAACAAAATCTTCTGTTGCTGCTTTTGCTGCTGTTACATCATGAAAACGCGCAACAATTTCTTCGGCAAATTGAATTTTAATATCACGCGGATTACCACCTGTACTCACTTGTTCACGCCACGCTTCAATTTCTTTAATAGATCGAAAACTTAACAATTCAATATAGCGCCACATTAACTCATCAGAAACTGACATCACTTTGCCAAATATTTCATTGGGCGCTTCATCAATACCGATATAGTTATTTAATGACTTAGACATTTTTTGCACGCCATCTAAGCCTTCAATTAACGGCAACGTAATCACTATCTGTGGTTTTTGTCCATAATGTTTTTGCAACTCTCTCCCCATTAATAAATTAAATTTTTGATCCGTGCCGCCCAATTCAATATCTGCTTTAAGCATCACCGAATCGTAACCTTGCATCAAAGGATACAAAAATTCATGAATTGCAATTGGTTGCTGACTTAAATAACGTTTATGAAAATCATCGCGTTCTAACATACGAGCAACGGTATATTGGCTAGCTAGCCGGATCAAATCCACTGCACTTTTTTCATCCATCCATTCTGAGTTAAATCGCACTTCAGTTTTTTTAGGATCCAAAATTTTATACACCTGCCGTTTATAGGTTTCGGCATTTTCCTTCACCTGTTCACGGGTCAATGGCGGCCGCGTACTGTTTTTACCACTAGGATCACCAATCATTCCGGTAAAATCGCCAATTAAGAAAATAACTTCATGGCCTAGATCTTGAAATTGACGCATTTTATTCAACAGGACAGTATGTCCTAAGTGCAAATCGGGCGCAGTAGGATCAAAGCCTGCCTTAATCCTCAAGGGTTTTTGTTCTTGAAGGCGTGCTTTTAGTTCTTCTTCCACTAGAATTTCTTCTGTGCCTCGTTTAATCTCTGCAAATTGTGTTTCAGTGGATAACATTTTTAAATCCTTGGGGAAATATCAATGAGTGAATTATATATTGGTTTAATGTCCGGCACGAGTATGGACGCGATTGATGCCGTGCTGGTTGATTTTAGCCATTCATTGCCCCATCTCATTGATTCTCATACTACACCTTTACCAAATTCTGTACGCGAAGCACTCACTCAATTCTGCCAACCTGGCTTTAATGAAATTCATCAAGTTGGTGAATGGGATCATCAATTAGGCCATCTTTTTGCCGATGCTGCATTAGTACTTTTAAACCGGAACCCACATCTTGCCAATCAAATCAAGGCGATTGGCAGCCACGGACAAACCATTCGTCATTGCCCGAATAACCAATATCCTTTCACTTTACAGATTGGCGATCCAAACATCATTGCGGAAAAAACCAGAATCACTACTATTGCAGATTTTCGCCGGCGTGATATCGCATGTGGAGGACAGGGCGCACCACTTGTTCCCACCTTTCATGAATATTTATTTAAAGATCCGCACAAAAATCGAATTATCTTAAATTTAGGTGGCATCGCTAATATCACATGGTTAGGAAACACCCAACCTACTTTTGGTTTTGATACAGGCCCAGCAAATACTTTGCTCGATAATTGGATCAAAGCAAATTTAACGCAAAATTACGATCAAAATGGTACTTGGGCAACCAGTGGTTTTTGCCAAGCTGAACTGCTTGAAGCTATGCTGCAAGATCCTTATTTCAACCAAGCACCACCGAAAAGCACAGGTCCGGAATATTTTCATTTAGCATGGTTAAATCATTATTTGAAAAAATTCCCACCGTTTAAAGCTGAAGATGTTCAAGCAACACTTGTGGCATTAACAGCACACAGTATCATGCAAGCAATTGATACCTTTTGCGAAAAACCCAACGAAATGATCGTCTGTGGTGGTGGAAGCAAAAATTTGGCTATTATGCAGCAGCTTAATTTCTTAGGAAAAGAACGAGATATTTCTATCCTCACTAGCAATACATTTGGCATCGATCCAGAATGGATTGAAGCAACTGCTTTTGCTTGGCTTGCGAGACAAACGATGCTCCGCTTACCAGGTAATTCAATGCATACTACCGGTGCACAACGTCATGCAATTTTAGGTGGCGTTTATTATGGATAATGACTCCAAACTAAAACCTATTCTCAGCGTGCTGTTTAAATTACTAGCCAAACGCGACTATGCGAAACAAGAACTCAGCGCCAAGCTTAAAACTTTAGGATACATTGAAGATGAAATTGAAACAGCACTAAATCAGGCGATACAACAGGGCTTTCTTAATGATTATAGATTCACCGAAAATTACATTCGGCAAAGAAGCCAACGTGGATATGGCAAACTTCGCATACAAACTGAACTGAAGGACAAAGGCATTACTGATAATATTATTTCAGAACTCATGCCACATGAATCATTCTGGCAAAATTTAGCCATTAAAGTGCGCGAAAAACGTTTTGGGGAAATCATTCCACAAAGCTACGCAGAAAAAGCAAAACAAATGCGATTCTTGCAATATCGAGGATTTGCAATTGAACAAATTTCGCCGAGGTTTTTTCACAATTACGCAGAGGAATAGCTGAAGTATCGATGCATAAATTGTATGGGCATAGTTAAAACTTGTGCACGGATAATAGCGACAATGTCGCTTCTCCCAGGACAAGACCCGTGATTTATGACTTATGGGGCTGGGAGAAGGGACGTTTTAATGTTTATCAATGCAACCACAATTTATCCGTCGATACTTCAGCGCTAAACCACCCAAGAAAAAACCGACAATGCTACACCACCCAAAGCTGAAACAATTGCAAAGGCAAACAACCATTTTTTCCTTGTCAATACAGTAATAGAAGCTAGAGAAATAGCAATTTGCATTAATAAAATTCCCTTTCCTTCTTGATGATTATTCATAAGACGTTGACTTTCTAAATTACTTTCATGTGACGCTCTTTCCAATGCCTCAGCTTCGAGTCTAATTTGCTTTTTCTCATTTTGGTATCTTTCTAACGTCTTTTGATAATCGTCTACACCCTTATCTCCAGAAAAATGTTTTATGATTTGAATAACATTTTCTTTGCCACTTTTTGCTTGATAAAAAGCCCACAGACCCGATGCTTTAGCTTGAGCAATTAGCGTCTCATTCTTCAAAACAAACGCTTCATCTTGTATCGATGCGTCATGGTAACTCATGATAGTCGTTAGTGCAGACACTAACGCTGTAAAAATAGCTAAGCGTTGTGTTAATGAAAAGTTTCGATTGATCGGTTGTTCAGCTTCAATCCCTTCCACGCTATGTTGGTAATTTTCAGACATATAAGCTCACTCCCTCTAATTTGGTATAAGTAATTGTCTAATTTTATTTTAGAAAATGTCAAATGCTTCAATTTTGTAACTCATTTTCCTCTTCACGTACTTTTTTATATTCTAATTTATTAAGAATCGAATCAATTTGTTGATGCTCTCGAACTGCTTGTAATTCAGTTGATTCAGATTCAGCATTGCCAATTAATTTTCCTGATAAAATTTTTTCAATTAACTCAGATTTAGTATGACAATGGAGTTTATTTTTTAAACGGCCAATATAAAACTCTACCGTACGATGAGATAATTGTAACATTCTGGCAATTTGCTTAGAGGTTTTTCCCCTCAAAATGTAAATAATGCACTCCACTTCACGAGGTGCTAGCGGCGTATTACTGTCTGTCTTTGCATGATATAAATAAAATTTTTTTTGGTTCCTCATGAGTTTATTTCTCCTTTTTTCATCCACTTCAAAGTAACTCGCTTAAATCTAAAAATTTTCTCCATATAACCCTCATTTGAATAGCATAAATTAAAACAGTGATGCCGCCTGACACATCAAACTGATGATAGTTGCCTTGGACACATCTAAATTGAATGTCTTGTATCAATGTAATCTAGCCACATCCAAACAAGCTTTCATATCCATAATTTAGCCATTTAAATAACCATTCTAGAAAGACCGTTTAAAATAGAGTACTTTTTTACGGGGTTAAAAACTAAGTACAAAAAATTAATGAATTACCACTTGTAGGGTATTTCTGATAATCGTTAAGATATATGGCATCTCAAGATAGATATAAGCTCTACTAAAAATCGGATACGTGATAAATTACAGACATAACCCGGATATTTCATACCCCATCGTAGCGAAAGCGTGAGAGACCCTATGAATACAAGACAAATTGAAAAAAAGGATGAGGAGCATAGTGAACCCTATGTGACTCATCCTTTTTTTCAATTTAACGCAGTAGGCATAGGGTCTATCGCGCTTGTAGTCGATTGGGGTATGAAATATCCGGGTTAACAGAGAAAAATTGCCCCGGTGGCACAGTTGGATAGCGCAGCCCCCTCCTAAGGGGCAGGTCGGAGGTTCAAATCCTCTCCGGGGCACCACTTACAGACTTTAAATTTATGAAAATACCTTCAAAAGCAGTACTTGCACTTGCAGATGGAACCTTGTTCTGGGGCGTTCAAGCTGGCGCGTCTGGATACACAGTTGGTGAAATTGTCTTTAACACTTCATTAACTGGTTACCAAGAAATTATCACCGACCCTTCTTATACCGGACAAATTATTGCATTCAGCTGTCCACACATCGGCAATATCGGAACCAATTCTGAGGATGTTGAATCAAAAAAAATTTGGGCAGAAGGATTAATCTTTAGGGAAATCACGCTATGTACCAGCAATTTCCGCAGCCAAATGCCTTTAAAAGATTATCTGATTGAACATAATAAAGTTGCTATTGCAGAGATTGACACTCGGGCACTCATCCAACGTTTACGTGATGAAGGCTGGCAACATGGCTGCATTATGGCAGGAAACATTGATGTAGAATTTGCTATTGCCCAGGCTCGTCAATACGGTGGTTTATCTGGGCTTGATTTAGCTGAGCGAGTTTCAACTCTGAAACCTTATAATTGGTTACAAGGAAGCTGGAAACCTGTAATAGGATATCAAGACTATACTGCCGACGAACTACCTTATCATGTCGTCGTATATGATTTTGGCGTGAAATACAATATTTTAAGGCAACTTGTCGATCATGGCTGCCGCTTAACTGTAGTACCTGCAAGAACTCCTGCAAGTGAAGTACTAGCACTTAATCCAGATGGTGTGTTTCTATCTAACGGTCCAGGCGATCCCGCTGCTTGCGATTATGCCATTTTAGCAACCCAACAAATCCTTAAGGAAAATATTCCTTTATTTGCCATTTGCCTTGGGCATCAGCTACTTGCGCTTGCTTGCGGTGGTAACACTACAAAAATGACCGTGGGCCATCACGGCGCTAACCACCCCATTTTAGATCTCGAACAAAATTGTGTAGCCATTAGTGCCCAAAATCATGGATTTACTGT
Organism: uncultured Gammaproteobacteria bacterium; assembly: GCA_963844535.1. GTDB lineage: Bacteria > Pseudomonadota > Gammaproteobacteria > CAWJOP01 > CAWJOP01 > CAWJOP01. The sequence goes on along the minus strand of CAWJOP010000004.1, from coordinate 61,963 downwards.
GGTAGAAGATACACTTCCATCCTTATTAAAAGTGACACACCGTTCTTTGTTCGATCATACTATTGAAGGCTTAAGCCATGTTGAAAAACCAGCATTTAGTTTCCAGGGACATCCAGAAGCAAGCCCAGGACCACATGATCTCTCTTCGCTTTTTCAAAAATTCACTCAATTGATGAAAGCTAGCGCGGTTGTTACCTAACTTTATTAAAAATGATACCAAGAATTTATCAACCCATCCCTCTGGCTAACCAAGCTGAAATCAGTCTTGATAAGTGGGGAATTCAACATCTAAAAGCGCTTCGTCTTCACCAAGATGACAACATTATTATTTTTAATGGAGATGGTTTTTGCTATGGCGGACAAATTACTAGCATAACGCCCAAAGAAATAAAGATTAAATTATTCTCGCAAGAAAAACCCTCAACAGAATCCTCGCTCACCATTCATCTTCTACAAGCTATTTCAAGGGGCGAACGAATGGATTATACCGTGCAAAAAGCCACTGAATTAGGAGTTACTGCAATTATTCCTATTATTTCAGAGCGCTGTGAAGTTAGACTTTCTCACGACCGCTGGCAAAAACGCCAACAACACTGGCAACAAATTGCAATTAGCGCGTGTGAGCAAACCGGCCGTACGCGCATTCCTACGATTAACTTTCCAACCCCTCTACCGGATGCATTGCAGCCAGGGAATGCTTTAGCGCTTGTATTAGATCCAGAAGAAAATCAAACATTGGCAGATATTGAGCCCTACTTTGATAAAAAACCAGAATCTATTTTTATCCTGATTGGACCAGAAGGTGGTTTAAGCGGTGCAGAAGTTGCTCTAGCCAAGCAAAAAAATTTTCAAGGAATTCGATTAGGGCCAAGAATTCTCCGCACCGAAACAGCCGGAGTCACCATGCTTGCCGCATTACATGCAAGGTGGGGTGATTTTCTGCTATGAAAAAAACTCTTATTTTTTTTATTGTAGGCACAATCTCTTTGTTTTTAGGATACAAAACCAAACAAATCTTATCACCAGAAAAAATTTATATACCACCGAACCAAGAAATCATTGTTGAAATGGAAGCGCTACCAGCACCACCCACACAACCAACTAATCTTTCTAACGACCAAGCAATCTATCAAGCTCATTGTGCTGGTTGTCACGATTCAGGCGCTGCTGGTGCACCCAAATTAGGTAATAAGTCTGCGTGGTCTAACCGAATTATTAAAGGCATGCCAATTCTTTTGCAACATGTATCACAAGGTTATAATCTAATGCCACCTAAAGGAACTTGTTTAGAATGCTCTAATGCTGACCTTGAAGCAGCAACTAGGTATCTTATTAAAAAATCTAAGTAATAATTTAGAAAATACTGTTTTAGGCTTAATTGGTATAAAATATTTTTATGTGCAATTAACAAATTTACTTATGCCAAATTCTATTTCTTCCTTGACAAAAACCCAGCTCCTATTTCGTAAGACCGTCATTGCGAGGCCGCAAAGCGGCCGTGGCAATCCAGTAAAGAACGTTAAAATATTTCTGGATTGCTTCGTACCCTACGGGTGCTCGCAATGACGGCCTCACGGGAAAAAGGGCTAAACTCATACTCTTCATCGAAAAACTTAATAAAAATTATTGCTCGTAAATTATTTAAAGTTTTATTTCGTATAGAACTAAAAGGCCTGGAAAATTATCCCATTAATAGCAAGCGTGTAGTGATTGTCGCCAATCATGTTTCTTTACTTGATGGCATACTTTTATGGCTTTTTCTACCTATCAACGTTACATTTGCCATAAATTTTTTCATTGCACAAAAATGGTGGGCATCATGGGTTCCACTATTTACTCGCGTTTTTTTAGTCGATCCAACCCAGCCCATGGCGATCAAATCATTAATTGAATATATTGCCACCAATCAACACTGCGTCATTTTTCCCGAAGGACGAATAACCACTACCGGCGGATTAATGAAAATTTATGAAGGCCCAGGATTAATTGCGGATCATACCCAAGCATTATTACTCCCTATTCACATTGAAGGAGCACAATTTAGTATTTTTTCGCAGTTAAGTGGCAAATTAAAATTACATCTACTGCCAAAAATTCAACTGACTATTGCCCCACCACAATACTTAACAGTGCCTACTGATCTAAAAGGTCGTCAACGTAGAAAGGCACTAAGCGAACAACTCTATGACATCATGTGTGAAACTGCTTTCTCAAGTAAAAACTTAAACAAGACACTATTCGAAAGTTTAATTGAAGCACAAAAAAATTATGGTAAAAGGCAAATCATCATAGAGGATATCTCTCGAAAAACTTTATCTTACCAACAACTTCTTATGCGAAGCTTTATCTTTGGCAAGGCTATTCAACGTTTAATTAAAGCCCAAGAAATTATTGGCATGCTATTGCCCAATACGATGAGCCACCTAATTGTTTTTTTTGGTATTCAAACTCGATTCGGTGTACCCGCACTATTAAATTATACAATTAGTACCGATCAACTTGTAAAATGTTGCAAAACCTCTGGTATTAACACTATTTTCACTGCAAGAAAATTTATAGAAACAGCAAACTTAATCACCACCATTGCCGCACTTGAACAGGAAGGCATACAAATTGTTTTTATTGAAGATATCGCAAAGCAAATTACCTCAATTAACCGTCTACTAGGCTTTTTCTGGTCATTCCTTCCAAATATCTATTATAAAAAATCACAAAAAATAATCGGCGCTAACACCACCGAACTAATTAATAACCCAGCACTTATTCTTTTTACCTCCGGTTCAGAAAATACTCCCAAAGGCGTAGTATTATCACATCAAAATCTTCAAGCAAATCGTTTTCAACTAACCACAAAACTTAGTTTTACTTTACAAGACACTATTTTTAATGCGCTACCTTTATTCCATGCTTTTAGTTTAAATGCTGGTTTTTTAGTTCCTATTTTTTCTGGAATTAAAGTATTCATTTACCCAACTCCATTACACTTTCGAAAAATTCCTGAACTATGCTATGAGACCAACGCAACTATTTTGTTTAGCGCAAACACTTTCCTGGCAAAATATGCAAAATTCGCCAATGCTTATGATTTCTATAGCTTAAAATATGTGTTTGCTGGTGCAGAAAAATTACAAAATGAAACCCACCAAGTTTGGCTCGAAAAATTTGGCATTCGTATTCTAGAGGGATATGGCACTACAGAAACCTCTCCAGTACTAGCAGTAAACACTCCAATACAAAACAAAACAGGCAGTGTCGGCAAACTTTTACCGCACATTCATTGTCAACTCAAACCCATAGAAGGGATCCAAGAAGGAGGAGAATTATGGGTTAAAGGACCTAACATCATGTTAGGTTATTTAAACATTGAAAATCCAGGAACTTTAACTGCAACTAAAGATGGATGGCATTCAACCGGCGACATTGTTTGCATCGATCAAGCAGGTTTTATTACGATTCAAGATCGAATCAAACGATTTGCAAAAATAGGTGGAGAAATGATTTCATTATCAAGCATTGAAACATGTATTAACCAACTATGGCCTGACTTTTTGCATGCTGTTATTTCAAAATCAGATCCGCAAAAAGGTGAGCAAATTATTTTAGTTACTACTCACCCTGAAGCAGCCCGCCAGACTATTATCCAACACGCCAAAGAGTTAGGGCTATCAAATCTTGCTATCCCAAAAGAAATTCGGATCATTGCTAAAATGCCATTACTAGCAACTGGAAAAATTAATTATCGTGATTTATAAAAAAGACAGGGAGGCTTTTACTACTTGAACTCCAAGATAAAATGCAACACTCCAAATAATCAAAGCAGATAACTTATTAATAACAATTAACCACCGACCTGTCTTATCTAACTTACCAAGACGATGACCAGCAATAGCTAATCCTAAAAACCAGCAAAACGACACTAAAATGCAGGCAATGGTATAAGCCCACTTATCCTGCCCACTAAAATTTAATGAACTCGTGCCAATTACACCAACAGTATCAAGCAACGCATGCGGATTTAATAAAGAAACAGAAATAGCAAAAACTATCTGATGTTTAACAGAAAGTGGTTTACCCCCAACAGGCAGACCAGTTGGCTTAGCATGCCAAGTAATAAATCCCATATACATTAAAAAGAAAAAACCAATAATAAAAATAGTAGTTTTAAGCCATGCAATACTTAACACTGCAACAGAAATACCCAGTACTGCTAAAATAATTAATATAGTGTCACATAATGAAGCCGCTAAAACACTTGGGAAAGCATGCAAAAGACGTTGTTGGGTAGCGCCTTGATTAAAAACAAAAATATTTTGTATGCCTAAAGGAAGAATCAAACCAAAAGATAAAATAATGCCAGTTAGAAATGCGTCAATCATGACTATTGTCATGCCAGGATCAGCTGGCATCCAGTTTTAAAGGGAGCTTAATTAACAGCAGTACTTTGTTGGCGATCCACTAATTCAACAATAGCCATCGGTGCATTATCGCCTACTCTAAAGCCGCATTTTAAGATACGCAAATAACCACCTGGGCGTGATTGGTAACGAATCCCCAATTGCTCAAAAAGTTTTTTGACAGCGCCCTTATCACGTAACCGAGAAAAAGCCAAACGCCGCTTGGCCATATCATCTATCTTAGCCAAAGTAATCAAAGGCTCAACAACTCTGCGTAATTCTTTAGCTTTTACCACAGTCGTCCTAATCGCTTCATGCTCTATTAAAGAAGCTGCCATGTTGCGGAACATTAATTTCCTATGACTGCTTGTGCGACCTAAATGTTTACCAGATTTACGGTGTCGCATAACAATTCACCTCAACTTAATAAGTTTACAAAATTAAATTTATAATTTAATTGCCACTATCTTTTCCGCCTTTCAATCCAGAAGGCGGCCAGTTAGGTATATGCATACCCAATGATAAAGAACGCGCCGCAAGAACTTCTTTAATCTCTGTTAAGGATTTCTTACCAAGATTAGGAGTTTTCAATAAGTCTTGCTCTGTGCGTTGAACTAAATCGCCAATGTAATAAATATTTTCCGCTTTTAAACAATTTGCTGAACGAACAGTCAATTCTAGTTCATCAACTGATTTAAGCAAAATAGGATCAAATTCAGGCTGGAAAATGCTGAATTGTTTTTCTTCATGAGGCTGAAGATCCACAAAGATCGAAAGTTGTTCTTGCAAAATTGCTGCAGCGCGTCGAATTGCCTCTTCTGGATCTATTGTTCCATTAGTTTCCAAATCAATAATCAACTTATCTAAATCAGTTCTCTGTTCAACACGAGTATTTTCTACTGTATAACTTACTTTACGAATTGGGCTAAAAGAAGCATCTATTGGCAAAGTTCCTACAGAACGATTCGAATAAGCATCAGCATCGGTAATTCGATGTCCCTGTCCTCGAGTTACTTTAATACTCATGGAGAGTGAGCCTTCTTCAGAAAGATGAGCTATAACATATGCTGGGTTAATAATCTCAACACCATCTTTAAGCTCAAAATCACCTGCTACAACAACTCCTGGGCCGCGTCGCTTCAACTCAAGGGTTACCTCATTTCTACCTTTCAAAACAAAAGCAATACCCTTTAAGTTCAGTAAAATATCAATAACATCTTCTTGAACACCTTCAATCGTGCTGTACTCATGCACAATGCCCGCAATCGTTGCTTCCGTAACTGCAGCACCAGAAATCGAAGATAATAATATGCGGCGTAATGCAGTACCTAAAGTATAACCAAAACCCCTTTCTAAAGGACCGATTACAACTTTTGAACGCCATGGATTCTCAGGATTAACTGATTTAACTTCAATGAGCCGAGGCTTTAAAATAGTAACTGGCATGCAAATTGGTCTCCAATATCACAACTATTATTTAGAATAAAGTTCAACAACAAGCTGCTCGTTAAACTCAGAAGGTAGATCTTTGCGCTCAGGAACATATTTAAGCGAGCCTTGTAATGCTTTTGTATCAACCTCCAACCACTCAGGAATACCAGTCACGCGCACTGCTGCAAGCTCAAGTGCCGCACGAATTCTAGCTTGCCCTTTGCTTTTATCCCTGATTGAAATAACATCCCCTGGAGCAACTTTGTAGGAAGGTATATTAACAACCACGCCATTAACTTGCACTGCTTTATGAGTCACCAATTGGCGCGCTTCAGCACGTGTACATGCAAAACCCATTCTATATACAATATTATCTAACCGTAACTCAAGCAGTTGTAATAGAATCTCACCAGTAGCACCTTTCGTCTTAACTGCCTTTTTATAGTAGCATTTAAACTGCCGCTCTAATATACCATAAAAATAACGAATCATTTGCTTAGCATCTAATTGCTTACCATAATCTGATTTTTTTTCTGGTGGTTTACCATGTTGGCCTGGAGTCTTTTCAGATTTACGTTTATTTTCATAAGGACGCATACCACTCTTCAACATTAAATCACTACCAATACGACGGGATAATTTACATTTAGGACCTGTATATCTAGCCATTTAAAATCTCCTAAACACGTCGTTTCTTTGGCGGTCTGCAGCCATTATGTGGTATCGGGGTTTTATCTTCAATACTCATAATTTTATACCCAATATGTATAAGTGCACGAATTGCAGATTCTCTACCTGGCCCCGGACCTTTAACAATAACTGTAATAGTCCGCATACCAAAATTTTCAAAAACATCATTACCTACCTTTTCAGCAGCAATCTGTGCAGCATAAGGTGTGCTCTTGCGAGAACCTCGAAAACCTGCCGCACCAGCAGTTTCCCACGCAATAACAGCTCCTTGGCGATCAGAAAAGCTTATAATTGTATTATTAAAAGTAGCTGAAATATAAACACATCCCTCAACCACAGTTTTTTTGGCGCGTTTTCGGGTAGTAGTTGAAGACTTGGCTGATTTGCTTTTCTTGCCTGATGATGCTTGTTGCGATGTTAATGTCATATTTTTTCCAAACAACTAATAAATAAAATTATTGAGTGCAAGTGCACAGAAACGAAACATATAGTTTTTGAATAGCTACAAACTAACGTAGCCCTTTAACCAGTTTTTCGAACCATTTTACGAGGACCTTTACGAGTTCTAGCATTTGTTTTGGTACGTTGTCCACGTACTGGCAGCCCTTTACGGTGCCTAATTCCTCGATAACAACCTAAATCCATTAAGCGTTTAATATTCATCGATATTTCACGGCGAAGATCACCCTCAACCATAAACTTACCTACCGCCTGTCGCACCTTCTCCAAAGTTGCTTCTGGAAGATCCTTAACTTTCGTTTGAGGATTAATTTCAACAACTTGACAGATATGATTAGCGCGCACTTGACCAATCCCAAAAATATAGGTTAGTGCAATATTTATATGTTTATTATCAGGGATATTTACCCCCGCAATACGTGCCATTTTAAATCCTCTAACTAAAAGACGAGCTAGAATAATGAACTAGCTACTAAAAAGCAATACTAATTAACTTAACCCTGCCTCTGCTTATGACGACTATCCGAGCAGTTAATTCGAACAACTCTTTTTCGTCGAATTACTTTACAATTTCGACATATTTTTTTAACAGATGCTCTTACTTTCATTATAAAATCCTCTGATTACTTCAAACTATCTAACGAACCGACGCTTTTACATTTTTAAAATTTGCTTTTTTCAGCAAAGAATCATATTGCTGCGAAAGCAAGTGCGCCTGGATCTGAGCCATAAAATCCATCACGACAACAACTACAATTAATAAGGATGTGCCACCAAAATAAAATGGAACATTCCAGCTAAAAACCATAAATTCTGGCAAAAGAGCCACTAACACTAAATAAATTGCGCCAATTAACGTTAAACGTGTCATCACCCCATCAATGTAACGACTACTTTGCTCTCCAGGTCGAATGCCTGGAATAAATGCGCCTGATTTTTTTAAATTTTCAGCTGTCTCTTTAGGATTAAAAACTAATGCAGTATAAAAAAAACTAAAAAACAGAATAGCGGCTGCAAAAAAAATCATATACAAAGGCTGTCCTGGAGATAAAGCTAAACCGATATCACCAAGCCACCGCATATCCTGGCGTATTACCAAACCACTGCGCAAGAGTAGCAGGCAACAATATAATACTTGAAGCAAAAATCGGCGGAATAACACCTGCCATATTAATCTTTAATGGCAAATGCGTGGTTTGAGCTGAATACATTTTGCGACCAACCTGCCGTTGTGCATAATTAACTGCAATGCGCCTTTGCCCTTTTTCAACAAAAACCACAAAAGCAGTTACTCCAACCACAATAAGTACAATCAGTAGCAAACTAATAAATTGTAACTGGCCTTGTCTGGCTTGCTCTAACAAGCTAGCAATGGCAGAAGGAAAACGAGAAACAATACCTGCAAAAATAATTAATGATATCCCATTACCAATTCCTCTTTCAGTAATCTGTTCCCCTAACCACATTAAAAAAATAGTACCTGTAACAAGTGTCGCAGTTGCAGTAAAGTAAAAAGAAAACCCTGGATGTAAAGCAATTCCTTGTCCTGCTAACCATTTAGCAATACCTATTGCTTGAAACAAAGAAAGACCAAGCGTCGCATATCGGGTGTATTGTGTTATTTTTCGCCGCCCTATTTCTCCCTCTTTTTTTAGTTCTTCTAAGGAAGGCACAACCAAGGTCAATAACTGCATAATAATCGATGCGGAAATATAAGGCATAATTCCCAAAGCAAAAACAGTCAGCTTTGACAATGCACCACCAGAAAACATATTAAATAGGCCAATAATACTATTTTTTTGATGACTAAAAATTTCAGCCAACTTTTGCGGATCTAAGCCAGGAACTGGAATATAAGCACCAACTCGGTAAATAACCAAAGCAACCAAAACAAATAAAAGCCGACGCTTTAATTCGGTTAACCCACTTTGAAACCCAGGTTGATTAAAACTCGACTTAATATTCATTCTTCAACCTTACCACCCAATTTTTCAATGGCAGAACGGGCTCCTTTTGTGACAGGAACTCCTAAAACTCGCACTACTTTTTTGAGCTCTCCAGCAAGAAAAATTTTAACAAATTTTGTATTATTTTTTATAATTCCAGCATCTTTTAATGTATCTAACGTAACTAGTTCTTCATTAATACGATTCAATTCACTTAAACGCACTTCCTCTGTTAATAAAGCCTTAGGAGAAACAAAACCAAATTTTGGCAATCGCCGTTGCAATGGCATCTGCCCACCTTCAAAACCAACTTTATGGAATCCGCCAGCACGAGCTCTCTGACCTTTATGGCCTCGACCACAAGTTTTACCTAATCCGGAGCCAATACCTCTCCCTAAACGCTTAGGCGCACTTTTTGATCCTTTTGCAGGTTTTAATGTATTTAAAAACACTTCTACTCCTCCTCTACGCACAAAGCATACTTGACTTGTTCAATCATTCCTCGAATAGAGGGAGTATCTTCAAGAACTACAGTCTGATTAATTTTAGACAAACCAAGACCTTTTATCGTTGCTCTATGGCGAGGCTTTCGACCATATAAACTTCGAATAAGGGTTGTTCGAATAGTTTTTGGGTTCTTATTTTTCTCCATCGCGAGTACCTAGAATTTCTTTTAATGTTTTACCGCGCTTTGCAGCGATATCTTCAGGTTTAGCCATATCCTGAAGTGCTTTAACAGTTGCTCTCACCACATTAATTGGATTTGAAGACCCAAATGTCTTAGAAAGAACATTTTTAACACCCATCACTTCAAAAATAGCTCGCATCGTTCTACCGGCAATAATACCAGTTCCCTCAGAAGCCGGCTGAATAAATACTTTGGTAGCACCATATTCAGCAATAATTCGATGCTGAAAAGTATGATTTCGTAACTTAAAGCGCATCATATTTTTACGACCATTCTCCATACCTTTCTGAATTGCCACAGGAACTTCACCTGACTTACCTATACCAATTCCTAAACCACCATTGCCGTCACCAACTACAATAAGGGCCACAAAACCAAATTTCCGGCCACCTTTAACCACCTTGGCAACACGTTTTACCAGAACTCGCTTTTCAGTGAGACCATCGCCTTTAGGAGACTGCTCTAAACTAACTGCTGCTGTTTTTGCCATAAAGATATACCTTAAAACTCTAAACCACCCTCACGGGCAGCATCAGCCAATGCTTTGATGCGACCATGATATTTATAACCAGAGCGATCAAATGCAATTTTTTTAATACCCGCTGCCAGCGAACGCTGTGCAATAAATTTTCCAACAATAATTGCAGAATTAATATTACATCCCTTAGCACCCAATTCTCTAATTTCTTTATCTAAAGTTGAAGCATAAGCCAACACTTGAGCACCATTTGGTGTTGTTAACTGCGCATAAATATTTTTCAGACTACGACGTACACATAAACGCGGAACGTTTAAAGCCCTAATTTTCATTCTTGTTCGCTTTGCGCGACGTAACCTAGCAATTTTTTTATTCATAAAATCTACTTCCAATTAAAATCTATTTTTTCTTCGTTTCCTTTAGAATAATAATTTCTTTTTCATACCGAACCCCTTTTCCTTTATACGGCTCAGGCGGACGATATGCTCTAATATTAGAAGCAACTTGCCCAACCAATTGCTTATCAATACCTTTTACAATAATCTCAGTTTGGCTTGGAGTCTCAATGGCAATACCTTCAGGAATATCATAATTAATGGGATGAGAAAATCCCAAGGTCATATTAAGTTTTTTTCCTTGAACTTGAGCACGATAACCCACACCAACTAAAATAAGCTTAATACTAAACCCTTCACTCACCCCTATCACAAAATTATTGATTACAGCTCTTGCAGTTGCTGCTTGCATATCCGACAAAGACTCTAAGTCTTTAGGGGATAAGCGAATTTCATCTTTATCATGGTCAATAGAGACTTGCGGATGCACCAAACATCGCAATAACCCTTTTCCACCTTTAATAGAAATTTCTTGCTTTTCTACAGTAACTGAAACACCCGTAGGTATCTTGATAGGAAGCTTTGCAACTCGAGACATAAATGATATACCTTTAAATTACGCTACATGACAAATAATTTCGCCACCTTCTCCAAGTAAACGAGCTTTTCTATCTGTCATTAATCCCTTTGAAGTGGATACAATTGCAACACCTAATCCACCTAAAACTTTCGGCAATTTTCCATTGCCACAATAAACTCTTAAACTTGGCTTACTAATTCTTTTAATTAATTCGATGACTGGCTTATTTTTAAAATACTTAAGAAAGATTTTTAATTCTTGTTTCTTCATATCACCAAACAACTCATACCCATTAATATAACCTTCTTCTTGCAAAATTTTTGCTATCTGTACCTTGAGTTTAGAAGAAGGCATACTCACACTTTCGTTTTTAACTTTTTGCCCATTACGAACACGGACAAACATATCAGCTATAGGATCTTGCATTGTCATAAAAATAATACCCTTTGGTTACCAACTTGCCTTTGTAAGGCCGGGAATTTCACCATTCATTGCAAATTCACGAAATTTATTACGACATAATCCCACTCGCGTATAGACAGCTCGAGCACGTCCCGTTATTTTACAACGGTTTTGCAATCTGACACGGCTAGAGTCTCGCGGCAATGACTGAAGCTTGATACGCGCCGCCCATCTTTCTTCTTCTGATACTCGAAGGTCTCGTATAATTGTATTTAAATCTGCGCGTTTAGCAGCATATTTATTCACTATTCTTTGGCGTTTATTTTGTCGCGCAATAACAGATTTTTTTGCCATAATATCTACCTAATCTAATATCTATCCTAATCTTTAAAAGGGAAACCAAACCCTGCTAAAAGAGTACGCGCTTCTTCATCAGTTTTAGCATTAGTTGTGATTGTAATATCCAGCCCTCTTAACGTATCAATCTTATCGTAATCAATTTCAGGAAAAACAATCTGTTCACGAATACCTAGCGTATAATTTCCTTGGCCATCAAATGAGCGCGCACTAAAACCTCTAAAATCTCTGATTCGTGGAATTGCAATACAAATGAGACGCTCTAAAAACTCATACATTCGCTCGCCTCTTAAAGTTACCTTACAGCCAATAGGCCATCCAGCACGAATCTTAAACCCAGCGACCGATTTCCGAGCTTTTGTAATAAGAGGCTTTTGACCAGCGATACTTGTTAAATCCGCCACGGCAGAAGTAATCATTTTTTTATCGGCAACAGCTTCACCTACGCCCATATTCAAAGTAATTTTTAAAACTCGAGGAACTTCCATCGAGCTCTTATACTCAAACTTTTCAAGTAACTGCTTAAAAACCACATCAGTATACAATTGTCGATACTTTACAGCCATTATTGATCCACTCTCTCGCCATTGGATTTAAAAATACGAACTTTTTTCCCAGCCTCAAAAGCTTTAATACCTACTCTATCTCCACGCCCAATCATTGCATTCCAAATTTTAACATTTGATATATTAATAGAGGCTTCACGCTCTACTATGCCACCTGATTCATTCAAAGATGGATTTGGCTTTACATGTTTTTTGCACAGATTAACGCCTTTTACAAAAATCCTGTTTTCTTTTGGAAGAACACGAATGATTTCGCCTCGTTTTCCCTTATCTCTTCCGGCAATTACAATAACTTCGTCACCTCTTTTTAGCTTCTGCATCTTTATATAACCTCAGGAGCAAGAGAAATAATACGCATAAAGCGTTCGCCACGAAGCTTACGCGTTACCGGACCAAACACACGCGTACCAATAGGTTGCAATTGAGCATTCAATAATACAACTGCATTGTCGTCAAAACGAATCAATGAACCATCAGCTCTTCGCTCCCCTGATTGAGTGCGCACAACAAGAGCATTTAAAACATCCCCTTTTTTAACGCGGCCTCTAGGAGTAGCATCTTTAACAGAAACTTTGATGACATCACCAATTCGCGCATACCTACGCCGTGAACCACCTAAAACTTTTAGGCACATAACTTGCCGCGCACCGCTATTATCAGCAACATCAAGCCGTGTTTGCATTTGAATCATAATAAAGCCCTAAAAACTCGTAAAAAACTACAATTCTATTTTCTATTTTAAGTAAGTTAAGTGTAAAAGGTTGAAAAGCGCGCGATTATAACAAGCAAAAAAATAATGCGCAAGCTAAAAATTAAAGTAGCCTTGCAATTAAGAAATGGTTGCTTTCTCTATAATGTTTACTAATACCCATGCTTTCTTTTTTGAAAAAGGCTTGGATTGTTTAATCGCTACTACATCTCCTTCCATACATTCATTATTTTCATCATGCGCAAACAATTTTGTAAATTGACGTACATATTTCCCATATTTTGGATGTTCTACTAAACGCTCAATTTTTACCACAATTGTCTTGTGCATTTTATTGCTAATCACCTTACCCACAACTAAACGGTTAGATTTCGCTATTTCATTTTCGCTCATATTTATCACGCTTAAGTCTTTTCGCTAATTAGTGTACGTAACTGCGCAATTCGTTTTCGAACCGCCCGTAGCAAATGAGGCTTTGCTAATTGACCCGAGCCCTTCTGGATCCGCAAACTAAACAATTCTTTTAGAGAAGAGTCTAATTCTTTTTGAAGCTCATCTTGAGTCATTTTTCTTAATTCTATCACGCTCATTACATCACCGTTCTTTCTTGAAAGCAGGTACTTACTGGTAGCTTTGCTGCTGCTAAAGTAAGCGCTTGCTCTGCAATTTCTTTTGGAACACCTGCAATTTCAATCAGGACCTTTCCAGGTTGAACACAGGCTACCCAATATTCAACACTACCCTTTCCTTTACCTTGTCGTACTTCGAGCGGTTTTTTGGTAATCGGCTTATCCGGAAAGATTCTAATCCAAACCTTTCCTCCTCTTTTCATTGTTCTGGTAGCCGCACGGCGACATGCTTCAATTTGACGAGCAGTTATTGCGCCGCACTGAGTTGATTTAAGTCCATATTCCCCAAAACTTATTTTATTGCCTCGAGTGGCGCAACCGCGATTACGGCCTTTAAACTGCTTTCTGTATTTTGTTCTTTTTGGCTGTAACATAACTTATAAATCTCTACTTGTAACTATATTAAAGGATATTTCCTTTAGTCCTCTTGCGCTTCTCCAGCTTTAACTTCTGCCCGAGTACTCAATATTTCGCCTTTAAAAATCCAGACCTTAACTCCAATAACACCATAAGTTGTTTTGGCTTCTGCAAGCGCATAGTCAATATCCGCTCTCAAAGTATGTAAAGGAACCCTACCCTCTCGATACCACTCAGTCCTAGCAATTTCAGACCCACCTAAACGCCCAGCAACTGAAATTTTAATACCTTTTGCCCCTTGTCGCATTGCGTTAGAAACAGCTCTTTTCATAGCACGACGAAACATAATACGCCTGGCAAGTTGCCCTGCCACATTTTCAGCTACAAGGGAAGCATCCAACTCAGGCTTTTTAACCTCTTCTATTTTTATATTGACTGGAACCCCCATAATAGAAGCAGCCTTCTGTCTTTGCTTTTCTATATCTCTTCCACTTTTACCAATGAGAACTCCTGGGCGAGGGGTTTCCACAGTAATTGTTGCAACATCACTTGCACGACGCTCAATAAGGACTCTACTAACCCCCGCAGCGGCAAATTCTTTATTAATATATGCCCTTGTTTTTAAGTCAGCAAGCAGAACTTTAGGGTAATTTTTTAAGTCAACATACCATTTTGACTTCCAATTTTTATTAATTACCAGACGCATTCCAACTGGATTTACTTTTTGACCCATTCAACTTCACTCCCGCTCAGAAACCATTATAGTAATATGACAAGTTCGTTTAGAAATCCGATTACCTCTACCTTTTGCTCGAGGCATCATTCGTTTTAACACTGGCCCCTCATCCACATAAACAGATGAAACCTTTAAAGTATCAATATCAGCACCAGCATTATTTTCGGCATTTGCAATCGCTGATTCTAAAACTTTTTTAAATAAAAACGCCGCCTTCCTAGGATTAAACCTAAGAATTTCTAATGCCCTGTCTACCGGCAAACTTCTAATCATATCTGCAATCAGTCTCGCTTTTTGTGCTGACAATTTTGCAAATTTTAATTTAGCTGGAACTTCCATAAATTACTCTCTTTAATAAATTACGCACCTGAACAGAAATTTCTATTCTTTCGTTTTTTTGTCAGCTGCAGAATGTCCGCGATATGTTCTTGTAGGAGCAAACTCACCTAACTTATGCCCTACCATATTTTCAGTAATAAAAACTGGAACATGTATACGCCCATTATGGACACCCATTGTTTTCCCTACCATCTCTGGAATAATCATTGATCTTCTAGACCAAGTTTTAATAGGACGCTTACTATTAGACTCATCAGCATCTTCTACTTTTTTAAGTAAATGTAGGTCAACAAAAGGACCTTTTTTTAAAGAACGAGGCACAATTTTTCTCCCTACTTACGACGACGCACAATCATATGCGAAGTACGTTTATTTCTACGTGTTTTAAACCCTTTAGTCGGCTGACCCCAAGGAGTAACTGGATGACGTCCACCTGAAGTCTTACCTTCACCACCACCATGAGGGTGATCAATTGGATTCATTGCAACCCCACGAACAGTTGGTCTTTTCCCACGCCAACGAACCGCTCCAGCTTTTCCAAGAGAGCGGAGATTATGTTCTGGTTTACTTACTTCACCAATTGTAGCTCGGCAGTGTATCGATACCTTACGAACTTCTCCAGAACGAAGACGAATCGTTGCAAGCTCACTTTCACGGGCAACTAATTGAACCGATGAACCAGCACTTCTCGCAAGCTGCGCGCCTTTACCAGGTTGTAGTTCTACAGCATGTATCGTAGTTCCAACAGGAATACTCGACAAAGGAAGACAATTACCTACTTTAATCGGAACATGTACTCCGGAAATTATTTCAGCACCTACTTCAAGTTTTTGCGGAGCAATAATATAACGACGCTCGCCATCTTTATATAAAACCAGAGCAATATACGCCGTGCGATTTGGATCATACTCAAACCTTTCGATACGCGCAACAATACCATCTTTATCATTACGTTTAAAATCTAACATACGATAATGCTGTTTATGCCCACCACCCTGGTGTCTTACTGTAATACGACCTCTATTATTTCTACCACCTGTTTTAGACTTCTTTTGAATAAGTGGAGAATACGGCTTACCTTTATGTAAATCCGGATTAACTACTTTAATCAGAAACCGTCTTCCAGGAGAAGTGGGTTTTGTTCTTATAATTTTAACTGTCATAAAAAACTCTTAAAATTTATTCTTTCTCTGCGAAATTAATATTCTGGCCTTCTTTTAAAGAAACATAAGCTTTCTTCCAATCCTTTCTACGACCTAGTCTTTGCCGAAACCTTTTATATTTCCCTTTTACATTAACAATTTGTACAGAATCAACTTGGGCTTTAAACAAAAGCTCAACTGCTTCTTTTACTTTTGGTTTAGTTGCATCAGCTGCAACACGAAAAATAAATTGATTATTCTTATCCGCTATTACCGTACTTTTTTCAGAAACATGCGGAGCTAATAAAATATTCATGATGCCTTGGTTATTCATTGCAAAGTGCTCTCTAATTTCTTTAAAGCTTCTTGTGTTATCAATACTTTAGGAAACTTAATTAATATCGTAGGTTCAACTTCTTGGACATCAGCAACTAAAAATTTAAATAGGTTTCTAGATGAGAGATAAAGATTTTCGCTCATAGAATAGGTTACAACTAAAGCGCTTTCAAGCTGTAACTGTTTAGTTTTATTTAAAAAACTTTTAGTTTTTCGGGTTTCGACATCAAGTGTGTCAAGAACAATTAATCTATCCTGCCTGATTAATTCAGACAAAATAGAGCGCATTGCACCACGGTACATTTTCTTATTTACTTTAACCGAGTAGTCTTGAGGTGCTGCAGCAAAAGTCACACCACCGCCTCGCCATAATGGACTTCGGATAGTACCTGCTCGAGCGCGACCTGAACCTTTTTGACGCCAAGGCTTAGCACCACCACCCCGCACATCGGCGCGATTTTTTTGTGCGTGCGTTCCGGCACGCCAACCCGCAAGTTGCGAAACAACAACTTGATGTACTAACGGCTCATTAAATTGACAACCAAACACATCAACCGTAAGTTCTATATTACCTTTAGGTGCACCAGTATCAGAAATAATTGGTAAAACTACAGACATTTTAAATTACCTCTCACCGCTTTTTATTTTAATAGTAGGCTTAATAATTAAGCACGACCCTGGCGCGCCAGGAACAGCACCTTTTATTAAAAGTAATTTACGCTTTTCATCTACTTTAACCACTTCTAAAGACTGAACAGTTCTTTGTTTATTACCCATTTGCCCTGCCATCTTTTTGCCCTTAAATACCTTACCTGGAGATTGTCTCTGTCCTATGGATCCAGGCGCTCTATGAGAAAGTGAGTTACCGTGTGTAGCATCGCCCATAGTAAAATTATGCCGCTTTATAGTACCGGCAAATCCTTTTCCTTTTGTAGTTCCAGTGACATCTACATACTGACCTTCGGCAAAATGAGAAACAGCAATAGTATGTCCTAACGAGAAATTAGCCAAATCATCTGTATGATTTAATCGAAACTCCCACAGACCCACGCCTGGCGTCACATTAGCTTTGGTAAAATGGCCTATCATAGGTTTAATAGGATGACGTTTAATACCCATCGTCACCTGAATCGCCTTGTATCCATCATTCTCAACGGTTTTTATCTGGGTTATGTAATTATCTTCAACTTTAATTACCGTAACAGGAACAGAACTTCCATCTTCTTTAAAAACCCGACTCATCCCTAATTTATTACCAACTAATCCAATAGCCATCACAACCTCATTATAAATTATCTCTAATCAACTTTAATTTGAATATCAACGCCAGCAGGCAAATCAAGTTTCATCAAGGCATCAACTGTTTTATCTGTCGGCTCAATAATATCAACCAATCTAGTATGGGTACGAATTTCATATTGATCACGTGCATCTTTATCTCCATTTGGAGAAACCAAGATAGTAAAATGCTCAAACCGAGTAGGTAATGGAATAGGCCCCTTTATTTGTGCGCCTGTACGCTTAGCTGTATCTACAATTCGAGCAGTGCATTGATCAATCAAATTATGATCATATGCTTTAATTTTTATACGTATCTTCTGCCTCTTATTCTCTGCAACTGGGGCTGGCATATTTTTTACCTAATTAATTTAAGCGTTTAATTAATTCTATCATTCCCGCCTCTTAGCTTTACTAAGGCGAGAATAACACTTTACTAGATTACAAATACAATATTTATTCAATAACCTTAGTAACGACACCTGCACCAACAGTTCTGCCGCCTTCGCGAATTGCAAAACGTAAACCTTCTTCCATCGCAATTGGTGCAATAAGTGCGACTTTTATTTGCATATTATCACCTGGCATTATCATTTCTACACCTGGAGCTAATTCAATTGCTCCTGTTACGTCAGTTGTTCTAAAATAAAACTGTGGACGATATCCATTGAAGAATGGCGTATGTCGACCACCTTCTTCTTTTGATAAAACATACACTTCTGCTTCAAAATTAGTATGCGGCTTGATTGTTCCTTTTTTCGCAAGCACTTGTCCACGCTCTACTTCATCACGCTTAGTACCTCGTAAAAGCACTCCAACATTATCTCCCGCTCGACCTTCATCAAGAAGTTTACGGAACATTTCAACGCCCGTACAAGTCGTCTTTACAGTGGGCCTAATTCCAACAATCTCAATTTCTTCACCTACCTTAACAATACCTCTTTCAATACGTCCAGTTACCACTGTACCACGACCAGAAATAGAAAATACATCTTCAATCGGCAATAAAAATGGTTCATCTATATTACGTTCTGGCTCAGGAATATATTCATCTAACGTTTCAACTAATTTATAAATCGATGGTTCACCAATTTCGCTTGTATCACCTTCCAATGCCTTTAAAGCAGAACCAACTATAATAGGGGTATCATCGCCCGGGAAATCATATTTACTTAACAAATCACGAACTTCCATTTCCACCAACTCAATAAGCTCAGGTCATCAACCATGTCTGCTTTGTTTAAATAAACAACAATGTACGGAACCCCTACTTGTCGAGATAATAAAATATGTTCCCTAGTTTGTGGCATTGGGCCATCTGCGGCAGAAACTACTAAAATTGCTCCGTCCATTTGAGCAGCACCTGTAATCATGTTCTTCACATAGTCAGCATGACCAGGGCAATCAACATGCGCATAGTGTCGTTTAGCTGAATCGTATTCAACATGCGCCGTCGCAATAGTAATACCACGCTCACGCTCTTCAGGAGCCTTATCGATTTGGTCATAAGTCTACTGCTGCTGCCACCATATTTTTTAGCCAGCAACTGTTGTGATCGCAGCGGTTAACGTGGTCTTTACCATGATCAACGTGACCAATTGTACCAACATTAACATGTAGTTTTATCTCTTACAAATTTTTGCCATGTTAGCTACCCCTTTATGGTTAATTTGCCTATTCAAACTTACTTACGATGTTTATTAATAATTGCTTCAGCAATGCTTGCAGGAGCCTCAACATACTTAGAAAACTCCATCGTGTATGTTGCTCGGCCTTGGGTTACTGAACGTAAATCAGTTGCATAACCAAACATTTCTGACAAATGGCACTTCTGCCTGAATCGAACTTGACCAGCTGGGAATCTTCCATTCCTTGAACACAAGCCCTCGACGTCGATTTAAATCACCCATTACATCTCCCATAGTAATCTTCAGGAGTTACCACTTCAACTTTCATTATTGGCTCAAGCAATACTGGCTTAGCTTTTAAGGCACCTTCTTTGAAAGCCATTGAACCAGCAATTTTAAATGCCATTTCGCTTGAATCAACTTCGTGATAAGAACCATCAAATAATGTAACTTTAACATCAACAACTGGAAACCCAGCAATAACACCATTTTGCATTTGCTCTTGAATCCCTTTATCAACTGCAGGAATATATTCTTTTGGAATCACACCACCTACAATTGCATTCACAAATTCATATCCTTTACCCGGTTCGCGGGTTCAATTCTTATCCATACATGGCCATATTGACCACGACCACCTATTGCCTGACAAATTTCCTTCTTGTTCAACCATATTTTTAATGGTTTCTCGATAAGCAACTTGTGGTTTCCCAACATTTGCTTCTACACTAAATTCACGCTTCATACGATCAACAATAATTTCTAGATGAAGCTCGCCCATACCTGAAATAATTGTTTGACCTGATTCTTCATCTGTATGCACACGAAATGAAGGATCTTCTTGCGCTAAGCTTACTCAAAGCAATACCATTTTTTCTTGGTCAGCTTTTGTTTTCGGTTCAACTGCAACAGAAATAACTGGATCAGGAAATTCCATTCTTTCTAAGATTATAATTTATTTATCATCACAAAGTGTATCACCAGTAGTACGGTATCTTTAAGACCTACTGCAGCAGCAATATCACCTGCTCAACTTCTTTAATTTCTTCTCGATAGTTAGCATGCATTTGAACAAGCGACCAATACGTTCTTTTTACCTTTAACAGAATTATATACAGTATCTACCTTTTTTAAAACACCAGAATAAACACGAAAATAAGTTAACGTTCCGACATATGGATCTGTCGCAATTTTAAATGCTAAAGCTGAAAATGGCTCGATCATCTGGATGTCTTTCAGCTACAGTGCTATTTAGCATCATCCAAAGTTCCCTTAATAGCAGGAACATCATGTGGCGCTGGTAAATATTCAATTACTGCATCCAACATTGCTTGAACACCTTTATTTTTAAAAGCTGAACCACATAACACCGGAACAATTTCATTATTAAGCGTTCGTTTCCTAATGCCTTCTTTGATTTCTTCTGCAGTTAATGCTTCACCCTCTAAGATATTTATCCATTAATCTCTTCAGATGCTTCAGCAGCAGCTTCAACAATCTGATCACGATATTTTTTACACATCTCAAGCATATCAGCAGGAATATCTTGTTCTTCAAACTTCATACCTTGATTAGCTTCATCCCATGAATCGCTTTCATTTTAACTAAATCAATAACACCTTTCAAAATTCTCTTCTGCTCCAATTGGTAAGCTGAATAGGAACTGGATTTGCACCTAAGCGATTTTTAATTTGCTCGACCACACGAATGAAAATTAGCGCCAGCACGATCCATTTTATTAACAAATGCAATTCGCGGAACACCATATTTATTAGCCTGACGCCATACTGTTTCTGACTGAGGCTCAACACCACCCACAGCATAAAATACCACACAAGCACCATCAAGTACACGCAAAGATCGTTCAACTTCAATCGTAAAATCCACGTGTCCCGGGGTATCAATGATATTAATTCGATGCTGAGGAAATTGCTTATCCATACCATCCCAGTAACAAGTTGTTGCAGCCGAGGTAATGGTAATACCACGCTCACTGTTCCTGCTCCATCCAGTCCATAACTGCAGCACCTTCATGGACCTCACCAATTTTATGAGAAATTCCTGTATAAAAAAGAATTCGCTCTGTTGTTGTTGTTTTACCCGCATCAATATGGGCAATAATACCGATATTTCTATAATGCTCAATTGGAGTTTCACGTGCCACAGTTAATTACCTCTAATTCCATCGAAAATGAGCAAATGCTTGATTAGCTTTTGCCATTCTATGCATATCTTCTCGTTTCTTAACTGCATTACCAACACCTTTGGCAGCATCTAAAATTTCGTGCGCAAGACGCAACACCATACCTTTCTCGCCACGCTGCCTGGCTGCTTCAACAAGCCAACGCATCGCCAATGCTATACTGCGAGAAGCTCTAACTTCCATCGGAACCTGATAAGTAGCTCCACCAACTCGACGAGAACGAACTTCAACAATAGGATTAACATTCTCTAATGGCTTTTTCAAGAAGAGTAAGGCCATGATTGGCACTACCAGTTCCTTGAGAAGATGAACCACCTTCATCTTCATGCTCATCACCTTGTCGCTTTGAACGCTCCGCAGATTTTTCGAGCGCAAAATAAACCATTTTAGTCAGCAATAGATTTCTTTCCATTCTTCATTAAATATTAATAAACTTTGCAAGAAGCTCACTACCAAATTTTGGATCGGGCAAAATTTCTCTTTTTTTGCAGATCTTCGTCTTGACATATTTAATTCCTAAATAGTTATTTTTTCTTTAGGTCTCTTAGCACCATATTTTGATCGACCTTGCTTTCTGGTAGCAACGCCTGCAGTATCTAAGCTACCCCGCACCATATGATAACGCACACCTGGCAAGTCTTTTACACGACCACCGCGAATTAATACAACCGAATGTTCTTGTAAGATTATGGCCTTCACCACAATATAGGCCGTTACTTCAACTCCATTGGTTAACCGTAACACGCGCCACTTTACGCAAAGCAGAGTTTGGCTTTTTTGGTGTTGTCGTGTAAACACGCGTACAAACACCTCGTTTTTGTGGACAGCCATTCAACGCAGGAGCATTCATTTTTAACTTTTTCGGCTTTCTTGCGTTCCGAACAAGTTGATTTATTGTAGCCATTTATTAACCTTAGCTATAAATAATAAATAAGGTTAATATAAAAGAAAGGTCGCGATTGTAATGACACCTACCGGAGGTTGTCAAGTTTATTTTTTAAATTTTTAAACTTGCGCATTCTACACAATGCCTACAATGCCCGCTCTCCTTCAAGATTTAGAAGAACGATCTTTATTCTCTGCCTGTAAGGCCTTACTCAAAGCTTCTTCAACACTTGAAACCGTTACTTCTGGCGCAACTGCTTGCGGTTGCAAAAGCTTAGCCTTATTCATCTCTCTTCTACGTCTACGCTGCGTATGGTAAGCCAACCCTGTACCCGCAGGAATAAGCGACCAACAATCACATTTTCTTTAAACCCACGTAAACTCATCTACTTTACCACTTACAGCAGCTTCAGTTAGAACACGCGTTGTTTCTTGGAATGATGCAGCAGAAATAAATGATTCTGTTGCTAATGAAGCTTTGGTAATACCTAACAGATATGTTCATAACGTGCTGGAATTTACATTCTTAGCAAGCACAGCTTCATTTTCTTCTCTCACTTGTCATTTCATCAACCTGCTCACCTTTTAAGAAATTAGTGTCTCCTGCATCAGTAATAATTACTTTACGTAACATTTGTCTAACAATGACTTCAATATGCTTATCATTAATTTTTACACCTTGTAAACGATAAACATCTTGAACTTCATTGACAATATAATTCGCTAATGCATTAACACCAAGAAGACGCAAAATATCATGCGGATTTAGGGCACCTTCAGCAATTACTTCACCTCTTCTCAACATGTTCACCTTCAAACACATTAACATGACGCCATTTTGGAATTAATTCTTCATGAATATCACCATTATGCTCCAGTAATCATTAAACGACGCTTACCTTTGGTTTCTTTACCAAAACTTACAATACCAGAAATTTCAGCTAAGATTGCCGATTCTTTTGGTTTACGTGCTTCAAATAAATCAGCAACTCGTGGTAAACCACCGGTAATATCTCGTGTTTTTGATGTTTCTTGCGGAATACGTGCAATTACATCACCGATCACCCACTGTGCACCATCTTCAAAATTAATAATAGCATCAGTGGGTAAGAAATATTGCGCAGGTAATATTGGTACCTGCTAAGATAAATCTTTTCCTTTTTCATCAACTAATTTAACCATTGGTTGTAAATCTTTACCGCCATGCCTACGTTGTTTTGGATCAGTTACCACAATACTAGCTAAACCAGTCACTTCATCCGTTTGACGATTCATGGTGACACCTTCAATCAAATCAACAAATTTAATACGTCCTGCAACTTCTGTGATAACAGGATGAGTATGCGGATCCCATTTGCAATAACTTGTCCTGCTTCAACTGCTGCACCATCTTGTACTGTAATTACATGCACCATATGGAATTTTATAACGTTCACGTTCACGCCATGTTCATCAATAACTAGTTAATTCACCTGAACGAGAAACTGCAACAAGATTTCCATTTGCATGTTGAACTAACTTTAATATTATGCAACTTAACTTTACCCTTTAGATTTAACTTGAACATTATTAACAGCAGTTGCTCGAGATGCAGCACCACCGATATGGAAGGTACGCATGGTTAAGCTGTGTACCTGGTTCACCAATTGATTGCGCAGCAATAACACCCACTGCTTCACCAATATTGACTCGATGACCACGCGCTAAATCACGACCATAACATGCTAGCACAAATACCATATCGTGCTTCACAAGTAATTGGTGAACGAACTATAACTTGATCAACACCTAGCTTCTTCAAGTTTTTCAACCCACTCTTCATCTAGTAATGTACCTGCTGTAACTACAATATCGTCACTGATCTGGATGCTAACACATCTTCAATAACCACTCGACCTAATACACGTTCATGCAATGGCTCAACTATATCACCACCTTCAATATGAGGTGTCATTAACAATACCATGTGTAGGTACCACAATCTTCTTCAGTAACCACCACATCTTGCGCAACGTCAACTAAACGACGTGTTAAATAACCTGAATTTGCTGTTTTTAAGCGCGTATCTGCCAAACCTTTACGCGCACCGTGAGTTGAAATAAAGTATTGTAATACGTTTAAACCTTCACGGAAATTTGCAGTAATCGGTGTTTCAATAATTGAACCATCTGGTTTTGCCATCAAACCACGCATACCAGCTAACTGTCGAATCTGTGCAGCCGAACCTCGAGCACCAGAATCAGCCATCATATAAATGGATTAAATGATTCTTGTTGTAACTTTTTTACCTTTCTGCATCTATGACCATTTCAGTTGCTAATTTTTCCATCATCGCTTTTGCAACTAATTCATTAGTACGCGACCAAATATCAATAACTTTATTATAACGCTCACCTTGTGTCACCAAACCTGAAGCATATTGTGCTTCAATTTCTTTAACTTCTTCTTCAGCTTGCATCAATAATGTCTGGTTTTCTCTTCTGGAATAACCAAATCTTAATACCAATTGAAATACCTGATACGAGTTGCATAATGAAAACCGGTATACATCAATTGATCTGCAAAAATAACCGTTTCTTTTAAACCTAATTCGTCGATAACAAGTATTAATTAAGCTAGAAATTGCTTTTTTAGTTCATGGGACGATTAATTAAATCAAACGACAGACCCTTA
Organism: uncultured Gammaproteobacteria bacterium; assembly: GCA_963844535.1. GTDB lineage: Bacteria > Pseudomonadota > Gammaproteobacteria > CAWJOP01 > CAWJOP01 > CAWJOP01. The sequence goes on along the minus strand of CAWJOP010000004.1, from coordinate 36,722 downwards.
GGTAAAATTTCGATAAAAGCGCACGACCTACTGTGGTTTCAACCAACGTCTTACCGTTTCTGTTGCATTCACCATCTTCATCTAATTGAATTTCTTTGATACGCACTTTAATTTTAGCATGCAAATCAACTGCACCATTTTCATAAGCACGATGCACTTCGTCGACATCAGCAAATATCATGCCTTCGCCTTTCGCATTGATTCGTTCACGCGTCAAATAATAAAGACCTAATACCACGTCTTGAGTTGGAACAATAATTGGTTCACCGTTTGCAGGTGATAAGAATATTATTAGTTGACATCATTAAAGTACGTGCTTCTAATCTGTGCTTCATAATGTTAATGGCACATGCACAGCCATTTGGTCACCGTCAAAGTCAGCGTTATAAGCAGTACAAACCAATGGATGCAATTGAATTGCTTTACCTTCAATCAAAACTGGTTCAAATGCTTGAATACCTAAACGATGCAATGTTGGTGCACGGTTTAACAAGACAGGATGTTCACGAATCACTTCTTCTAAAATATCCCATACTTCTGGCTCTTCACGTTCAACCATTTTTTTAGCGCTTTAATGGTTGTTGCTAAACCTCGAAATTGTAATTTACTAAAAATAAATGGCTTAAATAATTCAAGCGCCATTTTTTTTGGCAATCCACATTGATGTAATCTTAAGTGTTGGACCCACCACAATTACGGAACGACCTGAATAATCAACACGTTTACCTAATAAGATTTTGACGGAAACGACCTTGCTTACCTTTAATCATATCAGCTAAGTGATTTTAATGGACGTTTATTGGTACCAGTAATTGCACGACCACGACGACCATTATCTAACAAAGCATCAACTGACTTCTTGCAACATTCGTTTTTCATTACGCACAATAATGTCTGGCGCATTTAAGATCTAATAATCGCTTCAAACGATTATTACGATTAATCACGCGACGATAAAGATCATTTAAATCTGATGTTGCAAATCGTCCACCATCTAAGTGGAACTAATGGACGTAAATCAGGTGGCAATACTGGTAATACAGTTATAATCATCCATTCAGGTTTATTGCCTGATTCTAGAAATGCTTCCAATAATTTTAAGCGTTTAGAGAGTTTTTTAAGTTTAGTTTCAGAATGTAGTTGTTGGTAATTTCTTCACGAATTCTTGCAATTTCAGCTTCTAGATCAATACTACGTAAGTAATTCTTGAATTGCTTCTGCACCCATACGCGCATCAAATTCATCGCCATATTCTTCAATTGCATCATAGATAAGCTTCTTCAGTTAACAATTGACCTCGTTCTAGCTGGTGTCATGCCAGGATCAACGACAACATATGCTTCAAAATAAAGAACGCGCTCAATATCACGCAATGTCATATCTAGCAATAAACCAATACGAGATGGTAATGATTTCAAGAACCAAATATGAGCAACAGGACTTGCCAATTCAATATGCCCCATGCGCTCACGACGTACTTTTGACAAGTGTAACTTCAACACCACATTTTTCACAAATAACGCCACGATGTTTCAAGCGCTTGTATTTTCCACATAAACATTCATAATCTTTAACTGGACCAAAAATTTTGGCACAAAATAAACCATCACGTTCTGGTTTAAATGTACGATAATTAATGTTTCTGGCTTTTTAACTTCACCATATGACCATGAACGAATCATTCAGGAGAAGCGAGACCAATTTGAATTGTATCAAACTCTTCAATTGACTCTTGCTGCTTAACGAGACTCAATAAATCTCTCATTACAGGTGCATTTATCTCTATTGGAATAGTCAAGGTCGTACCTCTTAGTTTAACTAAATTTATTGTCTGCAAATTATTCGAACATTTTAGTCATCTGTCAGTATGATGCATTAATCGTATCTAATTCAATATTAATTCCTAATGAACGAATTTCTTTGATTAATACATTGAATGATTCAGGCATGCCTGGTTCCATACAATGATCACCATCCACAATATTTTTATACATTTTTGTTCGTCCACTTACATCATCTGATTTCACAGTCAACATTTCTTGCAAGTGTATAAGCAGCACCATATGCTTCTAGTGCCCAAACTTCCATTTCACCAAATCGCTGACCACCAAACTGCGCTTTACCACCTAATGGTTGCTGTGTTACCAAGCTATAAGAACCTGTTGAACGTGCATGCATTTTGTCATCAACTAAGTGGTTTAGTTTCAGCATGTACATATAACCAACAGTCACTGGTCTATCAAATTGATCGCCTGTTCGTCCATCATAAAGATAGTCTTGACCACTCTCAGGTAAATCTGCTAATTGCAACATTGTTTTAATTTCTTCTTCAGTTGCACCATCAAATACAGGTGTTGCCATTGGAACACCTTCACGTAAATTATTTGCTAAGTCTAATAATTCATCTTCATTGATAAGCTCATCAAGATTTACTTTATGCGTTGTCGTCATGATTATAAATTGTATTCAAAAATTGTCGAATATCTTCAGTGATTGTTGTTCATCAAGCATTTTGCCAATTTTTAAGCCCAAGTCCTTTTGCTGCCCAACCTAAATGAGTTTCTAATACTTGTCCAATGTTCATACGAGAAGGTACGCCTAATGGATTTAATACGATATCAACTGGTGTACCATCTGCCATATAAGGCATATCTTCAACAGGAACAATAGTAGAAATAACACCTTTGTTTCCATGACGTCCTGCCATTTTATCACCTGGCTGAACACGACGTTTAACAGCCAAGATAAACTTTAACAATTTTTAAAACGCCAGGAGCTAAATCATCACCTTGGGTGAATTTTTTACGTTTGTCTTCAAATGCTTTTTTCAAATTCTTTGCGTAGTTCTTGTAACTGTTTTGCAGCTGCTTCTAATTGTTTGATTGCATTGCATCATCTTTCAAACGAATTTCAAACCATTTTTCACGTGGCACTTCATTAAGATAATCTTTAGTAATTTTAGAACCTGTTTTAAGCTTGTCAGGACCACCTTCAGCAATTTGATTCATTAAAAGTTTTTCAACACGCTGATAAATATCATTTTCACGAATACGCAATTCATCACTTAAATCTTTTTTAACTTTTGCAAATGTCAGTTTCTTCAATTTTCAATGCACGAGCATCTTTTTCTACGCCTTCACGCGTAAATACTTGCACATCAATAACTGTTCCATCCATACCAGTTGGAACACGCAAGGATGTATCTTTTACATCAGATGCTTTTTCACCGAAAATTGCGCGTAATAATTTTTCTTCTGGAGTTAATTGTGTTTCACCTTTTGGTGTTACTTTACCAACCAAAATATCACCTGCATTAACTTCTGCACCGATGTAAACAATACCGGATTCATCCAATTTTGATAAGCGCACTTTCACCAACATTTGGAATATCCGCTGTAATTTCTTCTGGCCCTAATTTGGTATCACGAGCAATACAAGTTAATTCTTCAATATGAATAGTGGTAAAACGATCTTCTTGCAACAACACGTTCTGAAATTAAGAATGGAATCTTCAAAGTTGTATCCATTCCAAGGCATAAATGCGACTAACAAATTTTGTCCTAATGCCAATTCACCCATATCTGTTGATGGACCATCTGCTAAGAACATCACCTTGTTCAATTATATCGCCCTTTTGAACTAAAGGACGTTGATTAATACAAGTATTTTGGTTTGAACGAGTATATTTAGTAAATTATAAATATCAACACCAGTTTCACCTGCTTTTGTTTCATCATCATTTACACGTACCACAATACGTGACAGCATCAACAGAATCAACAACTACCACCTCGTTTGGCAACCACAGTTACACCTGAATCTTTTGCAACCATACGTTCCATTCCTGTTCCAACTAATGGTTTTTCAGTTCGTAAGTGTTGGAACAGCTTGACGTTGCATGTTTGAACCCATCAACGCACGGTTTGCATCATCATGTTCTAAGAAATGGAATTAAATGAGCAGCAACAGATACGATTTGTTTTGGCGAAACATCCATATAATTGAACTCGATCAGGTGTTGTAAGAGTAAATTCATTTCTGATGACGACAAGGAACTAAATCATCGATTAATTGTCCGTTTTCATCAAGCGTTGCATTTGCCTGGGCAATATACATAATCACCTTCTTCAATAGCAGAAAGATATTCAATTTCATCAGTTACTTTACCATTAACAACTTTTCGATAAGGTGTTTCTAAAAAACCATATTCATTAGTTCGCGCATAAACAGCCAATGAATTAATTAAACCAATATTTGGACCTTCAGGTGTTTCAATCGGACAAACACGACCATAATGAGTTGGATGCACGTCACGCACTTCAAAGCCAGCTCGTTCACGTGTTAAACCACCAGGCCCTAATGCTGAAACACGGCGTTTATGAGTAATTTCAGATAAGTGGATTATTTTGATCCATAAATTGAGATAATTGACTTGAACCAAAAAATTCTTTAATTGCTGCAGAAACAGGTTTCGCATTGATTATATCTTGCGGCATTAAGATTTTCTGATTCTGCTAAGACTTAAACGTTCTTTTACTGCACGCTCAACACGCACTAAACCAATACGGAATTGATTTTCAGTCATTTCACCAACACTACGAACACGACGATTACCTAAATGATCAATATCATCCACCATACCTTTACCATTACGAATATCAATTAATGTTCTTAATTACATCAATAATATCTTCTTTAGATAATACACCTGGACCCATCAACTTCTTTACGACCAACACGTCGATTAAACTTCATACGACCAACATCAGATAAGATCATAACGTTCTGGATAAAAAATAAATTTTTAAATAAGCTTCTGCTGCTTCTTTTGTAGGTGGCTCGCCAGGACGCATCATTCGATAAATTTCAACCAATGCTTCTAATTGATTTGTTGTTGGATCAATACGTAAAGTATCTGAAATATAAGAACCATGATCTATATCATTGGTATAACAGTGTTTCAAATTTTCTTAATGTTCTGCTTGCAGTAACGTGTTTAAGAATATCTGCGGTAATTTCATCATTTGCATTTAGCTAATAATTTCACCTGTTTCTTCATCAACAACGGTTTTGGCTAATACTTTTCCAATTAAATATTCTGCAGGTAACGTCTAGTTTATTAATTCCCGCTTTTTCAATTAATCGAATATGACGAGCCGTAATACGTCGCCCTTGCTCAACTAATCACTTTCCCTGTTTTTCTTTAATATCAAATTAAGCAATTTCACCTACGTAAACGCTGATGGCACTAAGATCAAGTGTAATTTTGTTATCTTGCAAAATGAAACATATTATTTTCAAAGAACATGCTCCAAAATTTCTTCAGCCGTATAACCCAATGCACGCAATAAAATAGTAACTGGTAATTTACGACGACGATCAATACGTGACAAATAAACAATCTTTAGGATCAAATTCAAAATCTAACCATGAACCACGATAAGGAATAACTCGAGCAGAATATAATAATTTTCCTGAAGAATGTGTTTTACCTCTATCATGCTCAAAAATAACACCTGGAGAACGATGTAACTGCGAAACAACAACTCGTTCTGTTCCATTAATAACAAATGTACCTGTTTCAGTCATTAAGGGAATTTCACCCATATAAACTTCTTGTTCTTTAATATCTTTTACAACTTTTGCAGTCACGGATCACTTCTTTATCATAATGCAACTAAACGAACTTTTACGCGCAATGGAGCGCCATAGGTTAACCCTCGCATCTTACATTCTTTTACATCAAAAACTGGTTCACCTAACTTATAAGACACATACTCAAGCATCGCTGTTCCGGCTGAATTAGCCGGAGCTTTGCCAGGATGGCTTAAAATAGGAAATACTGACTTAAATGCAGCATGTAACCCTTGATCCGCTAATTGTTCAAAGGAAACATCTTTTTGTAAAAATTTAGCATAGGAATCTAATTGCATCGCCAGCAAGTAAGATGATTCCATAATGATAGGATGTTTCGTAAAGTCCAAACGGATGCGCTTTTTCTCAGTGTAAGAGTAGGACATCAGAGCCTCGGTTTTAGATATTTAAAGCGATGAAATTAATTTCTCGCCACTCATGATTTTTTTGCTGATAACTATTACATTTTCTTTAACAGCAGATAGTGCGGAGCAGGGAAAACCCCTGTCCGCTTTATTTTTAATGTGTTTTAAAACAGTTACTTAATCTCAACTGTTGCGCCAGCTTCTTGAAGTTTTTTCTTCAATTCTTCAGCATCTGCCTTTGAAATACCATCCTTCACATGAGCCGGCACTCCCTCTACTAAGTCTTTAGCTTCTTTAGACCCAACCCAGTGACTTCACGAATAGCTTTAATGACATTAACTTTATTGGCACCAAAGCTTGTCATTATAACAGTAAATTCTGTTTGCTCTTCAGCAGCAGCATTGGCAGCTTGTCCAGCAGGAGCAGCAACGGCAACAGCTGCTGCCGCAGAAACACCCCATTTTTCTTCCATCGAGCTGATAAGCGCAACAACATCTTTAACAGGCATATCGCTAATTGCCTGAAGAATATCATCTTTACTAATAGAAACGGCCATGATTATGCTCCTAAATTTAATGATTTAAAAATTTTTAGCCTGCAGCTTGCTTTTGATCGCGAAGCGCAGCAATTGCACGAACTAATTTAGTATGTGGTTCCGCCAATGTACGAACAAATTTTGTAATCGGCGCTTTTAATGCTGCCATTAACAACGAAATAGATTCTTCTTTGGTTGGAAGGTTTGCAATAAACTCTAATTGTTTTGCATCTAATAACTGCCCATCAATTGCTATACCTTTCACTACAAGTTTTTCATGTGTTTTAGCAAAGTCTTTGATAAGACGAGCCGCTGCACCAGGTTCATGACGAGAAAATGCAAGAATAATAGGACCTTGCAACACCGGACGAAGACATACAAAAGCAGTATCCTCAACCGCCCTGTCGACTAACGTATTACGAATAACACGCATATATACACCTACTTTTCTAGCTTGCTGCCTTAACTCTGTCATTTCACCAACAGTAAGGCCACGGTATTCAGCAGCAACCGCTGACATAGCAGTGGAAGCAACTTCAGAAACCTCAGCTACTATAGCTTTTTTATCTGTAAGTCTTAATACCATAAAATGCCTCTTAATTACTAGACTCTACTGCGAATTTATCTATAGAATCCGAAATAAAATTAAATTAAACGACCGTTGATTCAACCAGCACACTAGGACCCATCGTGCTAGATAACGATATCTTTTTGATATAGATGCCTTTTGCAGTACCTGGCTTTAATTTCTTAACATCTGCAAGTACAGCATTAAAATTTTCAGCTAGATTCTCAACAGAAAAACTTGCTTTTCCAATCAGGAAGTGGAGTATACCACTTTTATCAGTTTTGTACCTTATTTGTCCAGATTTTGCATTTTTAACTGCCCCACCCACATCCGCTGAAACAGTACCCACTTTTGGATTAGGCATTAAACCTCTTGGACCAAGAATTTGGCCTAATTGCCCAACAATACGCATTGCATCTGGACTAGCAATTAACACATCAAATTCAAACTGCCCGGCCTTGATGGTTTCTGCTAAATCTTCGAAGCCAACAATATCAGCACCTGCCGCTTTTGCAGCATCTGCATTTTGGCCTTGAGCAAATACAGCAACCCGAATCTTTTTCCCACTACCATGAGGCAATATAGTCGCGCCTCTTACATGCTGATCTGATTTACGCGCATCGATTCCTAAAACAATACTCACATCAACACTTTCATCAAATTTTGCATTTGCCATTTCTTTGATAAGACCAATCGCTTCTGCTAATGGGTATTGTTTGCCAGTCACAACTTTTTGCGCAATTGCCTGTATTCGTTTTGAGATTTTCTTAGCCATTATTTATACCCCCTCTACATCAACGCCCATGCTTCGAGCAGTACCGGCTATTGTTTTAACTGCTGCATCCATATCTGCCGCAGTTAAATCAGGCTCTTTCGTCTTGGCAATTTGCTCAAGTTGCGCTCGAGTTATTCGGCCAACTTTATTTGAATGCGGAGTACTACTGCCTTTGGCGAGACCAAGAGCTTTACGAATTAAAACAGAGGCCGGTGGAGTTTTTGTAACAAACGTAAAACTCCTATCTGCATATACCGTAATAACGACAGGGATTGGTAACCCTTTTTCGATTTGTTGCGTGGTAGCATTAAAGGCTTTACAAAACTCCATAATGTTGACGCCTTTTTGACCTAAGGCAGGACCAACAGGAGGACTTGGATTCGCTTCACCTGCTTTAATTTGTAACTTTATATAACCTGTAACTTTCTTTGCCATTATATTCTCCTGGGTGTTAACGCATTTTTAATTCAAATGCTCCCCTAAGTTTATTTTTTATCATTCCCGCTCCGGTCAGGAATCCATCATTCAAAAATGCCTCGTTCAGCCTGAAAAATGGATCCCTGACCTTCGCGGGAATGACAGAATTATTTAGCGCTGGATAACCCTACGCCTTCTCAACCTGACTAAATTCTAATTCGACCGGGGTTGAACGACCAAAAATTAAAACTGCTACTCGTAATCTGTTTTTCTCATAGTTGACTTCTTCAACAACACCATTGAAGTCAGCGAAAGGACCTTCAGTCACCCGTACTACTTCTCCCGGTTCAAATAAAACTTTTGGTTTTGGCTTCTCAACCCCTTCTTGAATGCGCTGTAGAATACCATTAGCTTCTTTATCACTCAAGGGTGCTGGACGATCACTTGTTCCACCAATAAAACCCAACACTTTAGGTATGTCTTTAACAAGATGCCATGTTATATCATTTAATTCCATTCTTACTAATACATAGCCAGGAAAAAACTTTCGGTCTGTCCGGTGTTTTCTTCCCGCACGCATTCCCACCACTTTTTCAGTTGGCACTAAAATCTCACCAAACTGATCTTCTAATCCTTCTCGATGAATTCTATCTTTAAGTGCACGCATAACATGAAGTTCAGAACCTGAATAAGCTTGGACAATATACCAACGCTTCGAATCACCTGTCATCTCTTACCCTTTATTTTCCAGTAAAAAATTGGATACTTTGCATTAATAACGCATCAATACCCCATAAAAATAAAGCAGAAACTACAACCATTAATATAACGACAACAGTTGTTTGTATTGTTTCTTGCCTTGTCGGCCAAACAATTTTTCTTAATTCATTTTTAGCTTCTTCAATAAAAACCCACCATTTTTTACCTCTTTGAGTTTGCGAAACAACTCCACAAACTAATAGTAAAATCAACAACCATCCAATTAAGCGAATCGGAGTAGGAATTGTTGAAAAAAAGTAATTTGCAATTAACCCAAAAGCTAAAATAAGCCAGCACGTAACCCATTTTATCGTATCAAATGTTGGTTTTAATGTCGGTTTTTCAGTAACTTCGTTCATTTAATTCACTCATTTATCATAGTGTAGTGGCAGGCCAGGAGGGAATCGAACCCCCAACCTGCGGTTTTGGAGACCGCCGCTCTGCCAATTGAGCTACTGGCCTAAGTTTAAGTGGTGCCCACAACCGGAGTCGAACCGGTGACCTCTTCCTTACCAAGGAAGTGCTCTACCTTCTGAGCTATGTGGGCTTGTTTCCTTGGAACTCATCAAATTTACTAAACTCAACAAACAGCCTCTAAGCAACAACTTGGAGCGGGTGATGGGAATCGAACCCACACCATCAGCTTGGAAGGCTGAGATTCTACCGTTGAATTACACCCGCCAAACACTAATATATATTTAATTTACCCACACTTCTAGAATATACCTTTGGTGGAGGGGGAAGGATTCGAACCTTCGAAGGCAGAGCCGTCAGATTTACAGTCTGATCCCTTTGACCGCTCGGGAACCCCTCCAAAAATTAGGAAGCACGGTATTTTGTGAAAAGCATCCCACGATGTCAATAACTTAATCAGAATATTTCGTAAATACGTAATTTTAACTTATTTAAACTCACCAAACTGACCACTCCGATAAGTCAGCGCCTCAAGCAAGTGAGATTTTTCTACCTGAGCATTACTTGAAAAATCAGCGATAGTACGTGCTACTTTAAGCAAACGATAAAAACCACGAGGTGAAAAATTAAATTTCCCAACAATCTCACTTACCCATTGTTTTTCACTGGATTTAAGCAGACATATTTTTTCAACCTCACCTGCACTTAACTCAGCATTAGTCTTACCACTACGTACTAATTGAATTTCCCTAGCCTTGATTACACGTCTCTTAACTTCTTCACTTGATTCGACAACGGTTTGGTCTTGCAATAAAACATCCATACGGAGCCGCGACATACGTACCTGTAAATCAATGCGATCAAGCAGTGGTCCAGAAATACGATTTAAATAACGGCGAATGCTATCTTGCGTACAATGACATACTTTCTGAGGATCGCCCAAATAGCCACAAGGGCATGGATTCATAGCTGCTATAAATTGAAACTTCGCTGGAAATTCAGTTTGATACCCGACGCGAGAAATGGTGATACACCCTTCTTCAAGTGGTTCCCTAAGTGATTCTAATACGTGCCGACCAAATTCCGGCAATTCATCAAGAAATAGCACGCCATTATGCGCCAATGATATTTCACCTGGTTTTGGCGGACTCCCACCCCCAACCAATGCTATATTTGAGGCGCTATGGTGCGGCGCACGAAACCGACGCTGCATACATGCCAACATTTTATTTGGTGCGCCTAAAAGAGAATCAATCATTGCTACTGCAACCGCTTCTTTTTTATTCAATGGCGGCAATATGCTTGGCAAACGGCTTGCCAACATTGTTTTGCCAGTGCCAGGCGGCCCAACCATTAACAAATGATGAGCACCTGCCGCTGCAATTTCTAATGCTCTGCGCGCCAAGAACTGTCCTCGAACTTCTTGCAAATCAGCAAAAGATTTATTTTCCGTTTCAATTATAGGTGGAATATAAGGCGATAGCAGCTGACGGCCAGTCAAATGCGCACAAACTTCTAATAGATTATTTGCTACAAAAATTTCTACGTTGTCGATCAGAGAAGCAAAAGAAGCATTTATTTGTGGAACTAATAAACTACGATTAGCTTTTGCAGTAGCTAACGCAAATGGTAAAACACCATGCATGGGTCTTAGATTACCCTGCAATCCTAATTCGCCAGCAAATTCATAGGCTGAAAAAATATTTTTAGCTAACTGTCCAGAAGCACCTAATATACTAAGAGCAATAGGCAAATCGAAACGACCACCTTCTTTAGGCAAATCAGCAGGAGCTAGATTAACCGTAATACGAGAAGCAGGAAAATCAAAATGACAATTTATCAACGCACTACGAACTCGATCTTTACTTTCTTTAACGGCTGTTTCTGCAAGTCCCACAATTGAGAATTTAGGCAGCCCCGATGAAATATGCGCTTCCACTGTTACTAAAGGAGCATGAATTCCAGATGAAGCTCTGCTATAGACGACAGCAAATGATTGCATATTTCTTATTAGACCTCATTTCAAAACGGCGATTGTTCCATTTATACTGCGTTGCAATTTTCGTTCGCATCCTCATTTACCCTATGTAAACTGCGGTGCTCTCTCAAATTGCGCCTTGCCTAAATTGAAAGATCGCAGTTTTGAAAGAGGCCTATTTATCCTTATGTCGTTCCTTTTGTTGGTTTTTCTTACTGGCAATAGATGAATGCCTTTTTTTCTCAAGTTCAGCAATATGCTTTTCAAGCATTTCAAGTTTATGGCGAGTTTTCGCTAATACATTGCTTTGCGCATCAAATTCCTCTCTTGTTACTAAATCCAACTTAGCAAATGCTGCTTGCATAGCAGCGCGAATATTTTTTTCTAAATCTTTTTGTGCTTCACGCACACTTTTTGGCATCATGTCATTCAAACATTTAGCAAAATCATCAATGAAATTTCCTTGTTTCATAGGTTACTCCTATTTAGTTTTCCGGATGCCGCGAACAAGTCGCGGCACGTAGGCAATGGATCAATGAACCTCATTATCTTGATATTAATTGAACCACAAAATACACATTAATTACTTTAGATATTCTGGCACTGCTAATGCAGCCTGATGAATCTCTGCATTATAATATTCTGTTGAAAAAGCTTTATGTCTCGCTGCTTCAAGGTTAAATTCCCGAACATTTGTCGATTTTCCGGCTATGGTGGCACTCCACCATCCCGACGGATAACAAGGTTGCGGAAAAGAAAGAGTAGCAGTACTGACAAATCTGCTTTCGATAAGATTTTTTTGAATCTTCCTAATTAAATCAACATGATAAAAAGGCGATTCACTTTGGCAAACTAAAATTCCAGTAGGACTTAGTGCTTTAAAGCAACTTTGATAAAAATCAATACTGAATAACCCTTCCGCAACTCCAACTGGATCAGTTGAATCTATAATAACAATATCTACAGTATTTTCCTGACAATGTGCAACCCATTCAATACCATCTTTAAAATAAAAATGTGCTCTTGGATCGTGATTAGATGAACAAAGTTCGGGAAAATAAATTTCCGATAAACGGGTAACCCGCTCATCAATATCAATTTGCGTTACTTTTTCTACTGTTGCATGTTTCAGCACTTCGCGCAACGTGCCACAATCACCTCCACCAATAATAACAACATTCCTTGGTTTAGAATGCGTAAATAATGCAGGATGACTTAACATCTCGTGGTAAAAAAAATTATCGCGCTCGGTTAACATAATACAACCATCGATCAACATTACGTGACCAAATTTTTCAGTATCATAAATAGCAATTTGTGCATAAGGACTTTTTTCCTCATGTAATTTAGTTTTTAATTTAAACGCAAATGCCGAACCTTCTGCAGCAAATACTTCAGTGACCCATTCTGTTTCATTCACTATGCTCATTTTGATTCACCTTAAAATATAGACTTTGTTAACTGTGTCGCGTAGACCCAACAGGATTATCAGGCTGTACATTTAACAAACGCAAAGCACCACTCATAATATTGGCAAAAACAGGTGCTGCAATATCACCACCATAATAATATTTTCCTCTTGGATCATTCAAAACAACTGCAATCACTAACCGCGGCCGACTTACTGGTGAAACACCTATAAACAAACTATTATAACGATGCTTTTGATAACCATACTTGCCAACTAGCCGTACCGTACCTGTTTTACCAGCAACTCTATATCCTGGAATATTGCCGTGTGTTGCTGTTCCACCGCTTTTAAGCACAGCTTCCAGCATTGTCATAAGCGCTTCAACTGATTTTTGATCAAACACACGTTCGCCTTGTGGCAGTGTATTTAATTTTAATAAACTAACTGGATACTTAACACCATGATTTGCCAAAATGGCATAAGCTTTAGTTAACTGAAGCACGCTTGCCGACATACCATAGCCAAATGACAAAGTTGACAACGTGAAGGGTGGCCAAATAACACGATTGACTAACAATCCCGATCTTTCCCCTGGAAAATTAATCTGCGTTGACTGACCAAAGTCTGCTGCATGTAACGTACGCCACAGCGCATGGGAAGGAAGTGATAAAATAACTTTAGCCATACCAACGTTACTAGATTTTTGTAACACGGTCGTCAAACTAATCAGACCATTATCATGCTCATCTTCTACTCGCTTATTTTGCACCATAAGCCAACCAGGCGAGGTATTAATCATAGTATCCGGCGAATATTTACCACTCATTAATGCAGTTAAAACAGAAAAAGTTTTAATCGTAGAACCTGGTTCAAAAATATCGGTAACTGCACGATTACGATAACGCTCTTCCTCCCCTGCTAAACGATTATTAGGGTTATAAGATGGTTGATTTACCATCGCGAGAATTTCACCAGTTTTACAGTCCAACACCACAACAGTTCCAGCACTGGCATGAAATTTTTCCACACCTGCTTTAAGTTCGGAATAAGCTAAATATTGAATACGCCGATCAATGCTTAATACTAGATCATGGCCAGGTTGTGGCTGGCGTAAAATATTGACGCTCGAAATAATATCGCCTAAACGATTTTTAATAACTTGTTTTTTACCTGATATACCGGATAACCATTTGTCATAAGCTAACTCTATTCCTTCCTGACCCTGGTCGTCTAAATTGGTGAACCCAAGTACATGCGCTATTACCTCACCTTCCGGATAATAACGACGATATTCACGTTGAAAATAAACACCGGACAAATTAAGCGCACGAAGTTGATTGCCAATTTCTGGATCAATACCATGCTTAAGATAAACAAAACTATGATTAATATTTTTCAGTAAACGCTTTCTAACTTCTGTGGGAGAAAGTTTAAGAAGTTCTGCTAACTGGGAAATGGTTTGTGGTGTTTTTTCAAGCTCGTGTGGATTAACCCAAACAGCATCCACTGGTGTACTAATGGCTAATGGCTCACCATTTCGATCAAGAATCATGCCGCGATATGCAGGAATATCAATCACGCGACTTGCTCTAGCATCACCTTGCTCTAACAAAAAAGCTCGATTAATTACTGAAAGATGGGCCATTCGCCAAATTAATCCAGCAACTGCTAAAAGCAAAACAACAATCAAAACCCAAAAACGCATCATTAGAAAAAATTTTTATCGAAGGTTTAAATAGTTCTTTTTACTGCAACTGTCGATACTTGATCAGGCAATGTCATATTAAGACGTGTTAGGGCAATTTCCTGAACTCTCGCTTGTGCAGCCCAGGTATTTTGTTCGAGCAGTAACTGATCTTTTTGTATTTTTAATTCTTCATGGTTTTGTCTAAAACTTTCCAACTCGCTATAAAGCTGTCGATTAAGATCTTTCACATAGATTAAAGACAAAGCAGTGATAAGCACCAATGCAACCACAGAAACAATGCTCCAAATCTCTTCGACAGGTGTTGTTTCTACTTTGGTAAAAATATCCCAGTGAGTTAGAAAACGTGTGGTTGCATTCATGGTAATTTCTCCGAAATTCTTAAAATCGCACTTCGCGCGCGAGGGTTAATAAACACTTCCTGTGGTTTAGGCTTAATTGCACGACCTATTTTTCCCAATAAAGGTTTAATTTTTTTGGGGGCTACTAATGGATGGCCTACATCCTCATAGTTTTGGCTGTAACGATGCATGAATTGTTTAACAATACGATCTTCTAACGAATGAAAACTAATCACTGCTAAACGACCATGCACATTCAAAATCTCTAAACACTGTTGAAGACAAAGTTTTAATTCCGTGAGCTCCTGATTGATATAAATGCGTATTGCTTGAAAAGTGCGTGTTGCTGGGTGTTTATGACGCTCCCTAGGCACTACGCGAGCAACTATTTCAGCAAGCTCTTTAGTAGTTTGAATTGGCTTTAGTTGACGATTTTCCACAATGGCTTTAACAATTTTTTTTGCAAATCGCTCTTCACCAAATTCAAACAAAACTTTTACCATCTCTTCTTCTTTAGCCTCATTAATCCATTGACTTGCGTTAAGCCTCTGATTCAAATCCATACGCATATCAAGCGGTCCCTCGTTTAGAAAACTAAACCCTCGCTCTGCTTTCTCAAGCTGTGGCGAGGAAATCCCTAAATCCAATAAAATCCCATCAACCTTACCGACAATCCCATACTGAGAAGCTATAGCGCTAAGATTTGCAAATGTTCCTTGCACAATGACAAATCGAGGCTCATCTTTTAAAAGAAGGTTTGCATAAGCAACGGCTTCTGGATCTTTATCAACAGCAATTAACTGACCCTTAGGGCCTAGCTTCTCTAAAATTGCTTGACTATGCCCACCTCGACCAAATGTTGCATCGATATAAACCCCTTCTTTTTTAATAGCCAATCCATTGATACTTTCTTCTAAAAGAACAGCAATATGTTCTTGGCTAGTTAATTGTTGGCGTTTCATACCTACCTCAAACAGATCCAACTAAAGCGATATTGCTTCTAGCTCCGCCGGCAACCCATCTGAAATTAAGTTTTCATTCAACCATTGCCCACGATGAGTCTGCCAAACATGTTCATCCCACAATTCAAATTTTCGCCCTTGACCTAACAAAGTAACGCGTTTGGTTAACTTGGCGTGCTCTCGCAAAAGCGGTGGGAGCAAAACCCGTCCATGGCTATCTAATTCAAGCTCTGTGGCATGGCCAATTAAGAGACGCTGTATGCGACGAGTCACTTGGTTAAAGCTAGGCAATGCCTGAAGTTTTTGTTCAATGGATTCCCACTCTGCAAATGGATAAAGCAATAAACAAGGCGATTCTGTATCAATCGTCACAACTAAACGTGAATCACCGATTGCATCTAGTTGCGCGCGAAATCGCGACGGCACTGCAATTCGGCCTTTATCGTCAACATTAATTGCGTGAATGCCTCTAAACATCTACTTTCCCACTTTTTGCCATTTTTACCCATTTACTGCCACTTTTTGACACTATATGTAGTTAAATCAGAATGTCAAGGGGTTTTTGTATGCGATTGCCACGCGCTATGTGGAATTTAGCCGATTCAAATAAATTTCGTTATAATGTAAAGGGTAGTCTCGAGTTAACTCGACATAACGTGGAACTTTTATAAATGGCTGAACAAAAAATTATTCAAATTGCTCTTGTGGGCACAGATGCGGAAAAAATACTTGGAATCGAATTAATACGCGCTCTCGCAGCATTACCTAATATTCGCTTAATGGGAGCGGATCAAATTAGGCCTCCCGAGGATAGGGTGAGTCAGGGCTTAATATTTTGCGGTGTTCCTATAATATTTACCGATGTTGGAAGAGCAGGGATAAGCCGTGGCGACGTTGAATTTGATAGCGCCATTGCGTTTTGGAACAGCAAAAATCATCGAGAAGGGGAACCTGCTCAAACTCGCCCAGATGATGTTACGCTTCTTCAAGGAGTGGGTGTACGTCAGATCGCTAATATCGTTCAGATATCGCACGAAGATCAAAACTCCTCAATAAAACGCCTTATTAATGAAATTAACAAAATTATTACCAATATTCCTGGGTTTGTTCAATCCTCAGGACATGAAGCTTATACAGCTTCTTTTGACCTCATTCTGCAACATTTTAAAAATCAACAAACTAGGGAGCATATCGCTTTTTATTGTATTCGGAATTATAGGGCTTTTAGCAACGCCTTATGTCGCCATACCTATTGTTTGCGCCGTTGTCGCAGGCTTGTGTATTGTTAAAATGGTGATTGATAAAAAACCGCCGTCTGCTGGCCAAAACGCTACAGAAGATAAGTCAAATAAAGGTTTTGCACGGACGGAAGGTAAAACTTCTGAACAGAAACAACAAGAGTTATTTGCTCAAGCGCGGGGAAATAATCAAAAATTTGAGCAAGAACAGGTTGGCAAATTTAATACTTTTCTAACAAATAATGGCTTTGAGCTACAGGACTTTGGGGTTGAAACAACAAGTCGTAGTTTTAAAATCTATTCACAAAATCCATCAAAACTTTCAGAACTCAAGGAAAAATTAGGCGATAGTTCTGTATATCACGCGCCTAATCAACATAATGCTCAACATGTGAATATTTCATTCCAAGATTTTGATAGGATTTACACAAATCTATCGCTAAAGGTATAAATCGGCATGCTCCCTTCCCCCGCGGAGCGGGGATAAACGTGCTCTTTCTTCCCTACCCTACGTGCCGCGACTTGTTCGCGGCATCCAGGAAAGATACTGATTAAGCTCCTTTCATGATCTCTCCTGGATCCTCGCGACTCGATTGCGCAAGTATAGTGCTTCTCTCACTATCACGAGCAATCTCGCGCGAGGACGTCGGCGCCATGGAGAGCAAGCCTACAAATAAAGAAATTAAGCTGCAGTGGTAGTAGATTTGTTCATTTCAATTTCTTTTTGTGCCTGGATGGCATAACCCAAATAACCGATTGCTAATAGCGATCCAATTAGCGTGAGCTGTGGCACTGGCAAACTAAAATATTCGATTAAAGTACTCAAAATTAGCATCGGTGTGAGCGCAACTACTGCTAATCGCACTGTGGTTTGGTAAGTCAATTTAACGTGAACTAAATGAGCAAATAGCACCCCTGCTCCACCAAGGATTAGTGCTTCCAATAAGCGGTAAACAAAGGCAACTATTACGGAAATTGGGTACATTAAAACTGAACTCCAAAAAACAATTCTATCTGCAACATAGGCTATATCTGCCTTTGAAATGACAGTATCTTTAAATTTAGCTAGAGAATAGATAGTCACTTTAGATGTCGAACCTATAGTATCTCGAATCATCACTTTGTCTTGTGTAACTAGTACTAAAGTATTTACTTGATCAAGCGAAGTGTATCTGCCAGAAGTGTCAAACACTACCAGCGTAAGTCCATCGCCAGGTTGTTTAACTGTGTAAGGCTCTGGTTTATCAATCGATAATTTTCCCTTAGCGATAGTGATGGTTGGAATTTGCTTAACAACGTCTGGCAAAATTTGTGATGAATACTGATTTAAAAATCGATGAAAATCATATGAGAATGGCAGCCAGCAAATAGCCATAACTAGTAATAAATACCCGAGCGCTAACCCCTTCCATTCTTTAGCAACATCTTGATACAAAGACTTAGAATAAAACGACAAAAAAAGTGATTCCAAAATATGGTATTTTTTCATAGAGTTAAGTTTCCTGTGGCGTCACGGGTAGCGTTGAACAACCCTGCTGTGGCATAAGTTGTAATTGTAGCTTAAGATTAGCGCAAATTAAAATTGATGGCCTATCATACATGAATAACGAATCAACTCCATTTATCCCTGCATCACAATCTGTGCCTGAGATTACACTTAGGGTCGTGGTATTATCATTTTTCTTAACGATTATTTTAGCGGCATCCAATTGTTTTTTAGCACTTAAAATTGGCTATCTAACTTCAGCCTCAATTCCAGCAGCTATTTTGTCTATTGGTATTTTGCGTTTTTTTAAGAATGCTAACGTACTCGAAAATAATTTGGTCCAAACCTGTGCATCTGCTGGCGAAGCAATTGCCGGTGGTATTGCTTACACGGCTCCTGCATTAATTATTATTCATTATTGGCTGAATTTTGATTATCTCAAAACATTTTTATTAGCTCTTGCCAGCGGTGTGCTAGGTGTATTGTTTTCTACACCACTGCGTCGATTTTTAGTGACTGAAAAAAATCTAACTTTTCCAGAAGGAAGAGCGATTGCTGAAGTGTTAAAAGCAGGTACGAAAAAAAGTTTAGGACTTAAAGAACTTTTACTCGGCGCAAGTGGCGGTGCATTGTTAGAACTTGCTCAGACAGGCTTTCAATTGATTGGCAATAGTATTCAATATTGGTTCTTTGTTGGTTCAAATCTATTTGGTTTTGGTATTGGGTTTTCAGCCACGATGGTAGGCGCTGGTTATTTAATGGGATTTCAAATAGCGGTTAGCTTATTGGTAGGCGCTATTTTAGGCTGGGGTATCGGCATTCCTTTGTTAACACATATTTATCCAATAGCGCACAATAATATCGACGCCACTCAGTTAGCAATTAATCTTTGGCAGGAAAAAATTCGTTATGTTGGTATCGGTGCAATGTTATTTGGTGGCGTTTGGACACTAGTTAGCCTTTTTCGTCCACTATGGAATAGTTTAAAAATAGCTTTTGAAAATTTTTCACCGCATCATTTCTTTGCAAATAGCAATAAATTACTACGTACAGAAAAAGATTTACCAACACCATATATTTTAATAGGTGTATTAAGTATGCTTATGCTACTTTTTTGGGTGTTTGCGCACACGCTCAATTTAAATCTTCTTGGCATAAGCCAGCACTGGCATACTCCTTTTTTACTCCTTTGTTTAATTTATTTAGCTGTTGTTAGCTTCATCTTTTCTGCCATTTGTGGCTATTTTTCTGGATTAGTAGGCGTTACTGCAACTCCTGGTTCTGCCATTGTTATTGCCGGACTTCTATTAACTGCTTTGTTGCTAACCACTATTCAAACCGTTGATTTAGCAAAGTCCTCTGCTTATTTAGCCGAAGTTGCTGCTATGATTATTCTTGCTGGTTGTGTGATTACTGGAACTGCCGCTATTTCCAACGATAATATTCAAGATCTCAAAACTGGCCATTTGTTAGGCGCTACGCCTTGGAAGCAGCAAATGATGCTGCTGTTTGGCACAATCATTGCTGCAGCGGTTATTCCTTTTGTGATGCAAGTTCTCCTCAATGTTTATGGCATCGGTGATGTTTTGCCACGACCGGGTATGGATCCAACACATACACTTTCTGCACCCACTTCGATGATGATGGCCACGATTGCACTTCATCATAGTTTTCCGTGGCAATATATGTTGATTGGTGTGCTAATTATCGGTGTATTTATTATGATTAATCGTTATTTCATTCCAAAAGGATATGAGCTTTCGCTCCTGGGTATTGCAACTGGCATTTATCTTCCTTTAACTACGATAACACCATTATTTTTTGGCGGATTTTTCGCATTGCTTACACGTCGCTGGCTTGCAAAACATCAAAGGCCTATTCTTGATAAAAATTATCATCAAGCACCCAATTGGCAAAAAACTATTTTATTAGCCTGTGGACTTGTCTCAGGCGCTGCTGTGATGGATGTTATCTTAGCAATTCCATTTGCACTAGCTCAAAATTTGGATGTACTACGATTAATCCCAAAAAATTTCCCTTTATGGATCCAAAATTTATTAGGAGTGGTGAGTTTAGTTGGATTAGGGTTTTGGTTTTATTCAACAGTTTCACAGAAAAAACAGGATGCAATTTATGACGATTAAAGTTTTAGTTAATGGCGCGCTTGGTAAAATGGGGTTAGAAACAGTTAAAGCGGTCGAAAATGATCCTGAATTAACTCTAGTTGCACAAGGTGGAAAAAATCACAATTTGCAACAGTTGATTGAGGATACTCAACCTGAAGTTGTGATTGACTTTACTGCACCTGAGGTGGCTTTTGCTAATACATTGACCATTATTGAAGCAGGTAAACATCCGGTCATTGGTACGACAGGCTTTTCTGAAGCACAAATTGATGAAATTAAAACCCTGTGTAAGCAGAAAAATATTGGTGGCATTATTGCACCTAATTTTGCTATTGGTGTTATTCTGATGATGCAATTTGCCAGTCAAGCCATTCGTTATTTTCCCAATGTAGAAATTATTGAGTTACACCATGATGCAAAACGAGATGCGCCTTCAGGAACCGCAATTAAAACCGCGCAGATGATGGTAAAAAATCGCACAAAATCTCAATCGGCGCAAACAGTAAAAGAAACGTTACCAGGTAGTCGTGGCGCGAATTATCAGGAAATTCCAATTCATGCCGTAAGATTACCGGGCCTAATTGCACATCAAATGGTACTGTTTGGTGGTGAAGGAGAATTATTAACTATTAAACACGATACCACTGATCGAAAATGTTTTATGGCTGGTGTATTGCTTGCTTGTAAAAAAGTGGTGCAGCTAAATGAATTAGTGTATGGACTTGAACAATTAATTTAGCAGCTGAGAAAAGTACAAAAAAGTAATTACTCGCCCCCTACGACGTGCCGCTGCCACGACTTGTTCGCGGCATCCAGATTGCGAAGTGGATGCCGCGGACAATGCCGCGAACAAGTCGTGGCAGCGGCACGTAGGCGGCGGATACGGGGCAAGCAGTTACAAAAAAGAGTACAAACATATGACAGACACAAAAAAAATTCGTCGTGCGCTAATTAGCGTTTCTAATAAAGAAGGACTGGCAGAGTTTGCTCATGTGTTGCAAACCTTTGGGGTTGAAATTTTATCTACTGGCGGCACTGCTACATTTTTACAGGAGCATGACATTCCAGTAATTGAAATTAGTGATTATACAAATTTTCCTGAAATTATGGCGGGCCGAGTAAAAACACTACACCCTAAAGTTCATGGCGGAATTTTAGGACGTAGAGATACCGACAACACTGTCATGCAAGCGCATGATATTCAACCAATTGATTTAGTGGTGGTAAATCTTTACCCCTTTGAGACTACTATTAAGCAAACCAACTGCACGCTAGAACAGGCCATTGAAAATATTGATATTGGTGGACCAACATTAATTCGTGCGGCTGCTAAAAATCATCATGATGTTACCGTAGTAGTTGATCCAGAAGATTACTCTCGAATTTGCGAAGCAATATCCAGTAATGAGCAAGGTATAAGTTTTGCGCTACGCTCGGAACTTGCGAAAAAAGCATTTGCCAAAACAGCTGCCTATGATGCTGAAATTGCTAACTACCTATATCGTACAAATTCTGACGATCAATTTCCGCAAATTTATCTACCCTGCTTCTATAAAAAAATGTCTCTGCGTTATGGAGAAAATCCTCAGCAAGCAGCAGCATTTTATACAAAGCCACAGATAACTCCTGGTACTTTAGCTGCCGCGAAACAATTGCAAGGCAAAGAATTATCTTTTAATAATTTAGTAGATGCTAATACTGCTCTTTCGTGTGTCAAACAATTTGGGGAATTCCCTGCTTGTGTGATTGTAAAACATGCTAATCCTTGTGGCGCTGCAACAGGAGAAACTATTTTAGCAGCCTATCAAAAAGCTTTTGCCACTGATCCGAAATCAGCATTTGGTGGCATCATTGCTGTAAATCAATTGCTAGATGTCGCGACATTAGAAACTATTTTAGCAGAGCAATTTGTTGAAGTATTAATCGCGCCACAAATTGAAACAGGAGGAATTGCAATTGCCAAACAAAAACCTAACTTACGCCTTATGCTTTATGGCAATTACTATGAGTCAAATACTGAAACTTATCAGGAACTAGAATACAAAACGATTGATGGTGGATTATTAGTACAAACCGTCGATAAGACTATGCTAAATCAAGCTAAATTAGCAGTTGTAACCAAACGTATGCCAACTAAGGATGAATTAGCCGATTTGTCATTTGCCTTTCAAATGGTGAAATTTGTTAAATCTAACGCTATTGTTTATGCAAAAAACCAACAAACCATTGGGATTGGCGCTGGACAAATGAGTCGTATCGACAGCGCTGAACTTGGGTTAAAAAAAGCACAAGATGCTGGCTTAGTAGTTAAAGATGCAGTAATGGCTTCTGATGCATTTTTTCCTTTTCGTGATGTAGTCGATATCGCGGCAAAAAATGGCATTAGTGCAATCATTCAACCGGGTGGTTCAGTCCGCGACGCTGAAGTGATTCAAGCAGCAGATGAAGCAAATATTGCCATGGTGTTTACTGGAGTTCGAGTTTTTTCGCATTAATTAAAAGAGTTAAAGTACATGAACATTCTTATCATCGGCAACGGCGGCAGAGAACACGCTTTAGCTTGGAAAGCAGCACAATCTCCCCAGGTAAATACAGTTTGGGTTGCACCAGGTAATGCTGGCACTGCACTAGAAGAGAAAGTAAAAAATATCGCTATCCTTCCCACCGATACACAAGCATTACTAGCATTTGCAAAACAACAAATGATCGACTTAACCATTGTTGGCCCTGAATCTGCATTAGCTTTAGGAATTGTCGATTTATTTCATGCCCATCATTTACCTTGTTTTGGTCCGACACAAAAAGCAGCTCAATTGGAATCGTCCAAAGCTTTTAGCAAAGCATTTATGGTACGTCACAATATTCCAACTGCACATTATAAAACATTTGATAATTTTGCTGATGCAAATGCATATGCTAGTCAACAATCATTTCCATTAGTTATTAAAGAAGATGGATTAGCTGCAGGAAAAGGTGTAGTAATTGTTGAATCAGCAGCGCATGCACTTGAAACGCTGCAAAAAATGTTTAAGCAAAATAATCGCGTCATCCTCGAAGAATTTTTAACCGGAGAAGAGGCAAGCTTTATCGTTGTTTCTGATGGTAAATATATTTTACCACTCGCTACTTCTCAGGATCACAAAGCAATTGGCGAAGGTGATACTGGCGCCAACACTGGTGGAATGGGTGCTTATTCACCTGCGCCAGTTGTTACGCCAGAATTACATAAAATTATTATGCAAACGATCATTGAACCGACTATTCAAGGGATGGCAGAAGAAGGAATTGTTTATCAAGGCTTTCTTTATGCTGGTTTAATGATATCCGCACACGGCGAACCTAAAGTATTAGAGTTTAATTGCCGTTTGGGTGATCCAGAAACTGAAGTCATTTTGCCGCGGCTTAAATCTGATTTAGTTATGTTGTGCCAAGCGGCGTTGCAACAAAAACTTAATCACTATTTAATTGAGTGGGATCCACGTTTTGCATTAGGGGTAGTGTTAGCAATGGAAGGTTATCCAGATGATTATGCTAAAGGCGCGGTGATTTCTGGCCTTGAGCAACCTTTGGCTAACGGTCAAAAAATATTTCACGCGGGCACACAAACAAAAGCCAATCATGTAGTCACTGCAGGTGGACGAGTATTATGTGTTACTGGTCTTGGGGATTCGCTTAAAGAAGCGCAGAAAAATGCTTATGTTGTAGCTAATAAAATTCAATGGTCGGGTAGATATTATCGCAGAGACATCGGCCACCGAGCACTTTCACGAGTTTAGGACGTGTTTACTCAGCCTCCCCCGTGAGGCCGTCATTTTTACTGGATTGCCACGCGCAACGGAGCGAGCAATGACGGCCTCACGGGGGAGAAGGAAATGATTTAACTTATGCCAAACAGCTTCAAATTAATCAGCAACGTAAAACCACTACTCCGATTTATTGGCTGGTTTTTTGCTGCTAACGCTTTGTTATTTTTTTTAGTTTCATTTTTTTACCTTGCCGAAATTGTGCCTTTTGCCCTCACTTTTCCTACCCTGAAAAATAAAATCTTAGTAGGAATTTTTGTGGCATTTACCATGATAGGACACTTTTCGTTGCTGGCTTTTTTACCCGCACTAATCGTTTTACCTTTTGTTTTATTTGTACGAAAAATTTTTTGGATTGGAGTTATTTGCGTGTGGGTGTCTGCTAGCTCACTGATGTTACTTATTACTGATGTATTTGTATTCAAACAATTTCATTATCATTTAAATGGCATTATTTTACAGATGCTATTTGCTAAAGAATTTCACGAAATTTTTCAATTATCTCAATTTGAATGGTTATTAATCGGCATATTATTTTTAGTTATTGTATTAATTGAAGCATGCTTAGCTTATGGGATCGAGCAACTTATTAGTAAAAAGCCTAAGCTACATGGAAAAATTCTCGGCGTTACTTTGGCAACTTGTTTATTATTTTCTTATGAAATTTTTATGTTAGGTGGAGTTAACCACACTTTATCACTAACACCACAAGCACGGGCTTTCCCACTATTTAACAATTTTCTGGCTACGCTTATTCCTTTACCAGACAGCTTAACTCGAGTAGAAATTCTAGGATGCAGCCATTTTGTTCAACCAAAACAAATCATCAAACCACTTCACTATCCATTAAACCCGCTGCGTTTTAAATCATCTAAACAACCATTAAATTTATTGATCATTGCGATAGATACTTGGCGATTTGATATGTTTCATGCAGATGTCGTGCCGAATATCAATCGCTTTACCCATAAATCATGGCAATTTATGAATCATTGGAGCGGTGGAAATTCAACTCAAGCAGGAATTTTTTCCTTATTTTATGGCATTCCAGGAACTTATTGGTCATCTATGTTAGCCAAACAGCAAGGTCCGGTATTAATAAAATCTTTATTGCAGCATGGGTATCAAACTGGCATCTATGCCAGTGCTGAACTTACATTGCCTGCATTAAACCGCAGCGTATTTAGTGATATACCTAATTTAGCAGTTACCACTCCTGGTGAAACCGCTTATATTCAGGATCAAGTCATCACTAAAAAGTTTTTTCGTTTCTTAGACCAAGTAAAAACAACAAAAAAACCATTTTTTTCTTTTTTATTTTACAATGGAGCACATGCTTATTGTCTCAATGGCAATCCAATCCACAAATTCCTCCCTGAAGTAACTGTGTGCAAACATTATGAACTCACTAATAATGCTGATCCAGTTCCTTATTTAAATCGTTATAAAAATGCTTTGTGGTTTGTAGACAATCAAATTGGTGCTGTTTTAAATAAACTAGAACAAGATGGGCTACTAAAAAATACCGTTGTTATTCTTACCGGAGATCATGGTCAAGAATTTAATGACAATCATTCTGGGTTCTGGGAACACGCTGGCAACTACACTAAATATCAAGTACAAACACCGCTATTTATCTATTGGCCAAATACCAAACCCGCAATATTCACTCATTGGACAAGTCATTTTGATATTAGCCCTACATTAATGAGCAAACTGCTAGGTTGCTTAAATCCTGCTACTGATTTTTCTGTTGGGCATTCGTTATTAAGCAAAGAACAACCGCATTATTTAATCATTAGTAGCTATATTGATTTTGGCATAGTAGAACCAGATCAAATTACTACTATCTACGCAACTGGAAATTACGCCATCCATAATACAAAATATTTTTTGCTTCCCAATGCCAAATTACATTTGCCGGTGGTACAACAAGCTTTGTTAGATATGAGGCGGTTTTATCGGAGTTAATCACCGACAATAGCGACAACGTTCCTTCTCCCACCCCGATAAGCTATTAAAAATCACTGCTCTTTATTGTGGGAGAAGGAACGTATATTTTTATTTTTTTACAGACGACGGAATAGCCATACATTTAATTATTTTTATACTATACAATTACATCTACCCATGATACGAGCAAAAATGAGAGAAAAATTTATGAACAAGCTTGCGCAAATACCGAAATTTAAAACGATTGCTGAAGAAAAAGCTTTTTGGCAACAACATGATTCAGCTGACTACATTGACTGGACTCAGGCTAAACCAGTTAGTTTCTCAAAGATTCAGGTTACAACATCAAAAGCCCTTTGCAAGGCTGTTGCCGTTAAAAAAATTTATAAAATTAGTAAATCAATAAAATCCAAATTAACCAAATCTAAATAAAGCATCACTAACGCCGGTCTCGCAATACTTTAGTCACATCTGCAAGCGTTAAATTTTTTGATCGAAGCAATACTAACAAATGAAAAAGTAAATCAGCCACTTCACCACAAAATTCTTCATCATTCTTATCTATCGCCGCAAGTACAACCTCAATACTCTCTTCGCCAACTTTTTGTGCAATTCGACTAATACCTGAATTAAAAAGTTCTGCAGTATAACTATGTTCAGGGCGTAATTGTTCACGTTGTTTAATTAACTCTGCCAAATCTTGCAACGTATCCAATACAGTTTCATCAAACTCACCAAAACAAGTTGATGTGCCGATATGGCAAATGGGACCAGTTGGGTTTGCATAAATTAATAAGCTGTCTTGATCACAATCTGAAAAAATATTTACTAGTTCTAATTGGTTTCCTGAAATTTCTCCTTTAGTCCACAATCTACCCTTAGAGCGGCTATAAAACGTTACCTTTTTTGTTTCAATCGTTTTTTGCAGAGCTTCTTGATTCATATAACCAACCATTAAAACCGCACGAGTTTGTGAATGCTGAACTACTGCTGTTAATAGCCCATTCATTTTCTCCCAAGCTAATTTTTCCATATCTAATTTCATAACCTAACCTCCACTACTCCTGCTAAGAATTGTTTTAATTCTTCAATAGAAATTACACTGCGATGGAACACACTAGCAGCTAATGCTGCATCAACATTGGCTTGTTGAAAAACCGCCAAAAAATCTTGCATGGATCCTGCTCCTCCTGAGGCAATAAGCGGCAATGTGGTTTTATCACGCATCATTTTTAACTGCGCTACATCGTAACCCTGACGCATACCATCTTGATTCATACAATTGAGCACAATTTCTCCAGCACCTCTTGCTTGAGCTTCTTGTATCCAATCGATAGTTAACCGATCTGTTTTGCGCATTTTTTCGCTATCGCCGGTATATTGGCAGACTATATATTCATCACCCTGTTTTAAACTATCTATCCCAACTACTACACATTGCTGACCAAATTCAGCAGATAATTGGTTAATCAAATTAGGATTTTCCAGTGCGGGACTATTAATCGATATTTTATCAGCACCAGCATACAAAATTGCTCTTGCATCATCTAAATTGCGAATACCACCAGCAACGCAAAAGGGAATATTTAATGTCTTAGCTATTTTAGTCACCCATGCTCGATCGGCCGTACGACGATCACAGCTAGCAGTAATATCATAAAACACTAATTCATCAGCGCCGGCCTCACAGTAATATTCACTTAACGCTAAAATATCACCCACAATTTGATGTTGCTGAAATTGAATGCCCTTAACCACTTTGCCATCTTTCACATCTAAACAAGGAATAATGCGTTTTGCTAACATAATGCAACCTCTTTAAACGCATCTTTAAGAGAAAATTTGTGCTCATAAAGCGCCTTACCAACCACAGCACCCGATACTTTTAAAGCTGAAAGTTTTTTGATATCCGCTAATGAAGCAATTCCGCCGGAAGCTTGTAGTTGCAATAAAGGATAATGCTGGATACATTCTTGATATAAATTACAATTAGGTCCAAAAAAAGTGCCATCACGATCAATATCAGTACACAACACATGTTTGAGTAGAGAATCTTGATATAAATCTAATAATTCCCATAAACTTTTTGTGCTACAAGTTTGCCAACCATGTAGCGCTAGTTTAGGCACCCGCGTTTTATCGATACGAACATCTAATGCAATTACAATTCGTTCACAACCAAATTCAGAAATCCACTCCATCACTTGTTGTGGCTGTGTCACTGCTACGCTACCTAAAATCACTCGATGAATGCCCTGTGCAAGATAATCACGAACATGTTGCCACGAACGAATACCACCACCTGTCTGCACATTTAATCCACATTCATTAGCAATTTCTATAATCAATTCTGCATTATTAATTCGGCCATTTTGCGCACCATCTAAATCAACAATATGCAAAAAATCCGCTCCTTGCCTAGAAAAATCTTTAGCAACCGTTATAGGTTGTGGATCATAGGTTGTTACTTTTTCATAACAGCCCTGATAAAGTCTAACGCATTTGCCAGATTGTAGATCAATTGCTGGATATAGGTTCATAATTACCTCTGCACAAAATTCCATAAAATCTTTTCACCAACTTTTCCAGATCTTTCTGGATGAAACTGTGTGCCATAAAAATTTTTATGCTGAATAATTGCTGAAAATGGCACTGAATAATGCACCGCTGCTACTGTGGCAGAAGTAACTGGCGCATGATAACTATGAGCAAAATAGACATAACTCTGTGATTTAATTTCTGCTACTAATGGTGATTGCGCTAAATTGATCTGCAATTGGTTCCAACCCATATGCGGGATGGTATAATTAGATCTAATTGGCAACGCAGTAATTTTGCCAGAAAGAATTCCTAACCCGCTCACCTCACCTTCCGCTGAATACTCATATAAAATTTGCATGCCCAAACAAATACCTAATACTGGCTGCTTTAAATTAATAATGACATCAACAAGTTGAAATGTTTGTAATCGTTGCATCGCCTGTTTAGCCGTACCTACACCCGGCAAAATCACATGACTTGCTGCAGTAATTGTTTCCGGATCTGTAGTTAATATTGCTTTTTTACCTAGGCGTGCACAAGCATATTGCACTGAGGCTAAATTAGCGCCACAACAAGATATAATCGCAATCATCCTACAATTCACCTTTAGTGGTAGGCAAACTCGTATCCGTTCTTAACATCGCCTGACGTAATGCGCGCCCAACACCTTTAAACATTGCTTCAATCATATGATGCGTGTTGTCTCCCTTTACCTCGATGTGCAAAGTTGCCTTAAGGCCATCTGCAAATGAGCGAAAAAAATGCGGCACTAATTCAGTTGCTAAATTACCGACAAATTCCCGCGTAAATGCACCGTTAAAAACAAAATAGGATCGTCCACTCAAATCAATCGCAACTTGAGTCAATGCTTCATCCATCGGCAATACAAACCCATAACGAGCAATGCCCAGTTTATTTCCTAATGCTTTGCGCATCGCTTTACCAAGTACAATTGCAGTGTCTTCAACAGTGTGATGTTCATCCACAGCTAAGTCACCACAAACTTTTACCAATAGACTAAACCCACCATGTTTAGCCAATTGTTCCAACATATGGTTGAAGAAACCGATGCCTGTTTCCACTCGAATGTTATCTGGTGTATCAAGATTAATTTCTACCTCAATATGAGTTTCTCTGGTTTGGCGTGTTATTTGTGCTGAACGGGATAACCACAAAATTTTATCGACAATTTCTGTCCAACTTGGCGTATCTTTTTCACCAATACGAATCCCTTTGATACCAAGATTGGCTGCAAACTCAAGATCTGTTTGCCTGTCACCAACCACATAGGAAAATTTTGGATCAATTTTTTGCCTAGCCAAATAATCACGTACTAGCCCTATATTGGGTTTGCGACAATCACAACCGTCATTCAACTGATGTGGACAAATATAAATTGCTGCAAATGTAATACCTTGTGAAGTAAAAGTATCCAGCATAAGTTGATGAGGCAAAGTAAATGCTTGTTTAGGAAAACGTTTTGTTCCTAATCCATCTTGATTACTCACCATTACAAACACATATCCTGCTTGTTTAAGTTTCAGCAAAGCAGGAATAACTTCTGGCATAAAAACCAATTTCTCAATGTTATCAACTTGGCGATCTTCTGGTTCTTCAATCAAAGTACCGTCTCTATCGATAAACAATACTTTTATCAACTCATCTTCCAACACAGCATCATCTGCAACCGTTTCATTTGCTAAATCAGCTAGCCGCAATGACACCGCCTGCTTATGTGCATTAAGCCCTTCTAGTTCTGCTAAACACTCAGCAACCTGGCCAATTCTTTTTAGTTCCTGCTTAGTAACTGTCTGAAAACTAATAATCTTCATAAAATCTTTTAACGAAAGACCACTAAAGCTACGTGCATAACCATAGGTTGGTAATACATGATTAGAACCTGTGACGTAATCACCTACTGTTTCTGGCGACCATGGTCCTAGAAAAACTGCGCCGGCATTTTGAATCATCGGTATATAATTTTCTGCATCTGCTATATGTAAAATAAGATGCTCTGGGGCATATTGATTACTAATTGAAATAGCGTGTTCAATATTATCTACGACAATAATTCGACTATGCGCTAATGATTCTTCAATAATTTTTTTGCGTGGCAATAAAGCAACTTGCTGCAAAATAGCAGCTTTAACTTTTTCTGCATATGCAGTTGAAAAAGTTAGCAGCATAACTTGTGAATCAACACCATGTTCGGCCTGAGAAAGTAAATCTGCTGCAACGTACGTAGCATTTGCGTTTTCATCTGCTATCACCATTAACTCAGAAGGTCCAGCTGGCATATCAATACTTGCGCCATTAGGATCTTGCGCAACCAACATTTTTGCCCGTGTAACCCAAGCATTACCTGGTCCAAAAATTTTATCTACTTTAAGAATCGATTCAGTGCCATATGCCATAGCAGCAATTGCCTGTGCACCACCTACTTTGTAAATGGTTTGAATGCCACATAACCTTGCTGCAACTAATAAATAAGGATTAATTTCTCCTTGACGATTGGCAGGAGTACATAAAACACGCACAGGACAACTGGCCATTTCTGCCGGAACTGCTAACATAAAAACCGTAGACACTAATGGCGCTGATCCGCCTGGTATATATAATCCAACTCGCTCAATCGGACGAAATTGCTGTTCACAAACGACCCCTTCACACACTTCAATGGTTTTTACCACCGGTAATTGCGCTTGATGTACGGTCTCAAGTTGTTGTTTAACAAATAGCATTGCCTGTTTTTCACTGCGATTAACCTGTTTTTCCGCAGCTGAAAATTCATTTTCAGTTACTTTAAGTTGATCTAACACTACAAAATCATATTGCGCCGCCAATGCAATCAGTGCTTTATCGCCGTCTAATCGAACTTGGTTAATAATATCTTGCGTCTTCTCATGAATCGCTTGATCTTGTTCTGACGAAACTACTGGTCGTGACAATACATTACGCTGTTCTGACGATGGTAGTTTATTCCAGTTATATAGGTTCATTTTACTAACTCAACATTTTCTCAATTGGCAGTACTAAAATTGAACTAGCCCCTGCCTGTTTTAATTTTTCCAAAGTAATCCAAAAAACTCCTTCACTTGATACCACATGCACCGCAACCTTATCTTCAATGCCATCCAAAGCCATAATTGTTGGCATTTCACTACCAGGTAAAAACTCTTTAATCATTGGCAACGACGCTTTCGGTGCATGAAACATAATGTATTTACTTTCTTGTGCTTTTAATACACCGCCTATACGCCTAAGTAAAAGCTCTAAAATGTCATTTTTTTTCGACGGCACATTTTCTGTTAAAGTTTTTAAACTTTTAATTAACACTGCCTGGCTAGTAACCACTTGATCAACTTCTTTTAAATTATGCTCTTCGAGCGTGCGACCCGTTGCTACTAAATCACAAATAGCATCTGCCATATCAAGACGTGGAGCAATTTCTACTGATCCGGAAATAGTGACTATTTTTGCCTTAACTTGATTACGCACCAAATACTCTCGCAATAAATTTGGATAAGTAGTCGCTATACGCAGTCCCGTTAACGAATCAGGACCATCAAACAACTGCGCTTGCGGTAAAGCAATTGCAAGCCGACACTGACTAAACCCCAGTTTTTTAATCACTGCAAAATTACTTTGGGCATTATCCTGCTGATAAGTAATTGCCTGCTCAAGCAACACATTTTCTCCGACAATACCTAAATCACACACTCCATCTACTACTAAACTAGGAATATCATCATCACGAACCAATAAAACATCAATCGGTAAATTTTCGCCATGACAAAACAATGCATTCTTAGTAGCACGAATTTTTAATCCACATCTAATCAACAAATCTATTGAATCATTATTTAGACGTCCGTTTTTTTGTACGGCAATTCTTAATCTTGGTTGAGCTTTCATATGATTTTTTCTCCGAGCGTTCATAAATCAAGTTATAGCCCCCTTCGCCGAATGTAATGCAACGCGCTACTCGCCCAACGGTTGTCATGCTGACACCAGTCTCCTCATAAATTTGCCGATAAGGCTTACCCGCCTTAATCAAAGCAACGACTTGCCA
Source organism: uncultured Gammaproteobacteria bacterium (assembly GCA_963844535.1). Classification (GTDB taxonomy): domain Bacteria; phylum Pseudomonadota; class Gammaproteobacteria; order CAWJOP01; family CAWJOP01; genus CAWJOP01. Next base: position 3,639 of record CAWJOP010000004.1, on the reverse strand, counting down.
TCTATCTGCCATTGCCTGAAGTTCAGCAGGCGTACATAAATCTTGAAAAAATTGTCTCGCTTCTTCAGAAGTTTTCAGCAAAGCAATAGCAGCATATAACTGATTCTCAATAGTTTTACCTTTACTACCAACAGCAATTTGTTGTGATGATTTCATAAAATATTTAGTATTGAATTAATGTTATATTGTATTAGTATGCTAGTACATTATTACAAGAGTGTCAATAAAGCTTGTCATGCCCCAGCGCAAAGCTATGGCGATCAGTAAAAATATACGTCCCCTCTCCCAGAAAAAGCTGAAGAGGTTTTATCACCTTTGGGGCTGGGAGAGGGGACGTATATTTTTATTTTTTTACAGAAAAACAGCTTGTTTGCTTATTATACAGATTCCCCGGAGAGTAATGCGCCTTCGCTGGCATGACAAAAGAAGTGGAAGTTGAAGTTGATTAGATTATCTACCCCAAACTGACCTTATCGCAGCCATGCCGACTGCACCATAAGATTTAGCAATTTTAAGATGATTGGGTGCTAATCCTCCCAATGCATAAACTGGAATTTTTGCAAGCTTAGCTAAAGATGAAAAATTTTCCCAGCCTAAAGGAACACCCAATGGACTAGAAGGCGTTGAAAATATCGGTGAAATTACCGCAAAATCTGCGTCAATTTTTGCTGCATGTATTACTTGCAACGCATCATGACAAGCTACTGACAATAAATATTCTTTACCCAATGGCCTATTCGTTAACTTCATCAATTCAACACTAGGCAAATGAAGGCCATCTGCAGCAAGTTTTCTCACCAGCGGTAGATGAACACTAACCAATACTTTTGCGCCATATTGATGGCATAACTCTACTGCTGCAGAGGCTATCTTTTGATATTGATCATAATTGAGTGATTTAGCTCTTACTTGCACCAATTTTATACCGCTCTTTAATGAGCTTTCTAATCGTTCAAGAAATTTATTTTTGTCATCACAGGGTTCACCTGTTAGCAAATAGATAGGGTAATCAACAAAATTACTCACCCTTCTTCTCGGCCTCGCCACCACCGGCCCTGGCAGTATTAAAATGTCCAATCAATTCACTAATAGTTGAAGACACTTGTGTGGGCGTCAATTGATCAGTAATAATAGGTGGATATTGAGTTGCAGAGCGAATATCTTTAACAATTTCAGTGGCAACATTGCTAGCTGTAGCTTCTAACTTACCAGATAATCTCTCTACAAATTGAATCTGTTCTCGCGTCTTTAGTTGATCTAGCAATGGTTTTGAAAAACGGCTTAAATCACGGTTTGAAATCAAATCACGCATATCTTCAGGGATAGACAAATTAACAAAAATATTAATTTCGCCTTCTGGAGTTTCTAAGAGTTCAGTAATTGTCGCTGCTTCAGCCTCTCCTTTGGAAGCATTCTGGTTATGATAAGCTAATAATGCTGAAATACCACGCTCAATAGGTTCAAGCATTTTATTTTCTGCGAGGGTTTTCGCAACAGCTTCAATATCAGTAGCATCAATTTTAGTTTGTGAGAAATAATTATTGGCTTGAACCACTTTTTGAAAATGTACAATTCTTTTTTCTAGCTCCACCAACTCTCGCATTACTGGTGGCTCAACTTTGAGGAAATAATTTAAACGTAATTCTTTAATCTTAGGCGGATCGGCGTAGAAAAGTCTGGCACGAACCACATCCGATTTAAAGAAAATATGCGCCTCACCTGGCATTTGATCTTTTAAATCCAAGTAAATCAATACGCGCACGTTTTTCGACTGAAGCGCTTCGGGTATCCATATAATTATTTAATAATACTTTCAGCATCGGTTTGAAATGAATCCACTTTTGTGACATAAGATTCACCTGCTGTTTTAGTGAAAAATTCCCAAGTTTCTGTCGGATCTTCCAATTTCATACAAATTTTAATGTTGGTATTTGCACCAATTGATGCAGCTTCTTCTTTTGATGCTTTTTGGAATGCTGGTAAATCTTGTCCTGCAAAAATAACACGAGAATCCCAAGTGAACGCGCTTGCGCTGGCACAACAGCAAATCCTTTTACCGCATAATAACCATATTCATCCAAGAATACAAATATGAAGGCGTTGGTGCATTTGTTGGTTTACGCTGAATAATTTCGCGATAATTACCTTCAACTTCTTCACCTAAACCTGCTGCCATCATTGCTTTTAATGAAGCAATAATAACTTTACCTAAGTTTGACTAATTCATCTGGCGATTTTTCCAATGCAGGCAACAAGTACCACTAAAATACGGCGATTTAATACCACATCTTTCAAATCCACTTCAGCCAAATTGGTACGAATAATATGCCCATAAGTATCTGCCAACGAACCAAATACTCGGGTTAATTGCATGGTGATAAAACCATGTTGCTCTAACACTTGCGAAACTTGTTTACCTTTTTTCGCATTTATCATAACCTGGCAAGTTAATTACATAGTTAGTGAATCGGTTCCAGTCACTGTCGGAGGTATGTCAGACATAACTCACTGGTTCTTGATTATCACGGATAAATTTTATCCATTGCCATCGCTTCAAGACGTTCCAAATCAAAATAATTACGAATGGTATTGGCATCCAGTAAAATTTTGCCCTTATCACGCATGTAAACCAATACTTTCATTAATGCTTCAACGAACACGATTGCACGGCCTTTCCACATATCACCATCTGCTGATCCACCGCCTGAATCCATTAAACTCACGACTAATTGTGACAACATGCTGGATGAACCATTGCAAAATGGATTCATGGTATTGGAAAGACGTTTTTCTTGCGCGCCAACAATATCTCGCGCACCGGTCATGAAGTTAATTAATAACATATCATCTTCACGTCCCATACTGCGACACATGGAAAATACTTTGGCAAAAAGTGAGTTATCACCTTTACCATCGACATAAATAAAACCACTGCCTTGAACTAAGTGCATTATAAGCAAGCGAAATTAACGCTTCTGTTTTACCACTACCGGTTGAACCAAAAATAAGTACGTGGGTACGCATATCATCATTGTTAAACCAAATTTCTTCATTGTTATTACGATCATTGCCAAAAAAACAAATACCACGTGCTTTATGTGGTTTTTTACTACCCGGTAAGGTCATTATAATCTAACACCTGAACGCTGCGGCATACGAAATGGCAAAGTGGATTTACGGGTATAAGTGTATAAAAACATTAGAATGCCTAAAATTGCAACAATATCTGCTACAGCTGGAAAGAACAATGCACAGGAGGCAGCTCCTACCAGTGCAACTGCACTATTACTTGCATTCTTGAAAAAATCAGCAAAGCGCTGCCCAAACGTGCGGGTATCACGTATAAGCTTCTGTTCGTTTTGCTCATGCTTCTTCTCTAAACCACGCATACTATATACCTACTATCTATATATACTTTTATTCATCTTCATCCTTACAAAGTATTTCTTTTAATGCACCTTCAAGTGCATCCACTGCTGGTTTTACCATTGGCACATAAAGCTTATGATTTAATTCAATTTCAGCTAACCAATGTGCAAAAGGTCCACCAACCTCCACACATGCTGTTTGTCTTCCGACTGAATTCAACATGTGCCAAAGTATCCTATCAATTGGCTTTAACCATAAAAAATCAGCTGT